>JAPUEK010000034.1 GCA_027492585.1 Paracoccaceae bacterium | reverse complement strand
CGTCTTCGGTGAGGCGGTATTTAGGGAAAGCTTCAGGAAGCCGCAAGAAGAAAAAAGCAGGTCGTCATATTTTTTTCGCTTTTCCTGATTTCCCTACAAAATCTTGGGGTTGAGCGCATCTTTACCACAAGCTGCGCTGCGCTGACGCAACTTCATTGCGGCAGCGCAGCAGGAATCACGCGGTTTGTAACCGCCGCTTGCGGACGGGGATCAGGCGGGCAGCCAGAAGCACCGCTACCAGCCCGAGATAAAGCAGGGAGTCGGCCGTCCACACCTTTCCGATCATCACGAAATGCACCGCGCCGGCCAGAATCGCCGGATAGGCGAGCCAGTGCAGACGCCGCCAAGCCAACGCACCCATGCGGCGAATCGCAAAATTGCTGGAGGTCAGCGCCAATGGCACCAACAGGACGAACCCAGCGAATCCCACGATGATATAGGGGCGCTTCACCAGATCTCCGAGAATCTGGCTCCAGAGAAACGCCATGTCGACGCTGATCCAGACCGTGAAATGCAGAAGCACATAGAAGAAGCCAAGGAGGCCGAGCGCCCGGCGGAACTTCAGCAGCCGGAGACCGGCCCGCATCAGCGGCGTCACCGCCAGCGAGGCGATCAGAAACCGCAGCCCCCATTCGCCCAGGGGCCGCTCCAGCCCTTTCACGGGATCAGGGCCGAGGGTGTTGGTCAGCGCGGCATAGACAAGAAGCGCGAAAGGGATCGCCCCGGCCAGATAGACCACCCAGCTCGGCAGACGACGGAGAAGTTGATTGGCGCGATCCATCAATAGTCCTTCGCCAGGTCCTGCCCGGCATAGAGGCTGGCAACCTGCTCTCCGTAGCCATTGAACTTGATCGTCTCCTTCCGGCCCGCGAAAAGGCCGCCGCCGATAGGCCGCTCGCTCGCCTGGCTCCAGCGGGGGTGGTCCACCTCCGGGTTCACATTGGCATAGAAGCCGTATTCATTCGGCTGCAACATGTTCCAGGTGGTTTGCGGCATGGTTTCCGTCAGGCTGATCCGCACGATCGACTTGATCGACTTGAAGCCGTATTTCCACGGCACGACCAGCCGGATCGGCGCGCCGTTCTGGTTGGGCATCGGCTCCCCGTAGATCCCGGTCGCCAGCAGGGTGAGGGGATTCATCGCCTCATCCATCCGCAGCCCCTCCCGATAGGGCCATTCGATGCCCGCCAGCTTCTGACCCGGCATTTCCTCGGGGCGCAGCAGGGTCTCGAAGGCCACATATTTCGCTGCGGGTTGCACGCCGACACGGTTGAGCAGCGCCGAAAGCTCGAAACCGTTCCACGGGATGACCATCGACCAGGCCTCGACGCAGCGGAAGCGGTAGATACGCTCCTCTATTGTCTGTCCCTTCAGCACATCGGCAAGGTCGTAGGTGCCGGGTTTGTCCACCAGCCCGTCGATGACGATGGACCACGGATCGGTCTTGAGCCCCCCGGCATAGGCGGCGGGGTCGGACTTGCCGTAGCCGAACTCGTAGTAGTTGTTGTAGCTGGTGATGTCTTCGAGCGAATTCGGCGCCTCATCCGTCGAATAGGTCCCGCCCGCCGCGAGCGCCGGAGAGGCGATCAGCGCAGCCGTGGCCGCGATTATCTGTCGGCGGTTCAGAAAGGCGGATTTCGGGGTGATCTCGGACCAGCGGTATTCATTCCGGTAGCGCATCGTCTTTCCCTCCTTCTCTTGTTTGGGGAAAGGATGGGGTCGCGGCCCCAAAAGGCAAAACAAAGACTTTCACAAAGCCGAGACGCGGCTGAAACATGCGGGGAAATATGCCGTCCAGCCCGGCATTCGCTCAGAGATCCGCCGGAGCGGCGTCTCGGGCTCCCGTGCGTCAGCCGCAGGCAAGGGCAAGCGTTCAGGCCCCGTTGCAAGCGGCGAAATCATGCGGCAAGCGTGGGCCTGAAAAGGCATGTGACCGCCGCTGCTGCCAGCAGCCCATGCCTCGAAACTCGCTTCGCTATGCGTCTTGCCAACGCGCTCTTGACGGGGCAGGATTATTAATTAACCCGTTAATCAATTGGATCGCCCGGCTGACAGCCAATCCCCGGCGCGATAGAACAAGATATCAGCGAAGGATCGCCCCATGCCCGCCCCCAGGAACAAACTGAAAGCCGCCCTGCAGGAAAAGCGCCCGCAGTATGGAATCTGGCTCAACCTCGCCAGTGCCTATTCGGCAGAGCTTCTGGCCGGCAGCGGTTTTGACTGGCTGCTGATCGACGGAGAACATGGCCCGAATTCGATCCCGACAATCCTTTCCCAGGCCCAGACCATCGGTGACCGCAGTCAGGTCGTGGTGCGCCCGCCAATCGGAGAACCCTGGATGATCAAGCAAGTGCTTGACCTGGGCGTGCAAACCCTGCTGATCCCGATGGTGGAAAGCGTCGAACACGCAGCAGAGCTGGTTCGCGCCATGCGCTATCCGCCGGAAGGGATGCGCGGCCTTGGCGCCTCGGTGGCACGGGCGGCCGATTTCGGGCGGACCGCCGATTATCTGACAACCGCCAACCGGGAAACCTGCCTTCTCCTTCAGGTCGAAAGCCGCGCGGGTCTTGCGGCGCTGCCGGGTATTCTGGCGCTCGACGGGGTGGATGGCGTCTTCATCGGCCCCTCCGACCTTGCCGCCGACATGGGCTTTCCCGGCAATACCGCGGCGCCCGAAGTGCAGCAGGCCATCGACGACGCCCTCCGCAAGATCATCGCCAGCGGCAAGGCGGCGGGGATCCTGACCTTCGATCTCGCGCTCGCCGCCCGCTACCGCGAGATGGGCGTCACCTTCCTCGGGGTCGGCGGGGACATCCCGCTGCTGATGAAAGCGGCGGCAAATCTGGTCTCCGCCGTGAAAGGGGCGTGACCTGCCCTGACGGCGGAGCCTCCGGCGGGGATATTTAAGAAGAGAAGAAGGGGCTTTCTTCTCTTTCCAAATATCCCCCGCGGAGCGTCCGCGATCTCCGCCCTGGCGGAGGAGAGCAGGATCAGGCGGCGCGTTCGGCCAGAAGCCCGGCTCCGGTGGCGCGCGGCATCCAGTCCGCTCCGAGGATCAGCAGATCTTCGGCGCCGCGTCCGGAAAGGGTGCCAAGCGCCGGCACCCCCATCACCTCCGCCGGCACCGAAACCGCCATACGCAGCGCGGTTTCCGGCGCGACGCCCAGCACGCGCACCAGCCGCGCGACGCTTTCGGCCATGGTCACATGCGCCCCGGCGAGCGAGCCTTCGGCATTGACGAGACGCCCCTCGACCACCCGCACCACCTGTCCGTAAAGCTCGAAGCGGTCGGAGCCGCCGACGGTGGACATGGCATCCGACACAAGGAACATCCGGTCCGCCACCGGCCTTGCGCGGATTGCGAGGCCGACCATGGCATCGGCCACATGATGACCGTCGCAGATGATCCCGGCATAGGCGGTGGAATTGATCGCCGCACCCGTCACGCCGGGGCTGCGGTTCAGCATCGGCGACATGGCGTTGTAAAGATGGGTGAAGCAGCGCGCGCCTTCGGCAAGCGCCGCCTCCACCGCCCCGGCCTCCGCATCGCTGTGACCGAGGGAGATCACCGCCCCCGTCGCCGCAAGTGCCGCGATCTGGCCGGGCTGCACCGCCTCCGGCGCGAGCGTCAGCATGACCGGCACATCGGCGGCACGCAGGCGTTCGACATTGGCGATGGTGCGGCTGTCCAGCGGCCGGATGAACTGCGGCGCATGGGTGCCGCGGCGGGGCAGGCTGATATGGGGGCCTTCGATATGCAGGCCGATGAGGCCGGGCAGCCCCTTCGCCGCGATGGCCGCCTCGACGGCAAGGTCCATCTTCTCCGGCAGATCGGTGATCAGCGTCGGCAGCACCGCCACCGTGCCGAAGCGGCGATGGGCGGCGGCGATGGTCTGCATGGCGGCGACCGAAGGATCGTTGTTCAGGAAGGCATCGCCACCGCCATTGACCTGAAGGTCGACATAGCCCGGCGTCAGCACCCCCGCCACCGGCAGCCGCGCCGCACCGGCGGGCAGGCTTGCCACCGGCTCCACCGCCGCCACCCTGCCCTGCGCCAGGCCCACGGCAAGGCCGGGCCGCAGATGGCGACCGTCGAAGACCTGATCGGGGCAAAGCCAGAGAGTGGGGGCGGATGGGATCATGGCCTTGGCTCCTTGCCCGAGAGATCCTGTCTGTCAAGGGCGCCCTGCCCCAAAGCCGGGGAGCCGAGGAAATAGGGGGCCAGCGCCGCCTCGATATTGGCCAGAACCAGGGCTTCCGCCATCGGGCGGCCCATTCCGGCGGCCCTTGCGATCACGCCGGCGGGGAAAAGCTGCCAGAGCATCGGCTCCGGCAGGCTCCGGCCCGCAAAGCCTGCCCGCAGCCGGGCCACCGCCGCCTGCGCTTCCGGTTGCGGCCAGTAATAGCGGATGCGGTCGGCGAGGCCGAAATGCCGCTCCACCCGCAGATCGCCGCTGTCGCCCCGGTAATGGCCCTGCCAATATCCGGGCTCCGCCAGCATCAGCCGCTCCATCACTTCGGCGATGGACGGCCCGTCGAGCCAGCCCGCCTCCCGGCCAAGCGCATCGAGCGCATAGATCGCCTGCCGATAGGCAAAGGTCAGCGCCGGGCCGACCTTCTGGAAGGCGAAGCCCAGCTCCGCCAGCCGGTGATAGGCGGCGGGGTGCTGGTAGTCGGTCGAATGGGCCTCAAGGCAGAGGCCCGGCCAATCGGCCAGAACCGCCGCCAATCCGGGGTCGCGGTCCATCGGCAGGTGGTGGACGGCCATCGGCGAGAACTCCACCCCCGGCTGGACGACCAGCCCCGCGACCTGCGTCAGAGCCCCCTCCAGCCCCTGCGCCCGGAAGGCCGCGGCATGGGCAGCGAGCGTCGCCGCCGCACTTTGCGGGGTGGTCGGCAGGATGTCGCCATGGTCGTCGGCACGGGCGCCGCCGGGGGGCGGAACCTCGGTGCCGATCACGAAGATCAGCGCCGCCGGATCGGGTGCGGCCTTCAGCGCGACAGCCGCCAGACGGGCGGCCCGACCGGCCGCCAGATCGTCGCCAAGCTGCGGCGGCTCGCCCGCACAGCCCTCGCTGCAATCGAGGTGGATCTTGGTGAAGCCGGCCTGCACATAGGCGGCGATCATCGCCTCCGCCTTCTGCATCGCCGCCTCGGCGAGACCGTTGCGCCACACCTGCGGACCAAGATGATCGCCGCCAAAGACGATCAGCGCCGGATCGACCGCCTCTTCCGCCGCGATCCCGCGCACGAAGGCGATGAAATCGGCGGGCCGCATCCCGGTGTAGCCGCCATCCTGATTGACCTGATTGGAGGTCGCCTCGATCACCAGCGGCACCCCCCGCGCCGCCGCCGCCATCAGGCTCGCCCGCAAAACCTCCGGATGGGCGGAGCAGACGGAGGGAATGGCCACCGCCTTCCCCGCCCGGTTGCGCGCCACGATGCCGCGGAGAAGATCAGCCATGCAGACGCTCCCGTTCATGGGCGGCATAGGCCGCGCCCCTTGCGCCGGTTGCATCGCCGCCTTCGGCCAGCCGGATCACCGGCACCGCATAGCCCGCAAGCTGGGCTGCGGAAAGATCGCGGCCCAGTTCCTCCACCAGCCCTTCGGCCCGCGCCAGACCGCCGCCGAGCACGATGCACTCCGGGTCCACCGTCAGCGTCAGCGTTACCATCAGATCGACGACCAGCGACCGCCAGACATCCCAGGCCTTGCCGATCTCCGGGTCCTGCCCGCGCAAGGCCACGATCTCCTGCGGGGTCAGGTTGCGCCCGGTCAGATGCGCCACGATCCGCGCCAGACCCGGCCCGGCGATCAGCGTTTCCGTGCAGCCGACCCGCCCGCAGCCACAAGGCAGAACCGGCAGGCCATGGGCCAGCACCGGCCCGGCGGCGAGCGGGAAATGCCCGAACTCCCCGCCCGTGCCGGAGGGGCTGTGCAGCAGCTTGCCACCCACCACCACCCCGCCCGCCAGCCCGGTGCCGAGGTTCAGCCCGAGCGCCGTGCGATAACCGCGCGCCGCACCAAAGACCGCCTCCGACAGCGCCTGCGCGCGACAATCGTTGACATAGGTGACAGGCCGCCCCGCCGCCGCCTCGATATCGGCCGGAAAGGGCTTGCCGGTTGCAGGAAGATTCGCCGTCAGCGCCAGCCCGGTCGCAGGATTGATCAGACCGGCTGCCGAAATCCCCACCGGGATCGCGCGCCCTGCCTGCGCTTCCACCCAGGCGATCTGATCGGCCATCGCCGCCACCAGCCCGGCATAATCCTTCGGCGTGGCGATCCGGTGGGAAGCCATCCGCGACCAGCCTGCATCGAAGATCTGCGCCTCGATCTTGGTGCCGCCGAGGTCGATGCCCGCCGCGATCATGCGCCCTCCACCGGGTAGAGCTTCACCCCCGCCACCACGCGGCTGAGCGTGCCGAGCCCCGCGAAGGGATCATCGACCGACAGGCCCATCCGGTCTGACCAGACCACCGCCAGCACCTGCGCCAGAACGACCGGCAGGATCACGCCCCAGCCTCCCGAGGGCAGCGCCAGATCGCCGCCCGCCCCGACGGAGCGGATCGCGGCCTGCGGAAACTGCCCGCGCAGCTCTGCCACCAGATCGGCGTCATAACGGGCGGCATGGGGATCGTCGGACAGGAAGACCCAGATATCCGTCGCCCCGCGCACGAAGGATTTCGGCCCATGCCGGAAGCCGAGCGTGCTGTCCCAGAGAACCGGCACCTGACCCGCCGTCAGCTCCATCAGCTTCAGCGCCGCCTCGCGCGCCGCAAAGGCCAGTGATCCGGCGCCGACGAAGACAACACGCTCCGCCAGCGGGGCCTCGGTCGCTGAGGCAATCATTTCCGGCAGGGAAAGCCGCAAAGCCGCGGCCAGCGCCGCCAGCCGCGGTGCAACCTCGGCCACCGGAACGCTTTGGTCAAAGAGCGCCAGCGCGGTCAGCAACATGGTGCTGAAGCTGGAGGTCATGGCAAAGCCCGCGTCATGGGTCGCCTCGGGCAGGACCACCACGCGCTGCCGTTTCGCCTGCCGCGTTGCCAGCGCCGAAGCGCCGTTGCAGGTGATGTTCAGGCGCGGCGCATCCGGCGCCAAAGCGTCGAGCGCATCGAGCGTCCCCAGGGTCTCGGCGCTGTTGCCGGAGCGGCCGAAGCTGACGATCAGCGGCTCCGCCCCCGGCAGATAGGCGCGCGGGCGGCTGACGAGATCGGTGGTCGGCACGGCGCGGCGGAGGCCGGGCTGACCCTCCAGCGCCGCCACCACGATCTCGCCGATATAGGCGGAGGAGCCGGCGCCGCAGAACCACACCTCGCGCGGGCCGAGCGCGGCCAGCCAGTCCCGCAGGCCTGCCACATCCAGCGCCTTGCCCCAGTCGGACCAGATCGCCGGCTGGGCTTCGATCTCGCGCCATGTGGCGAAACGGGAAAGAGGGTTCGTCATGTCGTCTGGGTCACTTTTGAAAGGGTCGCAGGACGGTCCGGATCAAAGCCGAGGGCAAGGGCCAGATCCAGCACCAAGGGATAGGTCAGATACAGCAGCGCAGCCGCAGCCGCGGCCGGGGTCAGCGGGGCCGCCACCACATCCGCGGGCCGCAGCCGGAAAACCGTGCCACCCGCCGCCCGGAACCGCGCCTCGGCGGTGTCGAGGCTCGGCTGCACATCCGGCTGCCCGGTGTCGAGGATCAGGATCAGCAGCGGCTTCGTCACCAGTTGCAGCGGGCCGTGGAGAACCTCCGAACTGCTATAGGCCTCGGCGTGAAGGGCGCAGGTCTCCTTCAGCTTCAGCGCCAGCTCCTGCGCCGCGCCATAGCCGGTGTCGCGGCCGATCACATAGACATGCTGGGCGCGCAGCAAAGCGGACAGAAGCGCGCGGCTTTCCGGATGCGAGACCCCCGCCAGCCCGGCAACCGCCCTGGCCGAAGCCGAAGCCCCCGCCGCATAGCCCGGCACCAGCGCCGAAAGCAGCGCCATCCCGGCGGCAACCGAGCCGATCACCGATTTCGTCGCCGGCACCGCCAGCTCCGGCCCGGCACCGATCGGCACCACCAGATCCGCCGCCGCCCCCACCGCCGAACCGGGCTGGTTGACGAGACCGATCACCGCCGCCCCGGCCGCCTTCGCCCCCTTGGCGGAGCGGACCAGATCCTCGCTCGCCCCGGATTGGGAAACGACAAGCGCCGCCGTCCCCGCCAGCTCCACCCCGCGCCCCAGCGAAAAGACCGAGGGCGGCAGCGAGGTCATCGGCTTGCCCGTCTCGCGCATGAACTCATAGGACAGGATATTCGCCGCAGCATCCGAAGAGCCGCGCGCGATGGTGTAGAACGCCCGCAGCGCCGAAAGCCCCGGCGGCAGGGGTGCGACCGCAGCAGAGACGGTCCCGGCGAAAACGCCGGGGGCCTCGGCGATCTCGGCCCGCATATGCTTGCCCGCTCCGGTCATTTCCGCAGCCCATAGGCATCGAGCTTCGCCCAGATCGGCGCAAGATCCACCACGCGCCCGGTCTCCCGCGCCTCGTCCAGCGCGATGGCGGCGATCCCCGCCTCCATCGCGTCGAGGATGGACACCGGCAGGCTGTCCGACTGCCCCCGCAGATACTTCGCAATATCGGCGCACATCATCTGATCCGCCCCGTAATGCGCGCCTTTGGCAACCGGGCTCTTCGTATAGTCGTTGTCCACCAGCCGCGCCCCGTCCCGCGCCGTGACCTTCAGATAGCCGCGCACGAAGTCACCCTCGGCCATACCATGGGTTCCCATCACGCAGAAGCGGCGATGCTCGTCCGGGACGTTGAGATTGGTATGGAAGGCGAGGCTCGCCCCCGTCTCATATTGAAGGATCGCCGTCTGGTAGTCGATGATATCGCCATCCGACCGGAAAGGATCATCGGTGCTTTCCCAGACGGATTTCTTCACATGGAAGATTTCCGCCTCGGCATTGGAGGCGGGCGCATGTTCGGGGAGAAACGACTTGCGCCCGCCGAAGCTCGCCACTCTGGCAGGGCGCGAGCCTGTCACCATATTGTAGATGTCGATGTCATGGCAGCATTTCTCCAGCATGAAGCCGCCGGCAAGATCGGTCCGCCGCCGCCAGTCGCGCATGAAGAAGGCACCGTGATAGGGGCCGATATGCTCATTGGCCTCAAGCGACACGATGGAGCCGAGCTGCCCCGCCGCCATGGCCGCGCGCAGATCCACCATATGCTGCGAATAGCGCAGGACGAGGCCGACCATCGCCCGGTTCACGCCGCCGTGGATCGACAGGAGCCGTGCCAGTTCCAGCGTTTCCTCGATGGAGATGACCACCGGCTTTTCGGTGAAGACCTGAACCCCGGCCTCCAGCCCCAGACGGACCTGCTCCAGATGAAACACGTTCGGGGAGAAGACACAGTAGAGATCGGGCTTCGCCCCCTCCAGCATCGCTTCGATGCTGTCGTAGCGCGGGGTATCGAGGCCGATCATCTCCAGATGGGTCGGTTGCGGATCGTAATAGCCCACGATCTCCAACTCCGGCATTTCCTGCTTGAGAGTGGTCAGGACGTGACCGGCCCGCAGGCCGATGCCCGCCGTTACAACACGCATTCTAGTCTCCTGTTCAGTCTGTCGGTTCAGGCGGGGCAGCTCAGGCAGCGAGGGCCGGGGCCATCCGGCGACGCAGCACGGACCCGTTCGCATCAAAGACATGGCAATCGGCGGGATTGATGGCGAGACCGATCTCCTCGCCTTCCTTCACCACGGTATCGCCGGGCAGGGCGGCGCAGAAGCGCATCCCGTCGGGCATGTCGCCATAGGTGATCGACACGCCGCCGAGCCGTTCCAGCACCCGCAGCTTCATCGTGAGACCCGCACCCAGCGTCACATTCTCGGGGCGGATGCCGACCTCCACCTTGTCGCCGGCCCTGGCGGAGCCGCAATCAACCGGCAGGGTCATGCGATGGCCGCCGTGGAATTCCACCGCCAGCCCCTCCGCCCCGGCACCGATCACGGTCGCCGGCACGAGGTTCATGTTCGGCTGGCCGATGAAGGTGGCGACGAAGCGGGTGGCGGGGTGGTGATAAAGCTCCATGGGCGATCCGAACTGCTCGATCCGGCCCTTGTTCAGCACCACGATCCGGTCGGCCATGGTCATGGCCTCCACCTGGTCATGCGTCACATAGATCATGGTCGCGGCCAGATCGCGGTGAAGCTGGCTCAGCTCGACCCGCATGTCGCCGCGCAGCGCCGCATCGAGGTTCGACAGCGGCTCGTCAAAGAGAAAGACCTTGGGATTGCGGACGATGGACCGTCCGATGGCAACCCGCTGGCGCTGCCCGCCCGAAAGCTGGCCGGGTTTCAGCGGCAGTTTGTCGGTCAGCTTCAGGATCTCCGCCGCACGCCCGACCTTGGCCTGAACCTCCGCCTCGGGGAGCTTCTGCACCCGCAGCGGAAACGCGATATTCTCGAAGACCGACAGGTGCGGATAAAGCGCGTAGGACTGGAAGACCATCGAGATCCCGCGATCCACCGGCGCCGCCGCCGACACATCCACCCCGTCGATGACGAGGGAGCCGGAACTCGCCTCCTCCAGCCCGGCGATGATCCGCAGCAGCGTGGATTTTCCGCAGCCCGAAGGCCCGACGAAGACGACGAATTCCTTGTCGCGGACCGCAAGGTCGATGCCGTGCAGCACATGCGCCGTGCCGAAGGATTTGGTGATCTTGTTCAGGTCGAGCGTGGCCATGGCGTCCTCGGCAGGGTTGGGGGCGTCGGGAAGGGGAGAGGGTGGGCAGGCCGGTTTCCCGGCCCGCCCGGAAGAAGGGTCACTTCACTTCGGCCAGGTCGGCAGAGGCTTGCTTGACCAGATCGTCGATCGAGCCGCCTTCATCCAGCATCACGCCCTGGATCATGGTGGTGAACACGCCCTGAAGCGACTTGAAGTCGGTGACGAGCGGTTCCGGCCCGCCGGTGGAGATGCCGTCGACGAAGACTTTCCAGAACGCATCATCGACGTAGTAGGGCTTCTCGCCCACATCCATCTTTTCGTATTGCAGGATCGGGGTCAGGCCCCAGGTCTTGTCGAGGTCATATTGCGCGGCGCCCGAGGTCAGGGCAGCGGCAAGCTTCTGGGCGGCGGCTTCGACAGCCGGGTCCTTCTGTTTGAAGACCGCGATGGAATCGGTGATCAGGATGGTGCCGGAAACCCCCGACGGGCCGTGCGGAACCGGAACGACAAGTTGGTTCGGAACCTTTTCCTTCTGCTGGCCGAAGCCCCACGGCCCGTTGACATACATGCCGAGCTTGCCGTCGTTGAAGAGGTCCTTCATCTGGTCGCGTTCCCAGGCGGTCGGCCCTTCGATGCCATAGGGCATGACATCCTTGTACATCTGCAGGGTTTCGCGGGTGTTCTGGCTGTCCAGCGTCACTTCGCCCGTCTCGGCGTTCAGCACCGTGCCGCCGTTGGAATAGAGGAAGTCGAGGAACATGTGCATCGTGTTGTCGAAGTCTTTGCCGGCGATGCCGATGCCCGCGACGCCATCCTTTTCCTTGATCGCCTTGGCCATGGCGATCATCTCGGTCCAGTCGGCGGGGGCCTTGCACTCAAGCCCGGCGGCCGTCACCAGATCGCAGTTGATGTAGAGCGCCTTGGTCGAGAAGGCATGGGGATAGCCCCAGTACTTGCCGCCGTCCGACACGGTTTTCAGCACGCCGGGCTGATAGAGCGCTTCCATCTCCGGGGTGATCTCTGCGGGAACGATCAGGCCGTTCTTGGAAAGCTGCTTCAGCGTCCGCGAGCCCATGTAGGCGACCGAGGGCGGATTGCCCGCGGCGGCAAGGGTCATGGACTTGTCCTGGCAGGTCCCCCACGGAACCGCTTCCATGTTCACCTTGATATCCGGATTGTCCTTCTGGAACTGGTCGATCACCACTTGGTCGGCCGGGCGCACTTCGCCGCCGCACATGATGAATTGCAGGTCGGTCGCATGGGCCGACAGGGCCGAGCTGCCGAGCAGGGCAGCCGCCACCATCAGGGTCTTGGAATGTTGCATGTGTAGTTCTCCCTTGGTTGGTCGTTCGTTGACGTTGTTGGTCACTCTTTCACGGCGCCGGCCGTCAGGCCTGCGACGAGATATTTTTGCAGGAAGAGGAAGATCACCATCACCGGCAGCACACCGACAAGCGCCGCCGCCATCATCTCGTTCCAGGTCGTGGTCTGATAGCCGATGAACTCGAACAGCCCGGCCGGAAGCGGCTGATAGCTGCGCTCCTGGTTGAAGGTGATGGCGAAGAGGAACTGCTGGGCGTAGGCCGCGATGAAGACCGAGACGCCGACCACGATCAGCCCCGGCACCGCCAGCGGCAGGACCACGCGGCGCAGGGTATACATCCGGCTCGCGCCATCGACGAAAGCCGCCTCTTCAAGCTCCTTCGGGATCTTTTCGAGATAGGAACGCAGCAGCCAGATCCCGGTCGGGATCAGGAAGGCCACCCCCGGAATGATCATCGACCAGTAGGTGTTGAGAAGGCCGAGCGTGTTCATCACCCGGTAAAGCGGAATCAGGAGAACCGCCCCGGTGAACATGTTGACCCCGAGGAATACGCCGAGCGACGCCGCCTTGAACGGAAAGTCCAGCCGCGCATAGGCATAGGCTGCCGGCACCACCACGATCATCGTCAGCACCGTCACCGCCCCGGCGATGAAGACCGAGTTGAAGATGTAACGGCCGAGCAGCGGCACCGTCACCCACATCTTCGAATAGGCATCGAAGCTGAAACTGTCCGACCAGAACTGATAGGGGCTGCGGAAGAGATGGCTCATCGGCCGCAGGCTGGTCATGAACATCTCGAAGAAGGGCAGCAGCATGAAGATCAGGAACAGCAGGATCGCCGCATAGATGCCGATCTTCTGAAGCAGGGTGTAACGGTCCATCAGCATGTCACTTCACCCCGTATTTGCGGTTAACCCGGTTCAGGATCTGCAGGTAGATCAGGCTGAACACCGCCAGCAGGACCACGATCACCACCGCCCGCGCCGCGCCCTCGCCGAACTTGTAGTTGCCGATGGCGGTCTTGTAGGTATCGACGATCATCGTCGTCGTCCCGCCGCGCGGCCCGCCCTGCGTCAGGATCCAGATGATCTCGAAGCTGTTGAAGGTCCAGATCGCCGAGAGTAGCGCCATGGAGACGATGACCGGCATGATCTGCGGAATGGTGATCCGCCGGAAGCGATACCAGCGCCCCGCGCCGTCCACCCAGGCCGCCTCGTAAAGATCGCGGCTGACACCCTGCATCGCGGCAAGGAAGAACAGGCTGACCATCGGCGTGCCGACCCAGACATCGGTGACGATGGCGGCATAGAAGGCGGAATTCTTGTAGGCGAGGATCTCGAACGGCCCGTCGATGATCCCCATGCGCTGCATCATCCCGGCCACGATTCCGAAATGACCATTGTAGAGCCAGAGCCAGCCGATGCAGCCGATGGCGATCGGAATGACCCAGGGCGGCATGATCAGCACCCGGAACAAGGCCCGCCCCGGCACGGCGGCATTGAGCAGCGTCGCCCCGATCAGTCCGAGGATCAGCTTCAGCCCCACCGACAGGAACATCCAGAAGAAGGTCCGCCCGATGATCTCGTAGAATTTGGAGGAGTGGAGCAGCTTTTCGTAATTCGCCAGCCCGACGAAATTCTCTCCCCCCATGTTGGCATCGGTAAAGGAAAGACGGATGGTCTCGGCCAGGGGCCAGGCCACGATCACCCCGATGAAGAGCATCGCCGGCGCGATCAGCGCCCAGGCAAACCAGCCCTCCGACAATCCCCGCCGTCCAGCCTTGGCAATGACAGGGCTCTTGGACCCGACCACATCCGTCATTCGACGCTCCCCGCGCTGTTCGGGTTCACCCTTGGGCGGCCCGAATCTCTGTTGCGATCACCATACCAAGTCGGATCTCAATTACTACCATTATAATACCAATTTTTCAGAAAAGTGCGAAACCCATGAAAAACCGCTTGTTTTCCGCTGGAAAGGCGGCGCACTTATAGAAGAGACGCCGAAGTGGTCCTGTAAAAAGAATACCAATCAAGGACGAATCCATGACCGAGCCCGATCCTCCTGATCTCTTTGCCCCGGCGCATTGGTATCGCTCCGGCCGTGGCCCGCGCTATGAGCAGCTTTACCGCCATATCTCCGCTGCGATCTCCACCGGCGACCTTCAGGCCGAAGCCCAGCTTCCGCCGGAACGGGAGCTTGCGGAGCTTGCCGATGTCTCCCGCGTCACCGTCCGCAAGGCCGTGGCGCAGCTCGTGGAAGATGGCGTACTCGAACAGCGGCGCGGGGCGGGAACCTTTGTCCGCGTGCCGCGCGACAAGCTGGAACATCACCTGTCCACGCTGGTCTCCTTCACCGAATACATGCGCCAGCGCGGCAAGACCTCCTCCTCGGTGATCATCAATCGCGGCCTCTTCAGCCCGACCCCGGATGAGCAGATCGCGCTCGGCGTCTCCGCCATCGACAAGGTGGCACGGGTGGACAGGCTGCGCGCGGCGGATGGGGTGTCCATCGCGGTGGAATGGTCCTCGCTGCCGCAGGATATCCTGCCGGACCCGGATATGGTCGAAACCTCGCTGTATGACGTGCTGCGCGCCCGCAATTCCGCGCCGGTGCGCGCCGTGCAGCGCATCAATGCGGTGAACCTGCCGGGGCATGAGGCGCGGCTCCTCAGCCTGCCGGAAGGGGCCGCAGTACTGCGGATCGACCGGACGGCCTATCTGCAAAGCGGCCGGCCGGTGGAATTCACGCGCGGGCTCTACCGCTCCGACATCTATGATTTCATTGCCGAACTGCGATTGGATTCCGCCCCATGAGCCTGCGTTTTTCCGCCCATGCCGAGGGCAATGAGATCCACTGCCGGATCGGTTCCGATCTGGCGCTTTCGGCTCCGGTGTTCTGCTTTTCGCTGCTGGCGCCGGTGCGGGTGGTGACGGGCGGCGTGCTGAGCCGTTCGGTGGCGGGCTATGCGGAGGTGGCGCTGCCCGATCTTGCAGCGGGCGAAGACCTGACGGTGGTGGTCGCTTACGCGGACCCCGCCTTCCGCCCGGTGAACCGCGCCTGGCTGCCGCTTGGCGCCTATCTGCGGACCAAGGATGGTCCCCTGCCCCTGCCGCCCCTGCCCGCCGGGGTGCAATCGGCCGAGGCGCCGCTGCCCAGCCCCGCCGAAGGCGCGCTCCGCCTCATCCCCCAGCCGAGTGAATGGCACCCGGCCGAAGGCATCCTGCCCGCCCCGGCTTTTGCCAGCAGCCATCCGGCCTTTGCCAGGGTCGATGCCCTTGCCCGCCGCCTGTCGCTCGCCCCCCTTACCGCGGCGGACGGCGTGCCGGTCGCGGTCACACCCGATCCGGACCTGCCCCCCGAGGCCTATACCCTCACCCTCGCCCCCGACGGCATCCGCATCGGCGCGGCGGATGAGGCCGGGGCCTTCCATGCCGCCATCAGCCTTCTCACGCTGCGCGAAACCCATGACGGCATCCTGCCCTGCGGCCGGATCACCGATGCCCCGCGCTTCGGCTGGCGCGGCCAGCATCTCGACTGCGCCCGCCATTTCTACGCGCCGGAGACAATCCTGCGGCTTCTGGACCTCTTGGCGCTGCTCAAGCTGAACCGCTTCCACTGGCATTTCGCCGATGACGAGGCCTTCCGGCTTGAAGTCGATTGCGCCCCCGCGCTCTGGCAGAAGACCGCGTTCCGGGGTGAGGGCTGCGCGGTTCCCGGTGTCTTCGGCGGCGGCATCCGCGCCGGTGGCAGCTATTCCAAGGCCGATGTCGCCCGGCTTCTGGACCATGCCGAAACCCTGCACATCCAGATCCTGCCGGAGATCGAAGTCCCCGCCCATGCCTTCGCGCTCAACAAGGCCATCCCCGGCCTGCGCGACAATCAGGATCGGGCGGAGGAGGTGAGCATCCAGGGCTACCGGGAGAACATCCTCAACCCGGCACTCGGCGCGACCTGGGAGCTGCTGGAGCCGCTGGCTCTGGAAGTCGCGGCGCTCTTCCCCATCGGGATGCTCCACCTCGGCTGCGACGAGCTGCCCCCCCACGCCTGGGAAGGCTCGCTCGCCGTCGATGCGCTCAAAGAGGCGGAGGGGCTGAAGGACCGCGACGATGTGCAGGGCTGGATGATGGACCGGCTGGCAGGGTTCCTTGCCGGCCACGGCATCCGTTCCGCCGCCTGGGAGGAAGCGGCGAAAGGCGCGCAGGGCGGGATCGGCCATGACGCGCTGCTCTTTTCCTGGACCGGACAGGGACCGGGGGTGGAGGCGGCGCGGCGCGGGCATCAGGTGGTGATGTGTCCGGCACAGAACACCTATTTCGACATGGCCCATTCCGGTGATCCCGAGGATTGGGGCGCCGCCTGGGCCGCCTTCATCGCGCTGGAGGACACCATCGCCTGGAGCCCGGTCCCCGAGGGCGCGGAGGATATCGCCCCGAAGATCGCCGGGGTGCAGGGCTGCTTCTGGTCCGAATTCACCACGCGCGATGCGGAGATCGAGCCCATGCTCGCCCCCCGCCTCCTCGGCCTCGCACAGAAGGCCTGGGACCGGACCGGCAGTCTGGATGGCCCCGGACTGCGCGGCCTTGCCGGCAGCTATGCCCCGCTTTTCGACCGGATCGGCTGGAAGCGCCACCGCTCCGCCTGAAACGCGCCGCTGCGGAAGCCGCGGACGCTCCGCGGGGGATATTTGAGAAGAGAAGAAGGCCCTTTCATCTTGCCTCAAATATCCCCGCCGGAGGCATCCCAAGGCCCGCCTCCGCACCGCGCCGGCAGGTTTACACGCCGAATTTGCGCGCCGCTTCCGCCGCGCCATAGCGGCCAAGCCGGATGTCTTCGGCGATCAGCTCCGGATCGCGCTCCGCCGGGTCGCCGTATCCGCCGCCGCCCGGCGTGCGGACCCGCACCCGGTCGCCGGGTGCGAGCGTGATATCCTGCGCCTTGGACAGATGCTCCGGTACGCTCACCACGCCGCCCCGGATCACCTCCACCCGGTTCACCTCGCCCGCCGCACCGCCTTGCGCGCCCTGCGGGCCGAAACGGCCATGGTCCATCACGAAGGAGGCCCGCGCCTCCCCCCGCAGCAGTTCCACCTCATAATCCAGACCGAAGCCGCCCCGATGCTTTCCCGCCCCTGCGGAGCCTTCGTGCAGGGCATAGCGCCGGTAGAGCACCGGGTAATTCTGCTCCATGATCTCGACCGGCGGCGCCTTGGAGATACCGATGGTCGAGCAGCCGTTCGACAGCCCGTCGTGATCGGCATTGCCGCCATAGCCGCCGCCGGAAATCTGATACATCACATAATCCCGGCCCTTGTCCGGATCATGCCCGCCAAGGCCGAAGTTGCCGCTCGTCCCCGCAGGCGCAGCCGTCACCCGGTCCGGCAGCACCTGCACGAGCGCGGCAAAGACCGCTTCGGCGATCCTCTGGCTGACCTCGGCGGCGCAGCCGGACACCGGGCGTGGATAGCGCGCATCGAGGAAGGTGCCGGCGATGCCGGTGATCTCCAGCGGCTCGAAGGCCCCGGCGGAAATCGCCACATCGGGAAAGACATGCCGCATCGCCAGATAGACCGCAGAGAAGGTCGTCGCCTGCACGGAGTTCATCGGCCCCATGCAGGGCGGAGAGGAGCCGCTGAAATCGAAGATCAGCCGGTCCCCCTGCCGGGTCAGGCGCAGGGCGATGGTCAGCGGCGCGTTCACCACCCCGTCGCTGTCGACATGGGCGCGGGAGGTCACCTCCCCCTCCGGGATCAGGGCGACCATGCCGCGCATCTGCCGGGCGGCAAGCGCGCGCAGGGCGGAGATCGCCTCCGTCACCGCCGCATCGCCGTAGCGGTCAAGAAGGCCCGCCAGCCGCTCCGCCCCGACGAGCAGGGCCGAGGCCTGGGCCTTCACATCGCCGATCCGCTGCTCCGACACCCGGATGTTGGAGCAGATGATCTGCCAGATTTCCCGGTCCATCTCGCCGCGCTTGAAGAGCTTTACCGGCGGCAGGCGCAACCCCTCCTGCTCCGCGCTGATCGCCGAGGCCGAGAACCCGCCCGGCACCGCCCCGCCGGTATCGGGCCAGTGGCCGGTGTTGGACAGCCAGCAGAAGATCCGGCCCTCCCGGTAGAAGGGCATGGCAAAGCGCACATCCATCAGATGCGTGCCGCCAAGATAGGGATCGTTGACGATATAGATGTCGCCCGGCTCCGGGGCTGCGGTCTCGCCGCTGGCGATCCGCTCGATCAGGCTGCGGGTGGAGAACTGCATCACCCCCACGAAGACCGGCAGGCCCTTGGAGCCCTGAGCGATCAGGCTGCCGTCCTCGGCGGAATAGATGCCGTCGGAGCGGTCATCGGCCTCGGCGATCACGGGGGAGAAGGCGGCGCGGGAAAAGGTCAGGTCCATCTCGTCGCAGACCTGCTGCAATCCGGCCTGAAGCACGGCAAGGGTGACAGGATCAAGCATGGCCCACCTCGATGATCAGGTTTCCGTCCGCATCGGAGGTCACGCGGCAGCCCGGCTCCACCACCAGCGTCGTGTCCATCTGCTCGATCACCGCCGGGCCTTGCAGGTCAAGCCGCAGGGGGAGGTGATCGCGCCAGTAGACCGGCACCTCCTGCCAGCCGCCGAACCAGACCTGCCGGTGCGAGGCGGGCGCGGCCTCTGCCTGCCGTCCTGCCGGGTCGATCAGGCGGCTCAGGTCCGGCTCGGGCCGGGCGCCGATCACCGAACAGTTGAGGTTCACCAGATTGGCGCGGATGTCCGGCAGCTCCACCCGGAAGCGGGCGTGATAGGCGGCCTCGAACCGCTCCTGCAGCAGCGCGCGCGAGGGGGTGGCATCGGGCAGCGCGACCCGCAGAAGATGGGTCTGGCCGATGAATTGCATATCGGCCGAAAACTCCGCCCGGATGCCGGTCAGCGCGATCTTCTCCGCCCCGATCAGCGCGCGGCCCTGCGCCTCCTGCCCGGCCAGAACGGCATGGGCCTCCGCCAGATCCAGCCCGTCCAGCGGGCGGTTCAGCGTGCGGACGAAATCATGGCGCAGATCGGCGACCACGCAGCCGAGCGCATTGGTGATGCCCGGCCGCGCCGGGATCAGCACGCGCGGCACGCCCAGTTCGCACGCCAGAGCCACGGCATGAAGCGGCCCCGCCCCACCAAAGGCGAAAAGCGCGAAATCCCGCGGATCGGCCCCCATGGAGATCGAGACCATGCGGATCGCGCCGGCCATATGGGTATTGGCGATCCGCACGACCGCTTCCGCCGCCGCCTCGACGCTGAGACCAAGCGGGGTGGCGATCTGCGCCTGCATCGCCGCCCGCGCCGCCTCTGCCGCCTGACCGAAGCGCGCGGCGGGCAGGCGGCCCAGCAGGAGGTTCGCATCCGAGATCGTCACCCGCTCTCCGCCGCGCCCGTAGCAGATCGGGCCGGGGTAGGAGCCGGCACTTTCCGGACCGACCCGCAGCATCCCCCCGGCATCGACCCGCGCGATGGAGCCGCCCCCGGCCCCGACGGTCCGCACATCGACCATCGGCACATGGATCGGCATGGCATATTCCACCTCGATCTCGTTGGAGACCGGCGCCCGCCCGTCGCGGATCATCGCCACATCGGTCGAGGTGCCGCCCATGTCATAGGTCAGCAGGTTCGCCATCCCGGCCCGCCGCCCGGTCGCCACCGCCGCCATCACGCCGGAGGCCGGGCCGGACATCACGGTCTTCACCGCTTCTCTCGACACTTTCGAGGCGGCAACCATCCCGCCGTTGCCGTTCATCACCAGCAGGTCGCGGGCATAGCCCCGTCCCCGCAGCTCCCCCGCCAGCCGTGCCACATAGCGCTCCAGCAGCGGCTGGACGGAGGCATTGACCGCCGCCGTCACCCCGCGCTCGAACTCCCGGCTTTCGGACAGAAGCGCATGGCCCATGGTGACATAGGGGGTCGGCCAGACCTCGGCGGCGATCTCGGCGGCGCGGAGCTCATGCGCCGGATTGGCATAGGAATGGAGGAAATGCAGGACAAGGCTTTCGCAGCCCGCCTCCGCCAACCGGTGCAGGGCGGCGCGCAGGGCCTCCTCATCCAGCGGGGTAAGGACACGGCCGCGGGCATCCATCCGCTCCGGCACCTCCAGCCGCAGATCGCGCGGGATCACCGGCACGAAGCGCCCGGTCATCCCGTAGGCCTGCGGGCGGGTGCGGCGGCCCAGCTCCAGCACGTCGCGGAAACCCTCGGTGGTGATCAGCCCCGTCTTCGACAGCGCCCGTTCCAGCACGGCATTGGTCGTGGTGGTGGTGCCGTGGACGATCAGATCCACCCCGGCAAGATCGGCTTCCGCCGCCTCGAAGGCCGCGAGAACCCCGCCCGCCTGATTGGGCAGCGTTGTCGGCACCTTGGCCAGCCGCACCGCTCCGCTTGCGGGATCGAGGATCATCAGATCGGTGAAGGTCCCCCCGACATCCACCCCTGCCACAAGTCCGGCCATTCACACCCCCACATGATCGCGGAAGGGGCGCGGATCGGCGCGCAGGGCGGCGACCGGCTGCACCTCCGCCACTTCGCCCCGGTCGAGGAAGACCACCTGATCGGCCATCCGCAGCACCGCCTCCACCTTCTGTTCCACCAGCACCACCGCCACACCCTCCGCCTTCAGGCCCATCACCACCTCGCGGATCAGCCCGATCATCGAGGGTTGCAGCCCCTCCGTCGGCTCGTCGAGCAGAAGCACCTTCGGCTCCAGACACAGGGCGCGGGCGATGGCGAGCATCTGCTGCTCCCCGCCGGACAGGGTGGCGGAGGTCTGATCCAGCCGCTCCCGCAGACGGGGAAAGAGGCTCAGCACATGATCGCGCACCGCGGCGCCCCTGCCGCGGGTCAGCAGGCCGATCTGGAGGTTTTCCGCCACGCTCAGCGGCCCGAAAAGCCGCCGCCCCTGCGGGACATAGCCGATCCCCTCTTTCGGCACCTGATGGGCGGGCAGGTCGCTGACCTTGCGCCCGTCGAGCCGCACCTCGCCCGCAAGCGCGGGCAGAAGCCCCATCACCGCGCGCATCAGCGTGGTCTTGCCCGCCCCGTTGCGCCCCATGATGCAGGTGACTTCACCGGCCCGCGCCTCGAAGCCCACGCCGCGCAGCACCTGCACGGCACCGTAACCGGCGGAAAGCCCCTCAACCCGCAGCATCTTCGCCCCCGAGATAGGCCGCCTGCACCCCGGCATCGGCCCGGATCTGCTCCGGACTGCCCTGCGCGATCAACCGCCCGAAGTTCAGCACCGAAATGCAGTCGGCAAGGGCCATCACCACCTCCATGTTGTGCTCGATCAGCAGCACGGTGATCCCCGGCACGAGCGACCGCACGAGCTCGGTGAACCGCGCGATCTCCCCCGCCGCGAGGCCCTGCGTCGGCTCGTCGAGGATCAGGAGCTTCGGATGCAGCGCCAGCCCCATGGCAAGTTCCAGCAGCCGCTGGTGGCCGTAGCTGAGCGATCCCGCCTCCTGCGCGGTCAGATCGGCAAGGCCCACGCGGTCCAGCGCCTCCGCCACCGCCGCAGGCAGATCGCGCGCACCCCGGCTTTGCGCGGCAAGCGCCACGTTGTCGAAGACCGGTAGACGCGGAAAGATCGAGGTGATCTGGAACGTATAGGCGATGCCGCGCCGCACCCGGCCCTCGGCGGGCAGGGCGGAAATATCCTCCCCCTCCAGCCGGAGCAAGCCGCCCTGCAAGGGCAGGCGGCCGGAAAGAAGGCTGACAAGCGTGGTCTTTCCGGCCCCGTTCGGGCCGATCAGCGCGTGGATCTCGCCGCGTTTCAGGCTCAGATCCACGCCATCCACCGCCCGCAACCCGCCGAAGGCATGGGTCAGGCCGCGCGCCTCAAGCAATGGCGTCTCGCTCAGGGCAGCCATTTCAGCCCCCTTTCGCGCAACGCACCCAGAAGGCCCTTCGGCGCAAAGAGCACCAGAACCACCAGAACCGCCCCCACGACCATCAGATAGGCCGAGGTCAGCCCGGAGGCGATGTCGATGAGGTAGAACATCAGCCCCGCCCCCAGCAGCGGGCCAAGCACCACGCCCGCCCCGCCCAGCAGCGTGTAAAGAAGGGGCAGGATCGAATATTGCACCATGGCAAAACTCGCGCCGACATAGCCGAAGAGCATGGCATAGAAGGCCCCCGCCGCCCCCGCATAAAGGCCGGAGATCACCAGCGCCAACAGCTTCACCCGGAAGGGGTTGTAGCCGAGCATCCGGCTGCGCGCCTCGTTCTCGCGCATGGCCAGCATCACCCGCCCGAAGCGCGACCGCACCAGCGCCAGATTGCCCGCCAGCGCCACGGCGAAAAGGCAAAAGGCCGCCGCATAGCGTGGACCGTCCTGCACCAGATCGAGCCCGAAGGGCCGCCGCCCGAAGGCCTCGACCACGAAGCCTTCATCCCCGCCGGTGTAGCGGGCAAAGTAGAGGATCAGCAGATAACCCGCCTGCGCGAACATCAGCGTCACGATCATGAAGCTGACCCCCGCCGTCCGCAACGCCAGCAGGCCCACCGCCCCCGCCGCCACGGCCCCCGCGGCAAGGCCCATGGCGATCGCGGGCAGCGCCGTCCATTCCACCAGCCAGACCGCCATGCCCGCGCCATACATGCCCATGGCGAAGAACAGCGCATGGCCGAGGCTCAGAAGCCCGGTATAGCCGAAAGCGATATTGTAACCCATGGCATAGACGGCCAGCACCATGATCCGCGCGAGGTTGTTGGCGTGATAGGCCGGCAGCAGATATTGCGCGGCGAAGAGCGCCAGCAGCACGCCGCCGTGAAGAAGAAGGATCTTACCCCGCTCGGTCATGCCCGCGCTCCGAACAGGCCCTGCGGGCGGAAGACAAGCACCAGCGCCACGGCAAGGGTTGCGATGATCTTGGCCAGCGTCGGGGTGAAGAACATCGAGATGATCCCGTCGCCCAGGCCGATCACCAGCGCCGCAACCAGCGTCCCGCGCAGGGAGCCAAGGCCGCCGATGATCACCACGATGAAGGACAGCAGGAGCGGATCGCCCCCCATCAGGTAATGCGCCTGCTGGATCGGCACCACCAGCACCGCGCCAAGCGCCGCCAGCGCCGCGCCGAGCGCGAAGGTGCCGGTATAGACCAGATCGACATTGATACCGAAGGCGCGGGCCGTCTGCCGGTCCACCTGCGTCGCCCGCATGATCAGCCCGGCGCGGCTTCGCGTCAGCATCAGCCAGACCGCCGCCAGCACCACCAGCGCCGCCGCGACGACGAACAGCTTGTAGCCGGAATAGCCGAACCACGGGAACTGGATGCGCCAGGTGAAGGGCGCGGGAACCGGGCGGGCATCGGGACCGAAAAGGCTCAGCGCCGCCTGCTCGAAGATGTAGAGAAGGCCGATCGTCGCCACGATGGTCGCCTCCGGATCATAGCCGATCCGCTTCAGCACCAGCCGGTCGGCAACCGCCGCCAGAGCCGCAACCGCGAGCGGCGCCAGCACCAGCGCCGCCACGAAGCCCAGCGCGGGCGCGCCCGGCACATGGCTCGCCACGAACCAGGCCAGCACCGCGCCCAGCATGAAGAAGGCGCCATGGGCGACATTGACGACGCGCATGACGCCGAAGACCAGCGACAGGCCAAGCGCGGTCAGGGCCAGTACCGCGGCGGTCACGGTGCCTTCGAGAAGGGCAAGAAGGAGAAAGGGGCCGAACGCCATCTGATTGCACAGGATGGGCAATATTGCCCATCCTGCCGGGTCCGGTCAGAACGGCTGCGCGGTATAGTCCACCGCGTCGTCGTAAAGTCCATCCTCGATGCTGGTCTGATGGACCCGCACCAGCTTGCCGCCCTGTACCTGGCTGATGTTCTGGGTTCCGAAGACCTGATGGGTCTTGCCGTTGAAGCGTTTGGCCCCTTGCGGATGCTCGATCCCGTAGGGGATCTCGGTCATCGCCTCCACCGCCTCCACGAATTTCTGGCGGTCTGCGGGACCCTGATAGCCGGAGGCCTCCATCCCGGCCTTGATGATGTAAAGCGTCTCCCAGGCGGAGAACATATGGCTGTAGGTCGCCACATCCTTCGGATCGCTGACCGAAGCGCCGTTGTCGTCCACCCCCACGGCGGCGCGATAGGCGGCCTCATGCTCTCCGGCATCGGCGGGCTTCATCCGGTTGTGGCCTTCCCAGAAATGCGAGCCTTCGAGGAACTCCAGCCCCGGCGTGGCGATGTCCACCGCCTCCAGGCTGTCGATGAAGCCGAACATCGCGGGCTTCGGACCGGAGCCGTAGAACTCCCCCAGCTCCTTCACGAAGGTCAGGACCGCCGGACCGACCATGACGTGATAGAGCACCTCCGTATCCGCCGGGATCTGCGGGAAATAGCGGGTGAAGCTCGTCTCCGTCGGCGGCACGGCGATCTGGGCGATCACCTCGCCCCCCTGCGCGGCGATGGCGGCGGTGAAGAAATCGCGGTGGTCATGGCCAAAGGCGAAATCCGGGAAGATCATCGTGACCTTCTTGCCGAGATTCGCCGCCACCCAGGGCGCCATGCTGACGATCTGGCTGCGGGCATCGGTGATGCCGGGTTGCAGCGTCCAGCGGTTCAGCATCCCCGAGGCGACGTGATAGCCTTCCGAACAGACGAGATACGGCACCTTCAGCTCCCCCGCGCGCGGGGCGGAGCCGATCACCACATGGGAAAAGAGCGTGCCGAAAACCAGATCGCAGCCGTGCTTGTTCACGAACTTGTCCACCACCTCGGCCCCGCGTTTCGGATCGGTGCCGTCATCCTCGTAGAGGATCTCCACCGGCCGCCCGTTGATGCCGCCCGCGTCGTTGATCATCTTGAGCGCAGCATCCGCCGTGCGCTGATACCAGCGGCCATAGGAGGCGCCGATCCCCGTCACATGAAGCTGGAAGCCGAGCTTGATCGGCGCGCCCTGCGCCCGTACTGCCCCCGGCATCACCGTCGAGGCCAGGAGCCCCGCCCCGATGCCCTTCAGCACTGCGCGCCGCGAGGGTTCCGCTTTGTTCAAGGTCCGTCTGGTCATGGTCCGTCTCCCTGTGATCGGGCGCTTTCCGCCGCTTGGATTTCCGAATTGTTAGTGTTCAAACAATATCTTACACGAGGTCACACCCCCCGTGCCGTGGACAGAAGCCATAGTCCGAAGACCGTGTAAACCACCATCAGCCCGGTCATCGGCAGATGGGCGACGGCGCGCGCCGACGATCCGGCGCGGGTCATCACCAGCACCACCGCCAGGAGATGCGCGCCCAGAACCGCGGCGAACTGCGCGGCATAGATCAGGCTCATCACCGCGGGATCGGTCAGGAACCCGAAGGAGACGAAGAAGGTCGGCAGGCCCAGCATCTCATCGCCCCGGAACAGCGGATCGTTGAGCGCGAGGATCAGGAACTGGCCGGAGCCGAGCAGCGTCACCAGATGATGCGCGATGTGGTAACCGGCGGCGATGGCGAGGAAGGACAGCATCAGCGGCCCGGCTGCAAACCGCTCTCCGCCAAGGCGCCGGCCGAGGGCCAGAACCGCCCACAGGAGGCCCGCCGTCACCGCCCAGGTGGCGGCCAGACCTGCCGTGTTCACCCGGACCACGGCGGAGCGCCCGGTGAATTCCAGCGGATTCTCCCCGATCAGGCCAAGCCAGAAGAAGGTCTCCGACAGCCCGTCAAAGCTGAGCGAGGCGAGGGCGAGGCTGACAAAGGCCATTTCCGCCCGCGAAAACGGCGCCATCCGCGCGATCTGCGCGCCCGGCCAGCCGAGATAGCGCGCGACCCGGCCGTCTCGCCGCTCGGCCCAAAGCGGGGCGACGCGGGCGATGAGCGCGAAGAACAGGGTCAGGAACTCGCCCTGATCCAGCCAGTCTTCACCCTCCGCCACCGCGAGGACAAAGACCGCGAGCCAGTAGATCCCCATGACCCGCGCCAGCCCCTCCGGGTCCTGCGGCGCGACGGAAACGTTGAGGAACCAGGAAAACCCCGCCAGCCCCATCACCGCCGGCCAGGCGCCGAAGCGCGCCAGCCCGATGCCGCGCTCCCGCCCCAGCAGCAGCCGCGCGATCCGCACCGGCGCGCGCCAGGGGCTGATCGGCCGCCAGAGATTGCCGAAGACCATCACCGCCATCGGCAGCGCCACCCAGATCCCGGTCCAGAAACCGAGGGTCAGAAGATTGTGCATCGGGTCCTCGGCCCCAAGGAACCCAAGCGCCAGAAGCGCGCAGAGGATCAGGAAGGACAGATAGGACAAAGCCATCTGCGGCAGCCGGTCCGGCCCTTCGGCGATCCGGCAGCAGGTCAGCGCCGGAACCTTTCCCGTCCCCGCCGCCAGCAGCGCCGTGAGACCCACCACCGCAGCCGCGCCAGCCATGTAATAGCCGGTCGGCAGGGTCAGCACCACCGAGGGAGGCAAGGCGCAGGCGAAAGCCGCGCCGGGCAGGAGCAGAAAGACCCCCGCCAGCCCCTTCATCCGCAGCAGCCCCGCCTGTGGGTCATCGCAGCCCGTCCTCACCCCTGACCTGCGCCAGTTCCAGCCCGCCCATGCGGCTATGCACCCGCCCGCCGCGCGCCATGGCGAGGGCGAACAGCACCTCTCCCGCCCGCGGCCCGTCTTCGCAGGCAATGGTGATCACGTCGAAACGCGAACGGACATAGGCCGCGTTGAGATGACCGAGCGGGATGTCCAGCGTCGTCCCCATGCCGCCGACCTTCATGGCAGATGGTACGATCGCGCGGCACTCCCCCAGCCGGTCGCGCATTCCGTAACCGCCGGAGACATGCCAGATCGCCCCATGCTCATGCTCGCCCGCCTCGCCGACGATGGCACCCTTGCCATAGGCGTCGATACCCTCACGCCCGCCGAGCGCCGCGACCAGCCGGTCGGTGAGGCTCAGCGCCAGCGGCTTCAGCGCCTCCATCGCCGGTTGCAGTTCCGGCTCATAACGCCCCGCGAAGGGATTGGCGCAGATCGCATAGATCGCACCCTTCATCGGCGGGGGGGAGGCGAGAGGCCCGCCTTCGTGCCAGACCTCCTCGATCTGGGTGACGATCTTGCGGATGGCAAAATCAGACATGCTCGCTTTCCTCCTTCGGTTTCCGCAGCACCCCCGGCAGGGCAAAGGCCGCTGTCGCCCGCATCTCACCCTGAAGGAAAAGGGCGGCCCCTTCAATCAAGCCACGCGCCCGGTAGCCTTCCGCCAGAGCCTGCCCGCGGTGAAGCGCCTCCGCCACCTCCGCCGGGGTCAGCGCGGCGACGGCCACGGTGACGGGGCGCGGGCCGAGATCGCTGTCGGCCTGCATCTCCTGTGCCGGGCGGCGGGTGATGCCGGGGTGGCCGGGCAGATCGACGGCATTGGCGATCATCGTGGCGGCGGCATCGGCATCGGCGGCGCTGCGCGCCAGCACCGTCACCGCATCGGCGATGCCCAGCGACCAGCTCCGTCCGCGCCAGCCGGAGGTGGCGATGCCCCGCACCGGCATCTCCGCCCGCAGGGTCAGGCTTCCGCCTTCGGGCAGCGCACAGATGAGGCTTTTGCCCGGACCGAGATGCAGGGCAATGTCCCCGCCGTTGTTGACGAAGGCCCGCTCCACGCCTTCTGCGCCGCAAAGCGCCGCCAGAACCGCCTCGGCCACGGCTCCCGCCACGGCGGCCATGGGGGTGATGAAGGCCGGGCGATAGGGGGCGACGGCCTCTCCCATGCGCCGGGCGATGGGACCGGAAAGCACAGCCTGTCCGGAGCGGAGGGCGGGCAGCTCCGCCACCAGCTCCTCCAGAAGGCCGTCAAAGCGAAGGATCGCCCGGCGCAGACCCTCCTCGCGCCCCGGCCCCCAGGCCTGACAGATCAGGTCGATCGGCCCATGGTTCAGATGCAGCCGGCCATCGGGGAGAGTGACGACTTGCGGACCGCTCATCCCCCCTCCTCCGGCCAGGGCAGCAGCAGGGCGGCGGTCGGATATTCCCCGCCCTCCCGCAGCAGGGTGGCGAGCGGGCGGATCGCCGCCTCATGCCCGCCCATGGCGAGGTAATCGGCGCGCGGCAGGGTGAATTCGAGCGGCGCGACGAGGGCGGGGGTCGGAACCGACCCGAAGGCGTTCTGCGGCAGCCGTGTGACATCGACCATGAAGGTGATGCCACCGCCCGGCCAGACATAGCAATCCGCCCCGCCGGAGGTCAGCCGCGTCGCCCCGGACTGGACCGCGCGGGTCAGCCGCACCGGATTGCGCGTGACCCCCGCCCGCAGGCTGCCCCCGGCGCCGCCCATGAACAGGACGGTGCAGAGCGAGGGTTCGCAATTCTCGTCGATCAGTCCGACCGTCTGGCGCAGAGCCTCCGGCAGGGGATGCGGCTGCGGGATCAGCGCCTCATCCAGCACATAATAGCCGAATTCCTCGCCGGTCGTGGAAACCATCAGCAGCCTTAGCCCCGGCCTTGCCCCCTTCTTCGGGTTCCAGTCGCCAAGAATCTCCAGCGGATCGGTCAGCCGGGTGCCGCCCCAGCCCAGACCCGGCTCCGAAACCCGGAAGTAGCGGCCGGGGGTGGAGCGGTGACCCTTGATCTTTATCCCCGTCGGCTCCCAGCCGATGACCTTTCCGGCCTGATGTTCGCTGACGACGCCGGTGATGTGGTCATCGACCACCACCACCTCATCGACCAGCCCCTGCCATTGCGCGGCAAACATGCCGATGGTGGCCGAGCCGCAGCCGACCCGCATCCGCCGCTCCGGCTGGCCATCGACCACCGGAGCGCGGCCTGCCTGCACGATCACCTCCGAGCCGCCCTCGATGGTGAGCGTCACCGGCTCCCCGTTGCAAAGCGCCAGAAGGGCCGCGCAGGTGATCCGCCCCTCCGCCTTGCTGCCCCCGGTCAGGTGATGGACCCCGCCGAGCGACAGCATCTGGCTGCCGTATTCCGCCGTGGTGACATGGCCGATGATCTCGCCCTCTGCCCGGACAAAGGCGCCTTCAGGGCCGAGGAAGCGGTCCGTGTCGATCTTCACCTTCACGCCGCAATAGGAAAAGATCGCCTCCGTCACCACCGTCACCATATCGGCACCGGCAATGCTGGAGGAGACGATGAACGGCGCCGGTTTGAAATCCGGATAGGTGGTGCCGGAGCCGATGCCCGTGACGCGGGTATCGGCGGGGAAGGGGGTTTCCTCCCAGTCCCGGCCCGCGAAGGGAACGAGCCTTTGTCCACCCTCAAGCGCATGGGAAAGCATCAGAACCGGATCGGTGCGGGTGATGCGCCCGGCGGTATTGGCGTAGCGGTCGCAGGCGCCGGTCTGGCCGGGGGCGATGTAGCACATCACCGGGCAGGCATCGCAGCGGATCTTTTCCGGGGTCTCGGTCATGGCGCGGCCCCGCTCGATGCTTGTAAGCCGGGGGGGGTCGCACACCCCCCAGCCAGCGGTCTCCCGGACCGATGGCGAAACCGCTGTCTGACCCCCGTGGGATATTTAGGCACAGAGGACGGGGAGGAGGGGAGATGTTTCACCGGCCCGCCTCCCGCATTGCGGCGAGGATGCGGTGGGGCAGAGCGGGCAGCCGGGTCAGCTCCGCGCCCGTCGCGTGGCGGATGGCGTTCAGGATCGCCGGCGCGGTGGGGATCAGGACGTGTTCCCCAAGCCCCTTGGCGCCGAAGGGGCCATCGGCATCCGGCACTTCGATGAGCAGGCTTTCGATGGGTGGCACGTCGCCGGTGGTGGGGATCAGGTAATCGTGCAGGTTCTCAGTCCTGCCGGGGAGGTAGTCTTCCATCAGGGCGAGGCCGATGCCCTGCGCGATGCCGCCTTCGATCTGGCCTTCGGCAAGCAGCGGGTTGATCACCCGGCCAAGGTCATGGGCGGCGGTGATCTTCAGCAGGCGGAGGGTGCCGAGGGTGCTGTCCACCTCCAGCTCGACCATCTGCGCGCCGAAGCCGTAGACGGCATAGGGGCGGCCCTGACCGTTCTCATCCAGCGGGGTGGTCGGCGGATCGTAGCTTTCCTCCGCCGAAAGGGCATAGCCGAAGGCGTCGGCAGGCAGGGCGGAGAGGTCGATCTGGCGGAGGGTCGCCCCCTCCTGCACCGTCAGCTTGCCGTCGGAGAGGCGGAGTGTCGCCCCCTCCCCCGCATTGGCGAGCCGCAGGATGCGGCCGCGCAGCGCCGCCCCCGCCGCCTGCGCCGCCCGGCCCGACACGAAGGTCTGCCGGCTGGCGGAGGTCTTGCCGGCATCCGGGGTCAGCGCCGTATCGGGACCGATCAGGGTGAACTCCCCAACCGGCAGACCAAGGGCGGCAGCGGCGATCTGCGGGATCACCGTGTTGGAGCCCTGACCGATATCCGTCGCCCCCTGATGCAGCACCAGCCGCCCCGCCGCCGTCAGGCCGATGCGGATCGTGGACGGGTTCGGCAGCGCGGTATTGCCGCAGCCATACCAGCAGGAGGCGATGCCCACCCCGCGCCGCATCCCCGGTGCGGAAGCTTCGCCCGCAAGCGCCCGTTGCCAATGCGGGCGCAGCGCCTCCAGACAGGCGGCGATGCCGGTTGCCTCCATCACATGCCCGGTCGCCGAGGCATCGCCGTCGCGCAGGGCGTTCCGCAGGCGAAACTCCAGCCGGTCGAGACCTGCCGCCTCTGCCAGCCGGTCATAGAGCGTCTCCTGCCAGATCGCCGCCTGCGGCACACCGAAGCCGCGAAAGGCGCCGGAGACCGGGCCATGGGTATGGATCGCGCGGGCGCGGGCGGTGAGATGCGGGGTGAGGTAGGGGCCGCTCACATGCACCGGGACGCGGTTGGCGACAGTCGGTCCCCAGCTCGAATAGGCGCCGGTGTTGAATCGGCCCTCGAACTCCATCCCGGTGATCCGGCCCTCCGCATCGCAGCCGATCCGGCCCTGCATTTCTGCCGGGTGACGTTTGGTGGTGGAGGCCATGCTTTCGGCGCGGCTGTAGACCATCCGGCAAGGCCGCCCGGTTTTCAGCGCGACAAGGCCGAGAAGCGGCTGCACGCTGACATCGAGCTTGGAGCCGAAGCCGCCGCCCACGGCGGAGGGCAGGATGCGGACGCGGTGCTTCGGCAGGGCGAGGATGGCGGCGGTCTCCTCCTGATCCATCACCGGGGCCTGGGTGCAGGCCCGGATGCAGAGGGTATCGCCCTCCATCCAGGCGGAACCGGCTTCCGGCTCGATATAGGCATGTTCGACGAAGCTGGTAGCGATGCCGCCTTCGACGACATGGGCGGAGCGGGCGAGCGCCGTGGCGGCATCGCCCTTCCGCACCCGCCCCTCGATGAGCCGGTTTCCGGGGCGGTCGGGGTGGATCAGCGGCGCGGCCTCCGCCTCGGCTTCGGCGGGGGAGGAGAGGGCGGGCAGAGGCTCCCACCGGATCGGGAAGTCGGCGGAGGGGTCGGCGGCGTCCGGCTCCAGCGCCAGGAGGGCGACACATTCGCCGCGGAAGCGGGCGGGACTGGCGGCGATGGCCGGCTGGTCCGCGAATTGGGGGATCACGCCAAAGGCATTGCGCCCCGGCACATCGCGGGCGGTGAAAACCGCCGCAACGCCGGGGCGGGCGGCAAAACCCGCAAGGTCGCCAAGGGTGAAGGCGGCATGGGCATGGGGGGAGCGGATGGCGCGCAGCACCAGCGCCCCTTCGTGCCAGACATCGGCCCCGAAAAGATCGCCCGCGACCTTGGCCGCCCCGTCGAGCCTTGGCAGGCGCTGACCGATCGGGTTGCCTTCGGGCAGGGGTGCAGGCCCGGCTCCTTCGGTATCGCAAACGGCGGCGAGGATCTTGCGGTAGCCGGTGCAGCGGCAGAGCACGCCGCCCAGTGCCACCTCCGCCTCCGCCATCGTCGGCGCCGGATTGCGGTGCAGAAGCTCCGCCGCGGCCATCAGCATCCCCGGTGTGCAGATGCCGCATTGCGCCGCGCCGTGCCGGAGGAAGGCGGCGCGCAAACGGGTGAGGATCGGGCTTTGCGCCTCCACCGTGTCCACGGCCCTGCCCTCGACCTGCGCCACAGGGGTAAGGCAGGCGCAGACCGCCCGTCCCTCGACCAAAACCGTGCAGGACCCGCAATCGCCCGCCTCGCAGCCGATCTTGGTGCCGGTGAGGCCAAGCCTTTCGCGCAGCACATGGCTCAGGCGTTCGGTCGGGGCGGCCTCGGTGGCCCGGTTTTCGCCGTTGAGGGTGAAGGCGATCATGCCGCCGCCTCCCGCAGGCCGCGCCGCAACAGCTCCGCCGCCGCCGTCAGCCGGTAGGCGCCTGTCGCGCGGATGTCGTCGATGGGGGCGAGGTCGGCGCTCAGAGCGGCCTCGGTCACGCGCGCCGCCGCTTCGGAAGGGGGAAGGCCGATCAGCGCCGCCTCCAGCCCATGCAGGCGGCGGGCGGTCGGGGAACAGGCCCCGACGGCGAGGGAGAGGCGGCGAAAGCGCCCGCCTTCCAGTTCCCAGCGCAGGGCGGCCATGGTGATGGAGATGACGAGATAGGCCCGCGCGCCGAGCTTCAGGAAGGTCGAAGTGCCGCGGAGCGCGCTGTCCGGCAGGATCACCGCTGCCAGAATCTCCCCCGCCGCAAGTGCCGTGCGGCGGGGGCCGAGCAGAAAGTCGGCCAGCGCCATGCGCCGAGATCCTCGGGGCGAGACCAGCTCCACCTCCGCCTCCAGCACCAGAAGCGGCGGGACGCCATCCGCTGCGGGCGAGGCATTGCACAGGTTGCCGCCGATGGTGCCGCTGTTCTGCACCTGTCGCCCGCCGATCTGACGCGCGGCGGCCTGCAATCCGGCAAGAGCGGCAGGCAAGGGGGTCTCGGCAATCTCCGACCAGCTTGTGCAGGCCCCGATCCGCAGCCCCCCCGGATCTGTCCTTATCCCGCGCAGATCGGACAGGGCGGTCAGGTCCAGCACATCCCCGCCGAGTTCCGCGCCCGCCAAGGGATAAAGATCCGTCCCGCCCGCCAGCACGCGACAAGGCCGCGCCGACAGCAGTTCCAACGCCTCTCGCATCCCGGCAGGTCGGGCATAGCTGGACATCTGGCACCCGGAGTTTGTTTGTATGCAAAAGATTGCCGGGGTCGCTGCCCTCTGTCAACTTTCTTGCTTGGCCGGGAAGATGTCGGGGCCTGCCCTTGCCCTTCAGAGGAGGGAAGCGCCATGAAATGACGCAGACCGGCAGGCGGCAGGCAGGCCCATCACACAACTGCCGCAAGTCTGGGCAAATGGCATATGTTCCGCGATGCGGCCCGGCAGGACCAAACCCCGCCTCGACTGGGTTCTTGCGTGACCGGACCGTGGCGGCTATCCCGGAAGGACGATGGAAAAGCCGCCCTCCTATGTTCTGGACGAACAGATCGGCTATGTGCTGCGCCGCGTGACGCAGCGCCATCTGTCGCTGTTTTCCGCCGCCATCCCCGAAGTGACCACCACCCAATTCGCGGTTCTGGCGCGTCTGGCGGAACTGGGGCCGCAATCGCAAAACCATCTTGGCCGGGCGACCGCGCTTGATGCCGCAACCGTGAAGGGGGTGGTGGACAGGCTCGCCCGGTTCGGTCTCGTCGCCACCAGCCCGGATACCGGCGACCGCCGCCGCCTGACCGTCTCGCTGACCGAGGCGGGGCAGACGCTGTTCCGCAACCGTCTTGCGGAGGGGCTGGCGATTTCTGACCGCACCCTCGCCCCGCTTGACGCGGCAGAGCGCGAGATGCTGATCCGGCTGCTTCTACGGCTGGTCTGAGGGCAGGTGCCGCGCGCGGAACGCGGCCACCTCCGCCTCCGAAGGCTGGCGCCCCGTGAACGTGAGCGCATAGGCCGGGATGCGTTGCAGCCGCAGCTCCAGCGATTCGTCGGCGCGCATGGAGATGTAGCCGACCTGCGTCAGATAGATGGTGCGCGCCCGCGTCTCCGCCTCCGCCGCCGGATAGCCGTGACGCTGGAACATCGCCTGAATGGCGGCGATCCGGCCCTCGTCCACCCCGCGCAGCGTCGCGGCAAGGGCCGGATCGGTCAGCGACCAGGTGCGGATGGCGAATTCCATGCGGCTGTCGAAGAGCTCGGGTCTTATCCAGCAGTCGAAGAGGTTGAAAACCGCCTCGGTGATGGTCGCGGCAGGGGCCTCCGTCCGGGCGACCAGATTGGCGCTGTTGCGGCTTTGCCAGCGCGCGATCAGCCCGGCCAGAAGCGCCTCCCGGTCGGGGAAATGCCAGTAGAAGCTGGTCCGCGACAGGCCGAGCTTCTGGGCAAGCGGCATGACCTTCACCGCCTCCACCCCGCCTTCGACCAGCGCCTCATAGCCGGCATCCAGCCAGACCTCCGCCGATCCTCGCCAGCCACGCTCGTTTTGCACCTGTTCCATCCGGCCAGCCTAAAGGCCCCGCCGCAGCGTGACAACCGGGCTTTCAGAAAACTTGACACTAGTGTCGATTCTTGCTTTCCTTGAGGAAACCGCCAGCGCCATCCGGAGGCAAGCCCGTGTCGAACCCCCTGTCCAGATCCGCGTCCAACGATCCCCTGTTGCAGCCCTATCGGTTGAAGCACCTGACCCTCCGCAACCGGATCATGACGACGAGCCATGAGCCGGCCTATCCCGAAGACGGGATGCCGAAGGACCGCTACCGGCTTTACCATCTGGAACGGGCGAAGGCCGGGGTGGCGCTGACCATGACGGCGGGCTCGGCGGCGGTGTCGAAGGACAGCCCGCCGGTCTTCAACAACATCCTCGCCTACAAGGACGAGGTGGTGCCGTGGATGAAGCGCCTTGCCGACGATTGCCACGAACAGGGCGCTGCGGTGATGATCCAGCTGACCCATCTCGGCCGCCGCACCCGCTGGGACAAGGGTGACTGGCTGCCGGTCGTCGCCGCCAGCAAGTCGCGGGAGCCGAGCCACCGCGCCTTCCCCAAGGTGATCGAGGATTGGGACATCGCCCGCATCATCGAGGATTACGCCGATGCCGCGGAGCGGATGAAGGAGGCCGGTCTCGATGGGGTGGAGTTCGAGTGCTACGGCCATCTCATGGACCAGTTCATGTCGCCCTTCACCAACAGCCTTGCCGCGCCCTATGGCGGCAGTCTGGAAAACCGCGCACGTTTCTCGATGGAGGTGCTGGCGGCCTGCCGCAAACGGGTCGGAGAAAATTTCCTGCTCGGGGTGCGCTATACGGCGGATGAGGTGGAGCCCGGCGGCATCGACGCCGAGGAAGGCATCGCCATCGGGAAGATGTTCCGTGATTCCGGGCTGGTGGATTTTCTGAACATCATCCGCGGCCGCATCCATACCGACCCCGCCATGACCGACGTGATCCCGATCCACGGCATGAAGTCGGCCCCCCATCTCGACTTCGCCGGGCGGGTCCGGGCCGAGGTCGGGCTGCCGACCTTCCATGCCGCGCGCATCCCGGATGTGGCGACCGCGCGCTATGCGGTGCAGTCCGGGCAGCTCGACATGGTGGGCATGACCCGCGCCCATATGGCCGACCCCCATGTGGTGCGGAAGATCGTCGAGGGGCGCGAGGAGGATATCCGCCCCTGTGTCGGCGCCACCTATTGTCTCGACCGGATCTATCAGGGCGGTATGGCGCTTTGCATCCACAACCCCTCCACCGGGCGGGAGGAGAGCCAGCCGCATGACATTGCCCCGGCCGAAGTGAAGCGCCGCGTGGTCGTCGTCGGGGCCGGCCCCGCGGGACTGGAGGCGGCGCGGGTGGCCGCGGTCCGCGGCCATCAGGTGACGGTCTTCGAGGTTGCCGCCGATGCGGGGGGGCAGGTCCGCCTGACCGCGCAGACCAAACGCCGGGCCGAGCTGATCGGCATCATCGACTGGCGCATGGCGCAATGCGCGGCGATGGGGGTGGAGTTCCGCTTCAACACCTGGGCAGAGGCGGCGGATGTGCTGGCCCTGCACCCCGATGTGGTGATCATCGCCACGGGGGGCCTGCCGGACAAGGATATCCTCGCCTTCGGGAACGATCTGACCGTCTCCGCCTGGGATATCCTGTCGGGCGATGTCAAACCGGGGAGCAACGTCCTTCTCTACGACGACGCGGGCGATCATACCGCGCTCCAGGCAGCTCAGGCGCTCGCCGAGGCGGGGGCGAGGGTGGAGGTGATGACCCCCGACCGCACCTTCGCCCCGGATGTGATGGCGATGAACCTCGTGCCTTACATGCGCGCCTTGCAGGACAAGGAGGTGACCTTCACCGTCACCTACCGCCTGACCGGGGTGGAGCGGGACGGCAACCGGCTCAAGACCACGGTGGACAGCGACTACATGGCTTTGGGCAAGACCGCCCACTATGACCAGATCGTCGTCAACCATGGCACCCAGCCGCTGGCCGACATCTACTTCGACCTGAAACCGCAGTCGCAGAACCTCGGCGCCGTGGATTACGAGGCGCTGATCGAAGGCGCGCCGCAGGGGCTGAGCGGAGGGCCGGAGGGCTTCCGGCTTTTCCGTATCGGCGACGCGGTGGAAGCGCGCAACATCCATGCGGCGATCTACGATGCCCTGCGGCTGGTACGGGTGATCTGAGCGCCTGCCTGCTGCCGCGCGTTCTGGTCAGGCGCCGGAGGGGTTTTGCACCCCTCCGGACCTCCCCGCAGGATACTTATGCACAGGGGATGAAGGGCAAGGGGAAGACCGGGCGCAATGGCCCGTCTGAGGGCTGATCCGATCTGGGGCGCTGCCTCTCCGTTGACGCTTTCCGGTTTTGTCTTTAATCATAAAAGGCAGTATCCGAGGGGGAGGCCATGCCCGCAACCGTCACGCCTATCCTGCAATTCGGAACCAGCCGGTTCCTGCAGGCCCATGCCGATCTCTTCTTCTCCGAAGCGCGGGAGGCGGGGCAGGACTGTGGCCCGGTGACGGTGGTGCAGACCACGCGCGATGCGGCCCGCGCCCGCCGGCTTGCCGCGCTTTCGGCGCCGGAGGGCTTTCCGGTGCGGATTCGGGGGCTGTCGGGCGGGGCGCTGATCGACCGGGAGGTGCGCGTCACCTCCATCCGCCGCACGCTGTCGGTCGCCGACTGGGCGGAGGTCACGCGCATCGCGGCGGAAGAGGCGGAGATCCTGCTTTCCAACACCGGAGACACGGGGTTTCAGCCGCAACCCGCCGATTCCGGGCCGTTTGATCCGGCCATGTCCTATCCGGCCAAGCTCCTGACCCTGCTGGAAGCGCGCCATGCCGCCGGGGGCCGGTCATTGCAGATCCTGCCGACGGAGCTTGTCTCTGCCAATGGCGAGGTGTTGCGCGACCGGGTGCTGGTGCTGGCCGAGGGGCGGAGCGCCGCCTTCCGCGACTGGCTGCGGGGCGGGGTGATCTGGGGCAATTCGCTGGTGGACCGCATCGTCTCAGAACCGCTGGAGCCGGCGGGGGCGGTGTCGGAGCCCTATGCGCTCTGGGCCATCGCCCGTCAGCCGGGGCTGGTGGCACCCTGCCTGCACCCTGCCGTGCAGATCGTCGAGGATCTTGCGCGGGTGGAGGCGCTGAAGCTGTTCATCCTCAACCTCGGCCATACGGTGATGGCCGAAAGCTGGCTGAAAGCGCCGGAGGCGGTGCCGCTTCTGGTCCGCGACTGGCTGGCCGATGCGGCACTTTCGGCCCGGCTGCGGGAAATCTATGTGACCGAGGTCCTGCCCGGTTTCGCCGCCGCGGGCTTCGGGGCGGAGGCGCAGGCCTATGTGGCGACGACGTTGGAGCGTTTCGCCAATCCCTTCCTCGACCACCGGATTTCCGACATCGCCCAGAACCACGCCCAGAAGATCGGGCGGCGCATCCGCGCCTTCCTGCATTGGGCGGAGGCGGCGGGGGATCGCGGCGCGAAGCCGGTCCTGCGCGGGATCGCGGCGGGCTGAGGCCCCTCGCCATCACACCAGCTTGTTGACCCGCAACGAGCCCAGAAGCGTCTCCTTCGAGGTCGCCAGATGCGCCCGTGCCGCCGCTTCCGCTGCCACCGCATCCCGGCTCCTGAGGGCGTCGATCACCCGCAGATGCTCGCGGATCGCAGTCTCGTTCCTGTGCCGCTCCATCCTTTTGTCCCATTGATAATGGTAGTGGAAGATCAGCGAGATCACCTTCTGGAACTCCACCACGAAGCGGTTGCTCACCACCGAATTCACCGCCGCGTGGAATCGTTCATCGAGCTTGGAGAAATCGTGGAAATCGACCTCGATCCGCTCCAGCAGCGAGAGGTGCTGCGCCTCCAGATCGCGGAGCTGGCCCCAGACCGGATGGCTTTCCGGCAGGCCCGCCAGCACCCGGATCGCGTTCATTTCCAGCACCATGCGGAACTCCGTCAGCTCCACCGCATAATCCGCCGTGAAGCCCAGCAGCCGCCAGCCGCCGCGCGGACGCCGTTCCACCAGCCCGAAATGGCTGAGACCCGAGAGGAATTCCTGAAGAGAATGGGGCGGCACCGAAAACTGCTTGGCAAGCTGGGCAACATTGAGCGGCGTATCCGCCGGCACATCGAACCGCAGCACCCAGTCGAGGAAGCGGCCCTCCAGCTCTTCCAGACTGATATAGTCATCGCGGGCGGGCAGGCGATCCGCCGCCACCGGCGCGCGGAGAAGGCGTTTGTCCCGTCCGTCCCAGAGGATGATCCCCGCCGCCTGCAAGCCGGAAAGGACCGATCGCACCACCGTCCGGCTGACCTTCAGCTCCGCCGCGATCACCGTCTCGGAAGGCAGCGCCGAGCCGGGCTCCTGCCCCTGCAACAGGTCGAGCGACTGGTCATAGGCGGCGCGGAAACGGGCGTCGGTGCGGGCCATGGGAACCTCCGGTTTCTGTCTTATGGTTAGAAATAATTAAAAACAGTTGGCAAGCCCAGAATCGCCGGGTTAAATGTCTTTAATGATAAAGTTCCGATTCTGCGGCAGGGGAGGGCTGTGAGATGTTGGATGACGGCCCCATGAAGGGCGCGACCATGTTGGCCGGCACCTGCGTCGCCCCCGGTGACTTTGCCCTGATCCCGCGACCGCTGCCGCAATCCGCTCCTGAAGGCTGGGTGCTCGTCGATACCTGCGCTGTCGGCATCTGCGGCACCGATTACCATATCTTCGAGGGCAAGCATCCGTTCCTCGAATATCCCCGCGTGATCGGCCACGAACTGAGCGGTCGCGTGGCCAAAGATGCCGGGGGGTGGCAGGCGGGTGCCTTGGTTGTCGTGAACCCCTATGTTTCCTGTGGCACCTGCCACGCCTGCCGCCGGGGCAAGCCGAATTGCTGCATGTCCATCGGCGTTCTGGGCGTCCACCGCGACGGCGGCATGTGCGCGCGCTTTGCCGTGCCGGCGGGCAATCTCTATTCCGCCGAAGGCCTGACCCCGCGTCAGGCCGCGATGGTGGAGTTTCTGGCCATCGGCGCCCATGCCGTCCGCCGCTCCGGCGTGGGCAAGGGGGACCGGGTGCTGGTGACGGGCGCCGGCCCGATCGGGCTTGGCACGGCGCTTTTTGCCCGGCTGACCGGAGCGGAGGTGCATCTCCTCGATGCCAGCCCGGAACGCCTTGCCGCCGCCCGCGACCGCTTCGGCTTTGCCGCGACCCACGGCACCGATGCGCCGCTGCTGACCGGCGATCTGGCCGACGGCTTCGATGTGGTCTTCGACGCCACCGGCAACACCCGCGCCATCACCGCAGGCTTCGCCCATGTCGCCCATGGCGGCACCTATGTTCTGGTCAGCGTCGTGCGCGACGAGATCATCTTCTCCGACCCCGAGTTCCACAAACGCGAGATGCGCCTGATCGGCTCCCGCAATGCCCTGCGAGAGGATTTCGAGCAGGTCATGGCCGCGCTCCGCGAGGGCCGGATCGACAGCAAGGCGCTTGAATCAGAGGTGCTGAAACCCGAAGATCTGCCCGGACGGATGGCTGCGCTTGCGGCGGATCGCGGCGCTCTCATCAAGGTCATTGTCGATTTCGAGGGGGGAGCGGCATGACTGATCTGGTAAAGATGGAGGGGATCGAGAAACGCTTCCCCGGCGTCCACGCCCTGCGAGCCGCCCGCTTCGATCTGCGCGCGGGTGAGGTTCATGCCCTGATGGGCGAGAACGGCGCCGGCAAATCCACGCTGATGAAGATCCTCTCCGGCATCTACCAGCCCGACGAGGGGCGGATGGAGGTGGAGGGCAAGCCCGTCACCATCAACGGCCCCCGCGCCGCGCAGGCGCTCGGCATCGGGATCATCCATCAGGAACTGGCCCTGATGAACGACCTGACAGTGGCGCAGAACATCTTCATCGGCCGCGAACCGCGCCTGTCTTTCGGGCGCCTGGACGAGGCGGCGCTCAACCGCAATGCCGAGGCGATCTTCAAGGGCATGAACGTGGCGATGGACCCGCGGGCCGAGGTCCGCTCCCTTTCCGTCGCGCGTCAGCAGATGGTGGAGATCGCCAAGGCCCTGTCGCACCGCTCCCGCATCCTGATCATGGACGAACCGACCGCCGCCCTGAACGATGCCGAGACGAACGAGCTGTTCGCCATCATCCGCCGCCTGAAATCCGAAGGGGTGGGGGTGGTCTACATCAGTCACAAGATGGACGAGATCAAGCGCATCTCGGACCGGGTGACGGTGATGCGCGACGGCGCCTATGTCGGCACGGTGGAGGCGGCCGAGACCCCGATTGCCACCATCATCTCCATGATGGTCGGCCGGGAACTGGACCAGACCCATGTGGAAATCCCCGATCTTTCCGCGGCTCCGGTGGCGCTCGAAGTCAAGGGCCTGCGCCGTGGCCGCGCCATCCGCGATGTCAGCTTCACGCTGAAGCGCGGCGAGATCCTCGGCTTTGCCGGGCTGATGGGAGCGGGGCGCACCGAGGTCGCCCGCGCCGTCTTCGGCGCCGATGCGCGTGAGGCGGGGGAAATCCACGTCCACGGCAAGATCCGCCCGATCCGCACCCCTTCGGATGCGGTGGCGGCCGGCATCGGCTATCTGTCGGAGGACCGCAAGCATTTCGGCCTCGCCCTCGGCCTCGACGTGCGGGCCAACGTCGGATTGGCGAGCATGTTCCGCTTCCGCAACGGCATGGGCGTGGTGAACGAGAATGCCCTGGCACAGGTGGCGAAGGACTATATCTCCACCCTCGCCATCCGCACCCCGTCGGACCGGCAGGAAGTGCGGCTCCTCTCCGGCGGCAACCAGCAGAAAGTGGTCATCGCCAAATGGCTGCTGCGCGACTGCGACATCCTGATCTTCGACGAGCCGACCCGCGGCATCGACGTGGGCGCCAAGGCGGAGATCTACCGCCTCCTGCAAACCCTCGCCGCCGAGGGCAAGGCGGTGATCGTCATCTCCTCCGAACTGCCGGAGGTCATGCGCCTTTCCCACCGCATCGCGGTGATGTGCGAAGGCCGCCTCACCGGCATCCTGCCCGGCGGGCAGGCCACCACCCAGGAAGACATCATGCGTCTGGCCACCCTGCGCTCGGACGCCATGGAAGGAGCAACCGCATGACCTCGACCCCAGCCGTCACCGCCACCCCGGCGAAGGACCGCAAGGCTTCCGGCGCGCAGCAGAAGCTCCTGGCCTTCGCCAGCCTGATCGTGCTGCTGGTCTTCTTCTCGCTGGCCTCCCCGAATTTCCTGCAGACGGCGAACATCATCGCCATCCTTCAGGCGACCTCGGTGAACGGGGTACTGGCCATCGCCGCGACGCTGGTGATCATCACCGGGGGCATCGACCTGTCGGTCGGCACGCTGATGACCTTCTGCGCGGTGATCTCCGGGGTGGTGCTGACCTTCCTCGGGATGCCGCTGCCGTTCGGCATCCTTGGCGCCATCGCGGCCGGGACCGCCTGCGGCCTCATCTCCGGCACGCTCATCGCCAAGATGAAGATCCCGCCCTTCATCGCCACGCTCGGCATGATGCTGATCCTCAAGGGCCTGTCGCTGGTCATCTCCGGCACCAAGCCGATCTATTTCAACGATACCCCCTCCTACCCCGAGATTTCGACCGGCTCGCTGATCGGAACGATCATTCCTGCGCTGCCCATTCCGAACGGCGTGCTGATCCTGTTCATCCTCGCCCTTGTCATCGGCTATGTGCTGAACCGCACCGTACTTGGCCGCTATTGCTTCGCGCTCGGCTCCAACGAAGAGGCGGTGCGGCTTTCCGGCGTGAACACCGACGGCTGGAAGATGGCGATCTACGCCCTTGCCGGCGGGATCTGCGGGCTGGCGGGGCTGATCATCTCTTCCCGGCTCAACTCGGCGCAGCCGGCGCTCGGCCTCGGCTACGAACTGGACGCCATCGCGGCGGTGGTGATCGGCGGCACCTCGCTGGCCGGAGGGCGAGGCTCGGTGCTCGGCACGATCATCGGGGCGCTGATCATGTCCGTGCTGCTCAACGGCCTCCGCATCATGTCGGTGGCACAGGAATGGCAGACGGTCGTGACCGGCCTCATCATCATCGCGGCGGTCTATGCGGACATGATGCGCCGCCGCCGCATGGGATAAGACACCAAGAGAACGAGAAACGTTCCGAAAACAAACAACCGTTCACCTACTAATGGGAGTGAGACCATGATTACCAGACGGACCCTCTTTGCGGCAGTCAGCGCCGCGGCGCTCGTCGCCAGCGCCGGCGTCGCCTCGGCCCAGGACAAGCTGTATATCCCGCTGATCTCCAAGGGGTTCCAGCACCAGTTCTGGCAGGCCGTGAAGGCCGGCGCCGACAAGGCCGGTGCGGAATTCGGCGTGGACGTGACCTTCGAAGGCCCGGACACCGAAGCCCAGGTCGACAAGCAGATGGACATGCTGGCCGCCGCCCTGGCAAAGAAGCCTGCCGCCATCGGCTTTGCCGCGCTGGACAGCCAGGCCGCCATTCCGCTGCTGAAACAGGCGCAGGAAGCCGGCATCCCGGTCATCGCCTTCGACTCCGGCGTTGACAGCGACATTCCGGTGGCGACCGCCGCGACCGACAACGTTGCCGCTGCCGCTCTGGCCGCCGACAAGATGGCAGAGCTGATCGGTGGGGCGGGCAAGGTCGCGCTCGTCGTCCATGACCAGACCTCGCGCACCGGCATCGACCGCCGCGACGGCTTCGTGAACGAAGTGGCCGCGAAATACCCGAACATCGAGATCGTCGATATCCAGTATGGCGCGGGCGACCAGCTTCAGTCGACCGAGATCACCAAGGCGATCCTGACCGCACATCCCGATATCAAGGGCATCTTCGGCGCGAACGAAGGCTCCGCCATCGGCGTTCTGAACGCGATCAAGGAAACCGGCACCAAGGGCGTGATCGTCATCGGCTACGATTCCGGCGCCGTGCAGAAAGCGGCGATCATGGATGGCTCCATGGCCGGCGCCATCACCCAGAACCCGGTCGGTATCGGCTATGAAACGGTGAAAGCCGCCGTCGCCGCCGCCAAGGGCGAAGCTGTCGAGAAGAACATCGACACCGGCTTCTACTGGTATGACAAGACCAACATCGACTCCCCGGAGATCGCTGCGGTTCTTTACGACTGAGATCCCTCCCAAGGGATAAACCGGGGCGGTCCTGCGGTCTTCCCAACCGTGGGGCCGCCCCAACCACTTCAAAGGATGAACGAGATGGATCTGGGGCTGAAGGACAAGGTGGTGATCGTGACGGGCGGTGCCTCGGGCATCGGCGGGGCCATCACGCAACTTCTGGCAGCAGAGGGCGCCGTGCCGGTGATCCTCGCCCGCCGCGCGCCGGAGCCCGACTTTCTCGCCGCCATCCTGGCCGCCGCGCCGCGGGCGGGCTGGGTGCAGGTGGAACTGTCCGACGACAACCAGATCCGCGCCGCCGTCGATCAGGTCCATGCCCGCTGGGGACAGGTCTACGGCCTTGTGAACAATGCCGGGGTCAATGACGGCGTGGGGCTGGAGGCAGGGCCGGAGGCCTTCCGCGCGTCCATCGGCAACAACCTGATCCATTACTACACGCTCGCCCATCTGCTCCTGGCCGATCTGAAGGCTGCCAAGGGGGCGATTGTGAACATCAGTTCGAAAACCGCCGTGACCGGGCAGGGCGGCACCTCCGCCTATGTCGCGGCGAAGGCGGCGCAGCTTGGTCTGACCCGCGAATGGGCGGCGGCGCTTGCGGGCGACGGGGTGCGCGTCAATGCCGTGATCCCGGCAGAGGTGATGACCCCGCTCTATGACCGCTGGCTCGACACCCTGCCCGACCGCGAGGCCAAACTGGCCGAGATCACCGCCCGCATCCCGCTCGGCACCCGCATGACGCTCGACAGCGAGATCGCCGATGCCACGGTTTTCGCCCTCTCGCCCCGCAACGGCCATACCACCGGGCAATGGCTTTTCGTGGATGGCGGCTACACCCATCTTGATCGCGCCCTTTCGACCTTAGCTCCGTCCGCTTGAGGCCCAGCCATGAATACGACGATCCGCCTGCACCCCGATGACAATGTGGATATCGCGCTCGCCGATCTGCCGACCGGAGCACATGCGCTGAACATCACCCTGATCGAGCCGGTGAAACGCGGCCACAAGATCGCCAACCAGCCGATTGCCAAGGGCGAGCTGGTGCGGCGTTATGGCCAGATCATCGGCGGGGCGACCCAGGACATCCCGGCAGGCGCGCATGTGCATGTGCAGAACCTCGCCATGTCGGATCACAGCCACGACTACGCCTATGCCTCCGAGGCGCGGCCCCTTCCCGCCGCGACGGAAGAGCGGACCTTTCAGGGCTACCGGCGCAGCGACGGCAAGGCCGGCACGCGCAATTACCTTGGCGTGCTGACCTCGGTGAACTGCTCCGGCTCCGTCGCCCGCTTCATCGCCGAGGAGGCGGAAAAGACCGACTGGTTCAAGGCCCTGAAGAATGTCGATGGCATCGTGCCGATCGCCCATTCCTCCGGCTGCGGAATGGCGGGCGACAATGAGGGCTACCATACGCTCTTCCGCACGCTTCAGGGCTATGCCCGCAACCCGAATTTCGGCGGCATCCTTCTGGTCGGGCTCGGCTGCGAGGTCATGCAGATCCCCGATCTGGTCGGCAAGGCGCGGATGCGCGATGATGGCAACTTCCGCCACATGACCATCCAGCAGACCGGCGGCACCCGCCGCACGGTGGAGCGCGGAGTGGAGGCCCTGCGTGAAATGGCGCAGCTTGCCGAAGCCGCCACCCGAGAGCCGATCCCGGTTTCCGAACTGGTGATCGGGATGCAATGCGGCGGCTCCGACGGCTATTCGGGCATCACCGCCAATCCGGCGCTCGGCATCGCCTCGGACCTTCTGGTGCAGCATGGCGGCACCACGATCCTGTCGGAAACCTCGGAGATCTACGGGGCCGAGCATCTGCTGACCCGCCGCGCCGTCACGCCGGAAGTCGGTGAAAAGCTGATCGAGCGCATCCGCTGGTGGGAAGACTACACCGCCCGCAACAAGGGGGAGATGAACAACAACCCCTCCCCCGGCAACAAGCGCGGCGGGCTTTCGACCATCCTCGAAAAGTCGCTGGGCGCGGTGGCCAAGGGCGGCTCCGCCCCGCTGGAGGATGTCTACCTCTTTGCCGAGCCGATCACCAGGAAGGGCTTCGTCTTCATGGACAGCCCCGGCTACGACCCCTGCTCGGTCACCGGCCAGGTGGCCTCTGGCGCGAATCTGATCGTCTTCACCACCGGGCGCGGCTCGGTTTCCGGCTACAAGCCCGTCCCCTGCATCAAGGTCGCCACCAATTCCGAGATGTACAACCACATGTCCGAAGACATGGACATCAACACCGGCGACATCATCGACAGCGGTGTCACTCTTGAAGCCAAGGGCCGCGAGATGTTTGAACTGTTCATCCGTGTCGCCTCGGGGGAGATCACCAAATCCGAAGGGCTCGGTTTCGGAGGCGCGGAATTCGTGCCATGGCAGATCGGCGCGGTGATGTAGGCGGCGGAAGATCGGTTGAAACTGTTTCGCAGGGAAATTGGAAATGGGACGTTTGGCAGGGAAGACGGCGCTGGTAACGGCCGCCGGGCAGGGAATCGGGCGGGCTTCGGCGCTGGCCATGGCGCGCGAAGGCGCGAAGGTTCTGGCGACAGACGTGAACGACACCGCCCTTGAGGCGCTGAGGGCGGAAGGGCTGGAAACCCTGCATCTGAACGTCCGCGACCCGGCCTCGATCGCTGCGGCCGCGGCGCGCGGGCCGTTCGACGTGCTTTTCAACTGCGCGGGATTCGTGGCGAATGGCACGATCCTCGACTGCGACGAAGATCAGTGGGCCTTCAGCCTCGATCTGAACATGACCGCCATGTATCGGATGTGCAAAGCCTTTCTGCCCGCGATGCTGGACAACGGCGGCGGGTCGATCATCAACATGGCCTCCGTCGCCTCTTCGGTGATCGCCGCGCCGAACCGCTTCGTCTATGGCGCGACCAAGGCCGGGGTGATCGGGCTGACCAAGGCCATCGCCGCCGATTTCGTCACCCGTGGCATCCGCTGCAACGCCATCTGCCCCGGTACGGTGGAAAGCCCCTCGCTCGATCAGCGGCTCCATGCGACCGGCAATTATGAGGCGGCCAGGGCCGCCTTCATCGCCCGCCAGCCGATCGGGCGGATCGCCAGGGCGGAGGAGATCGCGGCACTTGTGGTCTATCTCGCCTCCGATGAAAGCAGCTATACCACCGGCGTCGCCCATGTGATCGACGGCGGCTGGTCCAATATCTGAGGAAACAAGATGAAACTTCTTCGCCATGGTCCCGCCGGGGCCGAACGTCCGGGCCTTCTGCACAGCGACGGCACGATCCGCGATCTGACCGGGATCGTCCCGGATATCGGCGGGGCGGTGATCTCCGACGCCGGGCTGTCGGCGCTGCGCGGGATCGACGCGGGGCTGCTGCCGGTGGTCGATGGCGCCGCGCGGCTTGGTCCTTGCGTCGCGGGGACCGGCAAGTTCATCTGCATCGGCCTCAACTATGCCGATCACGCCGCCGAAAGCGGCATGGCCGTGCCGCCGGAGCCGGTGATCTTCATGAAGGCCACCTCGGCCATCTGTGGCCCGAACGATCCGGTGATCATCCCGCGCGGCTCGGTCAAGACCGACTGGGAGGTGGAGCTGGCGGTGATCATCGGCACCAGGGCGAAATATGTCTCCGAGGCCGAGGCGCTGAACCATGTTGCGGGCTTTGCCGTCGCCAATGACGTGAGCGAGCGCGCCTTCCAGACCGAGCGCGCCGGCCAGTGGACGAAAGGCAAGAGCTGCGACAACTTCGGCCAGCTCGGCCCCTGGCTGGTGACCCGCGACGAGGTGGCCGATCCGCAGGATCTGGCCATGTGGCTGACGGTGAACGGCAAGACCATGCAGAACGGCTCGACCAAGACGATGGTCTACGGGGTGGCGCATGTGGTCAGCTATCTGTCGCAGTTCATGACGCTGCATCCGGGGGATGTGATCTCCACCGGCACGCCGCCCGGCGTGGGCATGGGGATGAAGCCGCCGACCTATCTGAAGGCCGGAGATGTGATCGAGCTGGGCATCGCCGGGCTGGGCCAGCAGCGCCAGGACGTGATCGCGGATTGAGCGCGCGGGTTGGCAGCAGGATGGGCAATCATGCCCATCCCCCGATCACCCCCGCAACGCCTGCGTGATCGCCTCTGCCGCCGCCTTCGGATCGGCTGCCTGCCAGATCGGGCGGCCGACCACGATATGATCGGCGCCGTCGGCAATCGCCTGTTCCGGCGTGGCGATCCGCTTCTGGTCGCCGCTTGCCGCCCCCGCCGGGCGCACCCCCGGCGTCACGATCAGCCGGCCCTTCGCCTGCGGCAGCGCGCGGATCATCGCCGCCTCCTGCGGGGAGGCGATCACCCCATCCGCCCCCGCCTCCAGCGCCCTCGCCGCGCGCTCCAGCGTGATTTCATGGATATCGCCGGGCTTGATCAGGTTCGCATCAAGATCCGCCCGGTCGAGCGAGGTCAGCACCGTCACCGCGAGGATTTTCAGCCCCTTGCCCGCCTTTCCCTCCGCCGCCGCCCGCACCACCTGCGGGTCGCCATGGACGGTCAGGAAATCGAGGTCATGCCGGGCGATGCCGCGCACCGCCGCCTCCACCGTCGCGCCGATGTCGAAGAGCTTCATGTCGAGGAAAACCCGCTTGCCGCGCTCCTGCTTCAACTCATTCGCCAAGGCAAAACCCCCGCCGGTCAGCATCCCGAGGCCGATCTTGTAAAAGCTCACCGCCTCGCCGAGCCGGTCGGCAAGGGCAAGACCCTGGATCACGTTCGGCACGTCAAGCGCCACGATCAGACGATCATCGGACATCGGCAGGCTCCTGTTCGGGCTGTGGGGGCGGGGCGGTCATGCGGGGCTGCGTTGCGGCTGTCAAGCCAAAGCCTTAGGAAGGGGCAAAGGGGGCAGCGATGATCCTTGTTTTCGAGATCGGCGGCACACGGATTCGCGCCGCCAGAGCGTCCGCTTCCGGCGATCTGACGCCCTTGGGCGAAGCGCCGACCCCGGCGGAGGATTTCCCGGCCTTCCTCGCCGCGCTGCGCCGGTTTCTGGCGGGAACGGAGCGGGGGATCACCCTCTCCATCCCCGGCGGTGTGGACCCGGCGACGGGGCAGATCACCATCGCCAACCTGCCCTGCCTCGCCGGTCGCCGCCTTGCCGCGGATCTGGAAACGGGGCTGGGCCTGCCGGTCCTGATCCTCAACGATGCCGACTGCTTTGCTCTGGCCGAGGCCCGGCGCGGGGTCGCGCGGGGACATCGTTCGGTTCTGGGCATCATTCTTGGCACGGGGGTCGGCGGCGGGCTGCTGCTCGACGGGCGTCTGGTCAGCGGGCCGGGCGGGATTTCCGGGGAATGGGGCCATGGGCCGGTGATCCGGGGGCCGCTTGCCCTGCGCTGCGGCTGCGGGCAGGTGGGATGCCTCGACACCATAGGAGGCGCACGCGGGATGGAGCGGCTTCATCAGGCGCTGCACGGCACGGGCATGGGGGCGGAAGCGATCGTGTCGGGCTGGCTGGTGGGGGAGGCGGAAGCCTCCGCCACGGTGGCCGAATGGCGCGGCCATATCGGCGGCCATCTGGCGCAGCTCGTCAACCTGCTGGGCGTCACCGCGATTCCGGTCGGCGGCGGACTTTCCAATGCCACGGCGCTGATCCGCGCATTGGATGAGACCACCCGCGCCGGCTGCCTGCACCGGAGCGCCGGGCCATTGGTGCAGCCGGCCATCATCGGGGCGGATGCCGGGCTTGTGGGCGCGGCGGAAGCCGGGCTGGAACGGTTCGGAGGTGCGCCATGACCATCCTTCTCGAAGTGGCGGTGGACGATGCCCCCGGCCTTGCCGAGGCGGTGGCCGGCGGGGCCGACCGGGTGGAGCTGTGTGCAGCACTCGCCCTTGGCGGGCTGACGCCCACGCTCGGCCTGATGCGGCAGGCGGCGGGATGCGGGATGCCGTGCTATCCGATCATCCGGCCGAGGTCGGGGGATTTCCGCTTTGCCGCCGCCGAGGTGGAGGTCATGCGCGCCGACATCCGCGCGGCGCGGGATTGCGGCCTGACCGGCGTGGTGCTGGGCGCCTCCCGCCCGGATGGGCGGCTGGATGAGGCGGTGTTGCGCCTTCTGGTGGCCGAGGCGGCGGGGATGGATCTGACGCTCCACCGCGCCATCGACCTCTGCCCCGACAAGCGCGCGGGGGTGGAGCAGGCCATTGCCCTCGGCTTCCGGCGCATCCTCTCCTCGGGCGGGGCGCGGTCGGCGGCGGAAGGGGTGGAAACCCTCGCCACCATGATGGAACAGGCGGGCGACCGGGCAGTGATCATGCCGGGGGCGGGGGTTTCGGTGGAAAGCCTTGCCGCCCTGCGCCGCCTGCCCCTGCGGGAAATCCACGCCTCCTGCTCCACCCCGCTGCCGACCGACCCGCTCGCCCTCTCCTTCGGCTTCCAGTCCGGAGCGGAGAAACGCACCGACCGGGGCCGGGTTGCCGCGCTCCGGGCTGCTTTGGCGCATTGACAGGCGGGAAAGCCGGGTGGACTCTGCACCAAAACGAAAGGGCAGGCCGTGGATATTCACCTGACATTCGACCGCCCCGAGGGCGGGCCGCAAAGCGGGCCGGTTTCGGTGGGCTGGTTTCTGACCTCCGACAAGGGTGCCGTCCTTTATGACGCGCCGGAGCGGGTGGTCAGCCGGCAGACCTCCAAGACCCATTCCAAAAGCGCCAGCCGCTGCCCGGCGGTGATCCAGCTCGAAAGCCGGTATTTCATGGTGAAATGCCCCTTCGACATCCATCTGGGCTTTGGCCGCGACGACAAGGGCAAGGCGCATCTGGTCAACCGGGCCGGGGCCGCCTCCCCCATCCGCGCCAACAAGCTCGGCGAGATCGTGACGCTGGTGAACGAGGCCGAATGGCGCTATCCGGACCGCCCGACGATCCAGATGGTGCTGCCCTACTGCTTCATCGCCGATGAGCTGGTCTATGTGACCCAGCTTTCGCCCTTCCTCCACTACCGGCGCGAGGCTCTGCCCGGCACGATCTTCGGCGGGCGCTTTCCGCTGAACATCTGGCCGCGCCCGCTGATGTGGGCCTTCGAATGGCATGAGCCGGAGCGGGACATCGTGCTGAAACGCGGCGAGCCGCTCTTTTACTGCCAGTTCGAGGCCGAAGGCCCCGACCGCTCCGTTCAGGTCGTCGAAGCGGAACGGACGCCGGAACTGTCTGCCTATATGGAGAAGATCGGCGGAGTGGTGAATTACGTCAACCAGACCTTCGGCCTGTTCAAAGCGGCAGAGGCGATGCGTCCGAAGAAGCTGCTGACTCCGAAGGAGCGGGGCTAGGGGCCGGCCCGCCCCCTGGCTGGGCGACTTATCGGGCCTTCCCCCCCTCTCCATTTTCTATCTGAAAATATCCTGCGGAGAGGTCCGGAGGGTTGCCAAACCCCTCCGCGGCCACCAACGGGCGCAACACTTGCCGATTGCCGAGGACCCAGGACCAAGGAGAGAACTCTGATGCGAAGCGCGCTTGAGATCTACGACCTTGCCACCGGCTCTGTCCGGGTGGTGCTTCGGACCGATCTGCTGATCGAAGCGCCGAACTGGGACCCTTCGGGGCGGTCGCTTCTGGTCAATGGCGACGGGCGGCTTTTCCGCGTACCGCTTGACGCGCCGGCACTGGAGCCGGTGGAGAGCGGCTTTGCCACGCGCTGCAACAATGACCACGGCATCAGCCCTGACGGGAAGCGGATCGTCCTGTCCCATCACCGCGACCGCGGGTCGGAGATCTTCCTCATGCCCGCCGAGGGGGGGGAGCCGAAACTGGCCTCTCCCGAGGCGCCAAGCTGGTGGCATGGCTGGTCGCCGGATGGCAGGCGGCTCGCCTATGTCGCGGCGCGCGGCGGCAGCCGGGTGATCGACGTTTACACGATTGCGGTGGAGGGCGGCGAGGAAACCCGGCTGACCTTCGGCGAAGGCCATTGCGACGGGCCGGATTATGCGGCCGACGGCCGCGCGATCTATTACAATTGCGACCGCGACGGCCATGCCCAGATCTGGATCATGGCGCCGGACGGCAGCGGCCAGCGCAGGCTTTTCGCCGACGACCATGTGAACTGGTTCCCGCATCCCTCGCCGGACGGACGGCATCTTCTGTATCTCGCCTATCCGCCCGGAACGCTCGGCCATCCGCGCGACCTGCCGGTGGCGCTTGTCCTTTGCGATCCGCAAGGCGGCAACCGGCGGCGGGTGCTGGAATTCAACGGCGGGCAAGGCACGATGAACGTGCCGAACTGGTCGCCCGACGGAAGCGCCTTCGCCTATATGCGTTACGCCCCGCCCGAGGAGAACTGAGGCGGGAAGGCCTCCGCCAGCCGCGCCTTGTCGCCCCAGACGGAGATATGCACCTCCGGCCCGGCGCTGTCGGAAAGATGTTCCGGCGTCAGCCCGACGATGCGGACACGCAGATGCTGGCCGTGATGCAGCGCCGGCGCGATCATCCGTGCGGCCTGGGGGGCAAGCTCGCCGAGCTGCGCCTGCCCCTGATGCGGGATGATGCCCAGAAACCGCTTCCGCACCCGCGCGAAGATGCCGACCTGCCCATCCTCCATCAGCACCAGCTCCACCGGATCGCCGATGCACAGACCGGCCCGGTTGATGTTCACCCGCAGCCCCTGCAGCGGAGCCTTGTGCAACAAAGGTTGCAGGTTGTCATTCATGGGCTGCCCTCTCCCGTTTTCTCTCTTAGGCCTGCCGTTCCCGCGCCGCGCAAGCGGCTTGAACAGGCACTCTCCTCCTGCGGGCGCGATGCCGCCGAGGTTGCGGACGGGAATGGGCGGAAAATTGATGGCCGGCGGGGCGGATGGTCTTGCGGCCCGGCCTTCCGCCCCCCAAATTCACCGCAAGGCCGGAGCGGACGTGCCTTTTCAGGGCGTTCGCAGGCGGTGCTGGGAAAAGGAGAATAACCGATGAATTTGGAGAAATTCACGGAGCGGTCGCGCGGCTTCATTCAGGCGGCGCAGACGATTGCGATGCGGGAAAGCCATCAACGGCTGGCGCCCGAACATCTGCTCAAGGCGATCATGGATGACGAACAGGGTCTGGCGGCGAACCTGATCCGGCGGGCGGGCGGTGAACCCGCGCGCGTGGTGGAGGCTCTGACCCTCGCCCTTGCCAAGCTGCCCAAGGTGAGCGGCGACGCACAGCCCTTCATGGACCCCGGCCTCGTCCGGGTGCTGGACGAAGCGGAAAAGCTCGCCAAGAAGGCCGGCGACAGCTTCGTGCCGGCGGAGCGCATCCTGATGGCGCTGTGCATGGTGACGAGCCCGGCGAAAGCCGCGCTGGAAGCCGGGGCGGTCACGCCGCAAAAGCTGAACACCGCGATCAACGACATCCGCAAGGGCCGCACGGCCGATACCGCTTCGGCCGAGGAAGGCTATGAGGCGCTGAAGAAATATGCCCGCGACCTGACCGAAGCGGCGGCAGAGGGCAAGATCGACCCGATCATCGGCCGCGACGAGGAAATCCGCCGCGCCATGCAGGTCCTGTCGCGCCGGACGAAGAACAACCCGGTGCTCATCGGGGAGCCGGGCGTGGGCAAGACCGCGATTGCGGAGGGGCTCGCCCTGCGGATCGTCAACGGCGACGTGCCGGAAAGCCTTCGCAACAAGAAGCTGATGGCGCTCGACATGGGCGCGCTGATCGCCGGGGCGAAATACCGCGGCGAATTCGAGGAGCGCCTGAAAGCCGTCCTCAACGAAGTGACCTCGGCGGAGGGGGAGATCATCCTCTTCATCGACGAGATGCATACGCTGGTCGGCGCGGGCAAATCCGATGGCGCGATGGATGCGGCCAACCTGATCAAACCTGCCCTTGCGCGGGGCGAGCTGCATTGCGTCGGCGCCACCACGCTCGACGAATACCGCAAGTATGTGGAGAAGGACGCGGCCCTCGCCCGGCGATTCCAGCCGGTCATGGTTTCGGAGCCGACGGTGGAGGACACCATCTCCATCCTGCGCGGCATCAAGGAGAAGTATGAGCTGCACCATGGCGTGCGGATCAGCGACTCCGCCCTCGTGGCGGCGGCGACGCTCTCGCATCGCTACATCACCGACCGCTTCCTGCCCGACAAGGCCATCGACCTTGTGGACGAAGCCGCCTCCCGCCTGCGGATGGAGGTGGACAGCAAACCTGAAGAGCTGGACGCGCTCGACCGGCAGATCCTTCAGCTTCAGATCGAGGCGGAAGCCCTGAAGAAGGAAGATGATGCGGCCAGCAAGGACCGCCTGGAGCGGCTGGAGCAGGAGCTTGCGAACCTTCTGGAGAAATCTGCCGAGCTGACCGCCAAATGGCAGGCCGAACGCGACAAGCTGGAAGCCGCGCGCGAAGTGAAGGAAAAGCTCGACCGCGCCCGCGCCGATCTGGAACAGGCCAAGCGCGAGGGCAACCTCGCCCTCGCGGGGGAGCTGTCCTACGGCATCATTCCGGGGCTGGAGAAGACCCTTGCCGAGGCCGAAGCGCGGGAGGGCGATGCGCTCGTCTCCGAGGCGGTGCGGCCGGAGCAGATCGCCGAAGTGGTCGAACGCTGGACGGGAATTCCCGTCGCCAAGATGCTGGAAGGCGAGCGGGAGAAGCTTCTCCGCATGGAGGAGGAGCTGGGCAAGCGGGTCATCGGCCAGCGGGCGGCGGTCACGGCTGTCTCGAACGCGGTGCGCCGTGCGCGGGCCGGTCTGAACGACGAGGGGCGACCTCTGGGCAGCTTCCTCTTCCTCGGGCCGACCGGGGTGGGCAAGACCGAGCTGACCAAGGCCCTGGCCGAATATCTCTTCGACGACGATTCCGCGATGGTCCGCATCGACATGTCGGAGTTCATGGAGAAGCACGCCGTCTCGCGGCTGATCGGCGCGCCTCCGGGCTATGTCGGCTATGACGAAGGCGGGGTGCTGACCGAAGCCGTGCGGCGGCGGCCCTATCAGGTCGTGCTGTTCGACGAGGTGGAAAAAGCCCATCCGGACGTGTTCAACGTGCTGTTGCAGGTTCTCGATGACGGGATGCTGACCGATGGTCAGGGCCGCACCGTGGACTTCAAGCAGACGCTGATCATCCTGACCTCCAACCTCGGGGCGCGGGCCTTGTCGGAACTGCCGGACGGGGCCGACAGCACCGCCGCGCGGTCGGAGGTGATGGAGGCGGTGCGGAGCCATTTCCGCCCCGAATTCCTGAACCGTCTGGATGACATGATCATCTTCGACCGTCTGCAGCGCAGCGATATGGGCGGCATCGTGGAGATCCAGCTCCGCCGTCTGGAAGCGCGGCTTGCGGCCCGCAAGATCACGCTCGACCTCGATGCCGAGGCGAAGGGGTGGCTGGCGGATGAAGGCTATGATCCGGTCTTCGGGGCGCGGCCGCTGAAGCGGGTGATCCAGAACCACCTGCAGAACCCGCTGGCGGAGATGATCCTTTCCGGCGACGTGCTGGACGGCAGCACGGTCAAGGTGACGGTGGGTGCGGAGGGCCTGCTGATCGGCGACCGCGTTTCGGCCAGCCGGCGCGAGCGGCCGGCGGCGGCAGTGGTCCACTAAGGGATCGGGGGGCTTCGGCCCCCCTTTTCACATGCCGGCTCGCAATGCCGGACATTCCGTTCAGGGAAATCAGCTACTTCCGCGCCGGGAATCCGGAGCCCGGCTCCGTCACCCTCCCGGACAGAACCTCCGAAAGGCGCTGTCAGTGGGGGACCGCCGGCCGGGTCGGGCGATGCCGCGTCACCGCTGTCTGCAAGCCGGGCCAGTGGCGCTGCGGCTCCTGCTAGCGGGCCGCATCCGGGATCGACTGCGGGGAGGGCGGCAAACGTCCTTTGACCTGCCGGCGGGGATTACGCCTACGTCCCGCGCCACCCGATCCACTGCTGCGAGATTCTTGAAGGCGGCGGCAATGTCCATTACGTCTTTGTTCGCACCGGTCAGGGCGGGATGTTGCAGAACACGGCGTCCAGAGGGCTTGCCGGAAACGAAGAGGGCTGAAATGCTGAAAACCGGATTTCCCAAACCGCAGAAGCAGGTGATCGAAGGGCGTTTCGTCAAGCTCGTGCCTCTGCGCGCCGAGGATCATGCCGAGGAACTCCGCATTGCCGCCGCCGTGCCGGACCGGCAGGAGAAGTATCGCTATCTGCCCGACATGCCGCCCGAAACGGTCGAAGATGCCCGTGCCTGGGCCGACAAGGCCGAGCAGAGCGACGACCCGATGTTCTTTGCGGTCATCGACAAAGCCACCGGCAAGGCCGTGGGGCGACAGGCGCTGATGCGGATCGACGCAACGCATGGCGTGGCAGAAATCGGCAACATCTACTGGGGTCCGGCCATGGCCCGCAGCGCAAAGGCGACCGAGGCGCTGTTTCTCTTCATGGCGCATGTCTTCGATACGCTCGGCTACCGTCGCTTCGAGTGGAAATGCGACAATGGCAATGAGCCCTCGAAACTGGCCGCGGGCCGATTCGGCTTCACCTACGAGGGATTGTTCCGTCAGCATTTCATCATCAAGGGCAGGAACCGGGATACCGCGTGGTTCTCGATCATTGATGGCGAATGGCCGGCGCTGAAAGCCGCCTATCAGACGTGGTTTGACCCGTCGAACTTCGATGCCGATGGCAAGCAGAAGGTGGCGCTGTCTGACCTGACTGCAAAGGCGCTGAACCGAAGATAGACCGGGTTCTTCTGGAAGGCGGGCGGCACCATGCTTTGCTGGCGTGGTGCGGCTTTGCCCGCTTCTCTTGATGCCGTTTCCTTGCTTGCCCGGTCTGCGGCCCCTCAGGGCTCCGGACCGCAGGGAAGCCACGGCCCTCGCCCCTGAACGCACGACCTGACGGGGTTCCGCCAAGTATGGTTGCGCCGAATGATCCCGGCAGGCTGTTCTGAATGGGCTCGGGATTCCGCTGATTTCACGCAATCGACCGGGTCCGGCCCAACCGTCGTTGCTCTTGCCTTGGTTCGGGTCGATTTAGCGGGTGGATAGCAGTTTTGCCAACCCCATGGCGACGGCGGGATTGCCGGAAAGCTTCAGCTTGCCCGTGGCCAGCGCCATCATCGGATTGAGCTGGCCCTTCAGGAGATTCGCCAGATTCTCTTCGCTCAAACGCAGCGTGCAGTCGGTTTCCCGATCGGCCGTGCTGGCGGCTCCATCCGCCATCACGATCACGCCCGCCTCGCCGCAGTCGAACTTGAGGCTGCCGGAAAAGGGCCGGGTTTCAAGGGCTTTGCTCAACCGACTCGCGATGTCTTCCAGTGCCAAACCGGCCTCCCCCTGTTTGCGGCGCAGACTAGCCGCGGCAGGAAGGGGTGCAACCGCGCCGTAGCGTCACGAATGACAAAGGCCGCACCCGAGGATGCGGCCCCCTGTTTCACGTGAAACAAAGCGGGAACTAGCCCTTCTTCGCCACCCGCGCATTGCGCGTCGCAATCAGCTTCAGGCGCAGGGCGTTCAGGCGGATGAAACCCGCCGCGTCCTTCTGGTCATAGGCGCCGGCATCTTCCTCGAAGGTCACATGCTTTTCGGAATAGAGCGAGTGATCCGACCAGCGCGCCACCGTCCGCGCCGAGCCTTTGTAAAGCTTGACCCGCACCGTCCCGGTCACATGCTCCTGGCTCTTGTCGATCAGGGCCTGAAGCATCTCGCGCTCCGGGCTGAACCAGAAGCCATTGTAGATCAGCTCCGCATAGCGCGGCATGATGCTGTCCTTGAGATGACCCGCCCCGGCATCGAGCGTGATCTGCTCGATCCCGCGATGCGCCTCCAGCAGGATCGTGCCGCCGGGGGTTTCGTAAAGGCCGCGCGATTTCATCCCGACAAAGCGGTTTTCCACCAGATCGAGCAGACCGACCCCATGCTTGCCGCCAAGTTCGTTCAGCCGGGTCAGGATCGTCGCCGGGCTCAGCGCCTCGCCGTTGATCGACACCGCATCGCCCTTCTCGAAACCGATCTCGACATATTCCGGGGTATCGGGTGCCTTCTCCACCGGGGTCACGCGCTGATAGACGAATTCCGGCGCTTCCTCCGCCGGGTTCTCCAGCACCTTGCCCTCGGAAGAGGTGTGCAACAGGTTCGCATCGACCGAGAACGGCGCCTCGCCGCGCTTGTCCTTGGCGATCGGAATCTGGTTCGCTTCGGCAAACTCCAGAAGCTTGGTACGCGAGGTCAGATCCCACTCCCGCCACGGGGCGATGACCTTGATCGACGGGTCGAGCGCATAGGCCGACAACTCGAACCGCACCTGATCGTTGCCCTTGCCCGTCGCCCCATGCGCCACCGCATCCGCGCCGGTCTCATGGGCGATCCGCACCAGATGCTGCGAGATCAGCGGCCGCGCAATGGAAGTGCCAAGCAGGTAAAGCCCCTCGTAAAGCGCATTGGCGCGGAACATCGGGAAAACGAAATCCCGCACGAATTCCTCGCGCACGTCGACGATATGGATGTTCTCCGGCTTGATCCCCATCAGGATCGCTTTCTGCCGCGCCGGCTCCAGCTCCTCCCCCTGACCAAGATCGGCGGTGAAGGTCACGACCTCGCACCCGTATTCCGTCTGAAGCCACTTCAGGATGATCGACGTATCCAGCCCGCCCGAATAGGCGAGAACGACTTTCTTCGGCGCATATTTCGCAGCGGACATCTTGGAAAAGCTCCTTCACGGTTTCGCCCGCGATTAACGGGAAAACCATGCAAGAGCAAGGCTGGCAGCGTCCTGCATCGGCCCGGCACCCAGACAAGCGGCTGGCGAAAAGAACGCCGCATCCGGGGGCGAGAATAATTATTTTTCCCTGACAGATATTCCTGTTGTCCTTCCCTGCCTTTTGGGCTGAAATGCCCGCCAGAGGAGAGCCGTCGATACCGGGGTTGAATGACACGAAAGCAGGCAGACGGCATTTCGATGGCGCTTGGTCGTCGGATACGGAAACGTCGGCAACTGATGTCGCTGACGTTGCAGGAGTTGAGTAATGTCTGTGGTGTCTCCGTGGGGTATCTGAGCCAGGTCGAGCGCGACAATGCCGTTCCCACTCTCGGAACGCTCGCGGGAATCGCGGCGGCCCTCAAGGTGGGCATCGACTATTTCATCGCCACCCCGCATCAGGCCGACAGTCTGACCCGCGCGTCGGAGCGCATCAGATTTTCCCTCGCCGGCAGTTCCATCAGCTACGAAAAGATCGGTGCGGAATTTCCGGGCCATGAGCTGACCTCCTTCATCCTGAATGTCCCGGTCGGCTATGTCTCGGAAACCGTTCAGCACGAAGGCGAAGAGATCATCTTCATCCTCGAAGGCACGATCCGGCAGTCGGTCGGCGGACAGGACTTCCTCCTGGGCGCCGGCGACAGCATGCATTATCTCGGACAGCATCCCCATTCCTGGGCCAATGCATCCGATCAGACGGCGCGCATCCTGTGGACCGGCAAAATGTTGCACGGCGCCACGTCTTCGCCGCCCATTCCGCGTTCTGCGGCCCCGCCTCGCCCCGTTCCGGCAGAGGCTGCGGCCTCGGACTGACGGCCGGCCCGACCAAGGGCAGACCCCGACGAAACCGCCGAACCTCTATCGGCGGAACCAACAAAGACCAGTGAGGAGTATCCCATGCTACTGAAGAAAATCGCAATCGCGGGCGCCGCGACCCTGCTGCTGTGCAGCACGGCCCTGCCGACCTTCGCAAAGACCTTCGTCTATTGCTCCGAAGCGTCCCCCGAAGGCTTCGACCCGGCGCCCTATACCGCCGGCACGACCTTCGACGCTTCGGCCCACCCGATCTTCAACCGTCTGGTGGAATTCAAGAAAGGCACGACCGAAATCGAGCCGGGCCTTGCTGAAACCTGGGAGGTTTCGGCCGACGGGCTGGAATATACCTTCCATCTCCGCAAGGGCGTGAAATGGCAGTCCAACGACGCCTTCACCCCGACCCGCGATTTCAACGCCGATGACGTGATCTTCAGCTACGACCGTCAGGGAAACAAGGACAATCCCTGGCACGAATACATCGCCGGGATCACCTATGAATACTACACCTCGATGGAACTGCCGTCGCTGATCAAATCCATCGAGAAGATCGACGACAACACCGTCAAATTCGTGCTGACCCGCCCGGAAGCCCCCTTCCTGGCCGACATCGCCATGCCCTTCGCTTCCATCGTCTCGAAGGAATATGCCGATACGCTCGAAAAGGCCGGCACCAAGGAAGACTTCAACAACAATCCGATCGGCACCGGCCCGTTCAAGTTCGTGGCCTACCAGAAGGATGCCGTGATCCGTTACGCCAAGAACCCGGACTATTGGGGCGAGGCTCCGAAGATCGACGATCTGGTCTTCGCGATCACCCCGGATGCCGCCGTACGCCTGCAAAAGCTGAAAGCCGGCGAATGCCAGCTCATGCCCTATCCGGCCCCGGCCGATATCGCGTCGATCAAGGAAGACGCGAACCTGAAGATGGATGAGCAGGCCGGTCTCAACATCGGCTACCTCGCCTACAACACCACCATGGCGCCCTTCGACAATCCGAAGGTCCGCAAGGCGCTGAACATGGCGATCAACAAACAGGCGATCATCGACGCCGTGTTCCAAGGCGCCGGTCAGGTTGCCAAGAACCCGATCCCGCCGACCATGTGGTCCTACAACGACGCGGTTCAGGACGATGCCTATGATCCGGAAGCTTCGAAGAAGCTGCTGGAAGAAGCCGGCGTCAAGGATCTGTCGATGAAGGTCTGGGCGATGCCGGTGCAGCGCCCCTACATGCCGAACGCCCGCCGCACGGCCGAGCTGATCCAGGAAGATTTCGCCAAGGTCGGCGTCAAGGTCGAGATCGTCAGCTACGAATGGGGTGAATACCTCAAGAAGTCGATGGAACCGGGCCGTGACGGCGCCGTCATCCTCGGCTGGACCGGCGACAACGGCGATCCGGACAACTTCATGGGCGTTCTCCTCTCCTGTGCTGCTGCCGGCGAAGGCGGGGCGAACCGCGCCTTCTGGTGCAACGAGGACTTCTCCGCGCTGCTGGCCAAGGCCAAGCAATCCTCGGACGTGGCCGAACGCACCAAGCTCTATGAAGAAGCTCAGGTGATCTTCAAGGATCAGGCCCCCTGGGCGACGCTGGACCATTCGACCCAATATGTGCCGATGTCGGCCAAGGTCTCCGGTTTCGTGATGAGCCCGCTGGGCGACTTCACCTTCGACACCGTTGACGTTGCCGAATAAGCCCTGAAATCCGGGCGCGCGGTTCGCCCCGCGCGCCCGCCTGCACAGGACGTGCCATGATCCGTTTCATCCTTGGAAAACTGCTCTACCTGATCCCGACGTTCCTCGGGATCACTGTCGTCGCCTTCGGCTTCGTCCGGGTGCTGCCCGGCGACCCCGTGCTGCTGATGGCCGGCGAACGCGGCATGACGCCCGAACGTCACGCCGAGGTGGCCGCCCAGCTTGGTTTCGACAAGCCGATCTGGATGCAATACTTCGATTTCCTCAACCGCTTGCTGCACGGCGATCTCGGCAATTCGCTCGTGACGAAAAAGCCGGTGCTGACCGAGTTCCTGTCGCTCTTCCCCGCGACGGTCGAGCTCGGGCTCTGCGCCATCCTCATCGCCACGCTGGTCGGGGTGCCGGTCGGCGTTCTCGCCGCGATCCGCCGCGGCTCTTGGTTCGATCAGATCTCCATGACCACCGCCCTCATCGGCTTTTCCATGCCGATCTTCTGGTGGGGCCTGCTGCTCATCATCCTCTTTTCCGGCATCCTGCAATGGACCCCGGTATCGGGGCGCATCTCGCTGATGTATTTCTTCCCCTCGGTCACCGGGTTCATGCTGATCGACAGCCTGATCTCCGGGCAGAAGGGTGCCTTCCTTTCGGCGATCTCGCACCTGATCCTGCCGTCGGTGGTGCTTGCGACGATCCCGCTGGCCGTCATCGCACGGCAGACCCGTTCGGCCATGCTCGAGGTGCTGGGGGAGGATTACGTCCGCACCGCCCGCGCCAAGGGGATGCCGCCGTCGCGCGTCGTGGGGGTCCATGCCCTGCGGAATGCGATGATCCCGGTGATCACCACCATCGGGTTGCAGATCGGCGTCCTTCTCGCCGGGGCGATCCTGACCGAGACGATCTTCTCCTGGCCCGGTATCGGCAAATGGATGATCGATTCCATCAGCCGCCGCGACTATCCGGTGGTGCAGAGCGGTCTGTTGCTGATCGCCGCCATCGTCATGCTGGTCAACCTCCTCGTGGATCTGACCTATGGCCTGATCAATCCGAGGATCCGCCACAAATGAGCGATACAACCTCCGTCAAACTTTCCGACGCCGCGATCCGCCGCCGGATGCTGGCCGATTTCTGGTTCTATTTCCGCCAGAACCGCGGCGCCGTGGCCGGGCTTGCCGTCTTCATCCTGCTGGTCCTCGTCGCCGTTCTCGCACCGCTCATCGCGCCGCATGACCCGACGATGCAATACCGCGACGCCCTGCTGGTGCCGCCGGTGTGGCAGGAGGGCGGACGCGCGGGCTTCCTGCTCGGCACCGATGCCGTCGGCCGCGACATGCTGTCCCGTCTCATCTACGGCGCGCAGTATTCGCTGTTCATCGGCATCGTCGTCGTCTCCATCGCGCTGGTCGGCGGCATCGTCATCGGACTTGTCGCCGGATACTTCGGCGGCTGGGTCGATTCCGTCATCATGCGGGTGATGGATGTGGTTCTGGCCTTCCCCTCGCTGCTGCTCGCCCTCGTTCTGGTGGCCATTCTCGGCCCCGGCCTGACCAATGCGATGATCGCCATCGCCATCGTCTACCAGCCGCATTTCGCCCGCCTCACCCGCGCCTCGGTGATGGGGGAGATGCGCCGCGACTATGTGATGGCCGCCCGCGTTTCCGGCGCAGGCAACCTGCGGCTCATGTTCCGCACCATCCTGCCCAACTGCCTCGGGCCGCTGATCGTGCAGGCCACGCTCTCCTTCTCCTCCGCCGTGCTCGATTCCGCCGCGCTGGGCTTTCTCGGCATGGGCGCGCAGCCGCCGGCCTCCGAATGGGGAACCATGCTGGCCGAAGCGCGGGAGTTCATCCTGCGCGCCTGGTGGGTGGTGACGCTGCCCGGTCTTGCCATCCTGATCTCGGTGCTGGCGATCAACCTGATGGGCGACGGGCTGCGCGACGCGCTCGATCCCAAACTGAAGCGGAGCTGACCCATGGCGCTTCTGACCATCCGCAACCTGACCGTCCGCTTTGCGACGACCGCCGGCACCTTCACCGCCGTCGATGGCATCGACCTTTCGGTGGACAAGGGCGAGGTTCTGGCCATCGTCGGCGAAAGCGGTTCCGGCAAATCCGTCTCGATGCTGGGGGTGATGGGCCTTCTTGGCGATACGGCCACCGTCACCGCCGATGAGATGACCTTCGACGGCATCGACCTGCTGCACCTGACTGCCGCCGAGCGCCGCCGCCTGATCGGGCGGGAGATCACCATGATCTTCCAGGAACCGATCGCCTCGCTGAACCCCTCCTTCACCGTGGGCTTCCAGATCGAGGAGGTGCTCCGCCTCAACCTCGGCCTTGGCCGCGCGGCATCCCACGCCCGTGCGCTGGAGCTGTTCCGGGCCGTCGGCATCCCCTCGCCGGAGGAAAAGCTCCATGCCTATCCGCACCAGATGTCGGGCGGGCAATGCCAGCGGGTGATGATCGCCATGGCCATCGCCTCCAACCCGCGCCTTCTGATCGCGGATGAGCCGACGACCGCGCTGGATGTCACGATCCAGAAGCAGATCCTCGACCTGCTGATGAAACTGCAGGAGGATTACGGCATGGCGCTCATCCTCATCACGCATGACATGGGGGTGGTGGCCGAAACCGCCGACCGCGTTATCGTGCAATACAAGGGCCGCAAGATGGAGGAAGCAGACGTGCTGGACCTCTTCGAGGCGCCCCGTAACCCCTATACCCGCGCGCTGCTGGCCGCTCTTCCGGAAAATGCCACCGGAGACCGTCTGCCCACTGTCGCCGATTTCATGGCGGAGGCTGGCCAATGAGCGTCGTTCTGCAAGGAAAGGGGATTACCCAGGATTACCACGTCCCCGCCGGGATGTTCGGCAAGGCAAAGCTGGTGCGGGCGCTGAAAGGCGTCGATTTCACCGTGGAGCGCGGCAAGACCCTCGCCATCGTGGGGGAAAGCGGATCGGGCAAATCCACCCTCGCCCGGATCATCGCGCTGATCGACCCGGCCTCTGACGGAGAGCTGCGGGTCGAGGGGGAGGTGGTGAACATCGCCAACCGCCGCCCGGCGCCGGCGCTGCGGTCCAAGGTTCAGATGGTGTTCCAGAACCCCTATGGCAGCCTCAACCCGCGCCAGAAGGTCGGCGATGTGCTGATGGAGCCTCTGGTGATCAACACCTCCATCCCCGCCGCCGAACGGCGGGAGCGGGCGGAGGCGATGCTTGCCCGTGTCGGGCTGAACCCGGATCACTTCAACCGCTATCCGCACATGTTCTCGGGCGGGCAGCGCCAGCGGATCGCCATCGCCCGCGCGCTGATGCTGAATCCGGCGCTGCTGGTGCTGGATGAGCCGGTCTCCGCTCTCGATCTTTCGGTTCAGGCGCAGGTGCTGAACCTGCTCGCCGATCTTCAGGAAGAGTTCAACCTGACCTATGTCTTCATCAGCCACGACCTGTCGGTGGTCCGCTATATCGCCGATGAGGTGATGGTGATCTCCGAGGGTGTCGCGGTGGAACAGGGCAGCCGCGAGGCGCTGTTCGCCGATCCGCAGCATCCCTACACACGGCAGCTTTTCGCGGCAACGCCCATTACCGATGTCGAAGCGATCCGCGCAAGGGTGGCGCGACGCAAGGCGGCACGGCTGGCGCATCCGGTCTGACAGTGGCCCGCTGTTGACGCGGCGGGGCTTCCCCTGTCTGGTGGCGGCATGATTTCCGGCTCGCTTCGCACCCATTCGCCTTTTCCCGAGCCGGGTCTCCTCTGGCGGGAGCTGCGCTTTCGTCCCGAAGACCGGCAGGAGATGGCGACGGAAGAAGAGCCTCCGGGCCGTGTCAGTGTCACATTGCCGGCAGATCTGGCCGGGGCGGTTGCCAAGCGGCGGAGCGAGTTTCTGGCCGGTCGGCTTTGCGCGGCGCTGGCGCTGCGGGCCGCCGGACTGCCGCAGGAGGTCGGGCGCAAGGGACGTGCTCCGGTCTGGCCGGCGGGGATCGTGGGCGCGATCAGCCACAGCGACAGCCGGGCGATCGCGGTGATTTCGCGCCATCACTCCGGTCTGGGTGTCGATTGCGAAGAGATCATGCCGCTGACCCGCGCAGAAGCGCTGCATACGGAGATTCTGACGGCGGAAGAGCTGACCCTGCGCCCCAGCACCCTGCCCTTCGCAACCTTCGTGACACTGGTGTTTTCGGCCAAGGAAACGCTCTACAAGGCGCTGTCTCCGCGTCTCGCCCATATTCCCGGCTTTCTGGAGGTCAGGCTGACCGGAATCCGGGAAGACCGGCTGGCGCTCGACTTCGCGGGCGAAAGCCTTGAGGCGCGGTTTCGTCTGACCGCAGAGGATTGCGTGACGCTGATGGCCCTGCGCTGAGACGGGCGGAGCCTTTCGACCCCACCCGAATCGTCATCCGACCTTGCAGGCCGCCATCACCGCCATGTTCAGAATGTCGTTCACCGTGGAATTGGTGGAACAGATCTGGATGGGCTTCTTCACCCCGGTCAGAATCGGGCCGATCACCGTCGCCCCCGCCATTTCCTGCATCAGCTTCACCGAGATCGAGGCGGAGTGCCGGGCCGGAACCACGAGGATGTTGGCCGGGCCGGAGAGGCGGCAGAACGGATATTGCGCCATCACATCCGGGTTCAGCGCCACATCCACGGTCATTTCGCCTTCATACTCGAAATCGACCTTGAGCCCGTCAAGGACCGCCGGGGCGCGGTGCATCTTGATGGCGCGCTCGCTGACCGGATAGCCGAAGGTCGAGAAGGACACGAAGGCCACGCGCGGCTCCATCCCGAGGCTGCGCGCCACCCCGGCGGCACGGATGGCGATGGTGGCCAGATCCTGCTCCTCCGGCCATTCGTGAACCAGCGTGTCGGCGATGAGGACGATCCGCCCCTTGTGCAGCAGCGCCGTCACCCCCACCGCCCCATCCGAGGCCTTGGCGTCGAAGACATGGTTGATCAGGCTCAGCACATGGGCGGATTTGCGGGTGGCTCCGGTGATCAGCCCGTCGCCATGCCCATGCTGGAGCATCAGCGCCGAGAACACATGCCGGTCCCGCGCCGCAAGGCGGTGGATGTCATGACGGTCGAAGCCCTGACGTTGCAGGCGCTGGTAGAGGAAGTCCTTGTACTGGTCGAGATGCCGCGAATTGGCGGCATTGACCACCTCCAGCTCGCGGACCGCATCGGAAAGACCAACGGAATCGAGCTTTTCCCGCACATCCTGTTCGCGGCCGACGACCAGCGCCTTGCCGAGACCGGCGCGCTGATAGGCGACGGCGGCGCGCAGGACACGCGGATCGTCGCCCTCGGCAAAGATCATCCGGGCCTGTGCTTGCCGCGCGCGGGCATGGATGCCTTGCAGGATCGAGGCGGTCGGGTCCATCCGGGCCTTGAGCGCCGCCTCATAGGCGCGCAGGTCGATGATCGGGCGACGGGCGACGCCGGTATCCATCCCGGCCTTGGCAACCGCCGGCGGGATCACATGGATGAGCCGGGGATCGAAGGGCGTCGGGATGATGTAGTCGCGCCCGAAGGAAAGCTTGCGGCCATAGGCCATGGCGACCTCATCCGGCACATCCTCGCGCGCAAGGGCGGCAAGGGCCTTGGCGCAGGCGATCTTCATCTCGTCGTTGATGGCGCGCGCGTGAATGTCCAAAGCACCCCGGAAGAGATAGGGGAAGCCGAGGACGTTGTTGACCTGATTGGGATAATCCGAGCGCCCCGTGGCGACGATGGCATCGGCGCGGACGGCATGGGCCTCTTCCGGGGTGATCTCCGGGTCGGGGTTGGCCATGGCGAAGATCACCGGATTGTCGGCCATGGAGGCAACCATTTCGGGCGTCACGGCCCCCTTGGCGGAAACGCCGAGGAAGACATCCGCGCCGACCATCGCCTCTTCCAGCGTGCGGTGCGGGGTATTGGCGGCATGGGCGGATTTCCACTGGTTCATGCCTTCGGTGCGGCCCTGCCAGATCACGCCCTTGGTGTCGCACATGATGCAATTGTCATGCCTGGCGCCCATGCTTTTCAGAAGCTCCAGACAGGCGATGCCCGCCGCCCCTGCCCCGTTCAGCACGATCTTCACATCGGCGATCTTCTTGCCGGAAATCTCCAGCGCGTTGATCAGCCCCGCCGCACAGATCACCGCCGTCCCGTGCTGGTCATCGTGGAACACCGGGATGTCCATGATTTCCTTGAGCCGCTGCTCGATGATGAAACATTCCGGAGCCTTGATATCCTCAAGGTTGATGCCGCCGAAGGTCGGTCCCATCAGGGAGACGGCCTTGATGATCTCCTCCGCGTCCTCGGTCGCAAGCTCTATGTCGATGGCATTCACATCGGCGAAGCGCTTGAAGAGCACCGCCTTGCCCTCCATCACCGGCTTCGACGCAAGCGCGCCGAGATTGCCAAGCCCGAGGATCGCCGTGCCGTTGGAGATGACCGCGACCATGTTGCCCTTGACCGTGTAGTCATAGGCGGTCTCGGGCCGGTCGGCGATGGCCAGAACCGGAACCGCAACGCCGGGCGAATAGGCGAGGCTGAGGTCCCGCTGCGTCGCCATCGGGGTCGAAGGCACGATGTCATATTTGCCGGGACGCGGTTCCAGATGGTAGGCGAGCGCCTCCTCCGGGGTGATCTTGGTTTTCGTCATCAGGGGGCCATCCTGTTTATCTGCAAGCCTTCGGGTCATATCCCCCAAGCGGGTCCGGAGGATAGTGTCTTTTCGGCGCGGCGCGGCTTTTGTAGGGTCGGCGGTGACCAAGGGGGGCTTCGTGACCGATGACAGCGTGACGCCGATGATGGCGCAGTATCTGGAGATCAAGGGGCGCAATCCCGGTGCGCTTCTGTTCTACCGGATGGGCGATTTCTACGAGATGTTCTTCGAGGATGCGCTCGCGGCCTCCGAGGCACTGGACATTGCCCTGACCAAGCGCGGCTTTCATCTGGGCGAACCGATCGCCATGTGCGGCGTGCCGGTCCATGCGGCGGAGGGCTATCTGCTGACGCTGATCCGCAAGGGCTTCCGCGTGGCGATTGCCGAGCAGATGGAGGACCCGGCGGAGGCGAAGAAACGCGGCTCCAAATCGGTTGTGAAGAGGGATGTGGTGCGGCTGGTGACGCCCGGCACGCTGACCGAGGATTCGCTGCTAGAGGCGCGGCGCCACAACTTCCTGCTGGCCTTTGCCGAAGTGCGGGAGGAAGCGGCGCTGGCCTGGGCCGATATCTCGACGGGGGAGTTCCGGGTCGCGGCCTGCCCTCTGGTGCGGCTCGGGCCGGAACTGGCGCGGCTCGCCCCGCGGGAGGTTCTGGTATCGGAGGCGCGGGAGCAGGAGCTGGCCGGGCTGATCGGGGAGGCCGGGGCTGCGGTGACGTCGCTGGCGCGGGGGAGTTTCGACAGCGCGGGCGCGGAGCGGCGGCTTTGCGCGCTGTTCGGGGTCAGCTCGCTGGAAGGCTTCGGGACCTTCGACCGGGCCGAGCTTTCGGCCATGGGGGCGCTGGTCGAGTATCTGGAACTGACGCAACGCGGCAAGCTGCCCCTGCTGCGCGCCCCGGTGCGGGAAGCGGCGGGCGGTTCGGTGCAGATCGACGCGGCGACGCGGCGGAATCTGGAGCTGACGCAGGCCCTGTCGGGGGGGCGCGAAGGCTCGCTTCTGTCGGCGGTGGACCGGACGGTGACGGCGGCGGGCGCGCGGCTTCTGGAGCGGCGGATTTCGGCGCCGTCGCGCGATCTCGCGGTGATCCATGGGCGGCTCGCTTCGGTGCGGGGGCTGGTGGAGACGGCAGCGCTGCGGGAGGCTTTGCGGGAAGCCTTGCGGCGCGTGCCGGATATGGACCGCGCCCTGTCACGGCTGGCGCTGGACCGTGGCGGGCCGCGCGATCTGGCCGCAATCCGGGCGGGGCTGACACAGGCGGCGGAGGTGGCAGGGCGGCTTTCCGGAACGGAGGGGCTTCTGGGGGATGCGGCACGGGCGCTGGTTGGACATGGGCAGATGATCGGGCTGCTGACCCAGGCGCTGCGCGAGGAACTGCCGCTGCTGGCGCGGGATGGCGGCTTTATCGCCGCGGGATATGACGGGGCGCTGGACGAGGCCCGCGACCTGCGCGACGAGGGGCGCGGGGTGGTGGCGCGGATGCAGGCGGATTACGCCGCAGAGATCGGCATCCAGAGCCTGAAGATCAAGCATAACAATGTCTTGGGCTATTTCATCGAGGTGACATCCACCCATGCGGAGCGGATGCTTTCCGCGCCGTTGAACGAACGCTTCATCCATCGGCAGACCACCGCCGGGCAGGTGCGCTTTACCACGGTGGAGCTGAGCGCGCTGGAGACGAAGATCCTCAATGCCGGCAATCACGCGCTGGAGATCGAATTGCGGCATTTCGCGGCACTGCGGGCTTCGGTGCTGGAGGACGCGGGCAGGATCGGCGAGGCGGCGCGAGCCCTGGCCGAGATCGACCTTGCGGCGGCTCTGGCCGATCTGGCGGTGGTGGAGGCCTGGGCGGAGCCAGTGGTTGACGAGAGCCATGCCTTCGAGGTGCGGGGCGGGCGGCATCCGGTGGTGGAGCGGGCTTTGCGCCGGCAGGGAGCCGGACCATTCGTGGCCAATGATTGCCTGCTGACCGAGGGCGGGACGCCGGCGATCTGGTTGCTGACCGGGCCGAACATGGCGGGGAAATCGACGTTCCTGAGGCAGAATGCGCTGATTGCCCTGTTGGCGCAGGCGGGGAGCTTCGTGCCGGCCGCCTCGGCGCGGATCGGGCTGGTGGGGCAGATCTTTTCGCGGGTCGGCGCCTCGGACGACCTGGCGCGGGGGCGCTCGACCTTCATGGTCGAGATGGTGGAAACGGCAGCGATCCTCAATCAGGCCGAGGATCGTGCGCTGGTCATTCTTGACGAGATCGGGCGGGGGACGGCGACCTATGACGGTCTGTCCATCGCCTGGGCGACGCTGGAGCATCTGCAGGGCGTGAACCGCTGCCGGGCGCTGTTTGCCACCCATTACCACGAGATGACGGCCTTGGCCGGAAAGCTGGAAGGCGTCCGCAATGCCACGGTGCGGGTGAAGGAATGGGAGGGCGAGGTCATCTTCCTGCATGAAGTGCGGGAAGGGGCGGCGGACCGGTCCTATGGGGTGCAGGTGGCGCGGCTTGCCGGGCTGCCGCAGGTGGTGGTGGACCGGGCGAAAGTGGTGCTGGAAGCGCTCGAATCCGGGGAAAGGCAGGGGGGCGGGCGACAGTCGGCGCTGATCGACGATCTGCCGCTGTTCCGGGCCGCCCCTGTTGCCCCGCCGCCCCGGCAGGTGGTGAAGGAATCTGCGGTGGAAGCGCGCCTGCGCGGGGTCAGCCCGGATGAGCTGACCCCGATAGAGGCCCTGCGGCTGATCTACGAGATGAAATCCGCGATGGAAGGCTGAGCGGACTCAGCCCTGGGTGTTCGAGGACACGCCGACCTGCGCCGGGCGAAGGAGGCGGTCATGCAGCAGGAAACCCTCGGACATGACCTGAATGATCTGGCCGGCCTTGGTGCCGGGCAGAGGGGCTTCGAACATCGCCTGATGGAGCTGCGGATCGAAGACTTCGCCGATGGCCGGGGCAATCGCCTTGACGCCATGTTTGCTCATCACGTTGGTCAACTCGCGCAGGGTCAGCTCCACCCCCTCGATCAGAGCGGCGGCCTGACTGCGGGTATCGTCGCTGGCGGCATCGAGCGCACGCTTCAGGTTGTCATAGACCGGGAGCAGATCACGGGCGAGACGGGTACCGCCATATTGCTCGGCCTCGCGCCGGTCACGCTCGGCGCGCTTGCGGGAATTTTCGGCATCGGCGAGGGCGCGCATGAAGCGGTCGCGCAGCTCATCCCGCTCTGCCCGGAGCGCGTCGAGTTCTTCGGCTTCGATGAATTCCTCGAATTCTTCCAGTTCGATCCCCGCCTCGGTGAGCGGCTCCACCGCCGGATCGGTTTCCGGGGGGCGTTTCTTGTCCTGGGCCATGTCGTCTTCCTTGCCTCTTCCTCAGGTTCAGCCCTTGCCGCGGTCCGACAGGAGCTTTCCGACCAGCTGCGCGGTGTAATCGACGATCGGAACGATACGGCCATAGTTGAGCCGGGTCGGACCGATCACGCCGATTGCGCCGATGATCTTACGATCCGCGTTCATATAGGGAGAGACGACCAGAGAGGAACCCGAAAGTGAGAAAAGCTTGTTCTCGGAGCCAATAAAAATGCGGACACCCTCGCCGGATTCGGTGAGATCGAGGAAGCTTGCGATGTCGCGCTTGCGTTCCAGATCATCGAAGAGGCTGCGGATACGCTCGATATCCTTGGCGGCGCCCTCCTCCTCGATGAGATTGGCGCGGCCCCGGACGAGGAGGCGTTCGGCCTGCTCGCCGGGATTCTCCCAGAGCGCGAGGCCGCTTTCGACGAGTTCGCGGGCGAGCGAATCGATTTCCTGACGGCGCAGGGCGATTTCCTTGCCGATGGAGCGGCGCAGGTCGGAAAGCGTTTTGCCCTCGGCGAGCGCGTTGAGGAAATTCGCCGCCTCGCGCATGGAAGACGGCGTCTGGCCGGTTGGCGGGGTGAAGATGCGGTTTTCGACCTGGCCATCGGCAAAAACGAGGACCACCAGCGCGCGATCGGGCGCGAGGCTGACGAATTCGATGTGGCGGATCGGCGCTTCCTGCTTCGGGGCAAGGACAACGGAGGCGCCACGGGTGATGCCCGAGAGCGTGGTGCCGACGTGATCGAGAAGTGCCGTCACATCCTGATCGCCGGATGTGAGGGCGGCATCCATGGCGGCGCGGTCTTCGGTGCCGACGGTGCCGACCTCCAGCAGGCCATCGACGAACATGCGGAGGCCCAGATGCGTCGGGATGCGCCCTGCGGAGATATGCGGGCTGTCGAGAAGGCCGAGGAATTCCAGATCCTGCATGACATTGCGGATCGTTGCAGCAGAGAGGCGCTCGCTCATGCTGCGGGTGAGGGTGCGGGAGCCGACAGGATCGCCGGAGGCAAGATAGCCTTCGACGACACGGCGAAAGACCTCGCGTGAGCGGTCGTTCAGTTCGGAGAGGATCTTTGCGCCGTCTGACATGCTGTGCTCCGCCGGTAAAGGTAAGGAGCGGGGGGTGGAGCGTCAATCGGGCTTGCAACGCTGTCGGGCGCAGGACTATCTGGAACAAAGCGGAAAAGGATCAGGTCATGCGTCCCTCGGGCAGGAAATTGGATGAGTTGCGGTCGGTGTCGATCGAGGTCGGGGTAACGAAACACGCGGAGGGCTCCTGCCTGATCCGCATGGGCGATACGCATGTGCTCTGCACGGCGAGCCTTGAAGAGAAGGCGCCGCCGTTTCTGAAGAATACCGGGCTCGGCTGGGTGACGGCGGAATACGGGATGTTGCCGCGGGCGACGAACAGCCGAACGAAACGGGAAGCCGCTTCGGGCAAGCAATCCGGTAGAACACAAGAGATTCAACGGCTTATCGGTAGGTCTCTGCGGGCCGGAGTGGACCGCTCGGCGCTTGGGGAACGGCAGATCGTTGTCGATTGCGATGTTATCCAGGCCGATGGCGGGACGCGCTGCGCCTCGATCACCGGAGGTTGGGTCGCGTTGCGGTTGGCAGTGAACCGGCTGCTGAAGGCGGGGCTGATCGTGAGCGATCCGATCATTGACCATGTGGCGGCGGTCTCCTGCGGGATCTATGCGGGACAGCCGGTGCTCGATCTGGATTATGCGGAGGATTCCTCGGCGGGGACGGATGGGAATTTCGTCCTGACCGGGCGCGGGCGGTTGATCGAAGTTCAGATGTCTGCGGAAGGGGCGACCTTTTCGCGGTCGGAGATGGGAGAGCTTCTGGACCTGGCGGATGTGGGGCTGAAGGCTCTGGTTGCCGCGCAGAAGGCGGCTTTGGCGGGATGACGCGGCGCTTTGATGGCTCGAAACTGCTGGTGGCGACCCACAACAAGGGGAAGCTGGAAGAAATTTCGGCGCTGCTTGAGGAGTTCGGCGTCGAGGTGATCTCCGCCGCGTCGCTGGGATTGGCGGAGCCTGTCGAAACCGAAACGAGCTTTGTCGGAAATGCGCGACTGAAGGCACATGCCGCAGCAAAAGCCTCGGGTCTGCCTGCATTGGCCGATGATTCCGGTCTGTGTGTGGAGGCACTAGGCGGCGCGCCGGGTGTTTATACCGCGGACTGGGCGGAAACGCCTTCGGGTCGGGACTTCGTTATGGCGATGAAGCGCGTGAATGACGAGCTGGAGGCGATTTCGGCGCCGATGCCGCGACGCGCGGAGTTCCGCTGCACTCTTGTTCTGGCCTGGCCCGACGGGCATGACGAGGTTTTCGAGGGTGGCATGAGCGGGCAAATTGTCTGGCCGATGCGGGGCGATCAGGGTCATGGCTTTGATCCGATCTTTCAGCCGAATGGCTACGGGATTACTTTCGGGGAAATGGATCGTTGGGAAAAGAACCGGATCAGCCATCGGGCTGATGCTTTCCGCAACTTCGTAAAAGGATGTTTCACGTGAAACACATCTCCACCGGGTCGCCGTTCGAGAAAACCATGGGCTATAGCAGGGCCGTCGTGAAAGGCGGATGGTGCTTTGTCTCCGGCGTTACCGGCTATGATTACAGCACCATGCAGATTCCCGAAGACGCTGCGGCGCAGGCGGGGAATTGTTTCGAGACGATCCGCTCCGTACTCAAAGAGGCGGGCTTCTCGATGAGCGATATTGTGCGCGTACAGTATACCGTGACCGATGCCGGGCTGGCGGAGCACATCGCGCCGGTCCTTGGTGCTGCGCTTTCGGAGATCAGGCCTGCTGCAACCATGGTGATCGCGGGGTTGATCCGGCCGGAAATGAAGATCGAGATCGAGGTTACGGCGTTCAAGGGCTGAGTGATGGAGGACTGGCGGCACGGCGGCTTCGGCCTGTATCTGCACTGGCCGTTCTGTCAGTCGAAATGCCCGTATTGCGACTTCAACAGCCATGTTGCAGGGCAGATCGACCAGAAGCGGTGGTTGGCAGCCTATCTCGCAGAGATCGAGCGCAGCGCGCAGGAAACCACGGGCCGAACTCTGGACACCGTGTTCTTTGGCGGTGGAACCCCGTCGCTGATGCAACCTGAAATCGTGGCGGAGATCATCTCCGCCATTCGGCGAAGCTGGCGGATGACAAACGATCCTGAGATCACACTGGAAGCCAATCCCGGGTCGATCGAAGCCGGCAGGTTCAAAGCCTATCGGCAGGCCGGTGTATCGCGGGTTTCCATGGGGATGCAGGCCATGAACGACGCCGACCTCAGGCGGCTGGGCAGGCTCCACACAGCGGATGAGGCTCGGCATGCTTTCGACATTGCCAGGAGCAACTTCGAACGTGTCAGTTTCGACTTGATCTACGCCAGACAAGGCCAGACGCTGAGCGATTGGGAAATCGAGTTGGAGCAGGCTCTGTCTCTCGCGGTGGACCACCTGTCCCTCTATCAGTTAACCATCGAGCCCGGCACGGCCTTCGGAGACAGGTTTGCGCGCGGTCGGCTGCGGGATCTGCCCGATGAAGATCTGGCTGCCGATATGTATCTGATGACACAGGAGGTTTGCGGAGCTGCCGGGTTTCCCTCCTACGAGATTTCAAATCACGCCAGAGAAGGCTCGGAATCGCGCCATAACCTGATTTACTGGCGTGGTGGCGATTATCTGGGCATAGGACCGGGAGCACACGGCCGCCTCACGATCGACGGTATCCGCTGGGCGAGAGAGGCCCCGAGGGCGCCCGGCAAATGGTTGGACCTGGTCGAGCGAGGCATCGCTGGCGAAGACCCACGGGCCAATTTGAGTCCGGAAGAACATGCCGAAGAGTATCTGCTTATGTCCCTGCGGCTTAGCGAAGGGCTCGACATTCCGCGCCTTGCAAACCTGCTGGGCAAGGAGCTGCCCGTTTCGACATTTTATAGCCTTGCAGAAAGCAATCTGGCCATGGTTCATCAGGGCAAGCTAAGGGCAACGCAGAACGGTCGCCTTTTGTTGAATGAAGTCATCCGACAGGTTGCACAGCTGGTCCTTTGACAGGCCGGCTTCGGCCATGCCTCAGCTGAACTCCGTGTCCCTTGGGATCATGGACAAAATCTGGCAAAGCCTCTCCAGTTGGTCGAGATTGCGATAGGTTATGCTGAGCTTTCCGCCCTCCCCTCCAGGCTCATGATTGATCTGAACGAGCATTTTCAGATTGGCGGACAAATCGCCTTCAATCATCCGGGTATCGGCATCTTTTTCAATCGGCTTCCCTTGCCGCCGCGTCCGAACCGCATCGTTTTTACGAACGAGCTCTTCGGTTGCCCGCACAGAAAGACCTTTCCCGACAACAGTCTTCGCCAGTTCCAGCGGATTCGGCGTCGTTATCAGGGCTCTCGCATGGCCGGCGGAAAGGGTTCCGCTGACAACCATTTGCTGGACGGGCTCGGGCAAAACCAGCAGCCGCAGCAGATTGGCGACATGGCTGCGGCTGCGCGAAAGCGCTTCGGCAATCTTCTCCTGGGTATGACCGAAGCGATCCATCAGCTGGCGGTAGGCAAGCGCCTCATCCACAGCATTGAGTTCCGCCCGCTGAATATTCTCGATGATTGCAACTTCCAGAACTTCGGAATCGCTAAACTCCCGCACAATTACCGGCAGTTCGTGAATCTGTGCGATTTGTGCGGCACGCCAGCGCCGCTCACCCGCTACGATTTCAAATGTGTCGGGTTGGGAGCCCGCACGAACGATCAATGGTTGAATGATGCCGTGCTGCCGAATGGAATCCGCGAGATCCTTCAGGGCCTCAGGCTGAAAGCTGCGCCTGGGCTGATTGGGATTCGGAAAGATATGCCCCACCGGAACCATGCGATCCGGGCGGACTGGTGCGGTCGGGTTGCCCTCATCCATGTTGATGTCAGCCATGAGCGCAGAAAGGCCCCGACCCAAGCCCCGCCGTTCCACCTTGCGCTCACTCATTGATCGGCTCCTTCCATGGGCAACTTCATCGGGTGCCGGTTCAGAATTTCTTGTGTCAAAGCTCTGTAGGCTTCGGCACCCTTGGAATTCGTATCATAGGAAAGAACTGGCAGCGAATAGGATGGCGCCTCACCGACCCTCACATTTCGCGGGATAATCGTCTCAAAGACAAGCTCACCCAAGGTGCGGCGCGCATCATGCTCGACCTGTTGGGAGAGGCGATTGCGGCTGTCATGCATGGTGAGCACAACCCCCTCAATCCGCAGAGTCGGGTTGGCGGTTTTTCTGATCTGGCGAATCGTCAGCATCAGCTGGGAAAGGCCCTCAAGCGCAAAGAACTCCGTCTGAAGCGGGACAAGAATGGAATGGGCTGCGACAAGCGCATTCACCGTCAGGAGATTGAGCGAAGGCGGACAGTCGATCAGAATGAAGTCGAAGTCGAGCTGAGAGAGCCCGGGCTCCCTCAGCGCATCGTGAAGAAGAAAGCTGCGCTTTTCATTCGCGACAAGATCAATGTCCGCAGATGCGAGATCGGCCGTTGCCGGGCAGAGGAAAAGGCCAGGCGTTGTGGTTTCGACAATGATCTCGGTCGCAGGAACCTCATCCATCAGAAGATCGTAGCTGGTTGCCTTGCGGTCTCCAGGCGCGAGGCCCAGTCCCGTCGAAGCATTTCCCTGGGGATCAAGATCAACGAGAAGGGCGCGCGCACCTTTTTCAACAAGGCCCGCCGCGAGATTAATGGCGGTTGTCGTCTTGCCGACCCCACCTTTCTGATTGGCGATCGCCATGATATGGGGCCGAGGGGCGGCGCTGAGATCAAGCATGGCGAAGCTCCGTGATTTCTAGAATGACCGCATTCTCATCCGTTCGACTGGCGTGCTCAAAGAGACTGAACTGCCATTTCTGTCGCACAGCCTGGATCTCTTCGACAGCCCTCGCGCCCTTCGGAAAGATGAGCTTGCCACCGGCAGACATATGGCGCTGTCCATAGTCCAGAAGAGTTGAAAGCGGGGCAAGTGCTCTTGCAGAAACAACATCCGCGTTCAAAGGAGGTATGCTTTCTATCCTCTTCGGTAAAGCGATTGCCCTCAGATCCAGCCGCCGGCTCACCTCCGAAAGGAATACGGCTTTGCGCTTGTCAGATTCCACAAGTGTGAAGGAAAGGGCGGGAGATTTCTCAGTCGCAAGAATGGCGAGAACGAGACCCGGGAAGCCGCCCCCGCTGCCAAGATCCGCCCAAGATTGAGTCCGGCCCGGAAGAAGATCAAAGATCTGTGCAGAATCAAGGATATGCCGAGACCAAAGCAGATCTGGATCAGCGTTTGCGACCAGATTGATAGACTTGTTCCAGGCGACCGTCATCTCGACGAAGGCCTGAAGTCGATCGAGTGTTTCACGTGAAACATCCAGCCATGAAGGAACGGCGAACCGGGAATCCTTCATTTCGCCGCGACTTCCCTGCGCCCTTTTCGAATATGGGCAAGAAGGATTGTCAACGCCGCCGGAGTCATCCCCTCAATGCGCGCAGCATGCCCCAGGCTGGCAGGTTGAGCAATTGCCAGTTTACGAGCCAGTTCGGTCGAAAGACCTGCGAGAGAGCCATAATCAATATCTTCCGGCAGTATTGCCGCCTCTTCACGACGCAAAGCCTCTATTTCATGGCTTTGGCGATCAAGATACTGAGCATAAATCGCGTCGCGTTGCACCTGTACCCGTATCTCCGCCTCTCGGGACAAATAGTCGGGGACAAGCGCATCAAGGTGCGAATCCTCAACACCCGCAAAAGCCATGATTTCCAGAACGGTCCTGCGGGGCCCATCAGGAGACGTAACAACGCCGGCTTCCGCCAACTGTCGCCCGGAAACCTGGATCCCGCCAAGCTCCGCCTTCATCAGGCAGATTTTTTCCATCTTCGCGCCGAAGGCTTCAACGCGGTCACTACGCACACATCCAAGATCAATCCCCATTGGAGTCAATCGCTGATCCGCATTGTCCGCCCGAAGCGTCAGGCGAAACTCCGCGCGTGATGTGAACATGCGATACGGTTCCGTCACCCCTCGGGATGTCAGATCATCGACCATCACCCCGATATAGCTTCCGCTCCGGGAAAACGACGGCGCATCCTTACCTTTGATCAAGGCTGCCGCGCTCAATCCCGCAACCAGACCTTGGGCGGCAGCCTCCTCATAACCCGTCGTGCCGTTGATCTGCCCCGCAAAATACAGACCGGGCAGCGCCTTGACCTCAAGCGAACTGCGAAGCCCGCGAGGGTCAAAATAGTCATACTCGATCGCATAACCCGATTGCGTGATGGTTACATTCTCTAGCCCATGGATCGTCCGGACATAGGCTTCCTGAACGTCCGCGGGCAGGGATGTCGAAATGCCGTTGGGGTATACTGTATCGTCATCAAGCCCTTCCGGTTCCAGAAAGATCTGATGGGAGGTCTTGTCCGCGAAGCGAACCACCTTGTCTTCAATGGAGGGGCAGTATCGCGGCCCTACCCCTTCGATATGTCCGCCATACATCGCCGAACGATCAAGGTTGCTCCGGACCAAATCATGCGTCCGCTCATTCGTATGGGTCACGCCACAAGAAATCTGCCGAACAACAGGCTTCCGGTTCAGAAACGAGAACATCACCGGCTCGTCATCGCCAGGCTGCGTTTCCAGAAGATCCCATCGTATCGTCCGGCCGTCTAGCCGCGGTGGCGTCCCTGTCTTCAGCCGACCTCGCCCCAGCGAAAGCTCCGCCAATTGCTCCGCCAGCAAAATGGAAGGTTGATCCCCAACTCGTCCGCCAGGTCGCCGTTGGTCACCAACATGGATCAGCCCATTCAGAAAAGTTCCCGCAGTCAAAACAACAGCATGACTTGTCAGACGCTCGCCTGACCCCAGATCAACACCTGACACATGCCCACCTTCAACGACCAGCCGCGTAACTTCGGCTTCCAGAATCACCAGATTGTCTTCCTGCGCCAGAAGCTCCTGGATCGCCTGACGATACAGTCTCCGATCCGCCTGAGCGCGTGGACCCTGAACTGCCGGCCCCTTCCGGCGGTTCAGCAATCGAAACTGAATTCCTGCACGGTCTGCGGCCCGGCCCATGATGCCATCGAGCGCATCAATCTCCCGAACGAGATGCCCCTTCCCCAACCCGCCAATTGCAGGATTACAGGACATGGTTCCGATAGCGTCTTTGCGAAGCGTCACCAATGCCGTTCGGACACCCATGCGCGCCGAAGCCGCCGCCGCCTCACAGCCGGCATGACCTCCACCCACGATGATGACATCAAAATGTTTCACGTGAAACACTCCTACTTCCCGATACAAAAGCTGGAGAAAATCTCATCCAGCAAGGATTCCACATCGACACGCCCCAGAAGCGCCTCCAAAGCCCGCATCGCGGAGCGCAACTCCACCGCAACCAGTTCAGGCAACACGATCGCCTGTTGCAGCCTCGATTCGCCCGTCTTCAACGCCACAACCGCTTTCTCAAGCGCAACCCGCTGCCGTTCGCGGATCAGAAGCCCGGCGGAAGCCGCCCTTTCAGAGAGTCGCTGCCTGATCCCGTCAATCAGCGCCTCAATACCATAACCCGTCCGACCTGACACGGCCCCTTCCGCATTTTGTCGCTCATCCGCCTTGCCAAGCATCACGATGTCTTGTGGCATCGGCTCCAGCATCAACGCCTCGCCAGGCTCTTGCAGAAGAAACACCCGCAAATCGGCAGCAGCCGCTCGCAGCAATGCCCGCTCAACGCCGATCCGCTCGATCCGATCCTCCGAATCGCGCAGACCTGCCGTATCGAGCACCGTTACCGGCAGCCCCCCCAGATCCATGCGAACCTCGATCACATCCCGCGTCGTTCCGGCGATATCAGAGGTGATTGCCGCCTCACGCCCTGCCAAGGCATTGAGAAGTGTGGATTTTCCTGCATTGGGAGCCCCGACGATTGCCACTTCGAATCCGTCCCGGATTCGCTCCGACACCGCCGAGCCCCGCAGCTCGCGCTCCAGATTTTCCAGCAATCGCGCGATGATTTCGCCGACTTCGGGCCGCACATCAATCGGCACTTCTTCATCGGCAAAATCTATGGTCGCTTCAATCAAAGCCGCCGCGCGAACCAGATCGCGGCGCCAAACTTCTACGCGCTCCCCGACCGCTCCCGACAAGACCCGGAATGCTTGCCGCCGCTGCGCCTCCGTCTCCGCATCGATCAGATCCGCCAGGCCTTCAACCTGCGTCAGATCAAGACAGCCATTCTCCAGAGCACGTCTGGTGAACTCACCTGCTTCCGCCGGGCGCAGCCCTTCCATCCCTCCCAGAACCCGCAAAACTGCTGCCACTACCGCTGAGCTCCCGTGAAGGTGGAGCTCCGCACTTTCCTCCCCGGTAAAACTCGCACCTTTGGCAAAGATCAGAACCAGCGCGTCATCCAGCACTTCGCCCTGCCAGACGAGCCGCCGCAAGGCCGCCCGCCGCAAGGACGGCAAAGCGCAAAGTCGCGCCACTGCCGCATGAGATCCCTCTCCCGAAAGCCGCAAGACAGAGACGCCCGCCTTGCCTCTGGCGCTCGCCAGGGCAAAAATCACATCCATCTGACCCTCGCTTCAGAAAACCCACTGACCTCAGGCGTTCATCGAATCGAAAAACTCGCTGTTGCTCTTGGTCTGCTTCAGCTTGGAGATCAGGAACTCGATGGCATCCGTCGTCCCCATCGGATTCAGAATCCGCCGCAACACATAGGTCTTCTGCAGATCGGTCTTCTCGACCAGCAGATCTTCCTTCCGCGTCCCGGATTTCAGAATGTCGATCGCCGGGAACACGCGCTTGTCCGCAACCTTCCGGTCCAGCACGATCTCACTGTTGCCGGTTCCCTTGAATTCTTCAAAGATCACCTCGTCCATCCGGCTGCCGGTATCAATCAGCGCCGTTGCGATGATGGTCAGAGACCCGCCCTCTTCGATATTCCGCGCCGCGCCGAAGAACCGCTTCGGCCGTTGCAGCGCGTTGGCATCCACACCCCCGGTCAGCACCTTGCCCGAGGACGGAACCACCGTATTGAACGCCCGACCCAGCCGCGTGATCGAATCGAGCAGGATCACCACGTCCCGCTTGTGCTCAACCAGCCGCTTCGCCTTCTCGATCACCATTTCCGCCACGGCAACATGCCGCGTCGCCGGCTCGTCGAAGGTCGAGGACACGACCTCGCCCTTCACGGACCGCTGCATGTCCGTGACCTCTTCCGGCCGCTCGTCGATCAGCAGAACGATCAGATAGCACTCCGGATGATTGGTTGCGATGGAATGGGCAATATTCTGCAAAAGCACGGTTTTCCCGGTCCGCGGCGGCGCCACGATCAAGCCCCGCTGCCCTTTCCCGATGGGACAAACCAGGTCGATGATCCGAGCCGAGCGATCCTTGATCGTCGGGTCCTCGACCTCCATCTTCAGCCGCTCATCAGGATAAAGCGGCGTCAGGTTGTCGAAGTGAACCTTGTGCCGTGCCTTTTCCGGATCGTCGAAATTGATCTTCGTCGCCTTGGTCAGGCTGAAATAGCGCTCATTTTCCCGCGGCGCCTGGATCAGGCCCTCGATCGTATCGCCCGTCCGCAGGCTGAACTGCCGGATCATCTCCGGGCTCACATAGATATCATCCGGCCCCGGCAGATAATTGGCCGAGGTCGAGCGCAGAAACCCGAACCCGTCCTGCAGGACCTCCAGAACCCCGTCGCCACCGATCTCCCAGCCCTCTTCCGCATGTTCCTTCAGGATCGAGAACATCATCTCGCCCTTCCGCATCGAAGGCGCGTTTTCGATCTCCCATTCCTCGGCCATGGCCAGCAGCTCCGCCGGCGTCTTGGCTTTCAGATCGGCAAGATTCAAATGTTCGGTTGTCATGGGAAAGATATCCTCGCGGCGCCCATCCGGGCAGCCAGATCAACAAGAGGTCAGGAAAGCGGTGCGGGCCGGACGGCCCCCGCTGCCCTGCACCTAAGGCCCCCCCGCCGCGGAGTCAAGTTTCAGAACTTCACCATCACCGAGATGACGATGACAATCATCAGCAGCGTCGGCACTTCGTTCATCATCCGGTAGGTTCGCCCGCTCAGCACATTGCGGCCTTCGAGAAAATCCTTCCGTCGCCAGCCGAGCCAGTGATGGAACCATGTCATTCCAAGGACACAGCCCGCCTTGACCCATGGCCAGGCCATTCCCCAATCGACGATCCCCGGCGTGAAGACCAGACAGAGTCCGAAAACCCAGGTCGCCACACTCGCAGGGTTGATGATCGCCTTCAGAAGCCGCCGTTCCATGACGAAGAACATCGCCTCCGTCTCCGACCCTTTCTGCACCTGCTCCGCATGATAGACGTAAAGCCGGGGCAGATAGAACAAGCCCGCCATCCAGGCGATCACCGAGATCACATGCAAAGCCTTGATCCAGAAATACCATGTCCCGAGAAAATCGCCCATTCTGAGCCCTCCCTTTCTTCTTCTTAAAGACAAAGAGAAAGAAAGATAAAGGAGGATGTAGGCCCTGCGGATAACAGGATTGTCGCAGCCTCCCCCAGAGTTTTCCCCAAAGGGAAAGCACGGGATAAGCAGATGAAAAGCCGGGAAAACCCCCTTCGGATAAGAAATTATGTAATCTATTCATATAGATGAAGAATACAGAGCTTTCCATCGTTTTCCCACAGTTTGTGGAAAACTCCTCCTTCCCCAAGGGCGCCAGAGCCTTGTCCACTTGTGGGCATCTCGGGCGGGTCCTGTTCAGAAAGCTGGCCCTTTCCACAGGGCGCGCGTGATGCCATTCTGCCGCCCAAACCGCCCCTCAAGAGCCCTGCGGAACATAAAGAGATTATCCACAGCCGATGCCCGCCGCCCGCCCGCTTCTCCTGGCCTCCGCCTCCGAAATCCGTCTGCAGCTCCTGTGCTCTGCGGGGCTCTCCGTCACCGCTCTCCCCGCCCGCATCGACGAGGAGGCGATCCGTGCCAGCCTCACCGAAGAAGCCGCCACCCCCCGCGACGTGGCCGACGCTTTGGCCGAGATGAAGGCCCGCAAGCTTGCCGACAAGCATCCCGAGGCTCTCGTTCTCGGCTGTGACCAGATCCTCGCGTTCAAACAGCAGATCTTCGCCAAGCCCGAAAGCCGGGAGGAGGCGCGTCAGCATCTCCAGACCCTCCGCGGCCAGACCCACAAACTCCTCTCCGCCCTCGTCCTCTATGATCAGGGCAAACCGATCTGGCGCCATATCTCCGAAGCCCGCCTGACCATGCATCCTTTCTCCGATGCCTGGCTCGACGGCTACCTTGACCGGAACTGGCCCGCCGTCTCCGCTTGCGTCGGCGCCTATATGCTCGAAGCCGAAGGCGTCCGGCTGTTTTCCGCCATCGAGGGCGACTACTTCACCATTCTCGGGCTACCGCTCCTTCCGCTCCTCTCCTACCTTGGCCTCAGAGGCTTCATCGAGACATGACAGACCTGCCCCGCATCCCCCTTGCCGGTGTGATCGGCCACCCGATCGCCCATAGCCGCTCTCCGGCGCTGCATGGCTACTGGCTGCGCCGCTACGGCATCCGCGGCCATTACATCCCCATGGACATCGCTCCGCAGGATCTGAAACAGGCGCTGGAAATGCTGCCGAAGCTCGGTTTCGTCGGCATCAACGTTACCCTTCCCCACAAGGAAGAGGTGCTGAAACTCGCCGATATCGTCACCGACCGCGCGGCGCTGATCGGGGCGGCCAACACGCTGATCTTCCGCAAGGATGGGCGCATCCATGCCGACAACACCGATGGTTCCGGCTTCATGGCGAACCTCCGCCAACATGCGCCGGACTGGAATCCGGCGACCGGCCCTGCCGCGGTCTTCGGCGCAGGCGGCGCCTCCCGTGCTGTCATCGCCGCCCTGATCGAAGTCGGCGTCCCCGAAATCCGCATCGCCAACCGCAGCCGCCCGCGGACAGAGGCGCTCCGCTCCGATTTCGGCGCAAAGATCGTGGCCGTGGATTGGGTGCAGGCCCCGAACATGCTCGAAGGGGCGACCACCGTGGTCAACACCACCTCCCTCGGCATGGCCGGCAAGCCCGAATTCCGCGTCCCCCTCGATGCTCTGGAGCCCGGCGCGCTTGTCACCGATCTTGTCTACAACCCCTTGAAAACCCAATTTCTTCTGGAAGCGGAAGCCAGGGGCTGCACCACCGTGGACGGCCTCGGAATGCTCCTCCATCAAGCTGTTCCGGGCTTTGAGCGTTGGTTCGGCCATCGCCCCGAGGTGGACGATGCCACCCGCGCCGCCGTGCTTGGGCCATGAGCTTCATTCTCGGCCTCACCGGCTCCATGGGCATGGGCAAAAGCACCACCGCCGCGCTTTTCGCGGCCGAGGGCGTGCCGGTCTGGGACGCCGATGCCACCGTCCACCGCCTCTATGGCCCCGGCGGCGCTGCCACCCTCGCCCTGCAACCGCTCTTCCCCGAGGCCATTGAGGACGGGGCCATCTCCCGCCCCCGTCTCCGCGCACTCATCGCCGCCGATCCCGGTGTGCTCGACAGGGTGCAGGCCGTGGTCCACCCCCTTACTGCCGCCGACCGCAACGCCTTCCTTTCCGCCCATCCGAAAGGCATCCTCCTCCTCGACATCCCGCTTCTCTTCGAGACCGGAGCTGATGCGCTTTGCGATGCCACCGTCACCGTCACCGTCCCGCCCGAGATCCAGCGCGAGCGTCTCCTCGCCCGCGGCACCATGACCCCGGAAGAGCTGGAACTCATCCTCTCCCGCCAGATGCCCGATGCCGAAAAGCGCACCCGCGCCACCTGGGTTATCGAAACCCTGACGCTGGAGGGCGCCCGCGCCTCCGTCCGCCGCATCCTTGCGGAAATCAAGGAAAGCCATCCCGATGCGTGAACCCAATGCGTGAGATCGTCCTCGACACCGAAACCACCGGCTTCGAACCCGCCGAAGGCGACCGCATCGTCGAGATCGGCGCGGTGGAACTGTTCAACCACCTGCCCACCGGCCGCACCTATCACCAATATATCAACCCCGAGCGCCCGATGCCGAAGGAGGCTTTCGAGGTCCACGGCCTCGGCGATGATTTCCTGCGTGACAAGCCGGTCTTCCGCGCCGTGGGGCAGGCCTTTCTCGATTTCATCGGCGACGGCCAGCTTGTGATCCACAATGCCGCCTTCGACATGAAATTCCTGAACCATGAGTTGAAGACCATCGGCCTGCCCACCATTCCCTGGGCGCGCGCCACCGATACGCTGGCCATCGCCCGCTCGAAGTTTCCCGGCTCCCCGGCCTCACTCGATGCGCTCTGCCGCCGCTTCGGAGTGGACAATTCCAAGCGCGAAAAGCACGGCGCGCTCTTGGACAGCGAAATCCTTGCCGAGGTCTACCTGGAGCTGATCGGCGGCCGCCAGCCGGATCTGGTCCTTTCCCCGGCGCCCGACCAACGCCCGGCGCAAGGCCAGACCACAGCCCCTTCCGACTGGCGCCCGCGTCCGCGCCAGACCCCGTTGCCGCCCCGTTTGACAGAGGCCGAAGCCGCCGCCCACGCCGCCTTCATCGCCAAGCTCGGCGATGGCTCCATCTGGAAGAAGCGCGGCTGACAGCAAAAAGCCGGCCCCGAAGGACCGGCCCCCGCAAATTCTGACCGATCAGTTCGGCTGCGCCTGTGCGGCCTGAGCCTGCGCGCGGCGGGCCAGCTCCTGACGGTAAAGCGCCAGGAAGTCCACCGTGTCGATGTTCAGCGGCGGGAAGCCACCGTCGCGGGTCACATCCGAGATGATCCGCCGCACGAAGGGGAACAGCATCCGCGGACATTCGATCAGCAGGAAGGGGTGGAGCTGCTCTTCCGGCACGCCCTCCACCAGGAAGATCCCGCCGTAATCGACCTCCAGCAGGAAAAGGGTCTCGCCGGTCGCCTTGTTCTTCGAGGTCACCTTGAACTTGGTGATCACGTCATACTGGCTGTCCACCGCGCGCTTGCGCGCATCGAGGCTGACGGCCACCTGAATGTCCGGCTGCACATCGGCCCCGGACAGACCTTTTTGCGCCACCACATTCTCGAAGGACATGTCGCGCACGAATTGTGCCAGCACCTGCATCCGAACCTGCGGTGCCGCGCCGTTTTCCTCGGCCATCCCACTCACTCCTCATGACATCGGGTTGCGCCGTTCCTAGCAGGAAGGCGAGGCGCTCTCAATGCCGCGTCCAGCCCGAAGGCGGGTGGATTCGGTCCTGATCGGTGCGGATTTCGGTATATTCGCCATCGAGCACATCACCGCCCCCGGCCTCCGCCCGCCAGGCGGCACGCGGATCGCCCTGCGGAAGCATCCGCGACAGCAGCCGCAAAAGGCCGCTCCGCACCGGCGGGATCAGCAGCAGAAGGCCAAGCGCATCCCCGATCAGACCCGGCAGGATCAGCAGCACTCCGGCAAGGGCGATCATCCCGCCATGGGCCAGAGGCTCCAGCGACTGCACCATGGCAACCCGCCCGCGGGGCATCGCCTGAAGGGCTGCCATCCCCTGCCCGCGGATCAGCAAAGCTCCGCCGACCGCCGTTCCCAGCACCAAAGCCAGCACGCCCCAGACGCCGATCCAGCCGCCGACCACGACAAATGCGGCGATTTCTGCCAGAGTCCACACCAGAAACAGCCCGTAAAGCCGCATCACCGCCTCCTGAAGCCCCAATATCGGCCCGCAGGATAGACTTGCGCGGACCCAGCCCCTACATAGGGCGCAATGGTCCGGATCACCAACCCCTCCTTCCCCCCGGACCGATGAGGCACTGATGAATTCTTCCCTGATCCAGCTTCTCGTTCTCGCCGGTATCGCGGTCTTTCTGGTGCTGAAACTGCGTTCCGTCCTCGGCACCCGCGACGGCTTCGAGAAACCTACCGTGCCGCTGGAGGATGTGACACCGCGCGCCAAGCGCCCCTTCGAGGTCATCGAAGGCGGGCCGGACCGCGACATCATCGACCAGGTTCCCGAAGGCTCCGATGCCGCCAAGGCGCTCGGTGCGATGAAGCTGGCCGAGCCGGGCTTTTCCGTGGCCGATTTCCTCAAGGGCGCGCGCGGCGCCTATGAGATGATCCTCATCGCCTTCGAGCGCGGCGATCTCGACAGCATCCGCCCCTTCCTGTCCGACGAGGTGGAGGCAACCTTCGCCCAGGCGATCAACGCCCGCGAACGCGAAGGCCTGACGGTTCAGGCCGATTTCGTCGGGGTGCGCGAGCTGACGCTCGCCGATGCGGAATTCGACCGTGACACCCGCACCGCGGAAATCACGGTGCGCTTCCTTGGTGAACTGACTTCCGTCGTCCGCAACAAGGCCGGTGAAGTCGTCGACGGCTCCGCCACCGACATCAAGCGCCAGCGCGACAGCTGGACCTTCTCGCGCCGGATGGGGGTTTCGGACCCGAACTGGCAGCTCGTGGCCACCGGGGACTGATGGGCTGGCGATGCGGGGTCTTCTCCGTCTCAGCCTGCTGGTGCTGACCATGGCCGCGAGCCCCGTTTCCGCGCAGATCCTGTCCTTCGAGGAACTCGATGGCTGGGAGGCGGATGACCACCGCGCCGCCCTGACGAGCTTCCTTGCCACCTGCGACCGGCTCGACAGCCCGGACTGGACGCCGATCTGCCGTTTCGCACCGGAGGCGACGGCCAGCGATGCCGCCGCCCGCGATTTCTTCGAGCTGTTCTTCAAGCCGGTGCTGATCGGCAACCCGCCTGCCCTTTTCACCGGCTATTACGAGCCGGAGCTGAACGGCTCTCCCGTCCGGACACCGCGCTTCGCCTGGCCGATCTACCGCCGCCCGCCGGAGCTGACCGATGGTCAGGTCTATTACGACCGCGCCGCCATCGAGGGTGGGGCGATCCGGGGCCGCGGGCTGGAACTCGCCTGGCTCGAAGACCCGGTGGAGGTTTACTTCCTCCATGTCCAGGGGTCCGGCCGGATCAGGATGCCCGATGGTCATGTGATGCGCGTCGGCTATGCCGGGCGCAATGGCCATGCCTATCGCTCCGTCGGCAAGGAGATGATCCGGCGCGGCACCCATACGCCCGATCAGGTCTCCGCCCAGGAGATCCGCGCCTGGGTGAAGCGCTCCGGTCAGGCCGGCAGCGACATGCTGAACTTCAACCCCTCCTATGTCTTCTTCCGCAAGCTGGAGGATCTGCCTGCCGATCGCGGCCCGATCGGGGCCATGGGCCGGTCGATCACGACGCTGCGCTCCATCGCCATCGACCCGGATTTCACCCCGCTCGGCGCGCCGGTCTGGATCGAGAAGGAGGGCGACGATCCGATCCGCGCCCTGATGGTGGCGCAGGATACCGGCGGGGCGATCAAGGGGCCGCAGCGTGCCGACATCTTCTACGGGACCGGCAATGCCGCCGGTGAGGCCGCCGGAACGATCAAGGATGGCGGCCGGATGATTGTCCTTCTGCCCATCGACCGCGCCTACGCCCTGCTGCCGGAGGGCTGAGATGGCCCGCCGCCGCACCCTGCGCCCGGAGGAAGAGGAGCTGTGGCACGCCGTTGCCCGCAGCACCCGGCCATTCAAGGGGCGCTGCCGGCTCGCGCTGCCGGAGGTGCCTCCCGCGCCCGTGGTGGTGAAACCCGCCGACCCTGCCCCCCGCCCGCGCCTTCCCGCTTTCATGATGGGGGAGCGCGCCCGGCACGAGACCGCCCATCACATCGCGCCGAGCCTTGCCGAAAGCCTCGCCTCCGCCCCCTTGCAGATGGATGCCAAGACCCATGGCAAGATGACGCGCGGCAAGATCCTGCCCGAGGCGCGCATCGACCTGCATGGCATGACCCTTGCCGAAGCGCATCCCGAACTGATCCGCTTCCTCCTCAACGCCCAGAGCGCGGGGCTGCGGCTGGTGCTGGTGATCACCGGAAAGGGCAAGCGCGGCCCCGATATCGGCCCGATCCCGCATCGCGTCGGCGCCCTGCGCCATCAGGTGCCGCAATGGCTGCGGCTCGCCCCGCTCGGCCCCGCCGTGCTGCAAGTGACCGAGGCGCATCTTCGGCATGGTGGCGCGGGGGCCTATTACGTCTATCTGCGCCGCCGCTAGCGGATGACATTTGGCGGGCGTTGCGCCCTGCTCTGGCGCCGGAGGGGTTTTGCACCCCTCCGGACCTCCCTGCAGGATATTTATGCACAGTGGATGAAGGAGTGAGTCTGCTCAGAACTTCGCCACCAGCGACAGGCTGATCAGGCGGCCCGGTTCCTTCAGCGGTGTGATGGTCGAGAAATCGGCCCCGTAGGTGGCGCGGTCCGCATAGTCCTGATCGAAGAGGTTCTGCACCTCGGCCCGAAGCCGCAGGTTCGGGCGGCTCGGCGGGACGTATTCGGCAAAGAGGCTGACGACTTCATAGCCCTTGATCGGCAGTTGCGCCCCTGCCGGAACCTCGTCGTAGTCGAGCGCCAGATCAAGGCTGCCGCCGAGCGTCCAGCCGCTGTCGCCCAGCGCCTGCCGCATCTCCAGCGCCAGCACCTGACCGAGCGGCGCGCCGAAATCCACCGCATCATAGCTGTTGGAGACTGTGCCGTTCACCTTCACCTTGCTGTTGGAATAGGTCAGCCGGGCAAAACCCCCTTCCCAGCCATAGGTGGCGCCGAGGTTGAATCCCTTGCTTTCAAAATCGAAATTTCCGCCCCAGGACCGCGCGTCGGTCACCTGCGTCAGGAACATCTCGCCGCCCAGCCGCAGATCGCCGGCTGCATAATCCGCGCCGAGGGTGAAATTCTCCGCCCGCGACGGGCGCAGGCCGGCGTAGTTCCAGCCCCCGCTGCGCCAGAACTCATAATTGTCCTCGATGGCCAACCCGCCGAAAACGTTGGAATAGCCGGCGCGCAGGGCCAGCTCTTCGGTGACGCCATAGGAGACGGAGGTATTGCCGCTCAGCCCCTGATAGGAGCCGCTGAAGCCCCGCTCGCCATCAAAGCTCTGCCAGTCGGAGCGCAGGCCGAAGGAGAGTTTCAGCCGCTCCACCGGCTCCAGACGCGCCTGAACGAACAGGCCGATGTTGCGGGCATCCTCGCGGTAATGCTCATCGGTATCGTCGTAGATCCCCGCGCGGTCATAGAAATCGACGCCCGCGACCACCGTATCCTTGTCCGACAGGTGGAAGGTGTTCTGCGCCGTGCCGTTCAGGCTGTTGGTGGTGCCTTCGCTCATCTCCGTCTGCGGAATGTTGACCAGGCTCTCGGAGAAGCCGAGCACGAGCTTCGGGTCCCACATTCCCCCGCCGGAGGTATTCTCATAAGACAGCGCATAGTTGCGCCGCGTCGTGTCATAGCGGCGCAGTTCCGGCACCGGACGCCCGCCGGAGACCTGCCCGATATTCGCCCGCCAGCGACGCAGCGCATCATCGCGCAATTCCATCGCCGACAGTTCGATGCGGTGGCCTTCGGGTGCCTCATAGGCGAGTTTCAGAAGCCCGCTCTGCAAATCCGCCGCCGTGCCGGAAATGACATTGCCGGCGCCGGTGGCGTAATCCTTGCCGGTGGCGGATTTCAGATAGCCGAGGAATTCAAACCCCGCCTGCCGTCCGGCAAGGGTCAGCGCGCGGGTGAAGGTCTTGCCGTTGTCGCCGTAGGACAGCCGCAGATCGCCGCCGAAATTGCGGCCCTCCTCCAGAATATCCCCGGCATCCACCGTCTCGAAAACCACCGAGCCGGCCAGCGCCTGCGGCCCGGCATCGGCGGGGGCGGCGCCGGCATCGGCGCGCACCGCCTTCAGCAGGCCCGGATCAATCGCATTGGCGCTGACGTGGTGGAAGGCGCGGTTGTTCTGGCCCACCCCGTCGATGGTGACGGCGAGGTTCAGCATATCCACCCCGTTCACGAAGATCTTTTGCGCCACCGGCACGGCACCTCCCACGGCAACCGAGGCGATGCCGGAAAAGAGATCCTTGAGGTTGCCGGTCCGCGCCCGTTCCAGCTCCGCATCGGAGACATATTGCGTGGTCGCACGGTCCGCCGCTCCCGACCGCTCGTCACGTTCCTCGACGATGATCGGATCAAGGCTGATGATCTGTGCCGCGGCGGGGGCGGCAAGGACAAGGGCGGCACCGCACAGAAGGGCGGCGCGCAGGGTCGGGGTCTGGGAAAGGATGCGGATCATGGAGCCTCCGTCTGGGACAGGCGTGGCTGAGGCAGGACCATGGCTTCGCGTTTGGTTCCCGTTAGCGCCGATTTCCAAAACATGCAAGTGCATGTTGAGCGCCGCCCCATTCCTCCCGGAAACCGTGTCCTCCTTGCCTGACAACCGCCAGAGGAGGGGCCTTGCCCAGCCCGGAAAAAGCTGATTGCTCTTGCGCGACCTATCGGAGAGAGGCGCATGATCGTCCGCGACAAGCCTGACAGCCTGCAACTGCTGACCGCGATGCGTGGCTCCATCGTCCCGCAGATCATCGGTCCGGTGCTGTTCCTCGCTGCGGTTTCGCTGGTGCTGGTGACGGTGGATCATCTGACGGGCCTGCTGCCGCGGATCGACGGCTCGGCCTATACCGTTTTCGGGATCGGCCTGTCGCTGTTCCTCGGCTTTCGCAACAACGCCGCCTATGACCGCTGGTGGGAGGCGCGCAAACTCTGGGGCGGGCTGCTGGCCGACCTTCGCAGCCTCGCGCGGGAGGCGGAGGTCTTTCTTGCCGATCGCCCGACCCGGCAGGACCTGCTGCGACAATCGCTGGACTTCCTCCATGCCCATCGCATGAATCTCCGCAAGCTGCCGGTCGATGCGGAGACGCCTCCGGGTGTCGCCGCGCTGGCAGGCTCCGCCCACCCGCCCTGTGCCGCCCTCGACCGCATGACGGCGCTGCTGGCCGAATGTGAGCGCGACGGACGCATGGACGGCTTCGGCGCCCGCAGCCTGACCGGCCGCATGTCGAGCATCGCCCTTCAACAGGCCGCCTGCGAGCGGATCGCCACCAGCCCGCTTCCCTATGTCTATTCGCTGCTCATCTACCGCACGATCTACCTTTACTGCCTGATGTTGCCGCTTGCCCTGAACCAGACGACGGGCTGGCTGACCCCCTTCTTCGTCGCTGTCGTGGCCTATATGTTCCTCGGCCTCGCCGAAGTGACGGAGGAGCTGAGCCATCCCTTCGCCGTCAGCCAGAACGGTCTTCCGCTGGATGCGATCTGCCGGACGGCGGAAATCAGCCTTGCCCCGCATCTGGGGCAGGAGCCGCCGCCGCCGTTGAAGGCGATCGGCCACTACCTTGGCTGAAAGACCGCAACATCCCGCTTGAACCGTCCCCGCCCTTCGGGGGATGATCCGCCATGCCCAAGCCAGACCCCAAACCCCCGCGCCTTCGTCTCCGCATCTATTTCGAGGCGGATTTCATGCTTGGCCCCGGCAAGGCCGAACTGCTGGAGCGGATCCGCGATACCGGCTCCATCTCGGCCGCCGGGCGGCAGATGGACATGAGCTACAAGCGCGCCTGGATGCTGGTGGAGGAGATGAACAAGGCCTTCACCCAGCCGGTGGTCAGCAGCGCCCGCGGCGGGTCCGGCGGCGGCGGCGCGCATCTGACCGAGGCGGGCGAAGAGGTCCTGCGGCGCTACCGTGCCGCAGAGGCCGCCCTCCGTGCCGCCACCGTCGAGGATGTCTCCGCCCTGCAGGCCATGCTGCGCTCCTCCGCGGTGTCGGATGTGTCTGACGGGAAATAGCGCTTGCAGCCCTCCCCGGCTCTGATGTTATGTTCGCCGAAACATAACGCTGGAGCCGCCATGTCCCCCCTTTCCCCGATCCGCCGTGCGATCCTCGCCTCGGTGGCCACCGCCACCCTTGCCCTGCCGATGCAGGCGAGCGCCGAAGAGGTCGTGGTTTTCGCCGCCGCCTCGCTGAAGAACGCGCTGGATGCGGTGGCCGCCGATTTCCAGACCGCCACCGGCAACACGGTGACGATTTCCTATGCGGGCTCCAACGCGCTGGCCAAGCAGATCATCGAGGGCGCTCCGGCGGATATCTTCATCTCCGCCGCCGTGAACTGGATGGATGAGGTCGAGAAGGCCGGGCTGGTCGTCGATGGCACGCGCACCGACCTTCTGGGCAATACGCTGGTTCTCGTCGCCCATGGCAAGGATGACGCCAAGGTCGAGATCGGCAAGGACTTCGATCTGAAGGGTCTTCTGGGCGATGGCAAACTGGCCATGGCGATGGTCGATTCCGTTCCGGCCGGCCAATACGGCAAAGCCTCGCTCGAAGCGCTCGGCATCTGGGGCGCGGTGGAACCTTCGGTCGCGCAGGCCGAGAACGTCCGGGCGGCGCTGGCGCTGGTGTCTTCCGGGGAAGCACCCTACGGCATCGTCTATGCCTCCGATGCCGTCGCGGATGAGAATGTCACCGTGGTCGGCACCTTCCCGAACGACAGCCACCCGGCTATCGTCTATCCGGCGGCGCTGCTGAAAGGCGCCGCGGACCCGGCGGACAAGGCCTTCCTCGAAGCGCTCAGCTCCGACGCGGCGGATGCCGATTTCACCGGACAGGGCTTCACCGTCCTGCATTGAGGGACGATGACCGACTGGCTGACCCCTGACGAATGGCGCGCAGTGGCCTTGTCGCTGCGCGTCTCCGTTTGGGCCACCGTGCTGAGCCTGCCGCCCGGCATCTTCGTCGCCTATGTGCTGGCGCGCTGGTCTTTCTGGGGCAAGCAACTGCTCAACGGGCTGGTGCATCTGCCGCTGATCCTGCCGCCGGTGGTGACGGGCTATGTGCTCCTGATGACCTTCGGGCGGCGCGGAGCTGTCGGGCAGGTGTTGGACGAATGGTTCGGCCTCGTCTTCGCCTTCCGCTGGACCGGGGCCGCACTTGCCTCCGGCGTCATGGCCTTTCCGCTGATGGTGCGCGCCATCCGGCTCGCCATCGAGGCGGTGGATCCGAAGCTGGAGGCCGCCGCCGCAACCCTCGGCGCCCCGCGGATCTGGGTGTTTCTGACCGTGACGCTGCCGTTGATCCTGCCCGGTATCGTGGCGGGCGCCATCCTCGCCTTCGCCAAGGCCATGGGCGAATTCGGGGCCACGATCACCTTCGTTTCCAACATTCCGGGCCAGACGCAGACCCTGCCCTCGGCCATCTATGCGTTCCTTCAGGTGCCGGGCGGCGATGGACAGGCGCTGCGGCTCGTCATGGTCTCCGTCACGATCGCCATGGCGGCGCTGATCCTGTCCGAATGGTTAGGCCGCGCCGTCGCCCGCTGGATCGGGGGGGCGTGATGCTGTCGGTCGATCTGGAGCATCGCTTTCCCGGCCTGCATCTTTCGGCGCGGTTCGAGGCCCCGCCGGGCGTGACCGCGCTCTTCGGGCGCTCCGGCTCCGGCAAGACCACGCTGGTCAATGCGGTTGCGGGGCTGTTGCAACCGGATCGCGGCCGGATCGGGCTGGACGGTGAGCTGCTGCTGGATACCGCCGCCCGCCTGTCGCTGCCGCCCCATCGGCGGCGGATGGGTTATGTCTTTCAGGAAGGCCGGCTCTTTCCGCATCTGACCGTGCGCCAGAACCTGCGCTATGGCGGCTGGTTCGCGCCGCGTGGTGCCGATGGGGCGGAGTTCGACCGGATCGTGACGCTTCTCGGCATCGGATCGCTCCTTGACCGGCGCCCCTCGCATCTGTCGGGTGGGGAGAAGCAGCGCGTCGCCCTTGGCCGGGCGATCCTGTCGCGGCCCCGGCTTCTCCTGATGGATGAGCCGCTCGCCGCACTCGATGAGGCCCGCAAGGCCGAGATCCTGCCCTATCTGGAAAGGCTGCGCGACGAGCTGCGCCTGCCGATCCTTTATGTCAGTCATTCCATGGCCGAGATTGCCCGGCTGGCGACCACGGTGGTCCTTCTGGAGGCGGGCCGTGTCACCGCCTCAGGCCCGGTGGCAGAGGTGCTGGCCGATCCCGCTCTCGCCCCCGGCTTCGGCCTGCGGGAGGCCGGCGCGATCCTGCGCGCCCGCGTCGCCGCGCAGGAGGAAGACGGCCTGACACGGCTCGACTGCGCCAGCGGGCCGGTCTGGCTGCCGCATCTTGCCGCGCCTGCCGGTTCGGAAATCCGCCTGCGGATTCTGGCTCAGGATGTGATGCTGGCCCTGACCCGTCCCGAGGGGATTTCCGCGCTCAACATCCTGCCCGCCACCGTGCGCGAACTGCGTGCCGGAGAGGGCGGCGTGATGGTTCAGCTTGCAGCGGGGGGCGAGCCGATCCTCGCCCGCATCACCCGCCGCTCGGCGGAGCGTCTGGCCCTTGCGCCCGGGATGCCGGTCTTTGCGGTGCTGAAGGCAGTTTCCGTTGCCCCCGAAAGCATCGGCGGGCCGGAGGTTGTGACGCCTTAGGCTTCGGGTTCCACGGTGCTTCCCGGCTCGATATTCCACTGGAAGCCCGAGAAATCCTCACGATAGGCGAAAGTCACCAGATGGCTGTCGATCACGAAGCGCGCCCCGATGATCCCTTTGAGGTCCGGCGCCGTCACCCGAACGTTCAGACCTTCGGCATCGGCCACCAGTTCCGCCGGGCCTGACGGCAGCGCGGCACGGCCATGCGTGTCGTCATATTCCACTTCGACCTTGTGGGCGAAATGCTTGCAAAGCTGGCTGATATACTTGGAACCGTGCTTGGTGGCGAACCGGGCGGTGGAGGTGATCATGGAGAATTCCTTAGAGTTTTACCCTGAATATCTTCTGGACCTCTTCCGGACAAGGCGGTATTCGGCCCGCATCGCGTGAAGCCAGATCATCAGCCACACGTTCCCTTCCTGAGGAGACCCCGATGATCCGCATGAGCTTTCCCGGCCTTCTGGCCGCGACTTTTGCCCTCGCCCTGCCTGCTCTTGCCGAGGATGTGACGATCGCCACCGCCAAAGGCGATGTGACCCTGCCCGCTTCTCCGGCGAAGGTCGTGGCACTCGATCTGGCTGCGATCGACAGCCTGACCGCCCTCGGCGTCAGCCTCGTCGGCGTGCCGGACAATCTCTATGTGGATTACCTCGGCGGTGTGGCGGCTTCGGCCACCAAGGTCGGCACCCTCTTCGAGCCGAACCTCGAAACGCTCGCCGGTCTCGCCCCTGATCTGATCATTGCCGGCGGGCGCTCCGCCAGCCAGGTGGAGGCGCTGGCGCCGGTTGCCACCACCATCGACATGACCATCTGGGAAGACCTGCCGACCGAGGCCCGTGCGCGGATCGACGCCTATGGCAAGCTCTTCGGCAAGGCCGACAAGGCCGCCGAGATGATCGCCACGCTGGATGCCAAGACTGCTGCGGCCAAGGCGGCGGTGGCCGGCAAGGGCAATGCGCTCATCATCCAGACCAACGGCCCCAAGGTTTCGGCCTTCGGCAAGGGCTCGCGGTTCGGCTGGCTCCATACCGCGCTCGACCTGCCCGAAGCGCATGAGAACCTGAACCCGGAAACCCATGGCGATTCCATTTCCTTCGAGTTCATCGCCGAAGTGAACCCCGACTGGCTGATCGTGATCGACCGGGGTGCTGCCGTGGGTGAAGGCGCCGCGGCGCAGGCAACGCTCGACAATCCGCTGGTGGCCGGGACCACCGCCGGCAAGACCGGCCATATCGTCTACCTCTCCCCGGCGCCGGTCTACATCGCGGGCGGCGGCTTCACCTCGATGGGCAAGACGCTGGACGAGCTGACCGCCGCCTTCTCGAAGTAACGGATCTGCGGGGGCCTCGGCCCCCGCTTTCGCCCCATGCGCCCGGCCCCGATCCTTCTGCTTCTGCTGGTGCCGCTGACTTTGGCCAGCGTGCTGATCGGGGCTGCCGGCGTGAATTTTGCAGATGCGGGCAACGACCCGCAGATCCTGCTGATCCTGACGGTTTCCCGTCTGCCCCGCACCGTGGCCGTCATCCTGACCGGCGCGGCTCTGGCGATTGCCGGGGTGGTCATGCAGCAGCTGGTCCGCAACCGCTTCGTCGAGCCGGGAACCACCGGAACCGCCGAAAGCGCGGCACTCGGTCTGCTGGCGGTGACGCTTCTGGCGCCCTCTGCGCCGATCTGGGTCAAGATGATCGTGGCGAGCCTTGGCGCCATGGCCGGAACCGCGCTGTTCCTGCGGCTGATCCGCGCCTTGCCGCCGCGCGATGTCCTGCTCGTGCCGCTTGTCGGCATCGTGCTGTCCGGTGTGCTGGGCGCGGTCGTGACCTTCATCGGCTGGCAGACGGATCTTTTGCAGCTCATCGGCATCTGGCTGATGACGGGGGAGTTTTCCGGTGTGATCGCCGGCCGCTATGAGCTTTTGTGGATCGCCGGGCTGATGGCCGCCCTCGCCTGGTTCGCAGCGGACCGTTTTGCGATCCTCGGTCTCGGTCGGGAGACGGCGACCGGCCTTGGCCTGCGCCCCGAAGCGGTGATGCGGATCGGGCTGGTCGTCGTTTCGGTGGTGACGGCCATGGTCATCGTGACCGTCGGCATGATCCCCTTCGTCGGGCTGGTGGTGCCGAACATCGTCGCGCGCCGCATGGGCGACAATCTGCGCGCCACGCTGCCGGTGACGGCGCTTGGCGGTGCGGTGCTGGTGCTCGCCTGCGACATTGCCGGTCGGCTGGTGCGCTATCCCTACGAAGTGCCGGTCGGCACGGTTCTGGGGGTCGTCGGCTCCTGCCTGTTCCTCTGGCTTCTCTATCGGGAGCCACGGCGTGGATAGGCGCATGGTTTTCATGGCGGCGGGGCTGGTGCTGGCATCGGCCGCCTATCTCTTCTGGGGGCTGGACCCGAAGACCATCGGTTTCGTCCTGCCGCTGCGGGCGGGAAAACTGGCGGGGATGCTGATCGTCGGCATTGCGGTTGCTGTTTCGACGGTGCTGTTCCAGACCGTCAGCCGCAACCGCATCCTGACGCCGCAGATCATGGGTTTCGATGCGCTTTACGTCCTCATGCAGACTGCGCTTGTCGCAAGTCTTGGCCTCGGCGGCTTCGTCGATGTGCTCGGCCCGGTGAAATTCGCGGTGGAAACGGCGGTGATGGTGGTGGCTGCCCTCCTCCTCTTCGGGACGCTGCTGGGCCGCGCCTCGCAGGATATTCCGCGGCTGATCCTGACCGGGGTGATCCTCGGCGTGCTGTTCCGCTCCGCCTCCGGGTTTCTGGCGCGGATCATGGACCCGAATGCCTATGCGATCGTGCAGGCGGCGAGCTTTGCGAGCTTCACCAAGATCGACGTGGCGCTGCTGCCCCTGGCAGGGGCCTTGTGCCTTGGCGGCGCGGGCCTTGCCCTTGTGCTCGCGCCCAAGCTGGATGTGCTGGCGCTCGGCCGGCCGCTGGCCGTTTCGCTCGGGCTGGCGCATGACCGGCTGGTGATCGGGGCGCTGATCCTCGTGGCGGTCCTCGTCTCCGTCTCGACGGCGCTTGTCGGGCCGGTGGCCTTTCTCGGGCTGATCGTCGCCGGGCTGGGCTATGAGCTGGCCGGAACCGCGCGCCATGCCCGCAGCCTGCCGATGGCGATGCTGGTGGCGGGGCTGGTGCTCGTCTGCGGACAGTTCCTGTTCGAGCGGCTCCTTGGCCTGCAATCCACCCTGTCGGTGGTGATCGAATTTCTCGGCGGGCTGTTCTTCCTCTGGCTTCTGTTGAAAGGGCGCGCGCGATGATCCGTATCGAGGGGGTGAGCCACCGGATCGGCGGGGTGTCGATACTGGAAGGGATCGACCTGACCCTGCCCAAGGGCAAGGTGACGGCGCTCATCGGGCCGAACGGGGCGGGGAAATCGACGCTGCTGTCGATGGTCGGGCGTCTCGCACCGCTGCAATCCGGGCGGGTGGAGGTGGACGGCGCCGATGTGGCCCGCACGCCGACACGCGATCTGGCGCGGCGCATGGCGATCCTGTCGCAATCCAACCCGACCGGAAGCCGCCTGCGGGTGCGCGAACTGGTCGCCTTCGGACGCTGGCCGCACCATCAGGGCCGCCCCGGCCGGCAGGATGCAGCGCTCGTGGCCGAAGCGCTGGAGACGCTGGACCTCACCCCCCTCGCCGACCGCTTTCTGGAGGAGCTTTCGGGCGGCCAGCGCCAGCGCGCCTTCATCGCCATGTGTTTCGCCCAGGGCGCGGACTGGCTCTTGCTCGATGAGCCGCTGGCTGCGCTCGACATGGCCCATGCCCGCGCGGTGATGGCCCGGCTGTCGGCGCTGCGGGACGCGGGGCGCAGTGTGGTCGTGGTGCTGCATGACATCAATTACGCGGCGGTCTGGGCGGATCATGTCGTGGCGATGAAGGATGGCCGGATCGCGGCGGAAGGCCCCCCGGCAGGGGTCTGCACGGCAGAGGTTCTGGGCCGGATCTACGGAATGGATCTGCGCGTGGCCGAGGTCGATGGCAAACCGCTGGTGCTTCACCACCTTTAGGGCGGATCGTCTTTTCAGATCGGAATCCGCTCCCCTCATCCCCTGTGCATAAATATCCTGCGGGGTGGTCCGGAGGGGTGCAAAACCCCT
>JAPUEK010000033.1:93642-99260 GCA_027492585.1 Paracoccaceae bacterium | reverse complement strand
GGGGGGGGGGGGGGGGGGGGGGGGGGGGGGGGGGGGGGGGGGGGGGGGGGGGGGCCGGGGGCGGGGGGGGGGGGGGGGGGGGGGCTCCCCCGGGGGGGGGGGGGGGGCGGGGGGGGCCGGGGGGGGGGGGCTTTCCGCCCCCCACGGCCTGCGGCCTCCCCCCGAGGATATTTCTGAAGAGAAGAAAGGGGAAGGCGCCGCTTTCAGCCGCCGTGGCGGAGACTGCGGCCGGTTTCGGCGTCGAAGAGGGCGATGCGGGCGTCATTCCAGCCGAAGCGGATCTCTTCCCCGACCGCGAGCCGCTGGGTGACGGGGGCGGTGACGCGCAGGCGGTGGGGGCCGGCCTCCCCCGCCTTTCCCATCTCCAGCGTCACGATCTGCTCGACGCCGTGGTTCTCGATGTCGCTGACCCGTGCCGCGACCGGGGCGCCGGGGGCGATTTCCAGATCCTCCGGCCGGGCGCCGAAGATGAGGCCGCGCCCTTCGGCACCGGCGCCGCCGGGATGGGGCAGGGCGATGTCGGGGCCGAGCCGGGCCAGGCCGGCCTCGAAGCGCCCCGGCAGCAGGTTCATCGCCGGGGAGCCGACGGCGCGGGCGACGAAGGTGTTGCAGGGGTTGTTGTAGATCTCGTGCGGGGTGCCGACCTGCACCAGCACGCCCTTGTTCAGCACCCCGATCCGGTCGCCCATCGACATGGCTTCCACCTGATCATGGGTGACGAAGAGGAAGGTTTCCCCGAGCTTCATCTGGAGATCCTTCAGCTCCGCCCGCAGGGCTTCGCGCAACTTGGCGTCGAGCGCGGAAAGCGGCTCGTCCATCAGGAAGACCTGCGGGGTCCGCACGATGGCACGGCCGATGGAGACGCGCTGCATCTCGCCGCCAGAAAGCCGGTCGGTCTTGCGATCCATCAGATGCTCGATCCGCAGGGTTTTGGCCACGCGCGCGATGCGGCTGGCGATTTCCGCAGGATCGGTCGGACGGATCGGCGATTTCAGCGGAAATTCGAGATTCTGCCGCACCGTATAGCGCGGGTAGAGCGAATATTGCTGGAGGACGAGCGCCACATCCCGCTCTGCCGCGCCCCATTTCGTCACGTCCTGACCATTGATCAGGATCTGCCCGGCATCGGGCTTCTCCAGCCCCGCCACCAGCCGCAGCGTCGTGGTCTTGCCCGCGCCGGTTTCCCCCAGCAGCACGAAAAACTGCCCGTCGGCGATTTCGAGGCTGAGATCGCTCAGCGCCGCGGTGCCGCCATAGGATTTGCTGATCCCCTTGAGTTCGATATGCGCCATCAGAGCCTGATCCCCAGGGAATTGCCGGTTTCACTGTCGAAGAGATGCGCCCGTGTCGGGTCGAGCCGCAGCCAGACCGGGGTTCCCGGTCCCGCAACGAAGCCCGGACGGGTACGGGCGCGCAGAAGGCTGTCGCCGACGCGGATATCCACGATGTCATGGGAGCCGAGCGGCTCCACGATATGCGCCTCGGCGGCGAGATGGCCTTCGGCGGGGGTGAGCGCCACCTCGATGGCCTCGGGCCGGATGCCGAGCTTCAGCGCGCGCGCCGCATCCGGCACCTGCGCCAGAAGGGCGGGGGGGAAGGCGAAGCCTTCGGACGCGCCCTTCACGGTGACGAGACCCGCGCCTGCCGCCCCGGAGACGGTCACATCCGCGACGTTCATCACCGGGGAGCCGACGAATTGCGCGACGAAGAGGTTGACCGGATTGGCATAGACCTCCGCCGGGGTGCCGACCTGTTGCAGCACGCCCGCGTGCATGACGACGATGCGGTCGGCAAGGGCCATGGCCTCGATCTGGTCATGGGTGACATAGATCGTGGTCGATCCCTGCTCGACATGGAGCCGCTTCAGCTCCACCCGCATCTCCTCGCGGAGTTTCGCGTCGAGCGAGCCGATCGGCTCGTCCATCAGCATGGCCTTGGGGTTGCGGACAAGGGCGCGGCCGATGGCGACCCGTTGCAGGTCGCCCCCGGACAGGGCCGAGGGGCGGCGCTTCAGCAGGGGTCTGATCTGGAGCACCCCGGCCACCCGCTCCACCGTCGCCGCCACCTCCGCCTTGGCCATGCCGACGGCGCGCAGCGGGAAGGCCATGTTCTCGAAGACCGTCAGATGCGGATAGAGCGCGAAGGACTGGAAGACGAAGGCCACGTCCCGCGCCTCGGGTTTCAGCATGTGGACGGGGGTGCCGCCGATCAGGATCTCGCCGCTGTCGATGGTCTCCAGCCCCGCGATGGAGCGGAGGGTGGTGGTCTTGCCGCAACCCGACTGGCCAAGGAAGACGACGAATTCGCGGTCCTTCACCGTCAGGTTGACGTTGTTGATCACATGGAAGGGGCCGAAATGCTTGTTGATGTTGCGGAGCTCGATCTGGGTCATTCCATGCCCTCCTTGCGGGGGGGCGCAGGGATCTTGGTCGTTACCATGAAGCCCACGAGGCCGATGAGGGTCAGGGTGATGCCGTAGCGGTGCAGCACCTCCACCCAAGGCTGGCAGAGCGCCACGATGCCGAAGATCATCAGCCCCTGGGCAAGCGGGATCAGCACCCGCTGGTTGGTTTCACGAAAGCTCATTTGCGGATCGCTCCGAAGGACATGCCGCGCAGAAGGTGGTTTCGCAGCAGGAAGGTGAAGATGGCGACGGGCAGCAGGAACAGGAAGGTTCCGGCGGCGATCACCGTCCAGTCGGGCAGGCCGGAACCGACCTGGCTCGGGATGAAGGGCGGGGCCGTCTGGGCGCGGCGGTTGGTCATGATCAGCGCGAAGGCATATTCGTTCCAGGCGGTGATGAAGCAGAAGACCGCCGTGGCCGCGATACCGGTGGCCGCCTCGGGCAGGACGATCTTGAAGAAGGCCTGCATCCGCGTGTAGCCGTCGACCAGGGCCGCATCCTCGTATTCCTTCGGGATCTCGTCGATGAACCCTTTCATCAGCCAGACCGAGAAGGAGAGGTTGAAGGCGGTGTAAAGGATGATCAGCCCGAGGTGACTGTCGTTCAGCCCAACCGCCCGGTACATCAGGAACATGGGGATGGCGACGACCACGGGCGGCAGCATCCTCGTGGACAGGATGAAGAACAGCCAGTCATCCTCCCCCGCGATCTTGAAGCGGGAAAAGCCGTAGGCGGTGATCGTCCCCATGCTGACCGCCAGGAGGGTGGAGGTTACGGCCACGATCAGCGAGTTCAGGAAGCGCGACGGATAGCCGGAAAGCTGGACCTCGCCCTTGCCGGAGCGCACGACCTTTTCGCCGCCGTCATAGACCTGCTTTTCCCACCAGGGCGCGGCCTCGTAGACCTCAGGCGCGGGGGCGGTGCGGATCTGGCTGCGCTTCGTCATCAGCTTGACGAAGGGCGAGATTTCCGGCTCGAAGAAGACGGTCGGGGGAACGGTGGTGGCAAGGTTGCGCGGCTTGAAGGCGGTGGCGGTGATCCAGAAGATCGGACCGAGGAAGATCACCAGAACCAGCAGCAGCGTGACGAGCGAGGCGCGGTGACGAAAAACCTCGCCCGCGGTGCGAACGGCGGCCATCTCAGCGCTCCTTCACTTTGTTGAGGTATTTCACATAGATATTGGTGATGGCGAGCACCATGATCAGCACGATGTAGGCGAGCGCGCAGCTCATCCCCGTCTGCCATTCCTGGAAGGCCATCTTGAAGAGCCGGATGGAGATCACCTCCGTCGTCGGCTGGGAGGCGAGGATATAGGCGATGTCGAAGGTCTTGAACGCCTCCATCGTGCGGAAGATCACCGCGATCATCAGGATCGGCGCGACGAGCGGCAGGGTGATGCGGAAGAAGGTGTAAAGCCCCGAGGCGCGGTCGATGGCGGCGGCCTCGTAAAGGTGCTTCGGCACGGCGGACAGGCCCGCGAGGCTCAGGAGCATGACGAAGGGCGACCACATCCAGATATCGGCGATGGCGATGGCGTAAAGCGCCATGTCCGGGTCGGCGAGCCATTCGAAATTGCCAAGGCCGAGCGCATAGTTGATCACGCCGAAGTTGGGGTCGTAGAGCAGTTTCCAGAAGAGCCCGACCACCGCCATCGACAGCATCATCGGCAGCAGCAGCAGCGTGGTCAGCAGCCCCTTGAAGGGAATGTCGCGGTTCAGCAGCATCGCCACCCCGAAGCCCACGACCACCTGCCCCGTGACCGAGACGATCACATATTTCGCGGTGATGGTGAAATTCTTCCAGATGAACGGGTCCGACAGAAGGGCGCGGTAATTGTCCAGCCCGACGAAATTGGCCGGCGCATTGGTCGAGGCGCGGAAGTCGGTGAAGGAATATCCCAGCGAGTAGATCAGCGGGAAGATGTTGAACACGATCAGGAAGATGATCGTCGGGATGATGAAGAGGTTGCGGATGGCCAGATCGGACAGGCCACGGGAACGGGGCGCAGAGCCATCTGGCGCAAGCGACGGGTTTGCCAAAATGGCCTCCGGGTTCTGATTGTCGGGGAAGGGTCGGGGGAAGGACAGGCGCACCGGGCGCCTGTCCTCGGGGCGCGCGGCGGGTTACTTGCCGCGGCCGTATTTTGCGAAGGTCGCCTTCCAGTCGGCGGCGAGCGCGTCGAGCGTTTCCTTGGCCGTGCCTTCTCCGCCCACGATATGCGGGTAGATCCGGTTGTTGAGCTGGCCGAGGAGTTCGGCGAATTCCGGCACCGCCCAGAAGTCCTTCACGATGAACATCGTCTGGTAGAAGGCTTCGTTATAGGGGGTCGCGTTGCGGAATTCCTCGCTTTCGAGCACTTTCGCCGAGGCGGTATAGCCGCCCAGCTCCGCCCAGCGTTTCTGGGTCTCGTCCTTGATGAACCATTGCAGGAACTTGAAGCTTTCCTCCTGCTTGGTCGAGTAGGAGACGATCGAGATGCCCTGACCGCCAAGTGCGGCATAGCGGTCGCCCGAGGGGCCGGCCGGGTTGGCGAAGAAGCCGGTATTGGCGGCGTGGGGGTTGGTGCTCTCGTTCAGAAGCGCCGGGAAGAAGGCGAAGTAGTTCATCGACATGGCCGCGAGGCCCTCGGTGATCGCCTGGTTGTCTTCCACGAAGAAGGTCTTGGCCCAGCCGGGCGGGGTGAAGCCGTAGAGCTCGCGGTAGGCTTCGAGCGCGGCAACCGCCTTGTCGGAGTTGATGTAGCCCTCGACCTCATAGGTTTCCATGTTGCCGAGGTCCCCCCCGAAGGAGAAGAGCGCGTTCTCGAAGCCCATGGCCATCGCGTCATAGGAATTGTCGGTGTAGATGGCGATGCCGTAGCGGTTCTGGTCGGGGCGGTGGAAGAATTCCGCGATGTCGCGCAGTTCCTTCCAGGTCTTCGGCGGGGCGAGGTCATAGCCGTATTTGGCCTTGAAATTCGCCATCTCGGTCGGGTCCTCGAACCAGTCCTTGCGATAGGACCAGCCGACCGCATCGCCCTCGGCCGGGATCGCCCAGTACTTGCCCGAGTTGCCGGGATATTCGGCGTAATATTTGACCGTGGCCGGAGCCATGATCTCGCCGACCTTGTTGTCGTTGAAGAACTGGGTCAGATCGACGTAATGGCCCGCTTCCGAAGCCGCGCCGAGCCATTGGCTGTCGCCGACGATCATGTCGTAGCTGTCGCCCTTGGCGT
>JAPUEK010000033.1:0-93542 GCA_027492585.1 Paracoccaceae bacterium | reverse complement strand
GCGCCGAGCCATTGGCTGTCGCCGACGATCATGTCGTAGCTGTCGCCCTTGGCGTTGAATTCGGTGAAGGCCTTGGTCTGGAAATCCGCCCAGGGGGTGGTTTCCACGGTCACCTTCACGCCGGTCTCGGCTTCGTATTCGTTGACCAGTTCCTGAAGGTAGTTGGCCGGGTCCCATTCCGCCCAGAAGATCGTCAATTCCTGCGACCAGGCGGCGGAAGTGGTCAGGGCCGTCAGTGCAACTCCGGCAAACAGGCCGGTCAATTTCCCGCGCATCTTTGTTCCTCCCTTTCATGCACATCGTAAGACCATGCAGGCGTCTGAGGGCCGCTTTGGTCAGACCATATGAACTGGTATTACCAAATATTCGCCTGCGTCAAGGATAAATCTCGGGTGGCTGGAGGCCGGTTTGCCGGGCTGCGGGGCCAGTTTCGGGGATAATCCCGCTGACTTTGCAGGGAAAATATCCTTTCAAAGGACCACTTCAGGATGCTATAGGATTTTTCGACAGATCCCGGCTCTCCTCCCTTGCTAATCTGGTAGCACCAGATAACCTTGCCAGCAGCAGGAGGCGAGGGGGCGATGGGCAGAATCCTTGTGGTGGGAACCGCCGATACCAAGGCGGAGGAACTGGCCTTCCTCGCCGGGGTGATCCGGGCGCGGGGGGCGGAGGCGGTGATCGTCGATCTCGGCACCCGCGGGCCTGCGCCGCTTGCGGCCGACATCCCGGCGGAGGAGGTCGCGGCCTGCCATCCGGGGGGTGTCGCGGCGGTGCTTGGTGGCACGGATCGCGGACGGGCGGTCGCGGCCATGGGTCTGGCCTTTGCCGAATTCCTCCGCCGCCAGACGGATCTTTCCGGGGTGATCGGCATTGGCGGCGGCGGCGGCACCTCGATGATCACGGCGGGTCTGCGGGAGTTGCCGCTCGGCCTGCCGAAGATCATGGTGACGACCATGGCTTCGGGCGATACCGCGCCCTATGTCGGTATTTCCGACCTGATCCTGATGCCCGCCGTGACCGACCTCGCCGGGCTGAACCGGATCAGCCGCAGGGTCCTGCACAATGCCGGCGGTGCGATCGCCGGAATGGCGGCGGTGGCCCCCCCGGAGGCGGAGGGCAAACCCGCCCTCGGCCTGACCATGTTCGGCGTCACCACCCCCTGCGTCACCGAAATCACCGCCCGCCTGCGCGGCGAGTACGATTGCCTCGTCTTCCACGCCACCGGCACCGGCGGGCGCAGCATGGAAAAGCTGGCGGAGTCGGGCCTTCTGTCGGGGTTCCTCGACATGACCACGACCGAGGTGGCGGATCTCCTTTGCGGCGGGGTACTCGCCTGCACCGAAGACCGCTTCGGCGCCGTGGCCCGCACGGGCCTGCCCTGGGTCGGCGCGCCCGGCGCGCTCGACATGGTGAATTTCGGCACGCCGGACAGCGTGCCTGCCCGCTTTGCCGGGCGGCTCTTCTACCACCACAATCCGCAGGTGACGCTGATGCGGACCACGGCGGAGGAGAGCCGCCGCATCGGTGCCTGGATCGCCGGGAGGCTGAACCTGTGCGAAGGGCCGGTCCGCCTGCTGATCCCGGAAGGGGGCCTCTCCGCCCTCGATGCGCCGGGAGCGCCCTTCCACGACCCCGCCGCCGATGCCGCCCTTTTCGCGGCGCTGGAGGCGGGGCTGAACCCTGGCCCGGACCGTCGCATCCTGCGCCTGCCGCACCACATCAACGATCCCGCCTTTGCCGAAGCCGCCGTCGCGGCCTTCCGCTCTCTCACCTGAAGGACATCCGATGCCTGCCATTCCCCGCGCCCAGATCCTGTCCCGCCTGCACGCCATGGTGGCCGAAGGCATCCCCATCATCGGCGGCGGCGCCGGCACCGGGATTTCCGCGAAATCGGAAGAGGCGGGGGGGATCGACCTCCTCATCATCTACAATTCGGGGCGCTACCGGATGGCGGGGCGCGGCTCCGCCTCCGGCCTTCTGGCCTATGGCAACGCCAACGAGATCGTGAAGGAGATGGCGGTGGAGGTGCTGCCGGTCGTCCGCCACACCCCGGTCCTGGCCGGGGTCAACGGCACCGATCCCTTCATCCTGATGGAGCCGTTTCTGGCCGAGCTGAAGGCCATGGGCTTTTCCGGTGTCCAGAATTTCCCGACCATCGGCCTTTTCGACGGCAAGATGCGGCAGAGTTTCGAGGAAACCGGCATGGGCTACGGGCTGGAGGTGGACATGATCGCCGCCGCCCGCCGGCTGGACCTGCTGACCACGCCCTATGTCTTCACCCCGGAGGAGGCGGTGGCCATGACCCGCGCCGGGGCCGATATCCTCGTCGCCCATATGGGGGTGACGACCGGCGGCGCGATCGGCGCGACCTCGGCGAAATCTCTCGACGATTGCGTGGCCGAGATCGACGCCATCGCCGCCGCCGCCCGCGCTGTGCGCCCCGATGTGGTGGTGCTCTGCCATGGCGGGCCGATCTCCATGCCGGAAGACGCCCGCCACATCCTTGCCCATTGCGCCGCCTGCCACGGCTTCTACGGCGCCTCCAGCATGGAGCGCCTGCCGGTGGAACAGGCCATCGCCGACCAGACCCGCGCCTTCAAATCGCTTCCCCTCCGCAAGGGGACTTCCGCAAAGGACAGATCATGAGCCGCTATTTCATCCGCCCCGAAACCGTCTCCGCCTTCGGCTTCGACTGGGGCCGGCTCGCGCTGACCGTCGGCCCTTCCGTCAACGGGGCGGAACGCTTTTCCGGCGGCATCGTCACCGTCCAGCCGGGCGGTGGCCACAGCCGCCACAACCACCCCGGCGCGGAGGAGATCATCCTCGTCCTTTCCGGCAGCGGCACCCAGATGGTCGAGGATGACGACGGCACCCCGATCACCCAGGATGTCGGGCCGGGCTGCACGATCTACGTCCCCGAAAGCCGCTTCCACGCGACGCTGAACACCGGAGCCGGCCCGATGACGCTCTTCGTCGTCTATTCCCCCGCAGGCCCCGAACAGCTCCTGCGCGACCTCCCCGACTTCCGGCTCCTGCCGCCCGGGTCCTGAACCGCCTTCCCCATCCACTGTGCATAAATATCCTCGGGGGTCCGGGGGCAGACAGCCCCCGGCCTCACCGCCGGGGCCGCCGTCGGCCGGTCAGCGCCCGCCCCGGTTCCAGCCCCGCCCCGTGGTCCCGAACATCTCATATCCGGTTGCGGTGATCGCCAGCGTATCTTCCAGCTTGATGAAGCCGCGGCGCGGGTGCTGCATCGTCGTCTCGACCGACAGCACCATCCCCGGCTCCAGCGGTCGGTCGGCATGGATGCCCTCGTAGGCGACGGGGTGATTGGTCATCAGGAACGGGGTCTCATGGCTGATCAGGCCCATGCCATGCGCGAAGAAATCGTTGCAGGCGGCGTTCGGCCCGGCCTTCAGCACCGCCTCGGCCGCCGCGATCATCTCGGCGCCGCGCGCACCGGGGCGCAGATGGGCAAAGGCCGCCTGCTGGACGCTTTCGACCTCGGCCAGAAGATCCTCAAGCTCCGCGTCGGGCTCCCCGAGCACCCCCATCCGGCAGAGATCGCCGATATAGCCGTGCCAGTTGCCGCCGCTGTCGATGGACAGGATCTCGCCCTCCCGCCAGATCTGGCCGGAGGCGGCGCGGTTGTGGCTCGCCCCGAGGGTCAGCAGGCAATAGTCGAAATGCAGGCCGAGCCCGGTTTCCTGCCGCCGCAGTTCCTCGATGATCTGCGCCTTGGTCCAGCCTTCCCGTGCGGCGGCGATGGTGGCGCCCATGGCTTCGGTGATCTTTTCGGAGGCGGTGCGGAGCAGCGACAGCTCCTCCGGCGTCTTGATCGCCCGCATCTCCTCCAGCATCGCCGTGGCATCGGTCAGCCCCGAAAGCCCGGCTGCCAGAACCGCATGGGCATCCATCGGCAGGAAGCCCGGCTCGAAGCCGATCCTTGCGCCCGTGACACCCAAGGCGCGCAGATGGTCAAGCGCCGCCTCCGCCGCATCCTTGCTGCCCCAGCATTGCAGCTTCACGGTCGGGGTCCAGAACGGGTGGACGGCATGTTCCCCGCCCTCCATCCGGTTGCCGACATAGGCGGCCTTCTCCGGCGCGCCGCGCAGGTAGATCACGATGGGCAGATAGCGGCTGTGACCGATGGCATCCATGGCGACGAAGAAGATGAAGCGGTAGCCGCCAAGCAGATATTGCACGTTATGCTTCGAGGTGACTAGCAGCGCATCGAGCCCCGCCGCCTCCATCAGCCGGTCGATACGGGCGAGATCGGGGGCGGTCCGGGGCGTGTCGGTCATGGAGGGGTCCTTTGCGTGTCAATCTGGCCCTACCAGATTATTGCCGAGACTGCAATTCCGCAGATCGGATCCATGATTTCCCCATGAATGGTCCGGCCAGTTCGACTTTCCGGCTGGACGGATTGGCGAATCGTTGACAGGGAAATTTTGCGCGACATTAATTCGTCTAGTCACCGAACTAATGGAATTGCCCTTGGCCGATCCCTCCAACCTCTCCCGGCAGATGTCGCTCAGCCTCACCATGCAGGCGATCGTCCATTGCGGCCCGATCTCCCGCGCCAGCATCGCCAAGCAGACCGGGTTGTCGAAGCAGACGATTTCCGAAGTGGTCCGGCTTCTGGAAGAAGACGGGCTGATCCGCGAGACCGGGCGGACGAGCGGCCATGTCGGGCGCAGCGCCGTGACCTATGAACTGGTGCCGGAAGCGGCTTTCGTCGGGGCGGTCGATCTCGGCGGCACCAAGCTGCGGGTGGCGCTTGTCGATCTCGTCGGCCGGATTCTGGCCGAGGCGGTCGAGCCGACGGTGAAGACCGGGGGCGCAGCCGTGACAGCGCAGATCGGGCGGCTCGTCCGGCAGGTGGCGGCACAGGCGGGGGTCGATTTCGCGCGGGTGCGGCTTCTGGTGGCGGGCTGTCCCGGCGTGCCGGATGCGGACAGCGGCTCGGTGCAATTCGCCCCGAACATTCCGGGGCTCGACACGATGGATGTGCGCGGCGCGCTCGGGGCGGAACTGGGGGTGGAGGTCGTTCTGGAGAACGACGTGAACCTCGCGGTTCTGGGCGAGCATTGGATCGGCTGCGGGGCCGGGCTCGACCAACTGGCCTATGTGGCGCTCGGCACCGGGATCGGCGCGGGGCTGATCGTCAACGGCGCGCTTCTGCGCGGGGCAGGGGGCGCGGCGGGGGAACTCGGCTATCTGCCCTTCGGCGCCGATCCCTTCGAGCCGGAATCCCTGCGCGTCGGCGCTCTGGAACGGGTCGTGGCCACGCAGGGCATCCGCGACCACTACCGGCGCCTGACCGGGCAGGAGCGTTCCGTGCCGGATATCTTCTCCGCCGCCGAAACCGGAGAAGCTGCCGCGCAAGAGGTTCTGCGCGCGACTGCCCGGACCCTCGCCCGTGCCGTCGCGGCCATTGCAGCGATCAGCAATCCGGAAATGGTGATCATCGGCGGGTCCATCGGCGCGCGGCCCTCGCTGATCGCGGCGCTGCGGCGCGAGCTCGCGGCCTGCTTCCCCGCCCCGCCACGGATCGAGCCGAGCCCTCTGGGCAATCATGCGGCACTGGCGGGGGCGGCGGCTGTTGGCCTGACCCATCTGCACACCGCGCTTTTCGCGCAGGGCGTGCCGGGCGGGGCCATCGCCTTGCCCGCCGCCGATCCGGCCCCTTACCGTGCGGTGGCGCCATGAGCCCGTCTTCCGATCTCCTTCCCCGCCTGCGCGCCCATCTCGACCCGGATCACGCGCTCGCCCTCCTGCGCCGCGCGGTTGCCGCCGAAAGCGTCACCGGAGGGGAGGCGCGGATGGTCGCCATGCTGGCCCCGGAGATGGCGCGTCTCCGCCTCGATCCGGTGGTGGAGGCGTTTCTGCCCGGCCGCCCGAACATCCGCGGCAGCCGCGAGGGGGAGGGGCCGCGCCTTCTCTTCATGGGCCATACCGATACGGTCCATGCCCGTGGCTGGGCCGAGCATTGGGCGGGCCAGCCGCAGGAGAACCCCTTTGGCGGAGCGGTGATCGGCGGCGATCTCTGGGGGCGGGGGGCGGCGGATCTCAAGGCCGGCATCTGCGCGAGCCTTGCGGCACTCGATCTGATCGACCGGGCGGGGCTGCGGCTGAAAGGCTCCGTCAGCTTCGCCTTCATCGGCGATGAAGAAAGCGGCGAGCCGGGTTCCGGCATCAGCGCAGGCGCGCGGGCCTATGCGGCGCAGGTGGCGGCCGGGGCGCTGCCCCGTCCCGATTTCGCGGTCTATGTCGAGCCGACCCAGCTTCAGGTCTTCACCGTCCAGATGGGCTTTTTCATTGCCGACGTGACGGTGCGCGGCCGTTCCGCCTATTTCGGCAGGCCGGAGCTGGGTCTGGATGCGCTGAAGGCCACCCATGCCATCCTCTCCGCGATCTGGGCGCAGAGCGAGGAGATTTCGGCGCGCGGCCACCATCCGCTGCTGGGCCGGGCCTTCACCCTCGTCACCGGGATCGAGGGCGGCGGGCTGATCGCCGTGCCGGGGGAATGCCGTTTCTCGCTGATCCGCAAGCTGCTGCCCGGCGAAAGCCTCGATGCCGCGGCGGCGGAACTGGAGGCGGCGATCCGTGGCGCCGCGCCGGAAGGGATCACGGTGGAGATCGCCTGGCCCGCCGGGCGCGACCATGCGCTTGGCGGCTCCCCTGCCGGGATCGACGCCGGCCATCCGGTCGCCGCGCGTCTTGCCGCCTGCCTTGCGGCGGCCAGACCGGGGGCGGGCCGGATCCTCGGCGCGCCCTTCTGGTCGGAAATGCCCTTCCTGACCGACCGCATCGGCTGCCCCGCCGTCTATTGCGCGCCGGGCGACATCTCCATCTGCCACACCTTCGAGGAGCGCGTGCCGCTTTCCGATTACCATGACGGCATCGTCGCACTTGCCGCCTTCATCGCCGACTTCTGCGGAACCGACGCAGAGTGACCCAATCCAGCCGCAGGACGGCTGCACCAACAAGGAGGACTGTCCCATGACCCTGCTGACCAGACTGACGACCACGCTTTCCGCTTTGGCCCTGCTGGCCCTTCCGCTGGCCGCGCAGACCACCGGGCCGGGCGGGGAGGCCGCGACCCCCTCCGCCACGATCACCGTCGATGACGCGCAGGCGGCGGAGCTGAAGGGCAAGGGGCTGAAAGCCGCGCTCCTCTGGCATGACCAGTCCGATTTCGTCAATGCGGTGACGGCGGGGGCCTCGGACGAGTTCGCCCGGCTCGGCATCGAGGTGGTGGCGACCACTTCCGCCGGTTTCGATTCCGCCAAGCAGCTGTCCGACGTGGAAACGGCACTGGCGCTGCAACCGAACATCATCCTGTCGCTGCCGCTCGATCCGGTGGCTTCTGCCGCCGCCTTCGACAAGGCCAATGCCGCCGGGGTGAAGCTGGTCTTCCTGTCGAACCTGCCGGCCGGGTACAAGCATCCCGATCAATATGCCGCCATCGTCACCGACGATCTCTTCCAGATGGGCAAGCAGGCGGCGGATGCGCTTGCGGCTTCCATGGGCGGCAAGGGGACGGTCGGCTGGATCTTCCACGACGCGAGCTATTACGTCACCAATCAGCGCGACAATGCCTTCAAGGCCACGATCGAGAAGGATTATCCCGACATGAAGATCGTCGCGGAGGCCGGGATCAGCGATCCGGCCCGCGCGGAGGAGATCGCCAATGCCATGCTGTTGCAGAACCCCGATCTGGGGGGCATCTATGTGACCTGGGCCGGTCCGGCGGAAGGGGTGCTGGCGGCGCTGCGTGCGGCGGGCAATACGACGACGAAGGTTGTGACGCTCGATCTGTCGGAGCCCGTGGCGCTTGACATGGTCAAGGGCGGCAATGTCGTGGCCCTGGTCGCGGATGAGGCCTATGAGCTTGGCCGCGCCATGGCGGCGACCGGGGCGCGGGCCTGGCTTGGCGCCGAAAACCCGCCGTTCATCGTCGCCCCGGCGGTGACGGTGACGAAGGACAACCTCGCCGCAGGCTGGATGCAGTCGCTGCACCGCGACGCTCCGGCGAGCCTGACCGGCAACTGAGCCGGACCGGGCAGACCCTGACCAAGCCGGGAGCGGCTGGCGCCTGAAGACCGCCTCCGCCCCGGCCCCCTCCCTTCCGCGCTTCCAGCAGATTGGCTCTCCGATGTTCGCCAGATCCCCCAGCCGCAGCGATCTGCAAGGCCTGATCGTCTATGCCGGTTTCGTGCTGATCTTCCTGTTCTTCGCCGTCACCCTTGCCGACAAGGGTTTTCTGACCAGCCGCAACCTGTCGAACATCGTGTTGCAGACCGCACCGGCGACGGTGATGGCCGTCTCGCTGGTCTTCGTCCTCTCTGCGGGGGAGATCGACCTGTCCTTCGGGGCCATCGTCGCCCTTGCCGCCCTTGTGGCGGCCATGGTGCTGCGCGACCAGCCGCTGATCCTCGGGGTTGCGGCGGGGATCGGCACCGGGGTTCTGGCCGGGGCGGTCAACGGCGCGCTCGTCGCCTATGCGCTGCTGCCCTCCTTTCTGGTGACGCTGGCGACCATGGGGCTTTTCGCCGGTCTCGCCCGCCAGATCAGCGATCTGCAATCCATTCCCGTCACCAATGCCGCCTTCACCGGCTTTTTCGGCAGCGGCGATCTCTTCGGCATCCCCTCGCTGATCCTGTGGACGGCGGGGGTGGTGGGGATCGGCCACCTTCTGCTGCGCCAGACGCGGTTCGGCGCGCATGTGCTGGCGACGGGCGACAATGCCCGCGCGGCGCTCGTCTCCGGTATCCGGGTGGCGCGGGTGCGCCTTGCGGTGCTGGTGCTGTCGGGGGCCTGCGCGGGGCTTGCGGGGCTTCTTTATGCCGGGCGCCTGCAGGCGGCGCGCTATACGCTTGGCGAGGCGGATCTGATGACGGTGATCGCGGCGGTGATCGTCGGCGGCACCGCGCTCAACGGCGGCAAAGGCACGATCCTTGGCGCGCTCATCGGCTCGCTGATGATGGGGATGCTGAACAACGGGCTGATCCTGATGGGCCTGTCGGTGTCCTGGCAGATGATGATCAAGGGGCTGATCGTGCTGGCGGCCGTGGCAATCTCGCTGCGCGAACCGCAGCGCTAAGGAGGCAAGACGATGTTTCTGGAGCTTTTGCGCCGCCGCAACCCCGCGCTGATCCTCGACGCGCAGCGGCTGCATCAGGCGGGGATGATCCCGGCCAATGCCTATGTCCTCGATCTCGACGCGGTGGAGGAGAACGCCCGCCTGATCGCGGCTGAGGCCGGGCGGCTGGGTCTGACCACCTTTGCGATGACCAAGCAGGTCAGCCGCAACTCCGGCTTCTGCCGCGCGGTGAAGCGGGGCGGCATCGACCGGGCGGTGGCGGTGGACATGGCCTGCGCCATCGCCTGCCACCGGGCGGGGCTGCCGGTCGGCCATCTCGGCCATCTGGTACAGGTGCCGAGGGCGGAAGCGGCGATGGCCGCCCGCCAGATCGCCCCCGATTTCTGGACGGTCTTTTCCGACACCAAAGCCGCCGAAGCCGCCGCCGCCGCCCGTGCCGCAGGACGCGAGCAGGCGCTGATGGCGCGGGTTCAGACCGCGGGCGATGTGTTCTACCGCGGCCATGAGGGCGGTTTCGCCGCCGAAGAGGCGGTCGCCGCAGCGCGCCGCCTGTCGTCGCTGGAGGGTGCGCGCTTTGCCGGGATCACCACTTTCCCGGCCCAGCTTTATGACCCTGAAACCCGACGCATCCGCCATACGCCGAACCTCGCCACCCTGCGCCGCACGGCCGGGGCGCTTGCGGCGGCCGGTTTTGCAGATCTTGAGGTCAACGCGCCGGGGACCACCTCTCTCGTCACGCTGGCCGCCCTCGCCGACGCGGGCGCAACGCAGGTGGAGCCGGGCAACGGCCTGCATGGCACCACCCCTCTTCACGCGGTGGAGGATCTGCCCGAGCGCCCGGCGGTCCTTTACCTCAGCGAAGTGTCGCATCTGCACGCGGGCCGCGCCTATTGCTTTGGCGGCGGGCTCTATATCGACCCGGTGTTCCCGGATTATCCGGTAAAGGCTCTCGTCGGGCCGGAGCCGACGGTGGAGGCGGACGCCCTGCGCGGGGTGGAAATCCCGCCCCCTTCCGCCATCGACTATTACGGCATGATCGACAGCCCGGAGGCGAAGCCCGGCGACAGCGTGGTCTTCGGCTTCCGCGGGCAGGCCTTTGTAACCCGCGCCCATTCGGTGGGTCTGCGCGGGGTAGGCACGGCTGACCTGCGGGTCGAGTGCATCGAGAACATCTTCGGCCAGCCGGAAGCTTGGCCGGGTCTGGGGGGATGACGGGATGAGCGATCCGGTTCTGGAACTGCGCCACATCCACAAGGCTTTCGGCGGGGTGACGGCGATCGAGGATTTCTCGCTGACGCTGCGGCGGGGCGAGGTGGTGGCGCTTGTCGGCGACAACGGCGCGGGCAAATCGACACTGATCAAGATCATCTCGGGTGTTCACCCCCCGACCTCGGGCGAAATCCGCCTCGACGGCCAGCCGGTCAGCTTCGCCGATGCCTCCGTCGCCCGCGAACGGGGGATCGAGGTGGTCTATCAGGACCTGGCCCTTGCCGATCAGCAGCCGGTCTACATGAACCTCTTCCTCGGGCGGGAGCCGGTGAAAGGCCTGCTGCGGCTTCTGGACCGGGCGCGGATGGTGGCGGAGACGGAGGCGCTGGTGAAGGCGCTCGATGTCCGCATCCCCTCGGCCCGCGCCACGATCCGCGATCTGTCGGGCGGGCAGCGGCAGGGGGTGGCCATCGCCCGCGCCACCCATTGGGCGAAGAAGCTGATCCTGCTGGACGAGCCGACCGCCGCTCTCGGCGTGGCGGAGACGGCGCGGGTCGAGGCGATCATCCAGGGCCTGAAGGCCCGAGACATGGCGGTGCTGATCATCAGCCACAGTCTCGATCAGGTCTTCCGCCTCTCGGACCGGATCTGCGTGCTGCGGCGCGGGGTGCAGATCGGCGTGCGCGAGACGGCACGGACCGGCAAGAACGAGATCGTCTCGATGATCACCGGACTGGCGGAGGCTGGGGCCTCCGAAGCGGGGGCGGCGGGATAGACCCCCGCCGCGGTCCCGGAAGGGTTGCGCCCCTCCGCCATGGCGCCGGTCCCGTGAACTGGTGGCCGAGCCCGCAGGATACTTTCGCCGGAAAATGAAGCGGGCGGGGGAGGCGCCCGCAGAGGTCCGCACGTCTGGTCTGGCTGTCGATTGGCTCTCGCCGCCGCGCCTCACGCCATCCGGCGCGCCCATTCCAGGATCTGCGCCGCAGCGGCCCTCGCGGCGGGAGGCAGTTCGGCGCCGATCCGGGTCATCAGGCCGAAGGGAGGCACGACGATGCCGAGATCGATGGGCAAAATGCAGTAAGGCGCGCGGTCGCCGCTGGTGAAGCTCTGCGCCACGGCGCTCGACAGGGGGGCGATCGCATTCGATTGCTGCAAGAGCGCCAGCGTCAGCAGGAAGGAGGCCGTGGCCATCCGCTGCGCCGGCGGCGGCAGGCCGAGCGCGCCGAGCCGCTCCACCACCACCCGGCGCAGGAGCGTATCGGGGGCGGGCATCACCCAGTCGAATTCCATCAGATCCTGCGGCAGGATCGCCTCGCCCCGCTCCGCCCGCTGGGCGAGGTTATGACCGTGGCGCACGACCAGCGAGACCGGCTCATCGGCGATGATCTCGGTGGCCAGCCGCTCCGCCTGCTCGTCATCCGGCAGGCGGCCGATGGCGAAATCCAGCTCCCCCGCCAGCAACTGCCGGGCCAGAAGGTCGGAGGTGCCGATCGTCACCTCGAAGCTGATCCCCGGCTGCGCCACCCGTGCCGCCCGCACCACCGGCAGCACCAGATCCATCGCCGGCCCCGTCACCGAGCCGATCCGCACATAGCCATGCCCGCCCCCGGCGATCTCCGACAGTTCGCGCGCCGCATCGCGCATTTCGAGCTGCACCCGCAGCGCCCTGCGGGCAAGGGCGGCCCCGGCGGCGGTCAGCGAAATGCCGCGCCCGGTGCGATGGTGGACGGGCTGGCCGGCGAGATGTTCCAGCTCCGCCAGCAGGCGCGAGGCCGCCGGTTGCGCCATTCCCAGCCGCTCGGCGGCCAGCCCCAGTTGACCGCTTTCCAGAAGTGCCGCAAGCAGGCGCAGATGGCTCAGCTTCAATCCGGCATGAAGATCGGGCGCGCGTTCTGACATCACATTTCCGTCATGAATTCATAACAAGACATGATTTGACTGATCTTGAACCTTGGCGCAACTGTCCCGTCACGGTCGCGCCGGGCTCCAGCGAACAGAGCCAGGGCAGAGGCCGGTGTCATGCCGCCCGCAACCGGGCGGTTTCGGGAGGAAGACCATGCAACTTTCCAGAAGGGCGCTTCTCGCGCTCGCTACCGCCGCCGCCTCGTCGGCGGCTTTCCCGTCCTTCGCGCAGGACAAAGGCACCGTCGGCATCGCCATGCCGACCAAATCCTCGGCCCGCTGGATCTCGGACGGCGATTCGATGGTGAAGCAGTTCACCGAAGCCGGCTACGGCACCGACCTGCAATATGCCGAAGACGATATCCCGACCCAGCTCTCCCAGATCGAGAACATGATCACCAAGGGCGTGAAGGTTCTGGTGATCGCCGCCATCGACGGCACCACCCTGTCGAACGCGCTCGACAATGCGGCCGCTGCGGGCATCAAGGTCATCGCCTATGACCGTCTGATCCGCGACAGCGGCTCGGTCGATTACTACGCCACCTTCGACAACTTCAAAGTGGGCGTGCAGCAGGCCGAATCGCTGGTGAAGGGCCTGAAAGAGCGCTTCCCGGACACCAAGCCGTGGAACGTCGAACTCTTCGGCGGCTCGCCGGACGACAACAACGCCTTCTTCTTCTACAATGGCGCAATGTCCGTCCTGCAACCGATGATCGACGCGGGCGAGATCGCCATTCCCTCGGGCCAGTCGGGCATGGAAGTCGTCGGCACCCTGCGTTGGGACGGCGCCGTGGCGCAGGCCCGCATGGACAACCTGCTGTCCGCCAACTACGGCGACAAGGTGCTCCATGGCGCGCTGTCGCCCTATGACGGGCTGTCCATCGGCATCCTGTCGTCGGTCAAGGGCGTGGGCTACGGCTCGGGCGATCTGAAGATGCCGATCGTCACCGGCCAGGACTGCGAAGTCCCCTCGATCAAGTCGATCATCGCGGGCGAGCAGTATTCCTCGATCTTCAAGGACACCCGCAACCTTGCCGGCGTGACCGTGAAGATGGTGGATGCGATCCTGTCGGGCGGCGAGCCGGAGATCAACGACACCTCGACCTACGACAACGGCGTGAAGGTCGTTCCGTCCTACCTGCTGGCCTCCCAGCCGGTCGATGCCTCGAACTACGAAGAAGTGCTCGTGGGTTCGGGCTATTACACGACCGATCAGCTGAAGTAAGCTGGGGCCGAGACCGGACCTGCCGCCACGCTCCCGGCGGCGGGTCCGGTTCATCCGGGGAGGGATGAATGACCGTGCTTCTGGAAATGAAGGGGATTGGCAAGTCCTTCCCCGGTGTGCGTGCGCTTGACCAGGTGAACCTGACCGTCGAAGCCGGCGAGATCCACGCCATCTGCGGCGAAAACGGCGCCGGGAAATCCACGCTGATGAAGGTGCTGTCGGGGGTCTATCCCCATGGCAGCTATGAGGGCGAGATCGTCTATGAAGGCGCTGTCCTCGCCAACCGCTCGCTCTCGGATTCCGAGGAGAAGGGCATCATCATCATCCATCAGGAGCTGGCTCTGGTGCCGCTTCTGTCCATTGCCGAGAACCTGTTTCTGGGCAATGAGGTGGCCAAGGGCGGCGTGATCAACTGGCCGGAAACCTTCCAGAAGACCGAAAGCCTGCTGAAGAAGGTGGGGCTGAGCGAAAGCCCCTCGACCAAGGTTGAAAAGCTGGGCGTCGGCAAGCAGCAGCTGATCGAGATCGCCAAGGCCTTGGCCAAGGATGTCCGCCTGCTGATCCTGGACGAGCCGACCGCGGCGCTTCAGGAAAACGACAGCCAGAAGCTTCTGGACCTGATGCTGGAGCTGAAGGCGCAGGGCGTCACCCAGATCATCATCAGCCACAAGCTGAACGAGATTTCCCGCGTGGCCGACCGGATCACCGTGATCCGCGACGGAACCACCGTTTCCACCATCAACCGCGACGAGATCAGCGAAGACCGCATCATCCGCGACATGGTGGGCCGCGACATGGCCAACCGCTATCCCGAGCGTGTGCCGAACCCCGGCGAGGTGCTGATGGAGGTGTCGGACTGGAACGTCTGGCACCCCGAGCAGCAGAACCGCCAGATGATCCGCGACGCCCGCTTCACCGTCCGCAAGGGCGAGATCGTCGGCATCGCCGGGCTGATGGGGGCAGGGCGCACCGAGCTTGCCATGAGCCTCTTCGGCAAATCCTATGGCCGCAACATCAGCGGCACGGTCAAGATGGGCGGCAAGCTCGTCGATACCTCGACCGTCACCAGGGCGGTGGCGGCGGGACTTTCCTATGTGACCGAGGACCGCAAGGTGCTGGGCCTCATCCTCGAAGAGCCGATCGTGCGGAACGTCACGCTGGCGAACCTGCCGGGGGTGGCGCGGCGCGGCGTGCTCGACAAGCGGCGCGAGACGCAGGTGTCCGAGCAATACCGCAAGGCCATGGCGATCCGCACGCCGGGGGTGCAGCAGAAGGTGGTGAACCTCTCGGGCGGCAACCAGCAGAAGGTGGTGCTGTCCAAATGGCTCTTCACCGATCCGCAGGTTCTGATCCTCGACGAGCCGACGCGCGGCATCGACGTGGGCGCGAAATTCGAGATCTACACGATCATGAACGATCTGGCGGCGCAGGGGCGGGGGATCGTGATGATCTCCTCCGAGATGCCCGAGCTTCTGGGCATGTGCGACCGCATCTATGTGATGAACGAGGGCCGCCTCGTGGGCGAACTCACGCGGGAAGAGGCCAGCCAGGAACGCATCATGGCGCTGATCATCCGCGACAATGGACAAAAGACCGAGGGCCGAAAGGCCGGTGAAGGGGAGGCTGCGTGATGTCGGAAGAAAAAGGTCTGGGCGCCCATCTGGGCGGGCATCTGCGCGAAAACGGGATGCTGGTGGCGCTGATCACCATCGTCGTGCTGTTCTCGCTGATCCTGAGCTTTCAGGCGCAGCCGGTGAACTTCGTCAATTCGCTGAACATCACCAACCTGTTCCTGCAGAACGGCCATGTGATCATCCTCGCGCTCGGGATGCTCCTGATCATCGTGGCGGGCCATATCGACCTGTCGGTCGGCTCGGTCGCGGCCTTCACCGGGGCGGTTGCGGCGTATCTGACCGTCAAGGTCGGGCTGCCCTTCTATGTGGTGATCCCGCTGACGCTGATCGTCGGCGGCGTGATCGGCGCGTTGCAGGGCTATTGGGTGGCCTTCTGGCGCATCCCCTCTTTCATCGTGACGCTGGCGGGGATGATGGTCTTCCGGGGGGCGACGATGTGGCTGCTCGGCGGGCAGAACATCGGCCCCTTCCCGAAGGCCTTTCAGGCGCTGTCCAACGGCTTCATCCCTGATCTGACCGGGATCGGGCGGCCGCACGGGCTGACGCTGATCGTGATCGCCATCGCCATCGGCCTGCAATTCTGGCTGGGCTTCCGGTCGCGGGCGCGCGATGCCGAGTTCGGCATCGCGGCGGAGCCGCCGGCGCTTTTCTGGGGCCGCAACGTGATCATCGCCGCCGCGACCGCGTTCGTCGGCTGGCAGTTGGCCGGGTTCCGCGGGCTGCCGAACGTGATGGTGGTGCTGGCGGTGCTGACAGCCCTCTACGCCTTCTTCACCGAGAACACCGTGACCGGGCGGCGCATCTACGCGCTTGGCGGCAACGAGAAGGCGGCGAAGCTTTCGGGCATCCGCACCGACCGTCTGGTCTTCCTGTGCTTCGTCAACATGGGGGTGCTGGCCGCCCTTGCGGGGATGATCGTGACCGCGCGGCTCAACTCCGCGACGCCCAAGGCAGGGACCGGCTTCGAGCTGGACGCCATCGCCTCCGTCTTCATCGGCGGAGCTTCGATGACCGGCGGCTCGGGCAAGATCATCGGCGTGGTGATCGGGGCGCTGATCATGGGCGTGATGAACATGGGGATGTCGATGCTCTCCATCGGCATCGACTACCAGCAGGTGATCAAGGGATTGGTGCTGCTCGCCGCCGTGATCTTCGATGTCTACAACAAGAACAAGTGAGGGCGGGGCGATGCTGATTTCGCAAGTAACCGGGCCGGATGGCAAGATCGCCGTGGTGGCGCGTTCGGGGTCGGAGGCGGCCGTGGTGCGCGGGGCGACCAGCACCTACGACCTCGCGCAGGAGGCGATCGCCTCCCGCCGCAGCCTTGCCACCGTCATTGCCGCCCGTGGGCTCGGCGAGGCGGTGGACCTGCCGGCGCTGCTCGCCGACGGCAAGGTGGCGCTGCCCGTCACCCATCCCGATCCGGCGCATCTTCACCTGACGGGGACGGGGCTGACCCATCTCGGCTCGGCCTCGGCGCGCGATGCGATGCACGCCAAGCTGGAGGGCGCGGCCACCGGGACGGAGGTGCTGACCGACAGCATGAAGATGTTCCGCATGGGCCTCGAAGGCGGCCGTCCGCAGCCCGGCCAGGTCGGCGCGCAGCCGGAATGGTTCTACAAGGGCAACGGCCATGTCGCCACCGCCCCCGGTTCCGCGCTCATCGCCCCCGGCTTTGCCGAGGACGGCGGCGAGGAGCCGGAGATCGCCGGCCTCTACCTCATCGGGCCGGACGGCACGCCCTTCCGCATCGGCTGGGCGCTCGCCAACGAATTCTCCGACCATGTGACGGAGCGGGTGAACTACCTCTGGCTGGCCCATTCCAAGCTGCGCGCCGCCTCTTACGGGCCGGAGATCCTCGTGGGGGAACTGCCCGCCGACATCCGCGGCACCAGCCGCATCCGGCGCGGCGGCGCGGTGATCTGGGAAAAACCCTTCCTCTCGGGGGAGGCGAACATGTCCCACACCTATGCCAACCTCGAACACCACCATTTCAAATATGAGGTGTTCCGCCAGCCCGGCGACCTTCATGTGCATATGTTCGGCACCGCCACCCTGTCCTTTGCCGACGGCATCCGCGCGCAAGCCGGCGATGTCTTTGAAATCGAGGCGCCGCCCTTCGGCCTGCCTCTGACCAACCCGCTTGCCTTTGCCCCGGCCAGTGCCGGGACGACCACCGTCAAAGCTCTGTGAAAGACCGCGAGGAAGCCATGACATTCAAACCGGCCAAATGGCCCCGTGACCTGCGTTCCCGCCACTGGTTCGCAGGCTCCTCCCGCGATGCGATCTACCATCGCGGCTGGATGAAGAATCAGGGCTTCCCGCCTGATCTGTTCGACGGGCGCCCGGTGATCGGCATCCTCAACACCTGGTCGGAGCTGACCCCCTGCAACGCCCATCTCAACGATCTGGCGCAAAGGGTGAAGAACGGCATCTACGAGGCCGGCGGTTTCCCGGTCGAGGTTCCGGTCTTCTCCGCCTCCGAAAGCGCCTTCCGTCCGACCGCGATGATGTTCCGCAACCTCGCCGCCATGGCGGTGGAGGAGGCGATGCGCGGTCAGCCGATGGATGGCTGCGTGCTGATGGTCGGCTGCGACAAGACCACGCCCTCGCTGCTGATGGCCGCGGCCTCCACCGATCTGCCCTCCATCGTCGTCACCGGCGGGCCGATGCTGAACGGCTATTACAAGAATGAGCGGGTCGGGTCCGGCACCCATCTGTGGAAGTTTTCCGAAGCGGTGAAGGCCGGCGAGATGACGGCGGCGGAATTCGCCGAGGCCGAGGCTTCCATGTCCCGCTCCCCCGGCTCGTGCAACACGATGGGGACCGCCTCCACCATGGCCTCGATGGCCGAGGCTCTGGGCATGGCGCTGTCGGGCAATGCCGCGATCCCGGCGGTGGACAGCCGCCGCCGCGTGATGGCGCAACTGACCGGGCGGCGCATCGTGCAGATGGTCAAGGATGACCTGAAGCCCTCCGACGTGCTGAAGAAGGAGGCGTTTGAAAACGCCATCCGCACCAATGCGGCCATCGGCGGTTCGACCAATGCGGTGATCCACCTCCTTGCCATCGCGGGCCGGGTCGGCATCGACCTCACGCTCGAAGACTGGGACCGCTGCGGCCGCGACGTGCCGACCATCGTGAACCTGATGCCCTCGGGCAAGTATCTGATGGAGGAATTCTTCTACGCCGGCGGTCTTCCGGTGGTGATCAAGCGTCTGGGCGAAGCGGGGCTTCTGCACCGCGACGCGCTGACGGTTTCGGGCGAAACCGCCTGGGATCAGGTCAAGGATGTGATCAACCACAACGAAGAGGTGATCCTGCCCGCCGAAAAGGCTCTGGCGAAATCCGGCGGCGTGGTGGTGGTGAAGGGTAACCTCGCCCCCAAGGGCGCGGTGCTGAAGCCTTCGGCCGCGACGCCCGCGCTGATGACCCACCGCGGCCGCGCCGTGGTCTTCGAGGATATCGACGACTACAAGGCCAAGATCAACGACGAGGCGCTCGACATCGACGAGACCTGCGTGATGGTTCTGAAGAACTGCGGCCCGAAAGGCTATCCCGGCATGGCGGAGGTCGGCAACATGGGCCTGCCGCCCAAGGTGCTGCGGAAGGGCATCACCGATATGGTGCGGATTTCCGATGCGCGCATGTCCGGCACGGCTTACGGCACGGTGGTGCTGCACACCTCGCCCGAGGCGGCGGCCGGTGGCCCGCTCGCCGTGGTGCGGAACGGCGACATGATCGAGCTCGATGTGCCGAACCGCCGCCTGCATCTCGATATCCCGGATGCCGAACTGGCCGCGCGTCTGGCCGAGTGGAAACCCTCCCATCCGGTCTTTGAAAGCGGCTACGGCTGGCTCCACCAGCAGCATGTGCAGGGCGCCGATACCGGGGCCGACCTCGACTTCCTGAAAGGTTGCCGGGGCAATCCGGTCGGCAAGGATTCGCACTGATGCCTGCTGCGATGAAGATCGCCCTCGTCGGCATCGGCAAGATCGCCCTCGACCAGCATGTCCCGGCGATTGCCGCCTCTGCCGACTGGGAGCTGGCGGCGACCGTCTCGCGCAAGGGCGCGGTGCCGGGGGTGGAGGCCTTCACCGATTTTGCCGCCTTCCTTGCCGCGCGGCCCGATGTGGGGGTGGTCTCGCTCTGTATGCCGCCCGTGCCGCGCTTCGACTATGCCGAAGCGGCGCTGCGCGCGGGCCGCCATGTCATGCTCGAAAAGCCGCCGGGGGCGACACTGGCCGAGGTCCATGCGCTTGAGGCGATGGCGCGGGAGCGCGGCCTCACGCTCTATACCACCTGGCACAGCCGCATGGCCCATGCCGTCGCCCCGGCGAAGGCATGGCTTGCGGGCAAGACCGTCACCCGCGCCCATATCACCTGGCGCGAGGATGTGCGGAAATGGCATCCCGGCCAGGATTGGGTCTTCGAGCCCGGCGGCATGGGTGTCTTCGATCCCGGCATCAACGCGCTCTCGATCCTGACCCATATCCTGCCCGCCCCCGTCCATCTGACCGCCGCCACCCTGACCTTCCCGGAAAACCGCCAGACGCCGATCGCCGCGCGCCTGACCTTCTCCGGCGGCGTCACCGCCGATTTCGACTGGCGCCAGGAAGGCCCGCAGACCTGGGACATCGAGGTGGAAACCCCGGACGGCGCCCTCGCGCTGCGGATGGGCGGCAATGTGCTGGAACTCCACGGCAGGGCTGCCGCCGGGGAAAACACCATCATGGGCGAATATCCCGCGCTTTATGCCCGCATGGCCGAACTCACCCGCGCCGGCCTCCGCGACGTGGACCTCGCCCCCATGACCCATGTCGCCGATGCCCTCACCCTCGGGCGCCGCGAAACGACGGACGCCTTCCACTTCTGATCCTTTTCCCGGTGGTTCTTCATCCACTGTGTCCAAATATCCCACAGGGGGTCCGGGGGGTGTGAAACCCCCCGGTCCTGCCGCCCCAGAACGGAGACCATCATGCTGACCGGACACCACCTGATCGCAGGCCAATGGGTTGCGGGCGAGACGACCTTCCTCTCCTCCCCCGCCACGGGTGAGGCGCGGCCCTTCGCCACCGGCACCCCCGCCCATGTCGATGCCGCCTGCAAGGCCGCCGAGGCCGCCTTCCCGGCCTATGCCGCCCTGAGCCGCGCCGGGCGCGCCGCTTTCCTCGACCGCATCGCCGAGGAGATCGAGGCGCGCGGCGCGGAGATCACCGCCATCGGCACCTCGGAAACCGGCCTGCCCGCCGCCCGGCTAGAAGGGGAGCGGGGCCGCACCACCGGCCAACTCCGCCTCTTCGCCGCCCATATCCGCGACGGCGCCTATCTTGACCGCCGCCATGATGCGGCGCTGCCCGACCGCAAACCGGCGGCGCGGCCCGACATCAAGCTGATCCAACGCCCCATCGGGCCGGTCGCGGTCTTCGGCGCCTCGAACTTCCCGCTCGCCTTCTCGACTGCCGGCGGCGACACCGCCTCCGCCCTTGCCGCCGGCTGCCCGGTGGTGGTGAAGGGCCATTCCGCCCATCCCGGCACCGGCGAGATCGTGGCCCAGGCCATCGACGCGGCGATCAGGGCCTGCGGCCTGCCCGCCGGGGTCTTCAGCCTCGTGCAGGGCGGCAAGCGCGATGTGGGCGAGGCGCTCGTCCAGCATCCGCTGATCCGCGCCGTGGGCTTCACCGGCTCCCTCGCCGGGGGCCGCGCGCTCTTTGACCTCTGCGCCGCGCGTCCCGATCCGATCCCCTTCTTCGGGGAACTCGGCTCGGTCAACCCGATGTTCCTTCTGCCCCATGCGCTCGCCGCCCGCGGTGCGGAAATCGCGCAGGGCTGGGCCGGGTCGCTGACCATGGGGGCGGGGCAGTTCTGCACCAATCCCGGCATCGCCGTCGTCACCGAAGGGCCGGAGGCCGAGGCTTTCACCGCCGCCGCCGCCGCGGCCCTCGCGCAGGTCGGCCCGCAGACCATGCTCACCGACGGCATCGCGCAGGCCTACCGGCAGGGCCGTGACCGCATTGCCGCGGGGCAGGGGGTGCGCGAGGAACTGGCGACCACCAGCGAGGCGCGGCTCGCCACGCCCTATCTCTTCTCCGTCTCAGGCGCGGACTGGCTTGCCAACCACGCGCTCGGCGAGGAAGTCTTCGGCCCGCTCGGCCTGGTCCTGCGGGTGAAGGACGCCGACGAGATGCAGAAGATCGCCGAAAGCCTGCAAGGCCAGTTGACCTGCACGCTGCACCTCGACGCCGAGGATCACCCCGCCGCCCGCCGCCTCCTGCCGGTGCTGGAGCGCAAGGCCGGAAGGGTGCTGGCCAACGGCTTCCCGACCGGGGTGGAGGTGGTTGACGCGCAGGTCCATGGCGGGCCTTACCCCGCTTCGACCAACTTCGGCGCAACCTCGGTCGGCACGCTCTCCATCCGCCGCTGGCTGCGCCCCGTGGCCTATCAGAACATGCCGGAAGACCTGCTGCCGCAGGCCTGAGCGCAACCGGGGGCCGCCGCGGCGGCCCCTATTCCCGCCGCAGGAAGAGCGAGCCGTTCGGCTCGCCGGTGCTGTCCTCGACAAAGCCGAGTGCCGTCAGGCCGGGCAGATGCCGCTCCCGGTCGGCGGCGATCTCCGACGGGTCGAGGAAGGGCATGATCAGCCGCCGCACCCCCGCAAGCCGCGCCTCGGTCAGCACCCCGGCAGGCAGAAGCGCACCCGGCAGGCGGATCACGTCCGGCTTGTAGCTGATCAGCAGGCGGTCCAGCCCCCCCCAGTCGCCGCCCTCATTGAGCGGGGCGTCGGAGAATTGCACCTCCTCCACCTCCTTCGGGAAATGCCGCTCGGCAAGGTTGCGCCCAAAGCGGATCAGCGGCGCACGGTCATCCTGCACCAGAACCCGCGTATTGGGCTTCAAGGCCCGCGCCCGCAGCGCCACGAAACCGAAGCCCGCCGCCAGATCCAGAAGCCGCGCGCAGCCGTTGATGAAGCCCGAGATGTTGCGCGCATGGCGGCGGTCGAATTTGCCGGCCTTCACCGCCTCCATCGCCGCCGCGGTGAAGACGCGCGGATCGACGGGCAGCATCAGCCCCTGATTTTCCACCACTTCCAGCGAAATCGCTGCCGACAGGTCCATCGGCCCGCTGACGAAGGGTGAGGAGAAGGCCGAGCCCCAGCCGGGCGGCGGCGGCGTGCGGCGCTCGTCCTTGGATTTCTCCGCCCGGCGGGCGTCGATCTTGGTCTGGACGGCGGCCACCGCCTCCGGGTCGCGGGCCTTGGGGGGCTTGGCCACCACCTGCGAGATCGGCACGCCGGAGGCCGCGACCAGCCCCGCGACGAGCGCCTGATAGGCCTCCGACTGGCGGTACTCGGCCAGACGCGCCTCGGCATGGGCATGGGCGGCGTCGTGCAACTCCCGCACCAGATCGTCCTTCAACAGCTCCGCCATGATCTCCGCCCGGCGTTCGCGGTGGCGGGCGATGTTCAGATCCACCACCTCGTTGCGGTCCTGAAGCGACCAGTAGTCGGAATTGTACTTGTCTTTCTTGAGGTTGGCATTGCCACGGAACTTCCGCAGCGAATAGGCGTCCATCGACTTGATGGCGTAATGGTTGATCTGCGCCCAGTCGAAGCCCACCGTCCGGCGGATCGACCGCCAGCCGCGCAGCTTGAACCAATCCTCCAGCGGGCGGCCGGAGCCGTTCACCCAAAGCACGGAATCCGGGTAGTCGGTTTCCTTGTGCTGGCTCTTGATGATCGGGCGGTGCATCCCCAGCCGCAGGTATTTCGGGTCGAAGCGCAGCATGGTCTTCGTCCCCCAGCCCTTGTTCCAGAAGGCGGGGGCGGCCATGGTGAACTGATCGGTGATCGGCGCGCGCGACCAGTCGCGGATGCCGCCGGAGCCGAAGATCCGCCAGGTGCAGACCATGGCCTGCGCGTTCATCGCATTGAGATCGGCGACCATCCCGTCGAGCGTATGGGAGGGGTGGTTGATGCACATGAACTCATCCGCATCGAGCACCAGCAGCCATTCGGAACCGCGCACCAGCTCCTCCTCCGCCGCCAGTTTCAGCATCGAGGGGTGGGGCTTCATCCCTTCGGGGATGACGTTCTCGCGGTGGTAGACGCCGATGTCGAGCGCCTCCAGCCGTTTCAGGATCGTATCGGTGCCGTCGGAGCAGTCATTGGTGTAGACCATGACCTCGGTGAAGCCGATGGCGAGGTGATGGGCCACCCATTCGACCACATAGGGGCCTTCGTCCTTCATGGTCGAAAGCGCCATGAGGGAACCATGCGGGCTGGTCTGGCGTTTGAACTGCATCGCTTCCTCTTTCGGCGCCCCGATCGGCCCCCCGACTGGCCCTCCGTCCGGCGTCATGCCTCAAGCGCCGCGTTCGGGTCGATCTCCAGCTCTTCGCACATGCGGGCGATGTAGCTGCCGGGGATCGGCGGGTTCTTGCGCCACCACGGCCGGGAGGCATTGGTGTAGATATGGACCGAGAGCGTCTTGTCGGTGAAATGCTTTTCCACCTGGCTGTAGGGGTCGTAGAAGACATCGTTGAGCTGGAACGGCACCGGGTAAAGCGTGTCGGGCGTCATGGCCTTGTCGATATCGCCGGTCACTTGCGCGAAATGGGTGAAGGCCTGCGGGCCAAAGGCGGTCCGCTCGGTCTGGAAGATCCGCACGGCTTTGGGCAGCGAGGAGGGCAGCTTGTCCATCTTCTTCTTCTGCTTGTTGCCCCACCAGGCGGGGTAATCCGGCAGATTGTCGTAATAGTCGAGCAGGGCCTCGATCAGCCGCCCGGTCTTCGGCATCCCGACCACGCCGCAGTTGAGCGCGCCGCGCATCCCGTGGCCGGCATAGATATGCTCCATATCTTCCGGGAAGGGGCGGTAGCAGAAGGCATCCGTGTCGATCCAGATCGCCCCGGTCGCCGCGATCATCTTGTAGCGGAAGACGTTCGACAGGAAGGAGGCCGAGGTTTCCTCGACGATGGCGCGGTCGATCTGCATGATCTCCGAGGCGGGGCGCACCTCCACCCCCTGCGGGACGTTCCGCACCGTGTCGGTGGTGTAAAGCGTGACGGGATGGCCATGCAGCAGATGCGACTTCAGGCAAAGCTGGTTCACATAATGCAGGCTTTCCCCGATCCAGAGCGAGGCGACGGGGCGGCGGTTCAGGTTCATGGCAATCCTTGATCTCTGCTCGAGTTTGATTTTTGCGGAGAGTATAATCCGGCCCGGTTTGGCTCACTATCCATAATTTGGCGACAATGCCGCGGTTCGTGCCAAATTTTCTGCAAATGATGCCGGGCAGGGGGTTTGGGTGCGGCTTGCGATCCCGGTTTGACCGGGATTTGGCGGACGGTGTGCCTTGCGCTGGCCCCGGAGGGGTTTTGCACCCCTCCGGACCTCCCCGCAGGATATTTGAGGCAAGATGAAAGAGGCGTCAGCCCTGCACGATCTGTTGGCGCAGATCCTGTTCCGGCGGCACGCCCTTGATCCGCAGGACCGAGAGGCCGAGGGTCACATCCACCTCGCCCTCGCCGCGCCGGCGGATCTGCGGCGGCTTCGGCCAGGCGGAAAGGTCATAGACCTGCCCCTCTTCCCATTGGCTCACCAGCGTCACCCCGCCATAGGCCAGCACGAAGACGACCGCCCCCGGCCCGGGGTCGATCTGGTTGATGCCGGTGCCGGCGTGGACGGTATCATCGCCGCCGCCGAGGAAGATGCGGTTGCGCCCCGGCCCGGTATGGACGACCGAGGAGCCATCGCCGTCGCGCACCTCATCGTTGCCATGGCCGGCATAGATCAGGTTGCGCCCGGCGGTGCCGAAGATCGTGTCATCGCCGGTGCCGCCATCGAGCGTATCCTTGCCGCCGCCGCCGACGAGGTAGTCATTGCCCGCCCCGCCGAAAAAGGCGTGGCGCGCGCTCGGCAGGGCGGCAATGGCGATCAGCCGGTCATCGCCCTCGCCGCCGTAAAAGGTCGCGCCGCCGTATTTCGGCCCGATCATCACGTCATTCCCGCGCGAGCCGCGCACATCCACGAGCACCCGTTCGGAGGTCTCGAAATGGATCGGGCTGTCGGGATGGGCGACGATGCGGAGCGTGCGCCCCTCGGTCCGCGCGCCCGGCGCCTCGTTGCGGGCGACCACGGTGGCGATGCGGATGTTTTCGACATGCATCGGACAATGGAGCACATAATTGTCCGGCCCGCCGAGATACCAGAGCGTGTCCGGCCCGCCGCCCCTGGTTTCGCGGATCTTCTCGGCATCCGCCCCGTAGACCCAGTAGTTGTCGCTGCCCCGCGTGCCTTCGAGCACCACGGAGCCATCGACCGCCATCATCGCATTGACGCCATCCGCCGGGTTCTCGAAACCGCGCAGATCGAGGCCGAGATCGAGCGCGCCCTTCACCAGCTCCGCCCGCAGGAAACCGATGGGCGCGGTGTCGATCAGATTCTCCGTCTCGCCGGGATCGGCGATGATGTCATAGACATGCTCCTCGCCGTTCGGGTAGCGGAAGTAGCGGTACTGGCGATAGCCCTCGACCGAGGGGCGCACCGACAGCGTGCCGAAGACAGAGGTGACCGGCGATTTCGACGTGTCATAGGTGCCGAAGGAGGGGTCGGCCAAGGGCAGCAGGCTTTGCCCCGACACCCAGTCCGGGCGCGGCGGCAGGCCGGCAAGCTGCATGATCGTCTTGGCGAAATTGTGCAGCGAGACCGGCAGGTCCACGACCTTGCCCGCCTCCATCCGCGGGCTCCAGATGCAGAAGGGGACATGGGCGGCGCTGTCCCACTGGCTCATCTTGTGGAAGCTGTCGTGGTTGCCGAGGTTGAAGCCGTTGTCGGAGAGGAAGACCACCGTGGTCCTGTCGCCGAGGGGCGAGGCTTCGAGCGCGGTCAGGAAGCGGCCGATCTCATGGTCCACATGGGAAATCGCGGCGAAATAGGCGCGGACGACCTGCCGCCAGCCCTCATCCCCGGCCTTTTCCGGGGTCCAGTTGCCGTTGGCGATATAGGCGGCCTCGTAGACGGCGAAACCGGGCTGGGGGCCGTAGAAATCCTCCGCTGCGGCAATCTCCGGCCAGCGGATCGCGGCGGCGTCATATTGGGCATAGAAACGGTCGGGACATTCCAGATTGTAATGGGGATGCTTGAAGCCGAGCTGGATCAGATGGCGCCGGGCGGGATCGGCGCGACCCAGAAAGTCGATGGCATTCTGCGCGACGTGGAAGTCGTAGAAGGTATCGTCCTGCGTGCCGTCGTCATCGGGGTGGTTGATGCCCTTGATCCCCGGCCCGCGGTCCAGATAGTCCTTTACTTTCGTGCGCTTGCCCTGATCGGCCGCCGGCACGTCCTCGTGGAACAGCACCCGGCGGTAGCGTTCGGGCATGGGCTTGTAGGTGGCGTCCACCTTGCCGGTGGTGAAGGTGTAGAAGCCCGCGCGGCGCAGATCGTAGGCCCAGGCCTTTTCCGGCGGCATCACCTGCCGCCAGAAGCGGTTGAGGTCCACAAGTCCCGTGCGGAAGGGCGACAGGCCCGTCGCCAGCTCCGCCCGGCAGGGGGCGCAGAGCGGCACCGTGGCATAGGCATTGGCAAAGCGCAGGCCCTTGGTCAGCAAGCGGTCGAGATGGGGGGTCTTGATCTCGATCCCGAAGGCATGGCGCCAGGTCACCACGTCGATCATGTCATCCACCCAGATGACACAGATGTTGTCGTCCCGGATCGTCTCTGCGGTAAAGGCCATCAGCGCCCGTCCCCTGCGGTCAGCCGCAGCCGCGCGGGCAAGGCCCAGCGGTGGAGCGGGCCGTGGCTGCCCCCGCCCGACCAGCCGTCGCGCAGCGCGCCCGCATTGGCGGGGTAGGGGCCTTGTCCGCTTCCGGGGGCTGCGGCGAAGGCATAGGCCACCTCCACCACACCTTCCGGGCGGCGGGAACAGCGCAGGATCAGGGACTTGCGGTCCTTGGCGTCGATCTCCACCGACAGAAGCTCCGCCCCGTTGGTCACGCCATCGAGCCGGAAGCCGTGCAGCGGCCCGGCGCCGAAGGGGTCGGCCTTGTCCAGCACCAAGGGCTCCGCCGCCTCGCAGATGAGGCGGATATCGTCGCCCTCCCGCTCGGCAAGCTGGATCGTCGGGCAAAGCCAGCGGCCGCCCTCCTGCACGAGGCTCAGCGCTTCGGCGGCGATCTCGGCCTTTGTGCGGCGGCCCTCTTCGGTCAGCCGCGCGGTATCGTCGAGCGCGAAGGCATAGCTCGGGCAGGTGAAGACGAGCTGGTGCTCGCCATGGTTCCACGACAGCTCCCATTGGCCGGCGAGGGCGGGGCCTTCGGTGATCTCATGGGTGCCGCAATCGAAGGCGGTCAGGAAGACCGGGGCGGGCAGGCCGTGGCGGCCAAGGGCGCGGGTGATCCGCTCCATCAGGGCGAGGATGCCGTCGCGGTAGGCGAGGGGATCGCCGCTCAGATCCTCCAGCACATAATCGAGCGTCACCGCCAGAAGCTGCGCCCTTGTGCCGAGCCGCGTCGCCGCCGCCACCAGATTGGCGACGGCGCGCTCGAAATTGGCGAAGGCCGCGCCGGTGCCGAGATCGCCCGCCGTCGCCGCGCTGTCGCTTTCGGCGCGGGTGAAGAACAGGGGCAGCGATTGCCGCGCCTCCGCCCGGCGGGAAAGCAGGGTTTCGGCGAGAAGCGCCTCCTGCGTCACCTCGCGCAGGGGCTGGAGCGCGGGGGTGGCGGGGGCATCGCCCTCGCCGCCCATGCCGACCGCGCCGATGTCATCCGCCGGTCCGAAGACGTGATAGGGAAAGCGCGAGGCGCCGGGGGAGGCCAGCCCCGCCCGCGCGCCCCCGATACCGAGGATGCCAAGGAGCGGGCCGCGCGCCTCGGCGAGGATCGCGCCGCCCTCGCGGTGGCGACGGTAGCCGCGCGCGCTGTCCGCCCTCGGCAGATTGGCCTGAAAGGCGATCCAGTCGCCCTCCGCCCGGATCGCCCAGGCATCGAGATCGTCGGGCAGCTCCGCCACCTCCGCCTCACGCGGTGCGCCGCCGGGGGCCGAACCGGGCGCCCCGCCGGGTGTCTCGGGCGCAAGCCGCAGCCGTGCGGCGATATCGGCGATCACCCGGTCCGAGAGCCGCAGGAGAAGTCCGCTCCGGTCATAGGCGATCACATCGCCATTCTCGGCCCGCAGGATGGTGCCTTCCGGCGCGATGGGGGTATCGGTCATCTTTCTCCCCTCAGAAGAGCCGCGAGAAACGTTCGGGCAGGCGGTAGACGCCCTTGGGCCGCGCCCCGCCGGGCGCCCAGTAGACTTCTTTCTTCGGGCGCCAGCCTTCGACCATTTCCTTGCGGAACTCGGGGAAATCAATGGTTTCGGCGCGGGGCTTTTCCTTGCAGAGGCTGGAATAGGTGGCCCAGGCGGTATCCCATCCCGTTGCCGCCCGCTCCGTCTCGCCCAAGGCGCCGCTTTGCACGGTGCGTTGCGCCCGGCGGGTGGCAAGGCGCGCCTCGGTCATGCCGTAGTCGATGAAGCGCAGGTGGAAGAGGTAGAGATGCGGGTCGAGGTGCAGATGCGGATGGGTGGCGAAATGTCCGCCCGGCACGATGTCGATGGCGCCGGCGGTGATGCAGGGCTTGGCGTAATTCGCGTTCAGCCGGAAGATGCGGCGCACGTCGAGGATGTTGCGGGAGGGCTCGATCGCCTCCGGCTCCAGCTCCGGGTTGTGGACCATCTCGATGGCGAAGGGGGTGATGACCTTCGGTCCCCGCCGGTCGGGCAGGCGGGAGAGATACTCCACCAGATTGTCCGACACATCCGGGTCCACGCAGACGATCTCATCGACATCGCCGACCAGAACCCAGTTGTAGAAATTGGTGAAGCCGGAGGTCACGCGGCTCAGCATCTGCCAGCGGCGCTGGTTGAAGCAGTCGCGGGTCGGATCGAAGGGCAGATAGAGGATGTTGCAGCCCTCGGCGATCTTCCTGTGCTCCGGATCGCCGCCATGGGAGAGGACATAGAGGTTCTCGCGGCCAAGCTGGCGGCCGTAATACTCCACCCAGCGTTGCAGGAAGAAATGGTCGCCGCCAACCATCGTCATCGCCGCCATCGGTGCGCGTGTCGCGTCCATCGCCTTGCCCCTTCCCCCGGTCTTGAAGCCGGTTTTGCCCTTCTTAGCACAGGGCGCCTGTCCGATCCTAGCCCGCCGCCGTTCCCGCCGAAGGGGCAAGCTGCTTCACCGCGCCGCGCCGCGCCCGCCGGGCAAAGGCCAGATCCTCTTCCGGCAGGGCGGCCCCCGCCTTCAGGATCGCATCGGCGGCGCGGACGAGGAGTTTCAGATGCTTGCGCTCGCCCGCCTCGGCCAAGAGAGCGCGCTGCCATTTCGGCACCTGCTTGCGGCCCCTGAAATCCCGCCAGAAAGTCGCGCCGACCTCATCCCCCGCCATCATGCCCGCGATCAGCCCCTGCACCGCACCGGATTTGATCACCACGCGGATCGCCTCATGGGTGCAATGGGGCGCGCGCAGAAGCTGCACATTCGGACCGGAGAGCCGCAGCGCATGGGCGCGGTCCTCGGCCACGAAGGGGTCATAGACCAGCACCAGCTTGCGGAGATATGGCACGGCGGCGGCGGCATCGAGAAACGGCATCCCCTCCCAGTTCGACTTCCGCACCGCGAAGGGAAAACGCGCCTCATAGGGGGCGATGACCTTGTTCATCGTCGATTGCGGGCTGAAGGCCAGCACCCGTGCCTCCGGGATCAGGGGCGCGAAGTTGATCGCCGCAAAGCCGCCCATCGAGGCGCCGATCATCACGATCCGGGAAAAGCGGCGGAAAAAGCCGCGCTCCTCCAGCCCGCGCAGAAGGGCGGGGGCGGTCGGCTGGCGGAACCAGTCCTTCGCATGGCTTTGCACGCCAAGGACGGAGGGACCGAGCGCCTCCAGCCGCCGGTGCAGCCAGGGGCCGCGCGGCCAGCCCTCGTCGATGGTGGCGAGATTGTCGAAGGAGATCACCAGCACCTCGCTGCGCTGCGTGAACCACAGGTTCGCATGTTCCCCCATGATCAGGAAATCATCGGCCTTGGCTGCCGCATCGAGATTCATGACCGGCGGCAGCGGGATCGGGTCGCGGGGGGGGAGGGGCGCGCTCATCGCATCGACCATCGGTGATAACGGTCGAGCGCCTGCCGGCAGGCATGATCGGCAGGGGCATCGGAATGGAGCAGCGCCCGGTCCGGCCAGAAGATCACATCATGGATGCGCGCCGCACCGAGGGTCTTGTGCAGCCCGGAGCGGGTGGAACGGCAGCCGATGAACAGATCGGCCGGCAGGTCCATGCCCGCCGCCCGCCCCTCGACCGTGGTGCTGCGCCCGTCAAGCGACAGGATCAGGCTGCGCCCGGTGAAGGAGATCACCGCCAGATGCGGCTCGGCCCCGCGCAGCGGCGCGCGCAGCTCCGCCGAGATGCCGTTGCCGCGATCCTTTGCGGTCAGCAACCCGTCCGCCTCCGACAGGAAGATCATGTTGTTGGCCTGCCCGGTGTTGACGGACAGAAGCGTGCGCGGATCGCTTTCCGCCGCCGAATAGCGCATCGCCACGGTGAAGCGCGCCGCCGAGGGGGCGACTTGCGGCAGGCAGAGGCCGCAATGCACCCCGGTCTCGAAGTCGAAACCGGCGGGGGCGGTGGCGGTGAAGCGGCTGTTGCCCTGATTGGGCGGGATCGGCCCGGCCAGAGCGCCGTTCTGCGCGCACCAGCCGATCATGCCCATCTCGGCGCGCACAACGCTTTCGGGGCGGGCGGCGAACCAGACCGCGGCCATCGGGGCCAGCGTCTCGGCAAGGGCCGCACCTTCGCCGCCGATCAGGATGGCGGGCGGCAGGGATCGGCTCAGATGCAGCATGGCGCGTCCTTTCCGACCCCTCTCATGCCGGAGCCCCCTGACGCAGGAGCGTCATGACCCGATCCAGCATCAGCGCCCCATAGGCGGCATTGCGGTGGGCATAATCATTGCGCTCGAAGAAGCGGTCCACGGCGAAATCGGGGGAGGAGAAGATCCCCTCGACCACGGTTTCCTCCGGCTGGGGCAGAAGCGTCACGCCATCCGCCGCCGCCTCCTCGGCGATCAGCGCCCAGAGTTCGGCCCGCGCCTGCGGTCCCGCAGCCCGGACGGCGGGGGTCAGCACCTCGTCCAGACCGGCATAGCCGAGCGTCGGGAAGGGGACGGGGGAAATCACGATCCGCGCCGTCTTCGTCGCGGCAAAGCCCTTGGCAAAGCGATAGGCCATCAGCGAGGAGAGCCGGTCGCGCACCATCCGCCGCTTCAGCCCGGTGCTGACGAACGGCCCGTCCGCCTGCCGCAGGAGGGTGATCATCAGCCGCGTCACGTCGATCCGCGCGCCCATGAAGAAGATCATGTCGAAATCGGCCGCCGGCAGGAAAGTCCGCCCCTTTTCGTTGAACTTCGCAAAGCGCTGCGCGGTGAAATCATCCTTCGGGACGATGGCCCCGTCCCTGAAGTCAAGAAAGTTGAACCGGCTGCCGACATGGCCCCAGTATTCGATCTCCGCCCCGCTGACATCCGCCAGCCCCTGCGAATGGGCCTGCCGGATGCAGGCATAGTTGCTGTCCCCGAAAACCGCGAGTTTCTGCATAGCCCTCCCCTCCTCAGCGCGGTGCGAAGGCCGCGAGGATTTCTTCCTCGCAACGCAGTTCGGCTTCTTCGTCGAGATCGCCGTCCGGCTCGGGGATCGCGGCCTCGGGGTCCGGGGCGGGGGGGGCCTTGCGCCCCGGTTCCTTGCCCTCGAACCGCGCCGCCTGATCGCGGAAGAAGCTCGCCATCACATGATCGACCCCGGCGGGCAGCACCGACCGCTGGTTCGGCGCGAAGAACTGGCCGCGATAGACCGGATGGGTGATGATCTCATAAGAGGGAAAATAATCGACATTGGCCCTCCCCTCGCAGGCGGCCGCGGCGACGGCGCGCAGGATGGATTTCGACGCGCTCGTCGCGGTCAGCACATGCTGGCCGGAGGCGGTCGCGGTCAGCGGCACCGGCGAGACGGTGAGCAGAACGTTCAGCCCGCGGTTCTGCTGGCGCATCAGCCGGATGGCAGAAAGAAGATCGCCCAGAAGGTCGCCGTAGCGGTGGTTGACGAAGACATGGCGCTCCGCGTCGAACTCCCCCGCCACGGTGCCGGGGCAGACGGCATATTCTGTGCCGGTCGCCTTGTTCTGCCAGGCCTCGGTCAGGCCCATGGTGAAGACGAAAACCTGCGCGACCTCGACCGCCTTGCGGATCGCCGCCAGCGTCCCGTCGCGGGAGGCCCGCAATTCGGCGAGGCTTTCAAACCCGCCCGGCTCCACCCCCGGCCGGAAAGGGTCGTAGAAGCGGCCATCCGTTTCCCAGACATCCTCCGGCACGGGTTGCACGCCGAAGGCCCATTCGAGCCATTGGCGCAGCATCTTCGGCGTATAGATGTTGCCGGTGCGGAAGCTGAAGGTGCCGTAGTGGTAATCATGGCGCTGCTCGGGCGTCAGCCCCTCCGGCCCCGGTTCGAGATCGGTCCAACGATAGCCGCGCGCCACGAGCGCCCGGCTGAAATGCTGGGCAAAGCAGGAGCCCGCCGTCACGATCCGGTTGCGCGCCTTGATGCGGAACTTCGGCTGCCAGAGCCCTTCGATCTCAAGCGGCTGCCGTTCGGCGACGGCGGTGCGCCAGAAGCGGTCCTCGGGCAGGGTCTCATAGGGATGCGGCATCGGTCTGGTCTTTCTGCGCGGGGCGGCACGGCCCCTTTACCCGGTAACACTACGGTCGGGATTGTTTATGGAACGTCAACAGTTTTCCGGCCTCCTGCCTGCATGAAACGCAGGCCCGTCTCTGTCAACTTGAAGTTTTCGCGGAGGGCATGTTAGCATAACCCGTTCCCTGACTTGGAAATCTTGCAATGGCGCAGCGCGCGATCATGGACCCGACCAAGGCGCCCTGCGGCGCGATCACCATGGCCTACAAGGATTACCTCTTCCTTCAACGCTGGGTGGATCACTACGGGAAACAATTCGGCCGCCAGCATCTTTACGTCCTGAGCCATGGCGGCGATCCCGAACATGCGCGCATCGCCGAGGGCTGCAACGTCATCCGCCTGCCGCGCGATCCGCAGCTTTTCCGGCTGGATCGGCGGCGGTGGAACCTGATTTCGCAATTCGCCTCGGGGATGCTGCGCTATTACAACTGGCTCTTCGTCGGCGATGTCGATGAGGTGGTGATCCTCGATCCGCAGGTGGGGACCGATCTGGTGGAATACATGCGCCGGTTCGAGGGGGCGGGGGTGCCGAAATCGCTCTGCCCCTTTGCGATCGAGCTGATCCACAACCCGGAGGTGGAGCCGGAGCCGATCGTGGCGGGCGAGCCGATCCTCGCGCGGCGACGGGTGTTCCGCGCCAATGCGAATTATTCCAAGCCCTGCATCATCCGCAAGGATGTGGCCTTCACCATCGGCGGCCATGCCAACAACCACCTGCCGCGCGCGCTCGACCCGCATCTTTACCTGCTGCACCTGCGGTTCTTCGACTTCGACATCGCCAGCGAAAGGCTCGGCGGGCGCAAGGAGATGCGCGAGATCATGACCGGGGAGAAGGACCCGGCCACGGTCGGCCATGCCTGGGGCAAGGATCTGGAGAATTTCCGCAAGCTCGCCGCCGGCAGGCCGGTGCGCGAGGACGCCGAACTGCCGGAGTTCCGCCGCAAGATGGTGGAGGGGCAGCAGCTTCTTCACGACGACAAGGTGGCCTTCTGGGGCGGCGGACGCACGAAGGAGCTTTACCGCCTGCCGGAGCGTTTCGCCTCGGTGTTCTGAAGGGGGGCCGATGAGCGGCAGGCGGGGGGAGGGGGTCCCCGCGTTTTCATGAGCGGCCACTTCCCGCGTGCGAGGGGTCCGATGGCGCCTGGGACGACGCCGATATTTCCATGCCGGAGAAGGTTTGACTGGCAGAGGCCATTCCCTCTGCCATGCGGAGCCCGTGCAATCTTCCGCCGATAGTGCCAACAGGCACCCAAAACCGCCCCCCTATCGGCGGCAACATTGCCCTACCCGGCAGTCGGCGATCAGGGCCCGAGCCGCCGGAACTGATCATGTTGTGAAGGCGGGTCAGGCCTGATCGCCAGGCGCGGTTCCCCGACGCCCTGCCAGACATGCCCCACACGGGGGCCTATCCCCGCGGGTACGGGGGAGCCGTGCCGCCCGCAGCCGTAAAGCTGCCGTCGCCGGGTCTATCCCCGCGGGTGCGGGGGAGCCGGCGACAAGGCGATCAACGCCTTCAGGATCAAAGGTCTATCCCCGCGAGTGCGGGGGAGCCATAGGCAGTGCCAATTCGGTATGGGTATACCTGGGTCTATCCCCGCGGGTGCGGGGGAGCCACAACGCCAGCCTCGATCACATCTGAGAGGTCGGGTCTATCCCCGCGAGTGCGGGGGAGTCGCACTGCGAAGTCGGCATGACGAAGGGAGCCAGGGTCTATCCCCGCGAGTGCGGGGGAGCCTCTCTCGGCTACTACATTGAATTTCCAGCAATGTCAAAGAGCCCACGCGCGAGTATTTTTTCCTTACGCACGCTTGACGAGCAAAACTCCGTCCGCGTCGACGATCTCCTTGGGCGGCTCGCCCAGGGTCTCGATCCTCAGGTTTCCGGTCGCGCCCGTGTCACGCCAGACCATGATCAGCGCGCCGCGGCCGAGCGCCGTCCACCAGTCGGTCATCACCGACCAGACCCGTCCGCGGACGCCGGCCGACATCTCGGGGGCGACATGGACGCCCGGCGCAATCTCCAGCATCACCGAGGTGAGAAAGCCGCGGTAGCGCCTCGACATCACGGGTCACGATCATCGTCAGGGGCATCAGGGATCGCGCCCCTCGATCAGTGCCTTGATCCGCTCGATCATCGCCGGGATCACGCCCTTGAGGGCGATGGTCTCTCCGGTCAGGCGACGGGCGAGGCGTTCGACATTCTCGCCGGGCCGGTCGAGCGCGATCCTGGCCGCCTTGAAGGCGCAGGGGATCGTCACCGGATCGCGCCAGAGATCGGCGATGTCCAGAACGAAGCTCTGGCCCGGGTCCTCGTGGATGAAGCCGAGCTGCGGAATGGTGGCGGTGGCGCAGACGGCGATGGCGGCGGCGGCCTCGATGGCCGAGGCGGCATGGTTCAGCGCCTGATTGGGCAGGTCGGCCCCCATCGGAGTGCTGCGGTCATAGCGGCGGCCCTGCCAGTCGATGCCGATGCGCTGTGCGTGCAGGGCATAGGTCTGCTTCATCCGCGCGCCCTCGATCCCGCGCAGGACATCAAGATCGGCATGGGGCAGAATCTCGCCCAGACGGACGGCATACATGCGCCGGGCCGTCATGATCCGAAGATCGTCGTCTGCCCAGATCCGCGCCTGAAGCCGGGCAAGACCCGAGCGGTCGGGGATCATCGGCGGCGCGGTATAGAAGCGCACCCCATCCTCGCCGACGGCGGCGAGGGCGGTGCGGGCATGAGCCAGAAGCCGCAGCGCGTCGTGGCTGACCGTCGAGCCCGGTCCGAGCAGGATGATCGACACGCCTTGCAGCGGGATGGCATAGTCGCCCGGCTGCAACGCATCCGCCTCGGTGGTCTGTCCTTGCAGGAAGGCCAGCGTGCCATCCCGCGCCGTGAGCGCCCCGCGCGCGAGGTAAAGACAGCCCGCTCGGTCGGCATGGGGCACCTTGGCGCTGTCGAGGCCGAGCCTGCCCTTGAGCATCAGCGTGGTCCCTGCGGCGGGCGCAGCAGCAGCATACCATAGCCGTAACTGCGGTGACGCCCGATGCCGCCTGCCAGCAGCCGGGCAAAGGCGGCGGCATCGGTGACGGTCAGCGTGCCATGCACTGTCGCATCCGGCCCCTCGATTCGGCGTCCGTTCCGCACCGCGATCTCCCGGCGAAAGCTGGTCAGACGGCTGGTTTCCCGGCCCAGTTCGGCGCCGGGCGCCAGCCGCGCGGCCAGCCAGTCCAGATAGACCGCTTCGCGCGTCACCTCCTCGTCCCGCAGGACACGGGCGAGGAAGGCATCCACCTCCGCCCCTTTGCGGAAGGTGAGGGGCTGGCCGTCTCCGGTCCGGCCGGACAGCGGCGATGCCAGCCGCACCACAGGGCGCATCCGCAGGTCAAAGCCGATACGCTGCCCCGGTTGCCAGGTCGTGTCCGGCCGGGGGATGGAGCGGAGGCGATCCAGCCGGATGGCCGCAGCCTCCGAGGGGGTCTGGCTCAGCCCGGCGCTCTGGCGCAGGGCATTCGCATCACGGCCCGCATAGGCGAAGAGCGTGCCTTGCCTCGCGCCGGGGGCAACCATCAGGCGGAAAGGTTGCAGCACGCCGGGGCCGAAGACCTCGCCCAGCAGGTGATGCAGGGTGAGCCCCTCATCCGACCCGCCCCCCGGTGTCTGCCGGCTGCCGGCCCAAAGATGCAGTTGTCGCAGATCGACCGGCAGTTCGACGAGGTGCAGGCTCATGCGATTTTCCCCAGGCTGACCCGGCGGCTGCCGGCATGATAGCCGTTGCGCCAGGCCCGCAGATCCGCACGCTCCGTCATCGTGCCGGCGCCTTCCTCGGCGGGCCAGAGCGCGGTTCCGGTCTGGCCGGTCGCCGCCAATGCCGCACGAACCGTATCGGCGGTGAGCAGCCCTTGCAGCAAGGGACCGCTGGGCAGGCAGGGCTTGCGGCCGAGAAACAGCGGGCGGGCCGGACGGTCCAGAGCAGCGGCGAGACGGTCGAGGTCCGGCGCCGCATCATCGGTCAGGCGCAGCACGACATGGCAATCGTGATCGGCCAGATAGTCTCGGCGGCGGCGGTGGGGACTGTCATAGCTCGCACCGGCACGCTCATCGGGGCTGCCCCAGGTGGTCCAGCCGCGATCATTGGCTTCCAGCTTGGCATTCTGGTTGTCGGTCAGCGGGCGGCCCTGCCGGGCATTCACCGCGCCGAAGATCAGCCGGTTCTGAAGGGCCTGATGCGCCTGCCAGTCCTCGCGGCGCAGCCCGAGGGCATTGGCCAAAAGGCCGGTCAGGGCCGAGGCCGAGGGGAAATCCCGCGTCGGCCCGACCTGATCGACCGCAACGCCGCCAAAGGCCAGCAGCGGGGCGGTCAGGCGCAGATGCAGCCAGCGGTGCATCATGCCGCGCTTTCCGCCAGCTGCCCGGGCAGCGCCCGCGCAAAGCCTGCCAGATCGGCAAGCGACCCGCGCTCGGCACCCGGAACCCCGGCATTGGCCAGCGTCATCACCCGGCGCGTCTCGCCCGTGGCGTAAGCCGCGTCCAGCGCCTGAAGATGCGTGGTGAGCCGGGCGACAGCGGGACCCGTGCTGGCGGCGCAGGCCTCGCGGAAAGCCTCGGCCAGCGAGCGCGGCTGGCGGTCGCCCGCCTCGACCAGCAGGAAGGAGGCGCGGGAATAGGGGGCGGTCGAGCCGAGCTTGGCCCCGGGCGACACTTCGGCGATGAGATACAGGAGGTTGTGCAGCACCTCGCCCGCAAGTGCTGTATCGCCGCCGAGATTGGCGATCAGTCCGGGGATGTCGACGACGACATAGCCGTAGAACAGCCCCGAGGTCAGTTCGGTTTCCTGAATGGTGTCGGCGCCGGTGTCCTCGTCCCGCGCCAGATCGTCGGCGGCGATGAAATAGTCGCTTTCGGCCTCTTCGGCATGGACGGTGAAGGCATGGGCGACATGCACCGGCGCGTCGATATTGGCGCGCGGGTCCGAAGTGACCATGCGGCCGAACAGGGCGCCTGTCAGGCCGCCGGGGAGTTTGGCGCCTTCGCTCAGGGCCTTCAGATTGGCCTTGTGGGCCTTCAGCCAATCCTTGGCGATCTCCTGCGCCGCCTTGCCGTCGCCCGCCGCTTCGGCAACCAGCCGTTTCGCCTCGGAGGCCAGGTAGGCCACCTCCACCTCACCCAGCAGCAGGGTCTGGCGGGATTTCTTGTCCGCGCCCTTGTCGCCATAGACGGCAACCAGCAGCGCCTCGCGGATCGGTTTCAGGACGGTTTCGTCCACCTGATCCGTCAGACCGGCCAGAACCTTGCGGTCGATGGTCTCGCGCGAGCGGAAGGCATCGCTCGCGCCCGCGATCCGGCCGAGCGCGTGGGGGTCTTCCGCCAGCCGCCAGTGCCGCTTGAGGCATTGCGAACTGACGCGGGTGCGTAGGGTGCCGCCATAGGGCAACCGCTTGGCCAGCCCGGCATCGTCGCGGTTCAGGAGCGCCGCGGTATACGGGGCAAGGAAGTGGATTTGCAGGAAACGAGGATCAGCCATTCTGGGTCTCTTCGGTCTGGGAAGTGTCGAGGGCGCGGTAATAGCCGCGGGCGAGGGCATTGCCGTCGCGGGCGAAGGCCGCGCGGGCGAGGCTGACGAGATCCAGCCGGGGGCGGGTGCGGGCGATGCCGCGGATCATCCGCTCCAGCGCCGCCAGCCGGGCAGGGCCACGCAGGGCCAGAAACCGGGCCAGCCGCTGTTCGGACACCCCGGCCTCATGCAAAACCGCCCCCAGCGGGCGTTTGCCGTCATGGACCGACGTGGTGGCACTGGCCGGGGTCAGCAGCGCCACCATGCGGGTGTAGGCCAGCCAGACGGGTTCCTCGGCCGGGGAAAGGCGCAGGCGCGCGACCTGGCGCCAGAAAACCGGGGCGCCGGCCGCGTCCATCCGCCGGGCCTCGGCCTTGCCACCCGGATCGGCTGCGGCCAAAGCGGCGGCGATCGACAGGGCATGGTGGGCGAGCCTGTCCTCAGGTCCGGCTTCATGCCTGTCTGCGGGGGTGTCAGGCATCCTGTGCCTCCTGTCGCTGGAAGGGTTCAAGCGCCTTGGCGATGCCGTGTTCCAAAGCATTGCGGCCACGGGTCTCGGCGCGGGGGCGGAACAGGCTGGCGCAGGGAATGGCGCTGCGGGCGATGTCGAATTCGCTGCGGGCGATGGCGGCAAGCGACCTGCGGAAATCGAGACGCATCCGGGTGAAATCGGCATCCACTGTCGCGGAGGCCCGCAGCCAGAGTTCCGCGAAGAACACCTGATCCGCCGCATGGCGATAGGCATCACGCGCGGGCTGGGCGCGGATGTCGTAAGGGTTGCGACGTTTGTCACGTTTAGAATATTTCTCCCTGTCACCTTCGGCCGCGATCAGAGCCAGCGCGCAGCACAGAACAGCCTCGATGGCCGAAATGTCCTTCTGCACTTCCGAAGCAAATGCCATGGGCTGCAATCCGAACAGCCCCTTCCTGACCATCGCCTTGGGGACCGGCACGAGGCGCGACTTGAACCCGGCGGTCTTGGACTGGCCCCGGGCAAAGGCTTCGGCGATCAGGACCATCGGCTCGGCCTCTTCCCCCGGCTGCGGCAGGGCAAGATCGGGAACCTTCCACTCGCTGCCATACAACAGCCGCACCAGCACTTCATGGCTCCAGTCCTGCTCGCCAAGGGGGAAGCTCTTGTGGTCGGTCTTGTGGACGGGCGCCCAGGGGTCGCCGGTATTGCCCTTTGCCTCCTTCGCGGCCACGCGCGCCGCCTTCGAGGTGCTGCGCTCGGCGGTGATCCGGTCCCCCGCCTGCGACAGGCGGATGCGGCGGCAGACCTCGATGAACATCGGGTCGAGCCGATCCAGATCGAAACCCGGCCCGTCGCCCCAGGGATAGAGCCAGAGAAGGGTCAGCCCGGCAATGCCACCGCGCCGGGCGAGGAGCGCGCGAACATCCCGCGCCCACCAGGCTGAGGGATCGACCTCGGCGGAGCCTTCGCGCGCGGGCGCCAGCGCGATCATCGCCCGCGAGGAGAAACCACCGTTCATCCGGGCGATGCCATTGTAACCGCCTCTGCCGCCGCCGTAGCCCTCCATCGTCTGGAGGCTGACGAGGGCGAAGATCCAGTCTTGTGGTTCCGGCTGACGGGCGATCTCGCGTTTTATATCATGGTTACGCGCGGTTATAAGCATATCCAGCGCATCCGGTGTGGCGACCGGCGTCCATTTCTGCCCGCCGGGATCGGGCGGTTGCAGGAAAGCCGGGCGTTTGCGGTCGGGCTGGGCCAGATGCCAGGGGGCGTCATCGGCGAAGTCAGGGGTCAGCGCCCGCAGCGCACTGCGCCAGCGATCCTCCTCGCCGGGCAGGTCACGCAGGCCCGCGGCATCCAGCGCCAGAACAGCAAGCTGCACGCAGAACATGTGCCAGGCGGGGCGCTGATGGGGACGCAAGGCCGGAAAGGCCGCGACCTCGCCCCGGGACATGGCGGCGAACAGACCGGGGAGGCTGTGCCATCCCCGGTCGGTCGAGATGAGCGGCTCGGTGAGAAGATTGCCGGTCATTATGGGGAATGCCCCAAGAGGTTCGGGGAATGCACCGGGCCTGCAGTTTCAGTGTCAGAATAGGAGCGATTATTCCCGGTGGAGCTGGATATTCTGATTGGGAATAACCTCCTGAAATTAATTCCCGCAGCCGGATCGCCGTAGTCAGCTTGTATTCGGGCCGACAGGAAACGCGCACCAGCTTCAAGGAGAAGTTTCACAGATCTCGAATCTCCCAAGGCTGATCGCATTTCTTACAGACAAGAAATTCTACTCCGCTCCGGGGAGTTGGCGTGAGAGAAATATGGCCTGTCAAAGCTCCCCTTTGAAAACCGTCAGCCCCTCTGCGCCATAGCCGAACGCCCTGTCCCCGACCCCGATCCGCAGCGGCGCGGTGGACAGGACCACCACCGGCTCCTCGCCGGTCAGCCCCTTGGACCAATGCGCGGGCAAGGTCAGTCGGCACACCGGCAAACCGAAGGCGCCGGGGGTGCCATCAGGCAGGGGCAGCACCACGCCATCCTCACCCAGACGGGTGCGGATCTGCTCATCCTGGGGGAAGGGTTGCAGCGGCGCGCTGCGATCAAGGATCACAAGATCCGCCGCGCCCATCTCGGCCAGGGTCTTGCCGCGCAGGCGCTGGTGGTAGGCCTGCCAGCCGCGAGCCTCTGCGATCCGTGCCAGAGCCTCGGGATGGGTCGCCGCTTCCACCAGCGCGCGGTTCATCCCGGGGATGCGCCATACCGTCTGTTCCGTGATCTGATCCAGCGTCGCGGCAAGACCCGGCACATCGACATAGACGCCCGAAAGGCTCGGACCCCCAGCATAGGCGCCGAGGCCGTTGTCAGCCCGCTGCACCAGCGGATCGAGGCCGCCCGGCGGGCAGAGCACGACGGCCCGCGGCGTTTCGAACCCTGCGGGCCGCGTCCGCTTGTGACGGTGCAGGCGCCCGATCCGCTGCAACAGCACATCCATCGGGCAAAGATCGGTGATCAGCAGATCGGCGTCGATGTCGAGCGACTGTTCGAGCGTCTGCGACCCGATGACGATCCGGCCACCCTGCGGGCCTTTGGCGCCAAGAGCCTCCTCCACTGCGGCATCCAGCAAGGCCCGGTCCTCGGCCGCAAAGCGACTGTGGTGAAGCGTCGGAATGTCCCGGACCTGCAACAGCAGTTCCGGCGCTTCGGCCTGCACGGCGGCGAAGGTTTCCTGCGCCCGCTGCACCGTGTTGCGGATCACCAGCACCCGTGCGCCCTTCCGCGCGGCGGCAAGGGCGAAACCGGCGGCATCCGCCCCGGTCCATCCCGAATGCGCGCTCATCTCCACGGCCTTGTCCGCACTCTCCTCACGCCCGACCGGCTCTATGCCGGCCGCTGTCCAGACGGCCGGATAGGGGCGGGCCGCTTCCTCGGGCTGTGCGGCGAGTTCCGTCCCGAACCAGCGGCAGCGCGCCGCCGCGCCCAGGGTCGCGGACATCAGCAGCACATGCCCGCCCAGCGCCAGATGATCCTGCACCATCCGGCGCTGCACCTCGGTCATGTAGGGGTCGGAGGCATGAACCTCGTCGATGACCAGCAGTGCGCGCGACAGGGCGGTGCCGCGCAGATGGGCGTATTTCACCTGAAGCCCGCCAAGCGCGACCTGATCCACCGTGCCGATGGCGATCGGCGCCGCAAGATAGCGGGCGGAATGTTCGGCAGCCCATCGGCTTGGGGGCGTTTGGCCATCGTCCCACAGGACCGAGAAATCCGGCAGGCGCCGCCCCTTTGCCGCGCCCGCCACCGCCTGTCCGGGGATCGCCAGCAGCGCCTCGGGTACGGGGGCGAACATTCCTGCCAGCGCCTTGTTGATCCGGCCCTGCAACTGCCTCGCCGCCGCTCTGGTCGGTACGGCGAAGTAAAGCGCCTCGACCTCTCCCGTGGCCAGAAGCGCGGCAAAGCGCCAGAGCGCGGCCTCGGTCTTGCCCGATCCCGTTTCGGCCTCCAGAAGGACCAGCCGTGTGCTTGTCGTCAACCTGCCTATCGCCTGCTGCGCGGGTCGGGGCGAGGGATGATCCGAAATCAGCGCCCAGTCCGGCGGTCCCGAAAGCGACAGGCTGTCCGCCGCCAGCCCGATCCCGGCGATGCATCTCTCCGCGCGCCGCAGCGCGGTCTGCCAGTAATCATCGCGCAGGCGGGGCTCATAGGGGAAGGCGCGGATATCCGATGCGATCCAGTCCGCAAGGGTCAACAGACCACAGATGAAATGCACAAAGGCCGGCTTTGCCGGGGGCGGTCTGGCCGCGTCCAGCCCGCGAAACCACGCCGTGAAAACCGCCCCGATCTGGCGATGCTCGTCTTGCCAGTCGTAGCCTGCAACCTTTGCAAAGGCGCCGGCAACCAGCCCCGACCCCGGATGCTTCGTCGGTCGCCCGTGGTGCGACAATATCAGCGAAAACCACTGCTCCAGTTCGGGCCAGGGGAGAAGGACTTCGTGCCAGTTTGCCCCCGAAGCCTCTCCGGCTGGTGCTTCCGCCCAGAGCCAGCCGGCGTCGAGATGGCCGATGTCTGACAGGCGCCCCTTGCGGGGCCAGATCCTGGCCTGAAAGCCCGGAGCGAGTTTGCCGATGTCATGCAGGAAGGCCAGTGCGGTGAGGCAGCCGATCTCGGTCGGGGTCAAGACACGTCCAAGTGCCGCCTCGGCCTTCAAGCGATAGGGGTGGCGCGACAGAAGCAGTTGGAAGACCGCTGCGACATCGGCGCAATGATGCCCAAGATGATGATGGCCCAACACGGGGCTGAACTTGCCCCAGGCAATTCCCCAGATCGGACCTTCCCATTCCGCTTGCATCAATCGTCGGCACTCCGGTGACCATAAAACTCAGGGCCTGTCTGTTGCCGTTTGTTGCGCGGAAAACTCCTCTTGTCTCGGGAAAACGCCAACTCGGCCTGATCTCCGGTAAAACCCCGAGAAATCAGAATGGCGCTCAATGCTGACGGAACGCCTGCTTTTATCGTCCGGGGCGTCAATTGCGGCTTCGTTTGCGGAATGAGCGCAATATTGGCCCCGCTGTCTTTCGAATGAATGGCTACCTCTGGCTTCCGGGGCAGCCTGTTGAATCCTGTGCTGCATTCTTTATCCCGGAGTTTTCTGCCCCCCGCTTTGCTTTCCATGGACCAGCCTGCGCCACGATGGGCTCGGGTTGAGGATTGCGGCGATCCGGACAAGCTTCCTCCGAAGTGCCGGTACACCAGTCGCGTTGCGGTCTGGGCGAATGACCATGTTCAAAGGCTTTCTGCGGTTGCCATGCCGTACCGCCATCCGTCAGTTTCCGTCCCTCGCACCACTGTCCGCGCGCCCTGCCGATGCCAGCCCGGCGACCATGCGTTTCGGGGCCGGGCCAGGAAAGCGGAGCAAGCGGCGGGGCCGGAACCTGTCCGCCGCTTCCACGCGCGGGGCTGGACTGTCACCGTCCCCCTGCGGACCCCGCGCCCCACAAGGCGCCGTCGCCTCGGGCGGCGTCCGGCCGAGGCCCGCTTGCCAAGCGCGCCTTGCGGGTGTTTCATCCTCGCGGGCAACAGAGGGGGCTGTCATGGGACGTCTGGACGGCAAGACGGCGATCATTTCCGGGGGGGCGACGGGCATGGGCGGGGCGGCGTCCAGCCTCTTTGCGGCGGAGGGGGCGCGGGTTGCGATCATCGACCTCAACCTCACCGCGGCGGAGGAGCGCGCCCACCTGATCGCCACGGCGGGCGGCACCGCGATCGCGCTTCGGGCCGATGTCTCGAAGGCCGATCAGGTGGAGGCGGCGGTGACGAAAGCGGCGGCGGCGCAGGGGGCGGCCAATGTGCTTTTCAACCATGCCGGCACCATCGTCATCAAACCCTTCCTCGACACCACCGAAGAGGAATGGGACTGGCTCCATGCCGTCAACGTCAAGTCGATGTATCTGATGACCCGCGCCGTCCTGCCGGGCATGATCGCGGGGGGAGGGGGCTCCATCGTCTGCACCTCCTCCATCTCCGCCGTGGCGGGGACGCCGATGGAGGTGCTTTACGACACGACGAAAGGCGCGGTCCACATGTTCGCCCGCGCCATCGCGGTGGAGTTCCGCGACCGCAACATCCGCTGCAATGCGGTCTGCCCCGGTTTCATCGAGACCCCGCACGGGCTGCGCGAGGTGCGCGATCTTCAGGCGCTTGGCGTCGATGTCTCGGAGGCGGCGATCGCGGCGGCACAGGGGCGGATCGGCAAACCGGAAGAAGTGGCGGAGGCGGCGCTTTTCCTCGCCTCCGACGCATCCAGCTTCGTCAACGGTACCCATCTCTTCGTGGACAACGCCTTTACCGCGATCTGAGGGGCGGTCCCCTCCCTCCCCCAGGAGGGGGAGGGAACCGCCTACCGGCTGAGCGCCGCCGCGCCCTTTGCGCCCTTCTTCCCCCATCCCCTGTGCATAAATATCCTGCGGGGAGGTCCGGAGGGGTGCAAAACCCCTCCGGCGCCTGCAAGGGGCGCGGCGCTTACGGCGCAATCTCCACATCCTGCCGCAGCGCCCCATCGGCGCCGAAGATCAGGAAATGGCCATCGCGGGTCACCACCCCGACCCAGCCCTTGCCGATGGTCACCGCCTCCGCCTCCTTGCCGTCGGGCAGGGTGATCCGCTCCGGCAGGGTCGGGGCGGCATTGGCATCCGGCATCCGGGTGACAAGGACGGCGGTGATCGTTATGACACCGGCGATCATGGTGATCATCAGCACGATCACCAGCCCTTTCAGAAAGCGGAGCGCGGGCGGCAGGCCCTGCTCTGCGGGAGTGTCAGTCATGGCGTCGTCCTTTTCCACCGGGCCGGAGGGCCTCGCCGGGGATATCCTGACGGTGATCCTTGGCGAAGACTGCCCCCCGCGCCTTGATAAGGCGCTCGCCGCCTTCGTGCCAGAGGAAGCGGCCCTCTCGCGCTCCCGTCTGATGAAGATGATCGCGGAAGGCGATGTGTCGCGCGGCGGCGTGGTGGTGACGGACCCGAAGACCAAGGTGGCGGAGGGCGAGAGCTTCGATCTGCGCCTCGCCCCGGCGGCTCCGGTGGAAACGCTGGCCGAGGCGATCCCGCTGAACGTGGTCTGGGAGGATGGCGATCTCATCGTCATCGACAAGCCGGCGGGGATGGTGGTGCATCCCGCGCCCGGCTCGCCCTCCGGCACTTTGGTCAATGCGCTTCTGGCCCATTGCGGCGATACGCTGTCCGGGATCGGAGGGGAACGGCGGCCGGGCATCGTCCACCGCATCGACAAGGACACCACGGGCCTTCTGGTCGTGGCGAAATCCGACCGCGCCCATCACGGCCTTGCCGCGCAATTCGAGGCGCACAGCGTCAACCGGCATTACCTCGCGGTGGTCCATGGCGTGCCGTCCGCCCATGACCCGCGCCTGCGCGGCACCAGGGGGGTGGGTTTCGAGACCGGCGGCATCCTGCGGATCGCCACCGGCCTTGCCCGCCACAAGACCGACCGCCAGCGGCAGGCGGTGGTCTGGGACGGGCAGGGGCGCCATGCCGTCACGCGGGCGCGGGTTCTGGACAGCTTCCACGGGGCGGCGGCGCTCGTGGAATGTTGGCTGGAGACCGGGCGCACCCATCAGATCCGCGTGCATATGGCCCATGCCGGCCACGGGCTTCTCGGGGACCAGACCTATGGCGGCAAGAGGAAGCTGTCGCCCAAGCTCTTCGGCGAGGCGGCGGCGGATCTGGGCAATGCCTTCCCGCGGCAGGCGCTCCATGCCGCGACGCTCGGCTTCGCGCATCCGGTGACGGGGGAGCATCTGGAATTCGCCTCGCCGCTGCCGCAGGATATGCAGACGCTTCTGGCCGCGCTGCGCGGGAGCTGACAGTTTCGTGAGCCTTTGACATGAAAACTTTTCAACCGACGGAACAATCCCCATCTTTCGTTAAACTCTGGATGTTAGCGCCATCTTGAACGGCGGTGCGGGCATCTTACATGAAAAGGTTCTCCGGGGGCTGATGTCAGACCCGGATCATAATGGGGGGCGATGAATGAGCACCTATACCAATCTGCCGGCGCCGAGCCCGGAACAGGGGCTGAACCGCTATATGCAGGAAATCCGGAAGTTCCCGCTCTTGGAACCGGAAGAAGAATACATGCTGGCCAAAGCCTGGGTGGATCGTCAGGAATCCGGCGCCGCGCACAAGCTGGTGACGAGCCACCTGCGTCTGGCCGCCAAGATCGCCATGGGCTATCGCGGCTACGGCCTGCCGCAGGCCGAGGTGATTTCCGAGGCAAATGTCGGGCTGATGCAGGCGGTCAAACGCTTCGACCCCGAGCGGGGCTTCCGTCTGGCGACCTATGCGATGTGGTGGATCCGCGCCTCGATCCAGGAATATATCCTGCGCTCGTGGAGCCTTGTGAAGCTTGGCACCACCTCGGCGCAGAAGAAGCTGTTCTTCAACCTGCGGAAGGCCAAGGCGAAGCTGGGCGCTCTGGAGGAGGGCGATCTGCGGCCCGAGAACGTTGCCCAGATCGCCAAGGATCTGAGCGTTTCGGAATCCGAAGTGATCGACATGAACCGCCGTCTCTCCGGCGCGGATGCCTCGCTCAATGCCACCGTCGGTTCGGATGGCGAGGGGTCTTCGCAATGGCAGGACTGGCTTGAGGACGAAGACAGCGATCAGGCCGGCGCCTATGAGGAAAAGGACGAATTCGAGATCCGCTACGCCCTGCTGAAGGACGCGATGTCGGTACTGAACGAGCGGGAGCGCGACGTGCTGATGAAGCGCCGTCTGGCCGAAACGCCGGTGACGCTGGAAGAGCTGTCGGAAAGCTATGGCGTCAGCCGCGAGCGTATCCGCCAGATCGAGGTGCGGGCTTTTGAAAAGCTCCAGGCACGGATGCGCGATCTGGCGCGGGGCAAAGGCATGGTCGTTCCGGCCTGAACGGGCCGGACGACAGGTGGGCAAGGAAAGGCCGGCGGTGTGATGCCGCTGGCCTTTTCCGTTCAGAAGCGGATCGCGTAACCCACCGAAATCCGGGTGTTGTTCAGCCCGTAGCCATGGGGATCGACCTCATGGAACAGGATGTCGCTGTCGTTGTAGCGGGTCGTTTCAACCTCGATCCGCAGGAAGGAATTCGCCTGCATCGCCACATCGACGCCGAGAGCGACCGAAATCCCCCTGGCCGTCGCATGGCCGAAGTCGGCAGGATTGCCCAGGCCTTCGTGATCGGCTTTCCAGCGGGTGCTGGCCGCCCCGATGGCCAGATAGGGCAGGGTCTTGCCGGTCGCATAACCGACGCGCGCGCGCAGCCCGACGGAGCTTTCGATCGTGGCGGGGAGGAAGTATTCATCCACATCCCCCTCGGCCGAATGTTTCGTCAGTTGCAGTTCCGGGCCGTAGACCCAGGGACCGGACTGGAAGTTGTACCCGCCGAAGACCCCGAATCCCGCGCCGTTGATGGTCTTCGGGCCGGTGCCATAGTTGCGGTCCTCCACGGCGAAATTGTCCCAACTGAGCTGCCCGCCGGCATAGGGACCGGCCCAGTCCTGCGCGGAAGCGGTCTGGACGGCGGTGATCTGGGGGACAAGAAGGCAAAAGGCGAAAGCGGCAATCAGGCGCAAGGCGACCTCCATTTGAATGATCGGGGGGAAAGCGGCACTGAAGGCGGAAAACGGCTACAGATTTTCTGAATGGCGGAACCCTAGCAGAGATTCCCCGGAAAATCCCGTGGAATTTGCCGTTTTCGTCCAGGGCGATGCCCTGAGCCTTGCGTCCGTCCGCCGCTCCTCACGCCCGGCGATGACCGCTTTCGTCATTTGCTTTCGTTCTGGCCCTGAGGCATCAAAAGGCATCCGCAGCCCCCCGGTGATCCATGCGCGTGCTTCTGCTTCTGCCTCTCCTCCTTGCAGCCTGTATCGGCAATGCCTCCGGCAAGCCGGTGGAAGAGATGCTGGCCGGCCATTCCGTCATCTACGGCGATCCGGGCGAGACCCGCGATACCGCCATGTGGCAGGAATGGGGGAAGGACGGCACCACCCGGACCGGCGGCCCCTCCTTCCTGCAAAGCAAATCGGGTCGCTGGAAGATGGACAAGGGGACCTATTGCGAGATCTTCGGCGTCTCCACCGAATGGACCTGCTGGCGCATCACCGTCAGCGACGGGGGCAAGCGCATCCGCTTTTGGCAGATTCCGGGCGATATAGGCGACATGCTCTTCTTCCACAGGGACATGGACGCCAGTTTTGAACGCTGATCCCCTGCGGCCGGTGCGTTCAACCGGCAGGGGCGCGGCCTTTTCGTTTGCCCGCGCGGGCAGGGCGCGCTATCCCGCCCCAAACGAATGAGGTCGCCGATGACGATGCTGGGAACCTTCCTGAAACCGATGCACCCCGAGGGCTGGCGCTTTGTCGGCATCTTTGCCGCGGCGACGCTGGTGCTGTTCCTGATCTGGGAGCCTCTGGGCTGGATCGGGGTCGGGCTGACCATCTGGTGCTACTACTTCTTCCGCGACCCGGTGCGCGCGGTGCCGCTGACCGAGGGGCTGGTGCTTTCGCCCGCCGACGGGGTGGTCTCGCTGATCGAACCCGCCGTCCCGCCGCAGGAACTGGGCATGGGACCGCTGGCGCTGACGCGGGTTTCGGTCTTCATGTCGGTCTTCAACTGCCATGTGAACCGCCTGCCGGTCGATGGCCAGATCACCGCCATCGCCTATCGCCCCGGCAAGTTCTTCAATGCCTCGCTCGACAAGGCCTCCACCGACAACGAACGCAATTCGCTGGCCGTGCAGATGCCCGATGGGCGCAAGATCGCCGTGGTGCAGATCGCGGGGCTCGTGGCGCGGCGCATCCTGTGCTTTGCCAAGGAGGGCCAGACCCTGCGGGCGGGCGACCGCTTCGGGCTGATCCGCTTCGGCTCGCGGCTGGATGTCTATCTGCCCGAAGGGGTGGAGCCGCAGGTGGCGCTCGGCCAGACGATGATCGCCGGCGAGACGGTGATCGCACGGCTTGGCGGCGGGGTGGCCGCGGTCACGGCCCCCGTCTCGACCCCCGTCACGGCGCGGCAGGTCTGAGCCATGGACCGGGAGCCGGACCTGCCGGAGGATCTGCCCGAAGGACGGGGCGACGAGACGGCTCCGGGGCAGGGGGGGCGGCGCGCCCGCTGGATGGTGCCGCCGCGCCGCGACATGGCTCTGGTGCAGCTTCTGCCCAATCTGATGACCACGGCCGCGCTTTGTGCCGGGCTTGCCGCCATCAAGGCGGCGGCGGCGGGGCGCTTCATCGAGGCGGTGCTGCTGATCCTGCTGGCGGCGGTTCTGGACGGGCTCGACGGGCGGCTGGCGCGGTTCCTGAAAAGCGAAAGCCCGATCGGGGCGGAACTGGATTCGCTCGCCGATTTCCTGAATTTCGGGGTGGCGACCGGCTTCATCCTGTATTTCTGGGCCTTTCCGGGCGGGTCGAGCGCGGGATGGGGCGCCGTTCTCATCTATGTCGTCTGCTGCGTGCTCAGGCTCGCGCGGTTCAATGTCGGCAATGAGCGGGCGGAGGAACTGGCCCGGCTCGGCAAGTTTCAGGGCGTGCCGTCGCCGGCGGGGGCCATGCTGGCGCTGATGCCGCTCTATTTCGGCTTTCTCTTTCCGCAATTCCTGCCCTTTCCGCAGATCCTGATCGCGCTGCACCTGCTGGTCGTGGGCTTCCTGATGATCAGCCGCATCCCCACGCCCTCCTTGAAGCGCATCCGCATCCCGACCGAGCGGGCCGCTTTCGTCATGGTCGCCGGGGTCGTGGTCGCCTATGTGCTGATCAGCTATCCTTGGGCGATGATGTCGGCGCTTTCGACCGCCTATGCCGGGGTGGTTCTGGTCGCCTGGGCGCGCAGTCTCGCGGCCAAATAGGGCGCTTGCAGGGGGCGGCAGGGCTGCTAGGCTCCGCCGCCGAAGCCAGAGGGAGGATTTGCAATGAAACCCGTCAGATGGGGGGTGCTGGGCGCCGCCAATTTCGCGCTTGGCCATATGGCTCCGGCGATCCATGCCGCCAAGGGGGCGGAGTTCTATGCGCTCGCCACCTCGAGCCCCGAAAAGGCGCTGCCGTTTCAGGCCTTCTGCCCCGGTGTGAAGGTCCATCTCTCCTATGAGGCGCTGCTGGCCGATCCGGAGGTGGAGGCGGTCTATATCCCGCTGCCGAACCATCTCCATGTCGAATGGACGCTGAAGGCGCTTGCGGCGGGCAAGCATGTGCTCTGCGAAAAGCCGCTGGCGCTGACCGAGGCGGATTTCGATGCGGTGATCGCGGCGCGCGACCGGACGGGGCTGCTTGCGGCCGAGGCCTATATGATCGTCCACCATCCGCAATGGCAGCGGGCGAAGGACTGGCTGGAAGCCGGTGAGATCGGCACCCTGCGCCATGTCGATGCGGCCTTTTCCTTTGCCATGCTCGATGCACCGGGCAATATCCGCAACCGCCCGGAAACCGGCGGCGGGGGGCTGCGCGACATCGGCGTCTATACCTTCGGCTCGGCCCGCTTCGTGACCGGGGCGGAGCCGGTGGACCTTCAGGCCCGCGTGATCCGCGAGAACGGCGTCGATGTCTTCGCGCAGGTGACCGGGGTGATGGCGGGTCCGACCGGGCGTTTCACCTATGGCTCGATGACCTCGATGCGGCTTTACAACCGGCAGGTCGTGACCTTTCAGGGCGACCGCGGCATGATCCGGCTCGAAGGCGGGCCGTTCAATGCCAATGTGAACGACCTCGCCGAGGTGGAGCTGCATCAGGGCGGCAACCGGGTGATCACCGAGCGCTTCCCGACCGCAAACCACTATGTCCTTCAGGTCGAGGCCTTCGGGCGGAGCCTGCGCGAGGGCGTGGCCTATCCCTGCCCGCTCGAATTCACCCGCGGGACGCAAGCGATGATCGACAGGGTGTTCGCGGTGGCCGAGGATATCGCGCTCTGATGACGGGGGAGGTGGTCCGGCTGCATATGCCGCGCCATCTGGCGGCGGCGGATGGCTCCGGGCTGCCCTATTTCTACCGGGTGCTGCGCGAGGGGCTGACAGCGCGCGGGGCCGTGGTGGAGGTGCGGCGGCGCGACGGGGGGCCGGCAGGGGGGCCGGGCTTCCACTTCGTCCACAACGGTACGGCGCGGGGGGAGCGCGTTCTGAACACCGCCATCGCCTATCTGAACCCGTTCTTCTACGCCGATCCGCTGGGCATCTACTTCGAAAGCAGTCTGAGCACGGCGCGGTTCGATGCTTCAGCGGTTCCCGTTCGCCCCGCAGCCCGCTTTTTCGAGACCCTGCGGGAGCGTCACGTCCTGCCGCGCAAGAGCCGCTACGCCCAGCCCGAGCCGGTCGAAGACTTCCCCGAAGGCGCCATCGCGGTCTTTCTTCAGGACTGGTCGGAGCCGGTGGAGCGCGCGCGCCACATGGATGCGCCCGCCATGGTCGAGGCCGTGATCGCCGGGGCAGGGGGGCGGCCGGTGATCGTCAAGCCCCATCCCCGCAACCGCGGGGAGGAGACGCTGCTCCTTCTGCACGAACTGCGTGGTCGGGCGGGCGTGACGGTGACGCAAGCCAATCTGCACGACATTCTGGCGCGGGCGGCGGTCTCGGTCTCCATCTCCTCCTCGGTGGCGATGGAGGGGATGCTGCACCGGGTTCCGGCGCTGCTCTTCGGGCGCTCCGACCTGCATCATTGTGCGGAGACGGTGACCGAAGCGGCGGGCTTCGCCCCGGCGCTGCATCGTGCCTTGCAGAGGGACTGGCCCTTCGAGGCCTTTCTCTTCTGGTTCCTGCGTCAGCAGAACCTGCGGAGCGGGCCGGAGATGATCGCCCCGCTGCTGGAGCGGATGCGGGCCGCCGGGGCGGATCTGGAGGCGCTCGGCATCCGCGACTGAAAATCCCTTGAAGAATTTTCGCAAGTTTTTTCGAAGAAATCTTGCCCTCAGTCCGGCAGGGTTTCCGACAGGTAGCGGATCATGTTGCCGCCCATGACCTTGGCGATCACCGGCTCCGTCAGCCCCTTGTCCATCAGGGCCTGCGTCAGCGAGGCAAGCTGGCTGCTGTCGAGCGGCGTCGTCACCGCCCCGTCGAAATCGGAGCCGAGGGAGACGTGATCCTCGCCCAGCAGCGCCACCGCCGCCGCGATGCTGTCGGCGATGCCCGCGACCGTGTTGGCGCAATTGACCTCCTCCCAATAGCCGATGCCGACCATGCCGCCCTTGTCGGCCACCGCCTTCAGGATGTCGTCGTCGAAATTCCGCTGGGTCGCGCAATGGGAATGGATGCCGGTATGGCTGACGATGGGCCGGGTGCCGGGCATCGCCAGCACCTCGCGCGCCATGGCGGGGGAGGTATGCGCGAGGTCGATGATCATGTGATCGGCGACCATCCGCGCCACCACCTGCCGCCCGAACCCGGTCAGGCCCTTGCCCTCGGTTCCCGCTTCGCCATGCAGGCTGCCGCCAAGCTCGTTGTCGAAGAAATGGGTGAGGCCGATCAGCCGGAACCCCGCCGCATAAAGCCGGTCGTAATTCGCCATGTCGCCGGCAAGCGCATGACCGCCTTCGGCGCCCAGCATCCCGCCGATGACGGTGGCGCCCTTGGCGCGATCGGCCAGAAGCCCCGCAAGATCGGCCTTGGTGCGGATGATCCGCAGTTCCTCCGGGGCGGCTTCCGCCGTTGCGGTCAGCCGTGCGGCCTGATCGAGCGCGCGTTCGGTCAGGTCGAACCATGTCCGCGGCGGGCGCAGTTCGGCGATCACCAGGGGCGTGATGTTGTCGGAAGCCTCGGCGGAATTATGTTCGTAGTTCTGACCCTTGGGGCTTTTGGTGACGGTGGTGAAGACCTGAAGCGCCACATTGCCCTCGCGCAGGCGGGGCAGATCGACATGGCCACGGTCCGAGCGGTTCCGCAGGTCGCGGTCCCAGAGGAGCGCATCGGAATGCCAATCGGCGATCACAAGCCGCTGGTGGAGCGCCAGAGCCGCCGCCGAGGGGGCCGGCGCGCCGGGCAGGGTGGCGTTCTGGCCCCGCTCCACGATGCCGGGCGCGAGCGTAAAGAACGCCGCCGCCCCTGCGATGACCACAATCCCCGTGCCGATGGCAAGTTTGCGTTTCCAGCCCATGATGTCCCCCCGTTTGGCCGCAGGCTAGCGGGGGAGGGGCGGGCGGGGAATGGGAACGTTGCGTCGAGGGAGGGTGGGGGTGGGCAGATTGCCCATCCTGCGGGTCTGCGGAACCGGCGGGACACTCTGGCGGGATGGGCAACCTGTCCATCCCGTGCCCGACTACCCCTCCATCGCCTCCAGCTCGTCGATGAAGCCTGCGATCATGCTCAGCCCCTTGTCCCAGAATTTCGGGTCGGAGGCATCGAGACCGAAGGGCGCCAGCAGCTCCTTGTGGTGCTTGGACCCGCCGGCCTTCAGCATGTCGAAATACTTCTCCTGAAACTCCGGCAGGCCCGCCGCATAGACGGCATAGAGCGCGTTCACCAGCCCGTCGCCGAAGGCATAGGCATAGACGTAGAAGGGCGAATGGACGAAATGCGGGATATAGGCCCAGAAGGTCTCATATCCGTCCATGAAGTCGAAGGCATCGCCAAGGCTTTCGGCCTGCACCGACATCCAGAGCGCGTTGATGTCGTCGGGGGTCAGCTCGCCTTCCGCCCGCGCCGCGTGCAGCTTGCACTCGAAGTCGTAGAAGGCGATCTGGCGGACGACGGTGTTGATCATGTCCTCGACCTTGCCGGCCAGCAGGATCTTGCGCTCCGCCGGGGTTTTGGCCGCATCGAGGAGCTTGCGGAAAGTCAGCATCTCGCCGAAGACTGAGGCCGTTTCGGCAAGCGTCAGGGGCGTGGAGGACAGCATCTCTCCCTGACCGGCCGCCAGCACCTGATGGACGCCGTGGCCCAGCTCATGCGCCAGCGTCATCACGTCGCGCGGTTTGCCGAGATAGTTCAGCATCACATAGGGATGGACGGTGGTGACGGTCGGATGGGCGAAGGCGCCGGGCGCCTTGCCGGGCTTCACTCCGGCGTCGATCCAGCCTTTCGTGAAGAAGGGGTGGGCAAGATCGGCCATGCGCGGATCGAAGGCGGAATAGGCATCGAGAACGGTCTTCTGCGCCTCGGCCCAGCCGACGAGCTTCGGGGCTTCGGTCGGCAGGGGGGCGTTGCGGTCCCAGACCTGAAGGCGATCAAGCCCCATCCATTTCGCCTTCAGCCGGTAGTAGCGGTGGCTCAGCTTCGGATAGGCCGTGACGACCGCGTTCCGCAGCGCCTCCACCACTTCCGGCTCGACATGGTTCGACAGGTGCCGCCCGGTCTGCGGGGTCGGCATCTTGCGCCAGCGGTTGGAGATTTCCAGATCCTTGGCCAGCGTGTTGTGGACGCGGGCGAAGAGCTTGATGTTCTTGTCGAACACCACGGCGAGCGCGCGGGCGGCGGCCTCGCGTTTCGCGCGGTCGGTGTCGGACAGCAGGTTGAGCGTGGCTTCGAGGTTCAGCGCCTCGGGCTCGCCCGCGACATCGAACATCAGCCCCGCCATGGTCTCGTCGAAGAGCTTGTTCCAGGCGGAGGAGCCGACCACGGAGGAATCGTGCAGGAAGGTTTCCAGCTCGTCCGAAAGCTGGTGCGGGCGCATGGCGCGCATCCGCTCGAAGACCGGCCGGTAGCGGGCGAGGGCAGCGTTTTCGCCCAGAAGCCGGTCGAGATGGGCGTCTTCCAGCCGGTTGAATTCGAGGCTGAAGAAGACCAGCGGCGTCGTATGGGTGGTGATCTGGTCCTGCATGTCGGCCATGAACTTGGCCCGCTCGCTGTCCATGGTGTTCTGGTAATAGCGCAGGCCGGCATAGGACATGAGACGCCCGGCGGTGATGTCGATGCGTTCGTAGCTTTCGACGCAGGCGAGGAGTTCACCCGCCGAAAGGCTGGCGAGATTGCCCTTGTAGCGGGCCTCGAAGGCGGCAACCTCATCGCGGACTGCGGCGAGGTCGCGGGCGACTTCCGGGGCTTCCGGGGCCGGATAGAGATCGGTCAGATCCCAGTCGGGCAGGTCGCCGAAGGAGCCGGAGGCGGCATTGGCGTCGAAAAGCGGTTGGGCAAAGCGCATCGGAAACCTCATGGGACATGTGGGTTCCATCTAGGTCGGATCGGCGGGTGAAACAAGCGGGGGCGGGGGAGGGGCGATGGCCGCTCTGCTGGCTCCGGCAGGATGAGGATGGTCTGCGTTGAGCCGACGTCGGGCGGATCAGGAAACGCGATCCGCATTTTCCCGCCCGTGCGGGAGCGGCTTTCCACCACCTCGGATTTGCTGAGGTGATGGCCGTTTTCCCGCCCGTGCGCGGGAGCGGCTCGGCGAGACGGTTCTCGACCGGCTGAACGGCGCGTTTTCCCGCCCGTGCGGGAGCGGCTCCGCCGGAGCGCTGGCCTCAATCGACCGGGAGGGCCAGTGTCCGCCCCGGCGGTTGCGAAGCATCCGCCATGGGAGGGGCGGATGCTGACCTGTGGCCTTTGGGGCCACTGGCGGACAGCGGGAACCGGCACCGCAGGGCAGAGGCGATGGCCTCTGCCCGTTCGGGCGTGGGCTTGCCCCCTGAGCGGTGACACTTGGATTGAACATTGACCGTTTTCACGGCTCATATTTTTCAATGGGTTACGTGGAAGCGGTGACACATGGTTTGATACATTTTGGCCTAATCGGGGCAATATCGCACCCTGCGGCATGCATCTGGTCAGAAATTATTCAATAAAATCAATGTATGCAGAAGTGGAGTCGTGGGCAGTTTTGCCCACGACCCACGATCTCAAAAATCATCGTCAACGAATTTCAACAACTCTTCCGCCGGTCGTTCGGCAAGATACTTGCAAACTTCAATCGCTGCATCTGATTGCCAAAGGTCACGGGTGACCGCCAACTCATGGGCACGATACCCAAACTCTTCAACAAGAGCATGCCAACGTTCCGCCCACCAACGAAGCTCATCTTCTTCGGTGTCAAATGTCTTCACTGATCGCAAACGCAGGAAGAGCCACAAAGCTGGTATGTTGTCGCTCCAGACATACGGGGATGCACCAGAGCCGGTGAGCCTCGCAAGCGCCACCGACGGCAAGATTCGATCAGGCGATACCCCTTCGACAAGCCTTAAGCTCTCCAAGACTTCATGGCTTGGGAGGCGACGCCCTCCTTCATAGTTTGACCATGTGGTTCGCGCGATGCCCAGCTTTTGAGTGAATTCGGCAAGGGTGCGGTCACCTCGCACCTCTCGAAGCCGCTCACCGATTGCCTTCATCGTTTCGCTATCGAAAATTCTTCTTGATGTTTTCATTATCGTGACATACCCATATCAGTGTTTCGCTAACGTGTAACACGGGATGATCTGATGGGACAAGGCAATGAGCAGCATCAGCGATTGATGGATGTAGCCGCTGTCCGTCAGCAGTTCGTGGCAGAAGGCATATCCATCAACGCGTGGGCTAGAGGTCGAGGATACAAACCACGAACCGTCTATGCGGTCTTACAGGGGAAGCTGGAATGCCGCCACGGCATCAGCCATCAGATCGCTGTCGAACTGGGTTTAAAGGCTAGGCCAGCTAGCAGCAAACTTACCGGGGACGCTGCCTGATAATGGTCTCCGCCCTTGTTCAAAACCAATCAACTATATCATCGGGACCGATGGTCGCGGTTGTGAACTTGCTAGGCATCGGCCGCATTCCAAAAGACCGAACTGCTGCTTCACGTTGGTTTGCCCGTTTTGGTGTTCCCGTCGCGGTCCAATTGACGGACGCGCGAAGGCCTGAGCAAGTGGCCGTCTCAAAACTGCCTCAACCTGAACGCCTCGCCTTCCTCGCCCGCCGTGCGGAGACGATGGGCCTGCCGCTTGGCATCCATGACGATGCCGCGCATCTGGCGCTGGCGGCGAAGCCGGTGACGGTCCAGAACACGGCCTATGCCCGCGCGGAAACCATGATGTTCATCGCGAAGCGTGAGTGGGCGGGCCTGAAATGGGGCCAGATTGCCGGTCTGTTGAAGGCAGAAGCGGCGAAGGACGGATCCGCGATCCTTGCCCCGTCGCAAATAACGGTGCGCCGCTGGGCCGCCCGGATCGCTGATGTGGATACCGTCAACTGGGCACCTGCCCTCGCACCTGCGCATCAAGGTCGCACCGCCACGGCAGAACTTTCTCCCGAGGCGTGGGAACAGTTCGAGTTCTACATCTATACGGCAGGCAAGAACGGCACCGGATACCCCCTGAAAGCGGCTTGGGAAACGGTTGTGGGTGACGCGCCGGAACAGGGTTGGGCGTGGCCATGCTATCGCACCGTCATGCGCCATTGGGATCGCCTGGACGAAGCCAGAAAACGTGTCCTGCGCGACGGCGAGGAGGCGGCAGCGAAGTCGCTTCGACAGTATAACCCGCGCACGGTTAAAGACATGTTCGCCATGCAGCAGGTCGAACTGGACGGGCGCGAGTTCAAGGTTTTGGTGCGCTTCGAGGATGGCCGGATCGGTTGCCCGTGGGTGATCATCTATGTTGATCGCGCGTCGAACCGCATCCTCAGCCATACGGTTTCCGAATCGGAAAATGAGGAAGCCGCCGCCGATGCCACCATCCGGATGTGCGAAACTCACGGCATTCCTGATCGCGTCTATACCGACAACGGTGCCGCATTCAACGGAAGACGGATGGCCGGTGGCCTCACCCCGTTGATCCGCCGCAAGAATACGCACAACCCCGATTGGGAAGTCCCCGGTGTTCTGAGACTGTTCAATATCAAGCTCGACAACACTGCCCCCAATCGTGGTCAGTCCAAGATTCCAGAATCCGTCTTCTCGATTATGCGGCGCTTCGACAATGACCCGGTGTTCTATCGGGCGCAACGCTCCGGTCCGAAGGATGCGCCGAATCCCGATCCCGTTCCTGTCGATATCGAGTTGTTCAAAAAGGCACTCGAAAAATACATTAATGAATTCAACGCACGTAAGGGAAGCCGTGCGGAAGGCATCCTCCCCGGAGAGAGCCGGAACGATGCTTTCGTGCGACTCTCCGAAGGCCGGATTCACCGCCCGGTGTCATCGGAGCAAAGCCGCGCCGTTCGCATGAAGTGGTATCGCCGCACGGTTTTGAGCGATGGCCGCGTCAAGTTTCCGCAGATCGGCCTGTTTGGTGACGCAACAACGCAGCCGGTCATGTTGAATCATGCTGGCGAAAAGGTGCTGGTCGGGATCAACCCCAGCGATTTCAGCACCCCGGCCATGGTGCGCCATTGGCAGGATGAAGCGAAGCGCGGGAGGCTGCTACTGGATAGCCTGCCGGTCTACGAAGCCACGCGTCACGGGGATGCTACGGGGCTTCGCCGGGCGGTGGCGGATGATCGCCGCGCCAAGAAGCTGGCCGAAAAGCACAAGGTCCTGGACGTTGATCGCAAGGTTGCAGCGCTGCGCGAAGCGATCATGGGAGAGACACTGCCTTCACCTGCGGTCGAGAAGCCCAAAGTTGTCGCACTCAATACCGACATGCCGTTTTCGGACAAGCCGGTCGGCGCGGCGAAAGACCTGCACCCGTCGCAGGCACGGCTTCGGGCCAATCTAAGAAGAAACCTCGACGCCGGAAAGGCGGCAGGATGAAGCGGCGTGAGGGGGTGGTTTGGACGCTGCCCCTCACGCCTAAACCGGCGGGTAAAACCCGTCCAGAACGGAGAGGAAGATGGCAGAACATCTGAAACTTGCCAAGCCGTCGCTGCCTGATGCGCCGGACTTCGTGCACACCAGCACGGCGGAGAACATCCTGCTGTCGGTGGACATGATCCGGGCACAGCCGCGCCCGGCCATGACGATGGTTTGCGGTGTGCCCGGTTGCGGGAAGTCCACCACGCTGGAAATGCTGGCGAAATCCGCCCCGGATGCGCGGCTTGTGTCCATCGCGCCCGGTGAAGGCGGTGCCTTCGGCGTGGCCGAAATCATTATCGACGCACTCGGTCTCGGGATCAGGACGACGGGCAGCACCATCGCCACGCTGCGGCGGGAAATCGGCCAGGCGCTGAAACGTGCTGGTATCTGGCTGATGGTGGACGAGGCTCAGCACCTGACGAAAGAAGGGGCGGACTGGACCCGCATTCTTTGCGAGGAAAGCCGGACGGACCTCTTGCTTGCCGGTGATCTGCGCCTTGCCCGCATGATCGACGAAATGCCGCAGTTGCAAAGCCGGATGCTGCGGGCAGTGATCATCGACGAGGTTACGGAAGGCGACGTGCGCGACCTCGCCCAGGCATTCGGTGTCCAGCGGAAGGCATCGTTCACAATACTGCATCGCGCCGCCCTGGTCAAAGGCGGACTGCGGACCGTCAACACCGCACTTTTGATCACCCGGACCGGCTCCGATGGCGGTGCCGTCGACGAAGACCTGCTGCCTGCTGCGCTCGTGGAAATGGGGCTGATCGGGGGAGACATGCAATGACGACTCCCGACGCATTCCTGTCCGATCATGAGTGGAGACTGAAAATGGCCGCAGAAGGCAAGGCGATCTACATTCCCGGCAAGACCCCGAAACAGATCGCGGCGGAACGGATGCGGGAACAGGACCGTCTGGCCCGGAAATCCTCCCGGACCATCGCCCTGACCGTTGAGGAATGGCGCACCATCGACACGGCGATTCCTGATGTGATCGAACTGCTGGACGATGTCCGCAGCGTCTTGTCCGGCCTCGCCTATATGGACGATCTGGATCGGCCTGCGGTCAACTCCATGATGCGGCTGGCCGCCCGCGCCATCGAAAGCACCGAAGATAAAGAGGTTCGGGTGCTGGATCGGCTCGATTTGAGCATCCGGCACGAGGCTTCGCGCGAGGCGGAGGAGCGCCGTCAGGCGGAATTGGCGGGGGAACGGAATTGACCATGATCAGCAAACCGCAGAAGACGATCCTGCATGTCGCCAAAGGCAAGCTCGGTCTGGATGATGATCTTTACCGGCAGGCGCTGGTGCGGATCGCGGGCGTGACCAGTTCCACCGAACTTGATCAGGCCGGGTTCGAAGCCATGATGGGGTTCTTCGAATATTGCGGGTTCCGGCCGCTCGGGAAGGGCGCTCCGCGCTATGGCAATCGTCCCGGCATGGCGACTTTCGCCCAACTTGAACTGATCCGCGAGCTTTGGCGGGAACTGCACGAAGCCCGCGAATGCGATGACGAGGCTTTGTTGGGCTGGCTGCGGAAATACCACAAGGTGGACAGCATGCGCTTCCTGACCATGGAGGGCGCGCGCAAGGCGATCACCGCCATGAAGGCATGGAAAGCCCGCCCGCGTCGAGTCGTGTGACGGCACGCAATATACTATGTTCATGGGGCGGTGCCGGACGGTGCCGCCCTTCCTGTTCCTCGCTCCGGCACCATGCCCGGCGTGGGCGGGCCGACACCTTCGCACCCAATACCGTTCAAAAACGCCGGAGCGCCTTCAAAAACGGCCACTCGGCTTTTCTGCGGGGGTTGCCCGCGCTACACCTGAAGGCCCCTGTGGCCGTCCTCTCCGCGAACCTCTCAATGGCAGCGAGATGGGCTTCGACATAGGCAAGATAGTCCGGACTGGCGTCGTCACCCGATGCGGCACGCAAGTCTTCGACCAACTTGCCCCAAGCTTTGGCGTCGTAGAGGTCAGGGTCACTGCCAAGGGTCGCCATTCATCAGTCTCCACAGCATCTCGGCGGTCTTGGCCGCCGTTCCCCGAAACTACTCCCCCCGGCAAAACCTCTGCCCACTTCCATAGGATTTCTGACAGGAAGTCGGAGGTCTGTCTATGCGGGTGCGGTCTACCGCGAATGTCATCGCTATCCTGAATGAAAGATGCGGCGAAGCGGCATCCTCTGCATTGGTTAAAGCCTTCGGCGGGCGGCGGATCGACATTCCGAGAACCGTGACCGGCCACTTGGTCGAAACGCTTGGGCGGGAAATCACCGCCGCGCTGGTCGGGCAATTCGGTGGCTGCAAGCTGGATGTACCCTCTTGGGGACACACAGAGCGCATCCAGAAATCACTGCGTCTGAAGCGCGACATCCTGACCTCGGGCCTCACGGCCAACGACATTGCTGCCAAACACGGCGTCACCAGCATGTGGGTTCGAAAGCTGCGTGTGGATCTCGGTGTCGCCCCCTCCTCTCAACTCGCGAAAGACTGACCATGGATATCACCGCCTCGCTGCTCAACGAGATGTTCAGCGGCTTCAATACCGCCTTCAACAAGGCCGTGCAGGCCACGCCGACCTTCTGGAACAAGATCGCGATGGATGTGAAATCCACCGGATCGGATGAAACCTATGGCTGGCTTTCGGGTATGCCGCAAATGCGGGAATGGCTCGGTTCCCGTCATATCAAGGGCGTGGCGGCCGCCCGCTACACGCTGGAAAACCGGAAGTTCGAAAGCACGATCCGGGTGCGGCGCGAGGATATCGAGGATGATCGCCTCGGGATCTACTCGCCCCAGATCAGCATGATGGCACATGCCGCCGCGTCGCATCCCGACGAGCTGGTCTTCGAGGTGCTGAAGAAAGGCTTCACGGCAGAATGCTATGACGGCCAGCCTTTCTTCGACACGGATCATCCCGTTGTCCTTGATGGCGAAGCCAAAACCACTGTCTCGAACTTTGGCGGCGGCACCGGAACGCCCTGGTTCCTTCTGGACGTGAGCCGCCCGGTCAAGCCGCTCGTCTTTCAGACCCGCGTTCCCTACCAGATGCAGCGGGTGGACAAAGACAGCGATACCGGGGTGTTCTTCAACGATGAGTATACCTATGGCATCCGGGCGCGGGTAAATGCCGGGTTTGGCCTCTGGCAGTTCGCCTATGGATCGAGGCAGGGGCTGAGCCCTGCAAACTATGCATTGGCCCGTCAGGCCATGCAGGCCATGCGCTATGACGGCGGTCGCATCATGGGGGTAATGCCGAACCTTTTGGTTGTGCCGCCGTCACTGGAGGCGGAGGCAAGGGGATTGCTGATGGCCGAAGAGATGCCTGGTGGCGGAACGAATGTCTGGCACGGCTCGGCTGAACTGCTCGTGTCGCCCTATCTTCAGGATTGATCACATGGCTGGCTTTCTTGATGAAGTGAATACCGTCCCGCTGCCGCAGATCGACCCCGACAAGGGAGAAAGCTGGGTGCAGATCCTGCCATCCGGCAAATTCGACCTGAACGACCAGCGCGGCCCGTGGATCGTGAAAGACATGGCCTCCGTGATCGAACGGTCGCGCCGTGATCTGGAACGCGGAATGCCGGTGGACATGGATCACGCCATGGATCAGCACAAGGAAGCCGAGGCCCCGGCTGCGGGCTGGATTGAAGAGCTTGCGGCCCGCGATGACGGTATCTGGGCGCGGATCGCCTGGACGCCGACCGGGAAGGCCAAGATCACCGGGCGGGAATACCGCTTCATCAGCCCGGTCGTAATGGTGACGAAGGCGGGCGAGGTCATGGCGGTGAAGCGGGCGGGCCTGACCAATGCTCCGGCCATCGCCATGAGGGCGCTTTGCTCGGTCGAGGGCGAACCTGCTCAAGCTGATCCGCCTGCCGATGATGCCGCCAGCGTGGTCGCCATGTTGTGCGAGGCTCTCGGGGCGGCCCCGGACACGCCGCTTCCCGATCTGATCCGCAAGGCGCGGGCGATCATCGCAGCGGCAGATGGCACGAAAACCGACAACCGTGCCGCCAAAGAAATGGCGTCCAGCTACATGAAGCTGCTGACCGAGCTTCATGACGATAAGGTAGAATCCGCCCTTGAGCGCGCCCGCGCATCGGGCAAGCTCGTGCCCGCAATGGAAGGCTGGGCGCAGGAACTGGCGTCCAGCAACCTTGCCTCATTCGAGGCATGGGAGGCTTGCGCCCGCCCTGCGGTCCATCTTGGCCCGCCCTTGCTGGCTGGTCGGAAGCCGCCACCCGAATTGCTGGAACGCGGACGCTTCCGGGGCAGCAATGAGCGGATCGCGATCTGTTCGCAACTCGGTCTCGACCCCGACCAAGTGGAGTAGTGTTATGGCAGGTATACGGTTTGAATTCTCGCTGAACAGCGATCCGGTTATAAGGACACTATGGCGGATGGCCGGAAGCCTTGATGATCTTACTCCGCTCATGAACGACATTGGTCAGGCGCTGGTCAACAGCGGGACCGAGCGCATCACCTCCACCAACACCGATCCTGACGGCCATGCTTGGGAGCCTAGCAAACGGGTCAAGGAACATGGCGGCAAGACACTACATCTGACCGGCGTTCTCGGGTACACCCTGACCCATCAGGCCGCTGCCGATCATGTCGTGGTCGGAAGCAACCTCGTCTATGCCGCTGTCATGCACGAAGGCGCGGAGCAAGGTGCTTTCGGAGCGGCTATTGGCCGGACCCAACCCTCCGAAAAGCGCCCACGCAGCCAGGACTATTTCACACCATTGCCTTGGGGGGACATTCCGGCTCGTCCGTTCCTGGGTGTCTCTGACAGGGATGAGGAAGAGATTCTCGACCGGACCAAGGCCTTCTTCGCCAGTGTGGTGAACGGCTTGGCCTGATGATGACAGCATGAGGCGCGCGGTATTTGCGAGTTGACGCGCGCCCTTCGGCCCGTGGCGGTGTTTGACGGTGCCGCCACGGGCCACCCTATCCGAAAGTAGGCAAATCATGGCATCCGGCACCGGAGATCATCTCATCCAGGCACTGGCCGAATTGCGCGCCAGCCATGCCGCGCAGGGCCGGGCAATCACAGCCCTTGAAACCGCCGTTGAAGCCAGCCTTCAACAGGGCCTGAACGCCCTGCCGCTGCCCTCTGCACCGGTCAGCGCTCACCGCCGTGAACATCGGCCCGGACGTGCGCCGAAGATTGACAGCGATCCAGAGTTGCGAGCCTTCACCGCGGCCCGGATTGACAGGTTGACCTTCGATCAGATCGCGGCTGATATCGCGCAGCACTTTCCTGCTTCGCGGCATGTTGGCCGAAGCACGATCTGGGAGTGGCGGCGCAGACAGCGCAAGGCGGAAGGAAGCGCCATCCGGAATTGAAACGGCTCCGCCGGATCATCCGGGATAGGCTCCGGACCCCCGGCCACTTCCGTAATCAAACCATCTGTCATCACCTTTACAAACCATGTGACACCACACACCCCCCTCCCTCCCCCCCTCCCTCTCCCTCCCCCGCGAGGGGGGAGGGAAGTGCCTCCCTTCACCAGGCACGACCTTCGCCCAATGGCGCCTTCCTCCCCCCCCTCGTGGGGAGGGGAGCACGGAATGGCCGCAGGCGGGCGCTGTGGCGAAAGGCGCCTCCCTCCCCCCATCGTGGGGGAGGGATGGGGAGGGGGGAGCATCCGCAGGTGGGAGAGGGATGGGGAGTGGGCATCCGCCAGCTTGCCCTCTCCCGGCCTCCCTCCTCAAGCGGAGCAAGCTCCCGCCGCCTCCAGTCGTGCATGTGTCCCTGCCCAAATCTTGGGCATCTGCACCGAAATTCGCACCTGCCCCGTGTCTTTCCCTTTACCATCCGCAAGCGGCGGCCTTAGCGTGACAGGGTGCAGGGTGCAAAGGGGGCGGGAATGACCACCTATTTCAACGAGATGTATGACGGCGACACGGTGCGCGGCCCCTATGCCCGCCTTGGCGACTGGACAGCCTCGATGCCCGCCGACAAGCGCCTCGCCAAACAGGCGGAAGCCGAGGCGCTTTTCCGCCGCATCGGCATCACCTTCGCCGTCTACGGCGAGGGTGGCGACCCGGACCGGCTCATCCCCTTCGACATGTTCCCCCGCGTCTTCACCAACTCCGAATGGGCCAAGCTCGAACGCGGCATCAAGCAGCGCGCGCGGGCGCTCAACGCCTTTCTGGTCGATGTCTACGGGCGCGGAGAGATCGTCCGCGCCGGACGCATCCCGGCCAATCTCGTCTACCAGAACGAAGCCTATGAGCGGGCGGTCTCGGGCTTCGTGCCGCCGAAGGGGGTCTATTCCCATATCGTCGGCGTCGATATCGTCCGCACCGGACCGACCGATTTCTATGTGCTGGAGGACAATTGCCGTACCCCCTCGGGCGTGTCCTACATGCTCGAAAGCCGCGAGATGATGATGCGGATGTTTCCGGCGCTCTTCCGCGAAAACCGCATCGCCCCCATCGACCATTACCCGGAGGTGCTGCGCCGCACGCTCGCCTCCGTCGCCCCGGCCAAATGCGACCGCGATCCGACCGTGGTGATCCTGACGCCGGGCCATTTCAACTCCGCCTATTACGAGCACAGCTTTCTGGCCGATCTGATGGGGGTGGAGCTGGTCGAGGGTGCGGACCTCTTTGTCGAGGGCGAATTCGTCTACATGCGGACGACCGAGGGGCCGAAGCGCGTCGATGTGATCTACCGCCGTATCGACGATGCCTTCATCGACCCCCTGTGCTTCCGCCCCGATTCCATGCTCGGCGTGCCGGGGCTGATGGATGTCTACCGCTCCGGCGGGGTCAGCATCTGTTCCGCACCGGGGGCAGGGGTGGCCGATGACAAGGCCGTCTATACCTATGTGCCGGAAATGGTGCGCTTCTATCTGGGTGAGGAGCCGATCCTCAACAACGTCCCCACCTGGAAATGCGCCAATGCCGATGACCTCGGCCATGTGCTGTCGAACCTCGGGGAGCTGGTGGTGAAGGAGGTCCATGGCTCCGGCGGCTACGGGATGCTCGTCGGGCCAAAATCCACCAAGGCCCAGATCGAGGAATTCCGGGCGCTGATCCTGGCCGATCCGGGCAATTACATCGCCCAGCCGACGCTGGCGCTGTCCACCACGCCCACCTTCGTCGAGGAGGGGATCGCCCCGCGCCATGTGGACCTCAGGCCCTATTGCCTTGTGGGCGAGCGGATCGAGCTGGTTCCCGGCGGGCTGACGCGGGTCGCCCTGCGCGAAGGCTCGCTGGTCGTCAACTCCTCGCAGGGCGGCGGCGTCAAGGATACCTGGGTTCTGGCGGAGTAACGGATATGCTTTCACGGACCGCAGACAACCTCTACTGGATCGCCCGCTACATGGAGCGCGCCGAGACCTCGGCCCGGCTGCTGGAGGTGGGGGCGCGGATCTCGCTCCTGCCCTCGGCCAGCGGCTATCGCAACGATTGGGACAGCCTTTTGCGCGCCTCGGGCAATGCCAGCGGCTATATGGCGAAATACGGGGTGGCCGAGCAGCATCTGATCGAAAGCTTCCTGTTCTTCGATCGGGACAACCCGAACTCCGTCGCGTCCTGCATCACGGCGGCGCGCGAAAGCGGGCGGATCGTGCGGACGGCGCTGACCACGCAGGTCTGGGATGCGCTCAACACCGCCTTTCAGGAGTTGCGCCAGATCGAGGCCCAGCCGCGCGAGACGCAGGAGCTGTCGCGGCTGACCGATTGGGTGATGCGCCATGCCGCGATGGTGCGCGGCGCCATCGACGCCACTCTGCTGCGGAACGACGGCTACAACTTCCTGAACATCGGCTATTATCTGGAACGCGCCGATGCCACGGCGCGGCTGATGGACGTGAAATACTACGTCCTGCTGCCGCGCGCCGATTATGTCGGCTCCGGGCTGGACAATGACCAGTGGTCGATGCTGTTGCGGGCGCTGTCGGCGCACCGGGCCTTCCACTGGGCCTATGGGGGCGAGATCACCGCCGCCAAGATCGCCCATTTCCTGATCCTGAACCCGCAATGCCCGCGGGCGCTGATCACCTGCGTCGCCGGGATGCACAACCACCTCGGGCGGCTGGCGAAGCTGTACGGCCGCGCCACCCCGGCGCAGGACGCGGTAAGCGCGCTCCTGGCCGGGCTTGAGGCGCAGACCCCGGAGACGATCTTCGACGAGGGCCTGCATGAGTTCCTGTCGCGCTTCATCCGTGAGGCGGCCGGGCTCGGCGCGATCATCCATGACAGCTATCTTTCGGGGGACATGCTCTGATGCTGCTGATCGTCGATCATGTGACCGAATATCATTACGACCGCCCGGTGCGCGGCGTGGTCCAAAGCCACCGGCTGACGCCGACCCGCTGCGAGGCCCAGAAGGTGCTCGACTGGACCGTCAGCGTCTCGGGCGGGGTGCAGGGCGGCTCCTTCCGCGACGGGGCGGGGGATTGGGTGCAAAGCTGGACCGTGGCCGGGCCGGTCACCGATATCACCGTCCATGTGCAGGGGCGGGTGCAGACCTTCGACACCGCCGGCATCCTGAAAGGCAACCGGGAGCCGGTGCCACCGGAAGCCTGGCTGCGCGACACCGCGCTGACCACGCCGGACGAGGCGGTCCGCGCCCTGGCCGCCAGCGTTGCGGGGCAGGAGCCGCTCTCCGCCGCCCATGCCCTGTCAGTGGCGGTCGCCGAGGCGATCAGCTACCGCACCGGCGCGACCTATGCCCAGACGACAGCTGCCGAGGCGCTCGCGCTGGGGGAGGGCGTCTGTCAGGACCATGCCCATGCGCTGATCGCCGCCGCCCGCGTGGCGGGGATGCCGGCGCGCTATGTCTCGGGCTATCTCTTCACCGATCAGGACGAGATCCGCCACGAGGCCGCCCATGCCTGGGGGGAGATCTTCATTCCCGGCTTTGGCTGGATCGGCTTCGATCCCGCCAACCGTTGCTGCCCCGATACCCGCTATATCCGGCTCGGTTGTGGTCTTGATGCCGCCGAGGCAGCGCCGATCCGCGGCGTGTCGCGCGGCTCCGGCGAGGAAAGCCTCTCGGTGACGGTTGCGGTCCAGACGCAGGAACAATAGGGTCCGCCCGAACCACCCCCCGAAAGCCTGCCGGAGACAAGACGATGACCTATTGCGTGGGCCTGCTGCTGAACGAAGGCATGGTCTGTCTTTCGGATACGCGCACCAATGCCGGGCTCGACAACATCGCCACCTATCGCAAGATGTTCCATTTCGAGGAACCGGGCGAGCGGGTGATCACCATCATGACCGCGGGCTCGCTTTCGATCACCCAGACCGCCATCGCGCGGCTGCGCGAGGCCATCGAGGACCCTTCGGCCAGCGAGGAGACCTCGATCATGCTGGCGCCGACGCTGCTGAAGGTGGCCTCCATCATCGGCAACATGCTGAGCGAGGTGCGCCGCGAGATCGACGAGAAACTGGCCTCGATGAATCAGGGCGCTTCGGCCAGCATGATCGTCGCGGGGCAGCGGCGCGGCGGGGCGATGCGGCTCTTCCTCATCTATCCCGAGGGCAATTTCATCGAGGCGACCGAGGATACGCCCTTTCTCCAGATCGGCGAGCACAAATACGGCAAGCCGCTGCTGGACCGGGTGGTGAAGCCCACGACCTCGCTGACCGATGCCGAGAAGGCCGTGCTTCTGTCGATGGATTCGACGCTGCGCTCCAACCTGTCGGTGGGGATGCCGCTTGATATGGCGGTCATCGAGCGCGATGCCTGCCGGGTGTCGCGCACCCGGCGGATCGAGGCGGGCGATCCGGCCTTCCGCGCCATGTCGGAGGCCTGGTCAAAGGCGCTGCGCGACGGATTCCAGCAGATAACGGTGTAAGCCTAGCCCCGCAGCGCCCGCAGGACATGCACCCGGATCGCCGAGGCAAGACCCACATCCGGCGCGCGGGTTGCGTCGATTTCCGCCGCAAGGGCGTTGAGGCTCAGGCCCCGGCCTGCGGCGAGGCTGCGGAACGCCTCCCAGAACTCCGCCTCCATGGAAACGCTGGTGCGGTGGCCGCTGAGGGTCAGGGAGTGTTTTTCCGGGCGTCCTGTCATGGGGGCAGGATAGGGATTGCCGTGGCCGCTCGCCAGACGGAGTTTTCAAAAACTCCGCGACGGACCCTTTGAAGGGTCCGCTGCGATTTCTTCAAGGAAATCGCCAGATGATCCGTCGCAAGGGGGCGCGGTTGCAGAAGATGACGAACTGGCCGGAGTTTTCCACCACCGCAGAGCCGCGGCGGCGCATCTCTTCCAGAAAGGCGTCCCGGCCGACAAAGCGTTCGATATCACGGGTCTTGCGAAGGATGACGCCGCCGTCCCGCGCGGCCTGCGAGGAAAGGAGATGGCGGAGCCAGGGATCGTTGCGGCATGGCGGCCCCTCCGCTCTCCGCCTGCCGGATGCTGGTTGGCGAAAGATTACTCCCTTTCGCGCTCATGCGCGGCATGGTCGCGGGCGGTTTTCTCGGCCCGCGCCTGCTGCAAGGCGCGCTCGGCCTTCGTCAGGCCGGATTTCGCGGCATTCTCATCGCCCTTCGCGCGGGCGGCCTTGCGGGCCGCCTGCTTTTTCACGGTGCGGAGGTTGATGATCTCGGCCACTTCTGCTCCTGATGCTGCCGGCCCTCGCGGGGCGGGGGTATGCGGGGCTGAAATCGGGCCGCCGGCACGATTTCCGGGCGCCCGTCACCCTTTCGGGCTGATCATGTCTTCAGGGCGCACCACACGGTCGAAGGTTTCCCCATCCACGAAGCCGAGCGCGATCGCCTCCTCGCGCAGCGTCGTGCCGTTCTTGTGGGCGGTCTTGGCGACCTTGGTGGCGTTGTCATAGCCGATGGTCGGGGCCAGAGCCGTCACCAGCATCAGGCTTTCCTTCATCAGCTTGTCGATCCGCGCCACATTGGCCCTGGTGCCGACCACCATGTTGTCGGTGAAGGAGCCCGCGGCATCGCCCAGAAGCTGCATGGACTGCAACAGGTTGTAGGACATCATCGGGTTGTAGACGTTCAGCTCGAAATGCCCCTGGCTGCCGGCAAAGCCGATGGCCGCGTCATTGCCCATCACATGGGCGCAGACCATGGTCAGCGCCTCGGCCTGGGTCGGGTTGACCTTGCCCGGCATGATCGAGGAGCCCGGCTCGTTCTCCGGCAGGATCAGCTCGCCCAGACCCGAGCGCGGGCCGGAGCCGAGAAGCCGCAGGTCGTTGGCGATCTTGAAGAGCGCCGCCGCCACCGTCTTCAGCGCGCCGGAGAACATGACCATCGCGTCATGGGCGGCCAAGGCCTCGAACTTGTTCGGCGCGGTGACGAAGGGCAGGCCGGTGATCTCGGCGATTGCCGCGGCCACGCGGGTATCCCAGCCGACGCGGGTGTTGAGCCCGGTGCCGACTGCGGTGCCGCCCTGCGCCAGCTCATAGATGTCGGGCAGGCAGGCCTTGACCCGCGCGATGCCCTTTTCCACCTGCTTGGCATAGCCGGAGAATTCCTGGCCGAGCGTCAGGGGCGTCGCGTCCTGCGTATGGGTGCGGCCGATCTTGATGATGTCCCTGAATTCCTCCGCCTTGGCGGCAAGCGCGGCATGGAGCTTTTCAAGGCCGGGGATCAGCACATCCCGCGCCATCATGCCGGTCGCTACATGCATGGCGGTCGGGAAGGTGTCGTTGGAAGACTGGCCCATGTTCACATGGTCATTCGGGTGAACCGGCTTTTTCGAGCCCTTCACCCCGCCAAGCATCTCGATGGCGCGGTTGGAGATCACCTCGTTGGCATTCATGTTCGACTGGGTGCCGGAGCCGGTCTGCCACACGACCAGCGGGAAGTTGTCATCGAACTTGCCGTCGATCACCTCCTGCGCGGCGGCGGCGATGGTCTCCCCGAGCTTCGCGTCAATATCGCCCTGCGCGATATTCACAAGCGCGCAGGCCTTCTTGATCACGCCGAGCGCGCGGATGATGGCCACCGGCTGCTTTTCCCAGCCGATCGGGAAGTTGATGATCGAGCGCTGCGTCTGCGCGCCCCAGTATTTGTCGGCGGGAACTTCCAGCGGGCCAAAGCTGTCGGTTTCGGTTCTGGTCGCGGTCATGGGGGCCTCCTGCAAGGGTCGCGCCCCTCTTACGGCGCGGAGGGGGTGAAATCAATTGGCATACCGTCGCATACCGACGGCTTTCACGCCTTGCGGAACCTGTAAACCCGCGCCGGCGGCAGGTTGAGCCAGACCTGCGGCCCGTATTCGACCTTCAGGCCCAGCTCCGCGATGATCTCGGGACGGATCGGCGGGCGGGGACCGTAGGTGAACTGGATATAGGGGGCGCCGGGGGCGAGGATGGTGAAGGCGGCGCCGACGATGGCGCGTTGCAGCTCCAGCGGCATCGACAGGAGTGGCAGGCCGGAGACGACCGCGCCGACGCCGGGTTCGAGACGGGTGGAGGCCTGCGCCGGGGCCACGTTGACCGTGACACCGGGAAAGGTGGCGCGCAGATGGCTGCCGAACTCCGCATCCATCTCGAACAGCGTCAGATCGGCGGGGGCCACCCCGGCGGCAAGGATGCCGCGGGTCAACTGCCCGGTGCCGGGGCCGAATTCCACCACCCGCCCGGTCTGCGGCCCGAGCCCCTGCGCCATGGCGCGGGCGAGCCAGCGGGAGGAGGGGGCGATGGCGGAGATCTGACGCGGGCTGGTCAGAAGCTGACGCAGAAACAGCAGGGTATCCTGAGCCATGCTTTGCCTTCTTTCAGGAGGAAATCGTGATCCGGCCTTGAATCACTTCCCGAATCTAGCCGGGAAATGTGATGGATTCTTTGCGGGTTTCGCGGCCGCGCTACTGTTTGCGGAACTTGTCGAGCCGGACGATTTCGGCCTCGTGATGGGGCGGATCGGGATCGTCGTCGGGATCATCATCCTCGTCTTCTTCCTCGTCCTCGTCGTCCTCATGGGTCTCGAAGCGCAGTCCGAATTCCACCGAAGGATCAACGAAGGTCCGCACCGCGTCGAAGGGGATGACCAGCGGCTCGGGGTTGTTGCCGAAGTTGAGCGTGACCGAAAAGCCGTCGTCGGTGACGATGAGATTCTCGAACCAGTGCTGGATCACCACCGTCATCTCGGCCGGATAGCGGCTGCGGAGCCAGTCGGCCATCTCCACGCCGGGAACCGTGGTGTCGAAGGTGATGAAGAAATGATGGGCGCCGGGCAGGCCATTGGCGCCGACATCCTTGAGAACGGTCTGGATGAGACCGCGCATGGCGCGATGCATCAGGTTTCCGTAGTCAATGGATTTCGCCATGCCAATTCCCTTCCCGAATGGCGCCAGCATAGGGGATTCGAGTTTGAAAGGAAGGGGGGCGGCGCAAAATGCTGCAACTGCGAGAGCGGGCGGAGTTCTGGGAAGCGCCGCAGCGAAGCCTTCAAGGGCTTCGGGCTGATTTCCTTGAGGAAATCGGGCGGGGAGGCGCTTAAGAAAGGGGGAAGGTGCCGGATTCTGTTGCCAGGTTCCGGCGGACCCCGCCTTACGCGGCTAAGCGCAAGGACTTAGTTTCGGCGACCCGAGCTGCTTACGCAGCCAGAGCCATTGCCGGAGCACGGTTGTCGTTGGCAACTGTACTTTTGCACCGATAACGGTGGTAGCTCACCGAGCGAAAGCTGGCCTCTTTGGTCGTTCGTCGATCCTATTTCGGCCCCGTTCCCCCGCAACGCCGGGTGTCTGGTGGAGCCGCCGGGTACCGCCCCCGGGTCCGAGCCGATTATTACAGGTGCGTTTATCGCCATAGTCCGGGTTGCCCCGGACAGGTCCAATATAGAGGCGGGCGGGGAGAGCGGCAAGGGGTGGTCTCCTCGGCTCCACCGGGGCAGGATGTCCCGATCTCGGGCGGAAGGAGGCAGGCAGATGGACGACACCTTGCGGCAGGCCTATCTGGAAACCGACTATCATGTGTTCGACGACCCGCCGGTCGTGCTCCGCATCGGGCAGACGGAGCCCGCCGGCGTCACCCTTCTGTCCCGCCACGGGGTTGCGGCGGGGGCGTTTCTCACCGCTTGGAATCCCTTCAGCCGCCCGACTTCCGATGCGGAAAATGCCGCCGCACAGGCGCGGCTTCTGTGCGATATCGAGGCGGCGGGATTTGCCTGGCTGCAAGGCGCGGGCAAAGGCCGGGATCCGGCCTGGCCCGCCGAAGAGAGCTTCCTGATCCTCGGAATTTCGCGCGGGGCGGCGGAGGCCCTGTCCCGGAAACACGGCCAGAATGCCTTTGTCTGGATTGCAGGGGCTGCGGCACCCGAGCTGGTTCTGACGGGCTGAGATCCTGCCTGCAATCCTGCGCCGGAAGCTTGCCATTCCCGGTTCCGGACCCAGCCCTCCGCTCCGGACCGGCAGGGCAGGAGGAGAGGAGATCCCTTCCCGTGAACGTCGGGGGGCGCTACATCGGACGGGGTGATCGGAGGAGGCAGGCATGGAACGGGTGGAGCTGGCGGGCGGGGTCTCGCTGTCGCGGATGGTCTACGGGATGTGGCGGCTTGCCGAGGATGCCGACCGCAGCACGGCCCATATCCGCGCCAAGGTCGAAGCCTGTCTCGATCAGGGCATCACCACCATGGACCACGCCGATATCTACGGCGGCTATGAGGTGGAGGGGCTCTTCGGTGCGGCGTTGCAGGGCTCGGGTCTGCGCGACCGGCTGGAGATCGTGACCAAATGCGGCATCGTCTTCCCGGCAGGGGACTATGCTGCGGCGCCGATCAAGCATTACGACACCTCGGCGGCGCATATCCGCGCCTCGGTGGACCGCTCGCTGCGGCTTCTGGGCTGCGGCCATATCGACCTTCTGCTGATCCACCGCCCCGATCCCTTCATGGATTTCGCCGAGACCGGCGCGGCGCTCGACGGGCTGGTGGCTTCGGGCAAGGTGCGGGCGGTGGGGGTGTCGAACTTCCGGCCCTGGGATATGGCGGCGCTGCAGGCGTCGATGGCGGCGCCGCTGGCGACCAACCAGATCGAGCTGAGCCTTGCGGCGGTGGAGCCCTTCACCAATGGCGATCTGGCCAGCCTCATGGAGCGTCGCCTGCCGCCGATGGCCTGGTCGCCTCTGGGCGGCGGCAGGCTGATGACGGCGGGCGGGGCGCTGGGGGCCGCGCTCGACCGGATCGCGGTGGAGCAGGGGGTGGATCGCGGCGCGGTGGCGGTGGCCTGGCTGCTGGCCCATCCGGCGCGGGTGATGCCGGTGATGGGGACGAATTCCCTGCCGCGCCTCCGGGATGTGTCGAAGGCCTTCGCGGTGAAGCTGTCGCGCCCCGACTGGTTCGCGCTCTACACCGCGGCCACGGGGCGCGAAGTGCCGTGACGCCTTGCCCCTGAGGCGGGGGACGGGGCGGCTGCGCGTGCCGTCCCCGGACGGCGTCCCTCCCGCGCCCGAATGGAAACCGCCCGGTCACGGGGACCGGGCGGCTTCATTTCTCATTCCGGCCTCAGAAGCCTGATTTGATCAGCTCGAACTCTTCCAGCATCTTCTGGCGCATCGCATGGTCGATCGGCACCTGGCTCAGCAGCGTGCCGGTGACCGGGCTGACATCCGCCTTCACCAGTTCCTCCGCCGGGATCAGCTTCATCGAGGCATCGTTGGAGGCCGCATAGCCGAAGTTCTCAAGCAGGCCCTTGGCCGAGCCGGGGGCCAGCCAGGCGTTGATGAAATCATAGGCCTTGTCTTCGGAGCCGGGCGCATCCTTGAAGTTCACATAGCCGCAGAACCAGGTCGAGGCGCCTTCCTTGGCCTCCCGCTGGAAGGAAACGTCGAAGCCTTCGGAACGCATCAGCGCGATGGAATCGTTCCAGGACCAGGCGACCAGAACCTCGCCGGTGGCCATCAGCTGCGACAGTTCGGACGGGTCCTTCCAATAGGCGCGCACATTCGGATGAACCTCGCGCAGCCAGGCCGCGGCGGCGGCGAACTGCTCATCCGTCACATTGGTCCAGTCGCCGACGCCGGTGGCCAGAAGCGCCAGCGACCACACGTCATCGGTGTTGTTCGGCAGCGAGATCCGGCCGGCGTATTTCGGGTCCTTGAAGACCTGGAGCGTGGCCACATCCTCTTTCGGGACTTCCTTGGTGTTGTAGGCGATGGCGGTATAGGCGTAGTCGGTCGGGATGTACCAGACGCCGCCCTCATCCTTGAAGATCGGCGAATCCAGCAGCCGCGGCGCGATATTGGCGAATTCCGGAATACGGCTCACATCCCAGGGCTCGATCAGCCCGGCATCGCGGTATTTCGACACCATCTGCGAGCAGGGGTGGGCCACATCGGTCTTGAAGCCGGAGGAGACCTTCTGGAACGCCTCGTCATCGTCGCCGAACAGCGCATAGGTCGGCATCTGCCCGTATTTGGCGACGTAATCCTCGATCAGCGCCTGGTTTTCAAAACCGGCCCAGTCGAAAACGGTCAGTTCGGGGTCTGCGGCGCGGGCCATGCCGGAAAAGGCAAGGGCTGCGGTGCCGGCGAGAAGGAAAGTGGTCGTGCGGGTCATTTCTATCCTCGTCTGTTGATCATGCGGCTCTGTTCCCCGCGAAGGAGTGGCCTGCCTGGGTGAAGAGGACGCTAGTTTGGCTCCCGGCGTCGCTCAAGCATATTTCCTAGTTTGGGCAGGCGGGAGGAGGAGGGCAAGGGCGGCGGCGGAAAAAGGCACGGCGTCCTTGAAAATAATCCCGCAGCCGCGACCGGATGCGCGAAAAACCGCCCGGACGCTGCGGCGAGCGGGAGGCAACGGCGGCCCGCCCTTTCTTCTCTTCTCAAATATCCCCGCCGGAGGCTTCCCCGGCCGGCTGCGGGAGCCTCCGGCGGGGATATTTGGGGCAAGATGAAGCGGCGAGGGCGCAGCTTTGAGATGTGCAAAAGGGGCGGCGTGCGGGGCTGATGGTTTTCAGTCTTCCCGGAGAGCCGGGGACGAGTACCGGAGCCTTCCTTCCGCAGCGATGTCGGGCAGCAAGGCCGTGGAGCGGCGTGCCGAGATGGCTTTACCTCGTTCCGGGCTCTGGCTAGGCTGGCCCCGATCTCTGCACCGGCGCCGGTCGGTGGGGGTCTGCCGCGGGGGCTTTGGATGCGAAGGACCAGCGGCTGGCTGGAAGACCTGCCAAAGACCCGTCCTGTCCTTTCGGGCCGATCAGGGGAGGCTTGGCTTCCGGGTGGCCTGCGGGACGCATTGGAAACCGAACCGAAGGTGCCTTGAATGACCTCTCTCGATCTCGACTTCGTCCGCAGCCAGTTTCCGGCCTTTGAAAGTCCGGTCCTGTCCTCCCATGCCTTCTTCGAGAATGCCGGCGGCTCCTATCCCTGCCGCCCGGTAGTGGAGCGGCTGCACCGCTTCTACACCGACCGCAAGGTGCAGCCCTATGCGCCCTATCCGGGGGCGCAGGCCGGGGGAGCGGAGATGGACGAGGCGCGGCAGCGGCTTGCCGCGCTGATGGGGGTGGCGGCGGCGGAAGTGTCCTTCGGCCCCTCGACGAGCGCCAATACCTTCGTGCTCGCCAATGCGGTGCGGCAATGGCTGCGCGGGCAGAAGGCGGCGATCGTGGTGACCAATCAGGATCACGAGGCCAATTCCGGCTGCTGGCGGCGTCTGGCGGAGGAGGGGATCGAGGTGCGGGAATGGCAGCTCGATCCGCAGACGGGGCTTCTGGACCCGGCGGATCTGGGCAGGCTTCTGGAAGACGGCAAGGTGAAGCTGGTCGCCTTCCCGCATTGCTCCAACGTGGTGGCGGCGCTGAACGATGTGGCGGCGATTTCCGCCATGGCGCGGGCGGCGGGCGCGCGGGTGGTGGTCGATGGCGTATCTTATGCGCCGCACGGGATGCCGGACATTCCCGCACTCGGCTGCGATGTCTATCTCTTCTCGGCCTACAAGACCTATGGGCCGCATCAGGGCATCATGGTGATCCGCGAGGCCTTCGGGGCGGAGCTGCCGGCGCAGGGCCATTGGTTCAATGCGGGCAGCCTTTACAAGCGCTTCACCCCCGCCGGGCCGGACCATGCCCAGATTGCGGCCTGTGCCGGGATGGCCGATTACATCGACGCGCTCCACGCCCATCACTTCGGGGCGGATGCGGCGGCGGATGCGGCGGCGCGCAACCGGGCGGTGCATGGGCTGATGCGGGCGGCGGAGGTGGCGGTGGTGACGCCGCTTCTGGACTATCTTGCCGCGCGCAACGACCTTCGGCTGATCGGGCCGCGCAAGGCGGAGGATCGGGCGCCGACGGTGGCCGTGGCGCTCGACGGGGCGGCGGAGCCGGTGTCGGTGGCGCTCGGCAAGGAGGGGATCGCCTGCTGGGGCGGGGATTTCTACGCGGTGCGCCCTCTGGAAGCCATGGGGGTGGATCTGAAGAAGGGCGTCCTGCGGATGAGCCTTGTCCATTACACCTCGGCTGCGGATGTGGCGCGGCTGATCGCGGCGCTTGACCGGGTGCTGTGAGGGGGCTTTGCCCGCCGTTTGCAAAGAAGTGAGGGGGTTTTTGCCCGCCGTTCCCAGGAATAGAGGGGGGCTTCGCCTCCCCCCAGGATATTTGGGGCAAGATGAAGGGGAAAGTGATCCGGGCTGCGGTGGCTGCGTAAACCCTTGAGCACAGGCGGGAAAGCATGACCGACGCACCTCTGATCCTCTGGTTCCGTCGTGATCTGCGGCTTGCGGACCACCCGATGCTGGTGGCGGCGCTGGCTTCCGGGCGGGCTTTGCTGCCGGTTTTCGTGCTTGATCCGGAAGCCGGGGCGATGGGGGCGGCGGCGCGGTTCCGGCTGGGGCTGGCGCTGGGAGAGTTTGCGAAGGCGCTGGAGGCGCGGGGCAGCCGGCTGATCCTGCGGCGGGGGGCGGCCCTGCCGGTGCTGGAGGCGCTCATCGCAGAGACCGGGGCGGCGGGGGTCTTCTGGCAGCGGCTCTATGATCCCGCCTCCAAGGCGCGGGATGCGGCGGTCAAGGCGGCGCTGAAGGGGCGGGGGCTGCTGGCGCAGAGCCATCCGGGCCAGCTTCTGCATGAGCCCTGGGAGGTGGAGACGGGGCAGGGCGGGCCTTACCGGGTCTTCACGCCCTATTGGCGGGCCTGCCGGGTTCTGCCGGTCGCGGCCCCTCTGCCGGCGCCGAAGCATCTGCCGGGGCCGGAGCGCTGGCCCGCCTCGGACCGGCTGGAGGAGTGGGCGCCGGGCGCGGGGATGCGGCGCGGGGCGGCGGTGGTTGCCCGCTGGCAGCGGGTCGGCGAGGCGGCGGCTCTGGCCCGGCTCGACGCCTTTGCCGGCGGCGCCATGGCCGCCTATCCGGCGGAGCGGGACATTCCGGCGCTGTCCGGCGCGACTTCGGGCCTGTCGGAGAACCTCGCCTGGGGCGAGATCGCCCCCGCGCGGCTCTGGGCGGTGGGGTTCCGCGCCATGCAGGAGGGCAATCCGGGGGCGGAGACCTTCCTCAAGGAACTGGTCTGGCGGGAATTCGCCTGGCATCTGACCCACCATTACCCGCAGATCCTGACCGAAAGCTGGCGCGAGGGCTGGGGCCGCTTTCCCTGGCGCGGGGACAACCCGCAGGCCGAGCGCTGGCGGCGCGGCATGACCGGAGAGCCCTTTGTCGATGCCGCCATGCGCGAGATGTATGTGACCGGGCGGATGCACAACCGCGCCCGGATGGTGGTGGCCTCCTATCTGACCAAGCATCTGCTGACCGACTGGAGGGTCGGGCAGGCCTGGTTCGCCGAATGTCTGACCGACTGGGACCCGGCGGCAAATGCCATGGGCTGGCAATGGGTGGCGGGCTCCGGCCCCGATGCGGCGCCCTATTTCCGCATCTTCAATCCCGCCGGGCAGGCGGTGAAATTCGACCCCGACCAGATCTATCGCCGCCGCTGGGTGGCGGAGTTGTCGCGCCGGCCGGGTGCCGAGGCGCTGTCCTTCTTCGACGCGGTGCCGAAGTCCTGGGGGCTCGATCCCGCCGCGCCCTATCCGATGCCGCTGGTCGATCTGGCCGAGGGGCGGGCGGCGGCGCTCGCGGCCTATGCCGAAGGAAAGTCTTGAGTGGCGGCGGATGTTCTGGAATCGTTAACGAAACAGGAATGGCGCCGACCGGGGGAGGTCGCATGGATATCTTGACTTCGACGCAGGGCCAATCCGGCCTGCCGCGTTACTTCACCGCCGTTTTCGACATTGCCCGGCGCATGAACAAGGGCCGGCTCGATTTCGTGCTGCCGGACGGCCGCCGGTTCCGTGCCGAGGGCAAGGAGCCGGGGGCGGTTGCCGAAGTCTTCGTGCAGGACCCCGATGTCTTCGCCCGGCTGATCCGCGAGGGCGATCTCGGCTTTTGCGAATCCTATGTCGAGGGCGGCTGGTCCACCCCGGATCTTCAGGCCTTCATGGATCAGATCCAGGATGGCAACGGCGGCGTCTACGACGGCTTTCCGGGCATGGGCCTCGTGCGGGCCTATGAGCGGCTGCGTTTCTGGATGCATTCCAACACCCGGCGGCAGGCGAAGAAGAACATCGCGCAGCACTATGACCTCGGCAATGATTTCTACGGGCTCTGGCTCGACGACAGCATGACCTATTCCTCGGCGCTGTTCCGGTCCGGGCAGGAAAGCCTCGAAGCGGCGCAGCGGCAGAAATACGCCTCCATGGTCGATCTGATCGGGGCGAAGCCCGGCGATCATGTGCTGGAGATCGGCTGCGGCTGGGGGGGCTTCGCCGAATATGCCGCCAAGGAGCGGGGCCTGCGCGTGACCGGGCTGACGATCAGCCAGGCCCAGCACGATTTCGCCGTGGCGCGCATGGCGCGGGAGGGGCTTTCCGACCGGGTGGAGATCAAGATGCAGGACTACCGCGACGAGCGCGGCATCTATGACGGCATCGCCTCCATCGAGATGTTCGAGGCGGTGGGCGAGAAATATTGGCCCGCCTATTTCAACACCCTGCGCGAGCGGCTGAAACCCGGCCGCAACGCGACGCTGCAGATCATCACCATCGCCGACAACCGCTTCGAGACCTATCGCAAGAGCGTGGATTTCATTCAGAAATACATCTTTCCGGGCGGGATGCTGCCCTCTCCCTCCGCGCTGCGGGCCGAGATCGCGCGGGCAGGGCTGACGGTGAAGGGCGCCATCGAGTTCGGCGAAAGCTACAGCCAGACGCTGCGCCGCTGGCATGAGGTCTTCAACGCCCGCTGGACCGAGGTGGCGGGGCTGGGCTTCGATGACCGCTTCCGGCGGATGTGGAACTTTTACCTGACCTCTTGTGCCGGGGCCTTCCACGGCGGAAACTGCGACGTGACGCAGATCACCGTGACCCGCGTCTGAGACCCGCATCCGAGGGCGGGCGGAAAGGACCGAAGGCCCATGCCCACCGCTTCCAAACTCGTCGGTGCCGTGCTGTTTGCCATCGTGGCGGCGATCGCGGCCCATCTTTTCATTCCGGTGCTGCCGGAAGGGACGCAGGTGAAGCTCTTCCGCGAGATTTCGGCGGGGATCGGGTTCATCTGCGGCTGGCGGGTGATGGGGCGCAATACCGGGCGCGGAGTGTCGGAGGCCGTCGGCACCGGCATACGCACCTCGGTCACCACGCTCTTCTGGGTTATGCTCGGCTTCTCGATCTACCAGATGGTGCTCCGCTCCACCAAGATGCTTTATGACGGGCCGATGGAAGCGGTGGTCGGGGTCTTCGACATCATGCTCGGCTACGGCAAGCTGCTGATCCATCCCGCAACGCCGGTGGCGCTGCTGGTCGGCGGCGTGGTGGCCGGGGTCCTGACGGAGATCGCCGGGCGGCGCTGGTCCTGATGATGGCGGTCTTTCTTTGCGGGCCATTGGCCCATCCGCCCCTGCTGGCCGCGGTTCTGGGCCGAACCCCGGCGCTCGAAGCCGACGATCTGGCGGATCACCGGATGGCGGCGCTCTGGCAGGGCGCCTTTGCCGCGCCGGTCCCGGCGGCGGGGCAGCGGGTGGAAGGGTGGCTCTGCCGGGAGCTGACGGCGGAGGAACTGGCGCGGCTCGACTTCTATGCCGCCTGCCACGGCCTCCACGCCGAAAGCCGCGCGGGGCGGAGGATCTATCTGGCGGCGGGGACGGGCGGTCTCTGGCAGGAAGCGGAGTGGCGCGCCCGCTTTGCCGCCGAGGTTGCCGCCACGGCCGGCGATGTGATGCGCGCCTATGGCAAGCGTGCGGCGGAAAGCCAGCGGCAGCGGATGCCGCAGCTTCTGGTGCGCGGCGCGGCACGGGTGCGGGCGCAGCAGGCGGCCCCGGTGACACGTCGCCTTGAGGCCGGACCGCAGGACAGCGCGCTGCTCGCGCTCGCCCAGCCCTATGCCGCCTTCTTCGCGGTGGAGGAGATGGACCTGCGCTTTCGCCGCTTCGACGGGCGCCTGAGCGAGCCCGTGCGCCGCGCCGCCTTCCTGTCGGGCGATGCGGTGACGGTGCTGCCCTATGATCCGGTCCGCGACCGGGTTCTGGCGGTGGAGCAGTTCCGCGCCGGCCCCCATGCGCGCGGTGACGCCCAAAGCTGGCAGATCGAGGCCATCGCTGGACGCATCGACCCCGGCGAGACGCCCGAGGAGGCCGCCCGCCGCGAGGCGGAAGAAGAGGCGGGCCTGACCCTCGGCGCGCTCCTTCCCGTGGCGGGCTATTACCCGAGCCCCGGCATCTGCGCGGAGTTCCTCTATTCCTATGTGGCGCTCTGCGATCTGCCCGACGGGGTGGAGGGGGTCTTCGGCGTCGAGGGCGAGGCGGAGGACATCCGCGGCCATCTGATCGGCTTCGACGATCTGATGGCGCTCGTCGCCTCCGGCGAGGCCGGCAACGGGCCGCTGATCCTCACCGCGCTCTGGCTCCAGCGCGAACGCCCCCGCCTGCGCGGCTGAGGGGCTTTCATACTGGTCCAAATATCCCCGCCGGAGGCTTCCCCGGCGGGCCTCAGGAGCCTCCGGCGGGGATATTTGGGAAGAGAAGAAAGGCAGAAGCCGTCAGCGGGCGCTGTCGAAGAGCGCGACAGCGCGGTCGGTGAAGGCGGCGCGGGTGGTGGGGCGCTCCATCAGCACCTCATGCTCCGCCCCCGGATAGAGGTCGAGCCGCGCGCCGGGCCAGCGGGCCATGCGGGCGTGGATCGGGGCGGTATCGACGATCTTCTCCTGCGTGCCGAGGCCGCAGACCGCCGGATAGGCGGGGGAGGGCAGCAGCGTCAGCGCGTGACATTCGCCGAGCGCGGCCTGCAGCCAGCCGAGGCTCGGTCCGCCGAGGGTCAGGGCCGGGTCGCCCTGGGCCTGTTCGCGCATATAGGCCCACATTTCGGCATCGGTGGTCAGGGTGTTGCCGGCGAAGGGCGCCTCGGCCACATAGCTTTTCGGCCCGGTGCCGGGCGCGTAGCGGCTGTCGAAGGCGAACCAGCGGGAGGCGGTCGAAAGCGCCACCGCGATCGGGCGCATCCAGGCGGCGATGAGGATGCCCCACATCGGCGCCGAGAAGGCCGCCGATTTCACCGGCGCGCCGCGCATCAGGGCGCGCAGGGCGATGCAGCCGCCCATGGAATGGGACAGGAGGTGGAAGGGCTGCGGCAGGCCCTCGGCGCGGGCGAAGGCCAGCATCTCGTCGAAATCGAGCTGGTATTCGGCGAAATCGCCGACATGGCCCGACATCGGATCGTCGAGCGCCCGGTCGGAAAGCCCCTGTCCGCGCCAGTCCACCGCCAGCGTCGCATAGCCGCGCGCCGCAAGATCGGCGGCGGTGCGGCCGTATTTCTCGATATATTCCGTTCGCCCCGGCAGGAGCAGCACCGTCCCCCGCGCGCCCTTCGCCGGCCAGACGCCGACGCGCAGACGCACCCCGTCCGCCGCCGAGAGCCAGCGGGCATAGCCGCCCTCCGGCCCGTCGGCGAGATGGGCGTGGAAGGGCGCGCTGCTCACGCCAGAGCCGCGCCGAGCTGCATGGCGAGGCCCATGCTGCCATCGACGGTCAGCTTGCCGGTCATGAAGGCGGAGGTGGCGTTCATCTCGCCTTCGAGAATCGCGCGGAAGACATCGGCTTCGGCGGTCAGCGTCACATCCGCCTCTTCATCGCCGGCGCGCACGCCCGAGGGATCGGCCATGATCGCGCCTTCGCCCGGAATGACGAATTTCGCCACCCCGTCAAAGCCATTGGCCAGTTTCGCCGAAAGCGCCTCGACGGCCGCATTGATCACATCGCTCATCTGTCAACTCCATCGTGAACGGGTCGGGCTGGTGTTTCCCGCGCGTTGCGTTACCTTCCGGTTATGAGAGCACGGCGCGCGTTTCACAATCGTATCGTTGCGGCACTGCTGCCGCTTTTCCTGTTCACGGGCGCGGCTTTCGGCCAGACGGCGAAGCTCGACGATCTTTTCCGGAAGCTGCAGGGCCCCGATGAGGCGGCCTCGGCGCGGGCCGAGCAGGAAATCTGGATCGAATGGTCGAAGTCCGGTTCTCCGGCCATGGATCTTCTGCTGGAGCGCGGCCGGCAGGCTCTGGAAGAGGGGCAGGTGACGCTTGCCATCGACCATTTCAGCGCGCTCATCGACCATGACCCCCAGTTCGCCGAGGGCTGGAATGCGCGGGCCATCGCCTATTTCCAGGAAGGCGATCTTGGCCCGGCGGTGTCCGACATCGCCCATGTGCTGCGGCTGAACCCGCGGCATTTCGGGGCGCTCGCCGGGCTCGGCTCGATTTTCGAGCAGTTGGGAAAGCCGGAAAAGGCGCTTGAGGCCTATCGCGCCGCTTTGGCTATACATCCGCATATGGCGGAGGTATTGGACGCGGTGAAGCGGCTTGAGGCCGAGACCCAGGGTCAGGACCTTTAGGCGGCACGGCAAGCACGGGGCAGGAACATGGACGCGACCCCCGGCAAGGGCAGGGTCACGGCGGTCCTCGGGCCGACCAATACCGGCAAGACCCATCACGCCATCGAGCGGATGCTGACCCATCGCACCGGGGTCATCGGCCTGCCGCTGCGGCTGCTGGCCCGCGAGGTCTATGACCGGATCGTGGCGCAGCGCGGTCCCTCGGTCGTGGCGCTTGTCACGGGCGAGGAGCGGATCGTTCCGGACCGGGCGCAGTACTGGGTCTGCACGGTCGAGGCCATGCCGATGGAGATCGGCGCCGATTTCATCGCGGTGGACGAGATCCAGCTGTGCGCGGACCCCGAGCGCGGCCATGTCTTCACCGACCGTCTGCTGCGCGCGCGCGGGTTGCTGGAGACGATGTTCCTCGGCTCCGACACCATGCGTCCGGCGATTGCGGCGCTGGTGCCGGGGGTGCAGTTCTACAAGCGCGACAGATTCTCCACCCTGTCCTACGCCGGGCCGAAGAAGCTGAGCCGGATGCCGGCACGGTCTGCCATCGTCGGGTTCTCGGTCGATAACGTCTATGCCATCGCCGAGCTGATCCGCCGCCAGCGGGGCGGATGCGCGGTGGTGATGGGCGCGCTCAGCCCGCGCACGCGCAACGCGCAGGTGGCGCTTTACCAGAATGGCGATGTGGATTTCCTTGTCGCCACCGATGCCATCGGCATGGGGCTGAACCTCGACATCAAGCGTGTGGCCTTCGCCTCCACCTCGAAGTTCGACGGGCGGCGGATGCGGGCGCTTTACCCGCATGAGCTGGCGCAGATCGCCGGACGGGCGGGGCGGCATACCGAACCCGGCTCCTTCGGCGTCACCGGCGAGGCGCGGCCCTTTGACGAGGATGTGGTCGAAGCCATCGAGAACCACCGTTTCGCCCCGGTGAAGAAGTTGACATGGCGCAACGAGGCGCTCGAATTCGGCTCGGTGGAGCGGCTGATCCGCTCGCTGGAGGCGCCGACCCACGACCCCTGGCTCAGCCGGGCGCGCGATGCCGATGACGTGGTGGCGCTGAAGGCCCTTGCCGCCATGCCCGAGGTGCAGGACAAGCTGACCGGCCCGCAGCGGGTGCGGCTTTTGTGGGACGTGTGCCGGGTGCCGGATTTCCGTTCCGCCTCCGAGGCGGAACATGCGACGCTGCTTGCGCGGGTTTTCGACTTTCTCACCGGGCGGGGCCTGTCGCAGACGCGCATTCCCGCCGACTGGCTGGCAAAAGCCGTGGAACGGATCGACAAGACCGGCGGCGACATTGACACGCTCTCCAAACGCTTGGCCTATATCCGCACCTGGACCTATGTGGCGCAACGCAAAGGCTGGGTGGATGACGAAAGCCATTGGCGCGCCGAGACGCGCGCTGTAGAAGACCGCCTGTCGGATGCGCTGCACGCGGCGCTGACCCAGAGATTTGTTGATCGGCGCACCAGCGTTCTGCTGCGGCGGTTGAAGCAGAAGGAGACCCTCGTGGCCGAGGTGAATGACAAGGGCGAAGTGACGGTCAGCGGCGAATTCGTCGGCCGTCTGGAAGGGTTCCGCTTCCGGCAGGATGCCAGCGGATCGCCGGAGGAAGGGCGTCTTCTGCGGCAGGCGGCCATTCAGGCGCTGCGCCCGGAGTTCCATCTGCGCGGGGACCGTTTCTATAACGCCCCCGACACCGAGCTCGATTTCACCGAGCAGGGTGGGCTCATGTGGGGGACGATGGCGGTCGGCAAGCTCGTGAAGGGCGCCGAGGCGCTGCGTCCGCAGGTCGAGGCTTTCGTCGATGAGGAAGCGGGGGAGGAGGTGGCCGAGAAGGTCCGCCGCCGCCTCCAGCATTTCATCGACCGCCGGGTGGCGGCGCTTTTCGAGCCGCTGGCCGCCATGAGCCGCGACGAGGGGCTGACGGGTCTGGCCCGCGGCTTCGCCTACCGTCTGGTCGAGGGTCTGGGCGTCCTCCCGCGTGAGGCGGTGGCGGCCGAGGTCAAGGAACTGGATCAGGAGGCGCGTTCGGCCCTGCGGAAGCACGGCGTGCGTTTCGGCCAGTATACGGTCTTCCTGCCGCTCCTGCTGAAGCCTGCGCCGACCCGGCTGCGGCTGGTGCTGTGGTCGCTGATGAACGGGCTCGACGAATTCCCCGAAAGCCCGCCGCCGGGCCTCGTGACCATTCCGAACATCCCCGATGTTCCGAAAATGCACTACACTCTGGCGGGGTATCACCCGGCCGGCACCCGCGCCATCCGCATCGACATGCTGGAACGGCTGGCCGACATCCTGCGGACCAAGGACAGCCGCGCGGGCTTCGAGGCCATTCCGGACATGCTTTCCATCACCGGCATGACGCTGGAGCAGTTCAGCGATCTGATGGGCGGGCTCGGCTACAAGGCCGAGAAGGGGGAACGGGCGAAGGTCAAGGCCGCGCCGGTTCCCGTCCCGGTCGCCGTCGATCCCGAAGCGCCGGTGCAGCCGATCCCGGAAGGGGAATCGGCCTTCGTCCAGCCGGAGCCGGAAGCCGAGGGCGCCGCGCCCGAGATGGAGGTCTTCTACACCTTCACCTGGGCGCCGAAGCCGCGCTTCCAGCGGCCCGAGCGTGGCCCGCGCCCCGAACGCGCCCCCCGCAAGGAGGGCGACGCGCCCAATGCCGCGCGCGAGCCGCGCGGCGACCGTGGCCCTCGCCCCGATCGCGGCCCGCGTCCCGAGGGTGAGAAACGCGGCCCCAGGCCTGAGGGCGAAAAGCGCGCGCCCCGTCCCGAGGGGGAAAGCCGTGGCCCCCGTCCCGAAGGCGAAAAGCGCGAGGACCGTCGCCGCGACGGCAAGCCGGGGGAGGGCAAGCACGGCAAGCCCAACCGCGACCGCGACCAGAAGGGCGGCAAGAGCTTCGAGGCCCGCCCGCCGCGCGCCGAAAAGCCCATCGACCCGGACAACCCCTTTGCCGCGGCTCTGGCGGCCTTCAAGACCAAGGTCTGAATGGCCGGTCCCGGAGGAAAGGCAAATCCCGCCGCCCAGCCGAAATTGCGGCTGGACAAATGGCTGTGGCAGGCGCGGTTCTTCAAGACCCGCGACCTTGCCGCCGAGGTGGTCGAGGACGGCCATCTGCGGATCAACGGCCAGCGGTGCCAGAAACCGGGGCATGGGGTCGGGGCCGGCGATGTGCTGACCTTTGCCCAAGGGGCGCGCATCCGTGTCGTCCGTGTGCTGGAGATCGGCACAAGGCGCGGCCCGGCAGAAGAGGCGCAGCTGCTTTACACCGATCTCGACCTGCCCGGCTCGGATGCGGCGGCGTCACCGCTTGAATGATCCGCGCGGCTTCGCTAGGGATGCGGCGCGCCGAACGCCACGGGGAACGAAACGAGGCCCGCCATGACCTATGTTGTCACCGACAACTGCATCGCCTGCAAATACACCGACTGCGTGGAGGTTTGCCCGGTCGATTGCTTCTACGAGGGCGAGAACACGCTGGTCATCCATCCGGATGAATGTATCGACTGCGGCGTCTGCGAACCGGAATGCCCGGCCGATGCGATCCGCCCCGATACCGAGCCGGATATGGAGGCCTGGGTCACGTTCAACCGCAAATATGCGCTGCTCTGGCCGGTGATCACCACCAAGCGCGATCCGCTGCCGGGCTATGAGGAGCGCGACGGCGAGAAGAACAAGCTGGAGAAGTATTTCGTCCCGGCGCCGGGCGAGGGCGGTTGAGGCGGAAGCCGCCGGTCGCGCAAGCGGCTTTTTGCGACAGCAAGGCGGCCTGATTCGGTAACGCTGCGTTCTCGCTTTGGTGACATTGCGGAAAGCTGAGCCATTCCAACGGGCTGCGGCAAAGAAATGCTTGGCGGCGGCAGTTGGAATCATGCCATTTTTGTGTTACACAATGCATACAAACAAACACGGATGCCCGTAGAACGATCCGGGACTGCTCGCCCGGCTCCTATTCTTTGTCGCCACAACCCTTTGAGGCCCGGAGGTTTGCCCTCCGGTCTCTGTGGTTTGGTCTGATCGGGTCTCCTGCCGAGGAAGCGACTGAATGACCAAAAGCAAGAAGCCTGAGTTCCGCCCGAACGAGTTCGTGGTGTATCCCGCGCACGGCGTGGGCAAGATCATGTCCATCGAGGAGCAGGAGATCGCGGGCATCCATCTGGAATTGTTCGTCATCTCCTTCGAAAAGGACAAGATGACGCTGCGGGTGCCGACCCACAAGGCGACCGATATCGGGATGCGGTCCCTGTCGTCGCCGGATGTGGTGTCGCGGGCGCTCGACACGCTGAAGGGCAAGGCCAAGGTCAAGCGGGCGATGTGGTCGCGCCGCGCGCAGGAGTATGAGCAGAAGATCAACTCCGGCGATCTGATGGCGATTGCGGAGGTCGTGCGCGACCTGCACCGCAACGACGATCAGCGTGAGCAGAGCTATTCCGAGCGGCAGCTCTATGAGGCCGCGCTGGAACGTCTGACCCGCGAAGTCGCGGCGGTTTCCGGCGTCGATGAGGCCGGGGCGCAGCGCAAGGTCGATGATGTGCTGATGTCGCGCGCCGCCTGAGGCTTTGGCGGAATTCTTCCGGAACGGCGGCCCTTTGGCCGCCGTTTCTCATGTCGGGCCTCAGCTCGCCACGGCCAGAGCCGCCGCCACCGCAAGCTGCTGGGAGGCGCCCAGCACATCGCCCGTCTGCCCGCCGATCTTCGCCTGCGCCACGGCCCCGACCGCCAGCGTCACCGCCGCCACGGCACAGGCCATCGGCAGGGCGACCCAGCCCGCCGAGAGGATCGCCAGAACGAGGCCAAGCGCCGCCGCCCCCGTCGCCGCCTCGACCGAGGGCCGCCCCACCGCGGCAGACAGCCCACCCCCGCGTGCATTGCCCATCCCGGCCATCAGCGCCGCCATCGGCACGCGGCTGAGCGAGCCTGCCGCCAGAACTGCCCCCCAATGCCCCCCGGCGATCAGCGGGACGAGCGCGGTCCACCGCAGCAGCACCACCAGCCCGAGCGCGAGCGCGCCGTAGCTGCCGATGGAACTGTCCTTCATGATCTCCAGCCGCCGCGCCTTGTCGCGCCCGCCGAAGAAGCCGTCGGCGCAATCGGCGAGACCATCCTCATGCAGCCCCCCGGTCAGCGTGGCCGCGACCATCAGCGCCAGCACCGCGCAAACGCCGGGTGTCGCCCCCGCCGCCTGCGCCCCTGCCGCCACCAGCACCGCGACAAGCGCCACCGCAAAGCCCACCACCGGCCAGCCCCATGCCGCATCGGCGCGAGGCGCCCCATGGGCGGCCGCTGGCAGGGGCAGGCGGGTCAGGAGCGCGAAGCCTGACAGCAGGTCCGGGATCAGCCGCTCGGCCATGTCGCGCTTCCGCATCGGGGGGTCCTTTCCGGACTGGTCAAAGCTTTCCCCCTTCGCTAGCCAGAGCCTCGGATGATTTCAACGGAAAGCTGCCATGCCCCCGCCTTTCATGCCCGCCCCTTTCGAGAGCTTCGCCGGTTTCACCGCCCTTCTGGCCGCCGCGCCCGGCCCGGATCTTGCCGCCATCGAAGGGGCCGTGGCCCGCAACGGCCAGTTGACCAAACCGCCGGGCGCCCTTGGCCGGCTGGAGGATCTGGCGATCTGGGTGGCGGGCTGGCAGGGCAATCCGCGCCCCGGCATCACCAAGCCGCAAGTCCTTGTCTTTGCAGGCAATCACGGCATCACCGCACAGGGGGTCTCGGCCTTCCCGGCGGAGGTCACGGTGCAGATGGTGGCGAATTTCAAGGCGGGCGGTGCGGCGATCAACCAGCTTTCCCGCTGCTTCGGCGCGGAAATGGCGGTCCATGCGCTCGATCTCGACCGGCCGACCGGGGATTTCACCCAAGGCCCGGCGATGAGCGAGGCGGAAACGCTGGCGGCCCTGACAGTGGGCTGGGAGGCGGTGAACCCCGCCGCCGATCTGCTGGTTCTGGGTGAAATGGGGATCGGCAACACCACCACGGCGGCGGCGCTTGCGGCGGCGCTCTTCGGCGGCGCGGCGCAGGAGTGGGTCGGGCGCGGCACCGGGGTCGATGATGCGGGTCTCCTTCGCAAGGCGAAGGTGGTGGAGGCGGGGCTGGCACGTCACGCCGATGCGAGCGGACCGCTGGACATCCTTGCGCGCCTCGGCGGGCGGGAGATCGCGGCCATGGCGGGGGCCATGGCCCGCGCGCGGGTCTTGCGGATTCCGCTGATCCTCGACGGGTTCATCGCCTGCGCGGCGGCTGCGGTGCTGCTCAAGACCGCGCCCGGCGCGCTCGACCACGCGCTTGCCGGCCATCAGAGCGCGGAGGGCGCCCATCCGCGCCTGCTCGCCGCCCTTGGCAAGGAGCCGCTCCTGTCGCTCGGGCTGCGGCTCGGCGAGGGGTCGGGCGCAGCCCTCGCCATCGGCATCGTGCAGGCGGCGGTCGCCTGTCACAGCGGCATGGCGACCTTCGGCGAGGCGGGCGTCTCGGCGGGCTGAGCGAGGACATCGGCGACGGCTTCGGCCACCGCAAGCTCTTCCGAGCTGGGCATCGGGCGCACCTCGTAAAGCTCGTCGATGAGCGCCGATTCCAGATCGCGGTCAAGCTGCTTGGCCCGCGCGATGTAAGCCTCGTTCAGGTGGATCGGCTGGCCCGGCACCCAGACCTCGGCCAGATCGCGCATCGCGGCCCGGTCGATCTTCCAGTAAGTGCTGGACAGCTTCGAGGCCTCGTATTCCGAGAACCCCATGTTTTCCAGCACATAGCGCCCCGCCCGCACCGAGCTGTCGAAGGTCTCGCGCACGATGTCATCGGCTCCGGCCTTGTAAAGCTCATAGACATGCACCCGGTCGCGGGCGCGGGCGACGATGTGGATGTCGGGGCGCATCCGGCGGGCATAGGCAACGATCCGGTTGCAGTTTTCCTGATCGTCCACGGCGACGACCAGCACCCTGGCCTTGGCGAGGCCCGCCGCTTCCAGCAGCTCCGGGCGGGACGGGTCGCCGAAAAAGCCCTTCACGCCGAAGCGCCGCATGGTCTCGATCGTGGACATGTCGCTGTCCAGAACCACCGTCCGCACCCCGGAATGGCGCACCAGCCGGTTGACCACCTGACCGAAGCGCCCGATGCCCGCGATGATCACCTGTCCCGTCTCGTCGATCTCGTCAGGCGCGCGCTCCGGCTCGCGGCCGAAGCGGGCCGACAGCTTTTCCTGCGCGATGAAAAGCAGCGGGGTCAGCAGCATCGACAGGCTGACGACCAGCAGCGCCATCTGCCCGGCGGCCAGCGGCAAGGCCCCCTCGCTGCGCGCGAAGGAGACGAGGAGGAAGCCGAACTCCCCCCCCTGGGCGAGGCCGAGCGAGAAGAGCCAGCGGTCCTGCCCCTTCATGCGGAACACGCTCGCCAGCGGCCAGAGCACGAGGATCTTCACCACGATCAACCCGAGCGTCAGCTCGCTGATCAGCAGGGGCTGGCGCAGCAGCATGTCGAAATTGATCCCGACCCCGACCGTCATGAAGAAAAGGCCGAGCAGAAGCCCCTTGAACGGGCTCAGATCGGCCTCGATCTGGTGACGGAACTCTGAGTTGGCCAGCACCACCCCGGCAACGAAGGTGCCGAGCGCCGGCGACAGGCCGACGATCATCATCAGAAAGGCGATGCCCATCACCATCAGCAGCGAGATGAAGGTGGACATCTCCGGCAGCCGCGCCGCATGGACGAAGCGGAAGATCGGCCGGCTGAGGTAATGGCCGGCCAGCACGATCCCCGCGACGATGGCGAGGGTGACGAGTGCCTCCCCCCAGCCCGGCAATTGTTGGAGAAGCGTGACGAGCGGCTGGGCGGCGCCGGCCTCGTGGGTGGCGGCGATTTCGGGGTTGGTGATGCCGAATGTGAGCGAATCGAAGCCCGCCATCCCAGGCAGGGCCAGCAGCGGGATGACGGCCAGCATGGGGATCACCGAGATATCCTGCGTCAGCAGGACCGAGAAGATCGACCGCCCGCCCTGTGTCCGCATCAGGTTCTTTTCGGTCAGCGTCTGAAGCACGATGGCGGTGGAGGAGAGGGAGCCGAGCATCCCCGCGACGATGGCGACGCTGAAGCTCTGCCCGACCATGAGCAGCAGCGCCGCGAGCACAAGCGTCGTCGCCGCGACCTGCACCCCGCCGAGCCCGATGAGCTTGTGGCGCATCTCCCACAGCGCCTTCGGCTCCAGCTCCAGCCCGATGAGGAACAGCATCAGCACCACGCCGAATTCGGCGAAATGCTGGAGATCCGTCGTCTCCGCCCCGGCAAGCCCGAGGATCGGCCCCATCAGCACGCCCGCCGCGATATAGCCCAGCACCGACCCCAGGCCGAGCCGCACGGTCAGCGGCACCACCAGCACCGCGGCGCCGAGATAGACAGAAGCCTGGAGGAGGAAGCTTTCCATAGGGGTCTTTCAGCAGGGGCCAGCAGGGCGGAAGGGGGCGGCAGGCGTCAGGTCGGCAGCGGGGCATCCGCCTTGAACTGGTCCATGACGATCTGGCTCTGCACCCGCGCCACGGCGGGATGGGGCAGCAGGCGTTCATGGATCAGCCGGTTGAGGGCGGGCAGGTCGGCGCACCAGACCCGCAGGAGGTAATCGGCCTCTCCGGTCAGGGTCCAGGCGGAGATGACCTCGGGCAGGGTGGCGATCAGCTGGCCGAAGGCGCGGGCGGTCTCGGGCGCGTGGCTCGCCATCTGCACCTGCACGAAGGCCTGCACCGTCAGCCCCAGCCGCTGCGGCGCAAGACGCGCGGCATAGCCGGTGATGAAGCCCTCCTGTTCCAGCCGCTGACGGCGGCGGGCGGCCTGGCTTGCCGACAGGTTCAGGCAATCGCCCAGATCCTGCGCGGTCAGCATCGCATTGCGTTGCACTTCGGCCAGAAGCCGGGAATCGGTCGGGTCCAGCATGCGGGATTCCTGCATGATCGGGGGGAATGGCGTGAAGGTACCGCGCATCCGGGGGCTTCGCTACCCGTCATTGCGCGAAAAGCGCATCACAAATGCGATATTCTGACCATAGCGCAACAGGAGGCCGCCATGGGACCCTTTCCACATTCCGCACCGAAATCCGTGATCTCGGCAGACAATCCGGCCGGCACCGACGGCTTTGAGTTCGTGGAATTCGCCCATCCCGAGCCGGAGGAGCTGCGCGTGGTCTTCCGGCGCATGGGCTACACGCTGACCGCCCGCCACCGCAGCCGGGACATCGAGCTCTGGCAGCAGGGCGACATCACCTATGTCCTGAACCATGAGCCGGGCAGCCATGCCCGCCGCTTTGCCGAGGAGCACGGGCCTTGCGCCGCCTCGATGGGCTGGCGCGTGGTCGATGCGGCGCAGGCCTTTGCCCATGCCGTCGCACAGGGCGCGGAACCCTATGAGGGGGCGGACAAAGCGCTCGACCTGCCGGCGATTGTGGGGATCGGCGGCTCGCTGATCTACTTTACCGATCACTATGGCGAGGCGAACCCCTATGGCGACTTCGACTGGCTGGCCGCGCCGAAGCCCGCCGGGGTGGGGTTCCACTACCTCGACCATCTGACCCACAATGTCCACAAGGGCAACATGGACCGCTGGTTCGACTTCTACGGCAAGCTCTTCAACTTCCGCCAGATCCGTTTCTTCGACATCGAGGGCAAGCATTCCGGGCTGTTCAGCCGGGCGCTGACCTCTCCCTGCGGACGCATCCGCATCCCGATCAACGAGGATCGCGGCGAGACCGGGCAGATCGTGGAATATCTGAAGCGCTACAAGGGCGAGG
>JAPUEK010000032.1 GCA_027492585.1 Paracoccaceae bacterium | reverse complement strand
ATGCACACCCCCTGTCAGGTGAAAATCACGCGCCCACTGGGAGTTGCGGAGCAACATACTGTTTTAACGACAAACTTCCATGGACCACCCGGCGATCGAGCCTATCGCCGCGCCTCGATCCTACCTGACCATGAAGTATCGTTCGATCTCACGGCGCAGCCAAATGGATCCGACCGACCTCCCTTCAAAGGCAAGGGGATGCGCTCCGGCAGGCCTTGGCCTTGCGGCCGATGCCCCGTCTAAAGCGCCTTCACCATCGCATAGGCGCGCCGGAAGCCGAAGGCAAAGCGCAAGAGGCCGATGTCGTCGATCCGCTCCACCCGGAAGCCCTCGCGTTCATAGAGCGCCCTGGCGCGTCCGTTGGTGTCGACCACATCGAGCCGCGCCGCCATATAGCCGCGCCGCCGCCCCTCCGCGCAGAAGGCCGCCAGCAGCGCCGCGCCGATGCCCAGCCCCCGCGCCTCGCGCGCCACGCAGATGCCGTCAAGCAGGAAGCGGTCATTGTCCACCTCCTGCTCCAGTGCCTGAATGAGCCTGACCCGCCAAAGCGCGCCCATCCGGCCATAGAGGGCGCGCAGATCCTCCGGCTCGCCGCTGGCAAAGCCGCCCTCCGGCGATTTGAAGCCGGCAAGGCCCAGAAGCCGGCCATCCTCGGCCAGGGCGACAAGGACATGATCGGGGCGGATCACCCGTTCCAGAAACCGCAGCGCCCGCAGCTCCGGTCCCATCACCCGGCCAAGCTTGCCGCCGAAGGCCTGCCAGTAAAGCGCCGCCGCCTCGGCGCGCAGCGGTTCCGGCAGGCCGAGCCGGATCGTTACCCGCATAGCGCGGCCTCCAGCAGATCCTCCTGCCCGGCGCCCAGAATCCAGCCTTCCTCCTGCGCTTCGGGTGGCGCTGAGGCGAAGAACCCTGCCAGCCCGCCGGATTGCCCGAGCCGCCAGAGCGCCCGGGACAGGAGCCGCACCTGCGCCTCATCCCGGATCGGGGCGGAATCGGCCGTCACCGCGCGGCGAAGGAGCGAGGGGTAGACCTCGGCCAGCACCACCGGAGCTTCCGGGGGATCGAAGGGCCAGACCGAAACGCCGGGAACTTGCGAGAGGCGATGGATCATGGCCTGCCCCACCAGCCCCTGCGCGCCTGCCGCGCCGGTGGTGTAGAGCTTCCAGACCGGCTGGGCGCGGGGGACGGCCCGCTCCACCTGACGGCGTTCGGCAAAGCGGTGCGGGGTCTTGCGCGGAGACAGATCGGGCAGGGGCAGGCCGGCAGGCCGCCCCCAGAAGGGGCCGGGGGCCAACAGGCGGTTGATTTCCGCGGCCAGGGCAAAGCGGTTGTTGCGATTGTCCGGCCCGTCCTCCAGCCGCTCCGCCAGCCAGTGCCAGACCGCGCGCGGATCTGCCGTCCCGGTCAGCGCCGCAGCGAAGCCCGCCGGATAGCCCATCGGGAAATCGAAGCCGATCAGCAGCCGCCGTCCCGCTGCGAGCGCATCGAGAACCGCCGCCCGCAGCGCCGCCTCCGCTGTGGCGCGGGTGCGGTGATAGCGGCTCGATTCCTCCGCCCCTGCACTTCCGAGCCAGATTGCATCGGCAGAGGGCGTTGCGGGGGAAGGGCTGGAGGCCGAAGACCAATCCGCCACGATCACCCGGTCGAAGCGGGCGTCTGCCGGGCCGCCGGTCTCCCGGCGGGTCTCAAGCCGGGACAAGGCCGGTTTCCCTCAGGATGAAATCCGCGATTGCCCGCGCATCGTTCAGGTCCAGCACCGGAACCGGCAGCACCGGCAGGGGGCCGTCCGTCGCCACGGCACGCACGAGAGGATCGCCGGGCTGGATCAGATCATGCCCCGCCGCGCGCCGGAACACCTCCAGCTTGGCATGGGCATCGCGCTTGTAGCCTTCGACCAGCACCAGATCGACCGGGGCGAGGCGGGCGAGGATCTCCGGCAGCTCCGGCTCCGGCCCGCGATGCTCCCGCATCAGGGCGAAGCGATGGGCGGAGGCCAGCACCACCTCCGAGGCACCGGCCTGCCGGTGGCGGTGGCTGTCCTTGCCGGGCTGGTCGAGATCCACGTCATGATGGACATGCTTGACGGTGGAGACGGTGAAGCCGCGCCCGGTGATCTCCTCCACCAGCCGGACCATCAATGTGGTCTTGCCGGAATTCTTCCAGCCGATGACGCCGTAGACCCTCATGTCCCGCCCCCGATCAGGATTTCGGCGCGGGCGAGGTCTTCGGGAGTGTTGATGTTGAGGAAAGCCTCGGGGTCGGGGAAGGCGGCGGAGACGGCGCCCTGCGCGCGGGCGAAGTCGAGAACGCGGGGCTTCGCACCGGAGGCGAGAAAGCCCCGAAGCGCCGGTTCCACCGTCACCGGCCAGAGGCCGAAGGTCGGGTGCATCTTGCCGCCGGATTCCGCCAGAGCCACGCCGGAGGCGGCCCCCTCGGCGGCAAGGCAAAGCTGCGGCACCAGATCGCCGGGCAGGAAGGGGCTGTCCACCGAGGCCGTGACAAGCGCGCTCGCCCCCCGCGCCGCGGCCCACCGCAGGCCGGAAAGGAGACCCGAGAGGGGGCCAAGCGACGCCATGTCATCGGGCAGAACCGGCAGGCCGAAACCCGCGAAACGCGCAGCATCGCCATTGGCCGACAGCGCCGCAGCCTCCACCTGCGGCTCCAGCCGGGCGAGGCAATGCCACAGAAGGCTCCGCCCCGCGAGCAGCAGGAGCGCCTTGTCGGCGCCGCCCATCCGGCGCCCGGCGCCGCCCGCCAGAACAAGCCCGAAAATCCGCATCTCCGGTCCTTTTCGGCAGGGTTACTCGGGGGACTTGTCCTCGGCCTGCACGATCAGCACGCCATGGTTGTTGTCGGCGTCGTCATCGGTATAAAGCTGATATGTGACGCCGGGCAGCTTGCCGAACTCTTTGGAGAGCTTGTTCGGGAACCAGGTGTGCTCCAGCGATTCGAAGCCGGGGACCCCGCTCAGGATCGTGCTGATCGAATTGGCGCATTGCGCTTTCGGCACCGCGCCATAGGCTTCGGCCCTTGCCAGAACCAGATTGGCGACCTCGGGGCTGACCACGACCGTCTGCTTGATGACCCGGAAGGTTTCGCGCGCATGGTAGTCGATGTAGAAGGCCACCATCTTTTCGGTCACGCCGAAATGCACGTCATTGCGCTCCGGCAGGTTCGGATGGTGCCAGCTTCCCGCCGGGTCGAACATCACCTGCTCGGAGCCGTTGATCAGCAGGCCACTGTGCGCGCCGGAGCCGTTGCGGTTGTTGACCACGGTGAAAAGCGTGATGGATTTCGGTCCGGGGGCGACATAATGGGCCGCTGCTACCTTGTCATCGGGCGCCCAGGTGGGTTCCGCCGTCGAACATGCCCCGAGCGCCACAAGCGCGATCAGGGCAAGGGCCTTGAACTTCATTCGTTTCATCCCGGAAAATGGCCGTGTCAGCCGTTGGCGAGCGCCAGGAAAATCAGCACGCAGATGGAGATGACAGCCCCCCAGGTGGTCATCCGCATGAACCCGGCGAAGGTTTTTTCCTGAACGCGGATATCCATGCTGCCCGGTTTGTATTCGGCCATTTGCTGCGATCCTTCTGCAAAGCGTTTGACTGGTCCTAGCCGATTATCGGCAGGCTGTCACGGGGTCAGCTGCCATTCCGGCCACGGTTCCGCGCGCCCGGCGGAAGGGTGCGCTCAGGCGGAACCGTCGCCGGATTCGCCCCCAAGCCAGCCGGTCGAAAGCCGGAAGCCGATGCGGCGCGGCGGCTCTTCCGGGGCGGCTTTCGGCACGGCGCGCAGCATCACCGAAAGCTGGCTGACATGCTGGATGAGCTGGGTCTTCATGCCCTCCTCGTCCTGGCCGTAGAAGGTCAGCAGGTCCGGCTCGAAAAAGCCCAGGCCCTCGATCCGCAGGATGCCCGCCTCCGATCCGGCAAAGCCCATGGCGACTTCCTGATCGGTGTCGAGCTGTTTCTCGAAGTTGCGGATGTAGAGGATGATCCGGTCATACGCCCATTCCGCCGGCCCTTTGCGGTGCTCGGCATTCAGGGCTTCGGGCAGGGGCTCCTGCTCGGCGCTCGGCGGGGCGGCGGGATCGGCATGGACGGCGCGGGCGCGGGGTGCCCTCGCCTCGGGCAGGCCGGTTGTCTTGCGGACGGCCTCGGCGAGTTCCGCTTCGGCAATGGGGGGCAGGGGTTTGGCCATCTTTTCCTCCGGGCTCGGCCCGGCAGGCGTGACGGACAGGCACGGCGGGCAGGATCAGAGAGCCTGCCAGAGCCAGGCCCCCTCTGCGGTCAGGGAACGCGAAACCGCGCCCCTCCGCAAGAGGCAGTTGAGATGGGCGACCGCCTCGACAAGGGCGAGGTTGAAGACTTCCGGCCCGATCTCGCGTTTGAAAAGCGCGGGGAAGCATCCTGCCGCCGTCGTTGGCGCGGCCAGCAGGGCCAAGAGCCGGTCGAGCGCGGACTCATGGTTCTCCACCATCTGCCGCAGCCGGAAGGGCAGGCCGCGGAAGGGCGTCTTGTGGCCGGGAAGGACCAGTTGCGCCTCGGTGGCGAAGGCCCCGAAGCCGGCGGTGGATGCCAGCCATTCGCTGAGCGGATCGGCCTCCGGCTCGGTCGGATAGACGCCGATATTGGCGGAGATGCCGGGCAGAAGCTGATCCCCGCCGAGGATCAGGTCGCCCTCAAGGCTCCAGAGCGTCGCATGATCCGGCGCATGGCCCTGACCGAGCCGCACCTGCCAGCGGCGCCCGCCTGCGGTCAGGATGTCGCCCTCGTCGATACGGGTGAAGCCGAGCGGCATCGACGCCACCACATCGGCGAAGTTGAAGGGGCGCTCTGCCGTCTTCTGCGCCATCAGATCGGCGGGGGTTCCGGCGCGGCGGGCGAAATCCAGCACCTCCGGCGGCGCCTTGTCCTGCACGTCGAGCACCAGCATCCGGGCATACAGCCAGGCGGTGCGGGTGGTGAGAAGCTCCGCTCCCCGATCCTGGAACCAGCCGGCGAGGCCGCAATGGTCGGGGTGGTGATGGGTCAGGATCACCCGCACCACCGGCTGCCCGCCAAGCGGGCCATCGAGCAGCGCCTGCCATTCCGCACGGCTGCGCCGCGACATCATGCCGGTGTCCACCACCGTCCAGCCGTCCGCCTCGCGCAGGGCGTAGATGTTCACATGGTCGAGCGCCATCGGCAGCGGCAAACGCAGCCAGAGGATGCCGTCGGCGACCTCCACCGCCTCGCCGGGGCCGGGAGGGTCCGGGAAGGGGAAGGAGAGGGCAGGGGGGCTGGCGATCGTCACGCCAGCAGCGCCTCGGGTTCGACCGCATAGACCCCGGCGGCGCCTTCACGGACCTGCGCCAGAAGGCCGGTATATTCCGGCATCAGGCGGCGGATGGCAAAGCGGGCCAAGGGCTCGCGCCCCGCATCGGCAAGGGCGGCGGTCAGGTGGTAATGGCCGCCGAGCACGCGGGCGAAGGCGCGCAGATAGGCGACGGCCCCGGCGTTGCGGTCCTGCGGCGCCATGGCGACAAGGGCCTCGGTCGCTTCGCGCAGCGCCTCGGCGGCGTTCCAGACATCCTTGGACAGGAGCGGCAGGCGGTCGCGCGCCGCCTCGCTGCCGGCCTGCACCTCGTCGATGAGACGGAAGGCGGCCTCGCCCCCGTCCATCATCTTGCGCCCCACGAGGTCCATGGCCTGGATGCCGTTGGTACCTTCGTAGATCGCCGTCACCCGCACGTCGCGGGCAAGCTGCGCCGCGCCGGTTTCCTCGATGAAGCCCATGCCGCCATGGACCTGCACGCCCATCTGCGCCACCTCGTTGCCGGTATCGGTGCCGTAAGCCTTGGCGATGGGCGTCAGGAGCGCCGCCCGCGCGCCCCATGCCGCGTCTCCGGTCGCCCGCGCCATGTCGATGGCGACGGCGCAGGAGAGCGCGATGGCGCGGGCCGAAAAGGTCTCGGCCTTCATCTGCGCCAGCATCCGGCGCACATCGGCATGGTCGATGATCCCCGTTGCCCCGTTCGGGGTGCGGCCCTGCCGGCGGTCCATGGCATAGGCGAGCGCCTGCTGACAGGCGGCTTCGGCCACGCCGATGCCCTGCACCCCGACGCCGAGCCGGGCATTGTTCATCATGGTGAACATCGCGGCCATGCCCTTGTGGGGCGCGCCGATCAGCCAGCCCTGCGCCCCGTCATACTGCATGATCGCCGTGGGCGAGCCGTGCAGGCCGAGCTTGTGCTCCAGCGAGACCACCTTGAGCGCATTGCGCGCGCCGGGGTTGCCATCGGCATCCGGCAAGAGCTTCGGCACCATGAAAAGGCTGATCCCCTTCGTCCCCTCGCCGCCATCGGGCAGGCGGGCCAGCACGAGATGGCAGACATTGCCGGTAAAGTCGTTGTCGCCCCAGGTGATGAAGATCTTCTGCCCGGTGATCGCATAGCTGCCGTCGCCAAGGGGTTCCGCCTTGGTCCGCAGCGCGCCCACGTCGGAGCCGGCCTGCGGCTCTGTCAGGTTCATCGTGCCGCACCATTCGCCGGAGATCAGCTTCGGCAGATAGAGCGCCTTGAGCGCCTCGCTGGCGTGATGCTCAAGCGCCTCGATCTGGCCCTGCGTCATCAGGGGGTTCAGTTGCAGCGCAAGGCAGGCGGAGCCCATCATGTCGTTGACGCAGGTGGCCACGGTGATCGGCAGACCCATGCCGCCATGCTCGGGCGAGGCCGACATGCCGATCCAGCCGCCATCGGCAATGGCGCGGTAGCCTTCGGCAAAACCGGGAGAGGTCCGCACCACCCCGTTTTCCAGCCGCGCCGGTTCCTTGTCGCCGGCCCGGTTCAGCGGGGCGAGCGTGATTTCGCAAAGCCTGCCCGCCTCCGACAGGATCGCCTCGACCATCTCCGGTGTCGCATCGGCGAAAAGCGGGGTGCGGGAGAGCTGATCGAACCCCGTCACATGGGCCAGTAGAAAGCGGAAATCGGTGAGGGGGGCGCGATAGGGCATCGGGGTCTCCGGTCGGGACCGCTTGGCAAAGAGAGCCGGGGCGGTTAAAGGCGGGCGGCTAAGGACTGACGCGAGGTTAGCCGAGCGCCGGAGACCTTCAAGCCCTACGCTGCGTCACGCCATTTGCCGGACCGCCCGATGCCAGAGCCCGTTTCCGAGCCCGAAACCCCCCCGACCGAGACGCTTGCCGCCGATGCGGCGGGGGTCGCGCGTGCGGCGGCGCTGCTGGCGGAGGGGAAGCTGGTCGCCTTCCCGACCGAGACGGTCTACGGCCTCGGCGGCGATGCCCGCGACGGGCGGGCGGTGGCGGAGATCTTCGCCGCCAAGGCCCGGCCGAGCTTCAACCCGCTGATCGTTCATGTCCCGGATCTGGAAACGGCGCGGCGCTATGCCCGTTTCGATGCGAGGGCGGAGGCGGTGGCGGCGGCCTTCTGGCCCGGCCCGCTGACGCTGGTGCTGCCGCTTTTGCCGGAGGCGGGGATTTCGCCGCTGGTCAGCGCGGGTCTCGGCAGCGTGGCGATCCGGGTGCCGGCGCATCCTTTGGCGCGGGCGCTGCTTGCGGCCTTCGGCGGGCCGGTGGCGGCGCCTTCGGCCAATCCCTCGGGGCGGATTTCGCCGACGCGGGCGGCGCATGTGCTGGCGGGGCTTTCGGGCCGGATCGCGGCGGTGCTTGACGGCGGGGCCTCGGCGGTCGGGGTGGAATCGACCATTCTCGGCCTGACGGGCGATCGTCCGGTGCTGCTGCGGCCCGGCGGGGTGCCGCTGGAGGATCTGGAGGCGCTGATCGGCCCCGTCGCCCTGCCGGAGGCGGACCCGGAGCGCCCCCTGGCCCCCGGCCAGCTTGCCAGCCATTACGCGCCGGGGGCTGCGGTGCGGCTGGAGGCGGTCGCGTCGGAGCCGGGGGAGGTCTGGATCGGCTTCGGCCCTGCGGCGGGGGCGGCGTTCAACCTCTCGCCGGCTGGCGATCTGGTGGAGGCGGCGGCGAACCTCTTCCACCACCTGCGGTTGGCCGATGAGGCCGCTGGCCCCGGCGGGCGGATCGCGGTGGCCCCGGTGCCGGAGCGCGGGCTTGGCCGGGCGATCAATGACCGGCTGCGCCGGGCGGCGGCGCCGCGCCCGTGATTGCGGCTGCGGGAGCCTCCGGCGGGGATATTTGAGCCAGTATGAAAGGGGCGGGGAGCGCCTTTCAGGCGATGGTGACGCGGGCGGGCAGGAGGCCTTCGATCTCGACCACGCAGGTTTCGCCGCGCCTGATCGGGCCGACGCCCGCCGGGGTGCCGGTGAAGATCAGATCGCCCGCCGCAAGGTCCACCAGCCCGGCGAGATGGATGAGGATACCGGCGACAGGCCAGATCATCTCGGCCAGATCGGCGACCTGCGTGACGCGGCCATCGACGGTGCAGGCGATGCGGCCCTTCGGCACGCCTTTCGCGGCGGGGCGCAGCGGACCGACGACGGCGGAGCGGTCGAAGCCCTTGGACATATCCCAGGGGCGGCGGGTCGCCTTGGCCTCGGCCTGCAGGTCGCGGCGGGTCAGATCGTTGCCGGCGCCGTAGCCCCAGATCGCGGCGAGGGCTTCGGCTTCTGTCGCCATCGGCCCGCCATGGGCGAGGGCCACGACCAGTTCCGCCTCATGGTGGAAATCGGCGGTGGCGGGCGGGTAGGGGATCACCGTGCCGCTGTCGATCACCGCATCCGCGGGCTTGGTGAAGAAGAACGGCACTTCACGGTCCGGATCGCCGCCCATCTCGCGGCTGTGTTCGGCATAGTTGCGCCCGACGCAGAAGATCCGGCGCACCGGAAAGCGCGCTTCCTGCCCCTCCACGGCGACGGTTGCGGGCAGCGGGGCGGGGATCACGAAATCCATGGGCGTTCCTTGGGGCAGGGGGCCGGGCCGGCCCGTTACTGCCCCATGGTAAAGCAGGGAATGGACCGGGCCTGCAAGCGCATACAGGCGATTTCCGCCTCTTCCTGGGTCAGGCCCAGGAAGTTCGCGTCATAGCCCTTCGCGCCCTTGACCACCTTGCGGAGCGACGTGCCGAGCAGCGCGCTTTCGGCAAGCTGGGTCTTGGTCAGCATCCCGGCCGCGGCGCTCTGGCTGTTGAAACGCCCGACGGTGATGCCGTAGTGCCGCCCGCCGGAGGTGGAAATGCGGGTCACGACCTCGCCCTCCGGCTCTGCGACCGCTTCGGCGACCACCGCAGATTCGGCCACGGCCACCTCGTCATAGATCGGCGCCTTGCGCTTCGGAGGGCGCGGGGTCATCGCCACGAGCGCCACGGGCTGGGTGCCGGGGGCGGCGGCGGTGACCTTCAGTTCCGGTGCCGCGACCAGAGCGGCCATTTCGGTATCGGCGGTTTCCACCGCTTCCGTGACCGGGGCGGAGAGGGTCTCCACCCCGGTTGCGCCCTCAAGGCCGGCAACCTGCGCGTCGAGCGTGCCTTCGGGCGGGGGCTCCGCGCCGATGGCCTCGGCGAGGGCGCCTTCGATGCCCGATTGCATGGCGGCGACGACGGCTTCGGCCTCCTCATGATTCGGGCGGCCGAGGGGGCGGGGGGAGCTGGCGACGGCCATCACCATGCGGATGGTCTTGCCGGCGCCGTCCTCGACTTCGGGAAGGGCCTCGTCCTCGTCGGGCGCTGCTGCCGCGACCAGCTCCTCGTCGGCATTGACGGCGGGGCGTCGCGGCGGATCGGCGGCAACCCCGCCACGGGCCTTGGAAAAGCCGAGGTCGAGGAGTTTGGAGACCTTCGCATTGCGGTCGGCGGTGGATTTGCCGCCGAAGACCGTGGCGATGATCCGCACCCCGTCGCGCTCCGCCGAGGCGGTCAGGTTGAAGCCTGCGGGTTCCGTATAGCCGGTCTTGATCCCGTCGGCGCCCTTGTAGGCATCGAGGAAGCGGCGGTTGGTGTTGGCCACGGTGGCAAGGCCCGCATCGGTCGAACGACGCGAGAAGATGTTGTAATACTGGGGAAAATCGTAAAACAGATGCCGGCCGAGGATCGACATGTCATGGGCGGTGGACAGGTGGCCCTTGGCGGTCAGGCCGTTGGCGTTCTTGAAGGTGGTGTTCTTCATGCCGATGGCCTTGGCGGTCTTGGTCATGCGGGCGGCGAATTTCTCGGTGCTGCCGCCGCCGATATGGTCGCCGATGGCCGCCGCCGCGTCATTGGCCGATTTCACCGCCGCCGCGCGGATGAGATAGCGGAGCTGGATCTTCTGTCCCGCCTTCAGCCCGAGGCGCGAGGGCGGCTCGGCCGCGGCGTTCTTGCTCACGGTGATCATGGTGTCGAGCGAGAGGCGGCCGCGCTCGATCTCCTCGAAGGCGATGTAGAGCGTCATCATCTTGGTCAGCGAGGCGGGGTGCAGCCGCGTATCGGCATTTTCGGAAAAGAGCGTCTCGCCCGTCCGCGCATCCATCACATAGGCGGCATAAGGGGCCGCCCGCGATTCCTGCGGACCCGTGCAGGCCGCAACGATGATCGCCGCCGCCATGAACACGAAATTCCGGACATACTGCCCCAGCCGGGGTGCCATGATCCTGCCCATCGTCTCTGCCTCTTCACCCCTCATTCGTGCGGGGGCTTTTTCTGCTGAAGCAAAGCTAGCACAGGGGACGAATTGGGAAAACCCCTTGTTTTCTATGGGGTTGTGAAACGGGTTTGATGTTGCGCCGAAGCTGCGGAGCCGGAATTCGCACTAGGTCTTGTGGGGGGCGGCCAGTCCTTCCACAAGATCGGCCAGTCCGGAGAGGTCGGGCAGGCTATGAAAACGGGCCGCGTCCTGCGGAGGGTCGGCGGCTTCGAGCGCCCATGTCAGCCCATGCGGGACATGAACGCCCCAGCCGCCGGCCTCCAGCATCGGCAGCACGTCGGATTTGAGCGAATTGCCGACCATCAGCCCCTGATCCGCCCCGGTGCCGTGGCGCGTGAAGACGGACCGATAGACCGGCGCGGTCTTGTTGGAGACGATTTCCACCGCGTCGAAGAGATCGCCGAGGCCGGATTGCGCCAGCTTGCGTTCCTGATCCAGAAGGTCGCCCTTGGTGATCAGCAGCACGCGGTAGCGTTCGGCCAGCTCTGTCACGGCGGTACGGGCGGCGGGGAGAAGCTCGATCGGATGCTCCAGCATCTCGCGTCCGGCGGCGAGGATGTCGCCGAGGATGCGGGCCGGAACCCGTGCCTCCGTCACCTCGATGGCGGTTTCGATCATCGACAGGGTGAAGCCCTTCACCCCGAAGCCGTAATGGTCGAGATTGCGGCGCTCCGCCGCCAGAAGGCGTTCGTGCAGATGGTCGGCACCGGCGTAATCGGCAAGGGCGGCGGTGAAACGGTCCTGGGTCAGGCGGAAGAAGCTTTCGTTCTGCCAGAGCGTGTCGTCGGCGTCGAATCCTATGGTTGTCAGCATGTTCCCCCCTGTTGCGAAGGGTTGGAACGAGGGGGGTCTTTTCGCAAGGCGGAAAAACGCTATATTCCCGCAAAGCCTGAAATATCCGAATCCCCCCCGATCTCTTCCGAGATCCCGCGCGGAGCCTGCCCGTTGACCCTGATTCCTGCCGTCCTGTCCGATCTCCGGATGTCCGACACCCCTTCCGGGCCGGGCAATGACAGCTCGGTGCTGACCAAGACCAAGACCCGCACGCAGCGACCGCCGCTTTACAAGGTGATGCTGCTCAACGACGATTACACCCCGATGGAATTCGTCGTTCATGTGCTGGAGCGGTTCTTCGGGCTCAATCACGCGCAGGCCTTCGACATCATGCTGACGGTCCACAAGAAGGGTCTTGCGGTGGTCGGCGTGTTTTCCTTCGAGATTGCAGAGACGAAAGTGGCGCAGGTGATGGATTTCGCCCGCCGCCACCAGCATCCGCTGCAATGCACGATGGAAAAGGAATAGGCCGAAGCTCCCATGCGATCCGCCCGGTTGGAACTGGCGCTGAAGTCCGGTGCATTTGTGGTGCCGGAAACGGGCGATATCCTCGTGCTACGCCCGGTGGCCGGGGATGACCTTTCCAGCCTGCCGAAGGCGCGCGTGGTGGTGCGGACCGGCTTCCGCCCCGATCACGATCATTTCCTGCGGCAGGGCTACCGGGTCGAGGGTGCGGGGCCGGCGGGTGCCGTGATCCTCTGCCTGCCGCGCGCCAAGGCGGCGGCGCGCGCGATGCTGGCGGAGGCGGCGGCGCTGCTGCCGCCGGGCGGTTTGCTGGCGGTGGACGGCCAGAAGACCGACGGCATCGACGCGGTGCTCAAGGATTGCCGGGCTGCGGGGGCCGAACCGGGCGAGGTGCTGGCCAAGGCCCATGGCAAGTTCGCCGTGCTGACCCGGCCGGAGGCGCTTCTCGGCTGGCAGCAGGGCCGGTCGGAGGTCGAGGGCGGTTTCCTCACCGCCCCCGGCGTCTTTTCCGCCGACGGGCCGGACCGCGGCTCGGTCCTGCTGGCAGAGGCCTTGCCTGCGCGGCTCTGGGGCAGGGTGGCGGATCTGGGTGCGGGCTGGGGGTATCTTTCGCGCGCGATCCTGTCGCGCGCCGATGTCCAGCATCTCGACCTTGTGGAGGCGGAGGCGGAGGCGCTTGCCTGTGCGCGGCTCAACATTTCCGACCCGCGGGCGGAGTTTCATTGGGCCGATGCGACCGCCTTCAAGCCGTCGCGGTTCTGGGATTGGGTGGTGATGAACCCGCCCTTCCACACCAGCCGCGCCGCCGATCCCGGTCTCGGTATCGCCTTTCTTCAGGCGGCGCAGCGGGGGCTTCTGCCCGGCGGGCAGCTCCTTCTGGTCGCCAACCGCCATCTGCCCTATGATCGCACCCTGACCGGCCTTTTCCGCGAGGTGGAAGAGATCGGCGGCGATGCGGCCTTCCGGGTGATCCGGGCCGCCTATCCGATCCGCGCGCGCTGACCCCTATCCAGACTGATCCGGACCTCAGGAGAGATTCCATGTCCTTTTCCATCACCGGCAAGACCGCCATCGTCACCGGCGCCGCCAATGGCATCGGCCTTGCCGTGGCGCGGCATTTCCTCGACCGGGGGGCGAATGTGATGTTCGCCGACATGGACGAGGCGCGGCTGGAGGCCGAAGTCGGCGAAGAGGCGCGGGCCGAGGGCGCGGTGCGGATGTTCGCCGGCGATCTGCGCGAGAAGTTGACGATCGCCAACCTGCTTTCGGCGACCATCGACGCCTTCGACCGGGTGGATATCCTCGTCAACGCCTCGCGCATGGTGAAGCGGTCCGAGGCGCTGAAACTTGGCGAGGATGCGGTGGAGGAGATGCTCCAGCAGAACCTGATGACCTCGCTGCGGGTCAGTCAGATGGTGGCGAAGAAGATGATCGCGCAGGCCGAGCGCGAGACGGACGAGGTGGGCGAGCGTCCGCCCGCCGGGGTGATCCTCAACCTTTCCTCCATCGCGGCGGAACGGACACAGGCCTGCCTGATGGGCTATTCCATCGCCTGTGCGGCGGTGGACCAGATGACCCGCTCGCTGGCGGTGGCGCTGGCCCCGCAGGGGATTCGCGTCAACGCCATCGCTCTGGGCTCGGTGCTGAGCGCGAGCCTGCAATCGGCGCTGAAAGAGACGCCCGACTGGCGCGAGGTGATCGAGGCCGGCACCCCGCTCGGCCGGATCGCCCCGGCGGCGGAGGTGGTGGAGACGGCGCAGTTCCTCGCCTCCGACGCGTCGAGCTTCATCACCGGGCAGGTGCTGGCGGTGGACGGCGGGCGCGGGCTTCTGGATGCGGTCGCCGCACCGGGGCATTGAGGCGGCGGTCCCCGCCTCCCCGTCTTTCTCCGGCGGAGGGGCATTGAGGGTCCGGCCGGGGCGCCCCTCCCGTCCTCATGGGCGAAGGGGCCATCCGGCAAGGGTCCTGTGGGCTGCACGCACACTCCCTTCTTCCCCCCGTGGGCGGCGGCGTGGGGCGGAGGCGTGCAATGGAAAGGCCGTGTGGTTCGGCAATCGGCGCTTCACTCTCCCGCATGGGGGAGGGAGAAGCTGGGGGCCGATAGGACAGAGGCGCACCTCCTTCGCCGGAGGCCCCGAAGGCCGCCAGCGGGGCAGGCGCCTGCCGTTCCGGTCGTGGGAGATCAGCCGTCCCGATCCGCTGCCCCGCGCGCGCGCCGGAAAACGGACCTGCATCGCCGCCGCGATCATCGTTGTAGTCCGCTGTCCCCGCGCGCGCCGGAAAACCCGATGCGTTTTCTGACCCGCCCGAGGGTTGGCAAAGGGTCCGTCATGTCGCCTGCCAGATCGGCAAACAGGGGCGTCAGGACGTGAACGACGGGCGGACGGGACGCTCCGCCCTCCCCGCTCACTCCGGATATTTCGCCTTGCATTCCTTGATCAGCGGCTGGGCCGCCTTCACGAGGGCAGCACGCTTTGCCTTCATCGCCGCGAGGTTCTTGGCCTCGGCATCAAGGTCGATGGCGGCGGGGCGGCGGACGGTCTGGGAGTAATCCTCAAGGCAGAGCCGCGGCTGCGGCGGTTTGCCGTCCTTGCCGGGGATGACGCCGCACTGCTCCCACCTCGGGGTGGAAATCGTCACGTTTTCATAGCCATAGCCGCGCTTAAGATTGCCTTCGCTTTCCGCGATCAGCCGGTCGAGCACGCGGATATCCCGCGTTCCGGCGCCGATACATTGTTCCTGCGGGGTGCCGCAGGCGGACAGAAGGGCAAGGGGCAGGGCAAGAAGCAGGCGGCGGGTCATGGCGGGTCCTTTCGGCGCGGCCTTTGATCAGGCCTTCAGCGATGGCGCAGCATAGCGCGGAACAGCCGACGCGCAAAGGCGGGCAGGGTCGCCGGCGGGGAAATCTGCCGCGTTGGCAGGCCGGGCGCAGGATGATACTTCGGCCCGGAGAGTATCTGGCAGGAGACCGCGATGACCCCCGAAGTTGCCCCCGAAACCGGTTCCGGATTCAGTGCCGAAAAAGCCCGGGCCGCCGCGTGGTTCCGCTTTCTGCGCGACGAGATCGTCGCCGCCTTCGAGGGGCTGGAAACCCGCCACGGCGGCCCGCAGGCGGGCCGTTTCGAGGTGACGCCCACCACCCGCGCCGAAGGCGGCGGCGGGCTGATGAGCGTGATGCGCGGCGGCCGGGTCTTCGAGAAGGTCGGCGTCAATGTCTCGGAAGTGCATGGCACCCTCGGCGAGCGCGCGCAAAAGGCGATGGCCGCGCGCGGGGTGCCGGGGATGGAGGCGGACCCGCGCTTCTGGGCGAGCGGCATCTCGCTCGTGGCGCATATGGTCAATCCCCATACCCCGGCGGTCCACATGAACACCCGCATGTTCTGGACCCCCGGCGCCTGGTGGTTCGGGGGGGGCGCCGACCTCAACCCCTGCATCGAATACCAGGCTGACACCGCGCATTTCCATGGGCAGATGCAGGGGGCCTGCGATGCCCATGACGCGGGCTATTATCCGCGCTTCAAGGCTTGGGCGGACGAGTATTTCTTCGTTCCGCACCGGGGCCGGGCGCGGGGCGTCGGCGGGATCTTCTACGACGATCTGAACACCGGCAACTGGGAGGCGGATTTCGCCTTTACCCAGGATGTCGGCCGCGCTTTCCTGCCCGCTTTCCTGCCCGTGACCGAGCGGCGCTTTGCGACGGACTGGAGCGAGGAAGACCGCGAAACCCAGCTCCGCCATCGCGGGCTTTATGCGGAATACAACCTCGTCTATGACCGGGGGACGAAATTCGGGCTGGAAACCGGCCATGACGCCAATGCGGTGCTGATGAGCCTGCCGCCGGTGGCGAAATGGTATTGAGGCCGGTTCGGGGCTGAGGCTGCGGGACGCTCCGCGGGGGATATTTGGGCCAGTCTGAAAGGCCGTTCGGGAAGGGGTGTCTTGTGGCGGATATCGTGATCAGGGCGGCTTACGCATCGGTCGTGGAGGATGAAGGTCAGGTCTTCGTCGGCTTCGCCGAGGGCGAGGCGGATGACGAGGCCTATGTGCTGTTCCGGCAGGAGGAAGGCGGCGGGCCGGTCTGGTTCGAGGTGACGGATGAAAGCTTTGGCGCCGAGGAGGCGCTGATGTCGGTCACTGCCGGGGCGGCGGGGCTGGAGATCGTGCTGAAGCCGGAACTGGCGGGGCGATTCGGCTGGGCCTCGGCGGTGTCGGTGCGGGCCGGAGCGGAGTGCGAGGGGCGGGCGGAGGCCTGGGAGGCCCTGGCCGCAATGCTCGGCCCGGTCTGGCGCCTTCAGGACTGAAGGCGCAGCAGCAGGCCGACGCCGCAGACGATCAGCCCCATGCCGGCGATCTGGCGCTTGGTGATCCGCTGGCCGAAGGCGATCCGCGCGACGCCTTGCGCCATCAGCACCTCGACCAGGGCGAGGGTGCGGACATTGGCGGCGCTCGTCAGCGAAAAGCCGATGAACCAGAACTGCGAGGCGAAGGCGCCGAGAAAGCCCGCGCCAAGCGAGCCGCGCCAGCTTGCGACGGAGGCGCGAAGGGCTGTCCGGTTGAAAGCCAGAAGCCAGGCCAGCAGCACCACGGTCTGCAGCGCGAGGCTGAGGGCGAGGGTCGAGGTGGCGCGCATCAGGAAGCTGCCGCCGTCAAGCGCCAGTATCCCGCCGCGGAACCCCACGGCGGAGGCGCCGAAAAGCCCGCCCGCCGCCAGCCCGGTGAGGAGGGGGCCGGCCTCGGTCCAGCCTCCGGTGCCGCCGGGTCTCACCGACATCACCAGAACCCCGGCCGTGGCGAGGAGGATGGCCATGAGCTCCGGCAGGCCGAGCGGATCACCGAGGACGAGGGCGGCGGTCAGGGCGACCAGCACGGGTTCGGTCTTGATCAGCGCCGTCGTCACCGCGAAGGAGCGCGACTGCATGGCGCGCAGCATCAGCGCCGTCGCCCCGATCTGGGCGAGCGCGCCGAGCATGGTGAAGCCAAGGCTGCGGGCATTGGGCAGCGGCACGGCCTCCCCCGTCGTAAGGGTGACGAGAAGGAGGAACAGGAGCGCGAAGGGCAGCCCGAAGAGAAACCGCACCTGCGTCGCCCCGATCAGCCCGATGCTGCGGGTCAGGCTCGCCTGTGCGGCATTGCGCGCGGTCTGGGCGGCAGCGCCGATCAGGGTCGCGGCGATCCAGAGGCTGCCCATCCCCCTCAGGCCGCGCGGATCAGCTTGCCGAGCCGCCGGATGCCCTCGTCGATCGCCGCTTCCTGCGCGCAGGAGAAGCTGAGCCGCAGGGTGTTGCCATTGGTGCCATCGGCAAAGAAGGCGCGGCCGGGGACGAAGGCCACCCGCTCCGTCTTCAGCGATTGCGCCAGAAGGTCGGCGGCGTCGATATGGGAGGGTAGGGTCAGCCAGACGAACATGCCGCCTTCGGGCTTCGTCCATTGCACGGTGTCGGGCATCTCGCGGGCAAGCGCGGCCAGCAGGTGATCGCGCCGGGCGCTGTAAACGGCGCGCAAGCCGGCGACATGGGCATCGAAGCCGCCGCGCGCCACCTTGTCGATGGCGATCTGGTTCAGGGTGGAGCTGTGCAGATCCGCCGCCTGCTTCATCAGCACCAGCCGCGAGATCACCTCCTGCGCCGCGCAGACCCAGCCGAGCCGCAGCCCCGGTGCCAGCGATTTGGAGAAGGAGCCGCAGTAAATCGTCCGGCAGGCCTCGATACTGCCCTTGCGGGCGATTTCGAGCGCGAGAATCGGCGGGATCGCCTCTCCGTCGAAGCGCAGGGTCTGGTAGGCCGCATCTTCAACCACCGCGATGTCGAGCGTATCGGCAAGGTCGAGCACCGACTCGCGGGCGGCGCGGTCCAGCGTCTCGCCGGTCGGGTTGGCGAAATCGACGGAAAGGTAGGCGAATTTCACCCGGCCCCCTGCGGCCTCGGCCTGCGCCCGGAAGCTTTCCGGGCTGCGGTTGCCCTTGGGGTCGAGCCGGTCATAGGTCGGCTCATAGGCGTTGAAGGCGCCGAGCGCCCCCATATAGGTCGGCCAGCCGACGAGCACCGTATCCTTCGGCGTCACCATCAGCTTGCCGAGATAGTCGAGCGCCTGCTGTGAGCCGGAGGTGATCAGGATGTTGCCGGCTTCGCAGGGGACGCCGATCTTGCCCATTTCGGCGGCGATCCAGTCCCGCAGGGGCTTGTAGCCTTCGGAGACCGAATATTGCAGGGCCGAGCCCGCCTGCCCGTCCGAAAGCGCCTCGGAGAAGGCGTCGCGGAAGGCGGCGGCGGGGAAAAGCGCGGGGTCCGGGATGCCGCCCGCGAAGGAGATGATGTCGGGCTGGTCCAGAAGCTTCAGAAGCTCCCGGATCTCCGAGGCTTTCATCCGCGAATTCCGCGTGGCCAGAACGTTTGCCCAATCCATGAGACCCTCCCCGTCATGTCGGGCGGACCCTGATCCGGGGCGAGGGGTAAGTCAATAATCGTGACCTAAGATGTGATCGGCAAACGCAGGCTCGGGGTCTCAGCCGCCCCGCACCGCGTCGATCATCCGTTGCACGTTGTCGGGGTCGGCATCGGGGGTGATGCCATGGCCGAGGTTGAAGATATGCGGCCCGCCCTTGAAGGCTTCGACCACGCGGCGGGTTTCGCGGATCAGATCCGCGCCGCCCGTGACCATGTGATGCGGGGCGAGGTTGCCCTGCACGCAGCCGCCCGGCTGCACTTCCGCCGCCGCCCATTCCGGCGTCACCGAATTGTCGAGCGCCACGCAATCGGCTCCGGTCGCGGCGGCGAAGCCGACATAGCCCGGACCCGCCTCCCGCGGGAAGGCGATGACGGGAAGGCCGGGGTGGCGGGCCTTCAGGGCGGCGATGATGCGGGCCGCGGGCTTCACCGCGAAATCGGTGAAATCGGCGCCTTTCAGGCTGCCGGCCCAGCTGTCGAAGAGCTTCACCACCTCGGCCCCCGCCTCCACCTGTGCGGAAAGGTAGTCGATGGTCGCCTCGGTGATCCGGTCGATGAGGGCGGTGAAAGCGGCACGGTCGGCGGCCTTGAGCGCATGGGCCGGGCCTTGGTCCGGCGTGCCGCGCCCGGCGATCATATAGGTCGCCACCGTCCAGGGCGCCCCGGCGAAGCCGATCAGCGTGGTCTCCGCCGGCAGGGCGCCGGCGAGGATGCGGACGGTTTCATAGATCGGGGCAAGGGTTTCGTGGATCGCGTCTTTGGGGCGCAGCGCCTCCACCCCCGCCATGGTGGTGATCGTGGACAGACGCGGGCCTTCGCCGGTCTCGAACCACAGATCGGCGCCGAGCGCCTGCGGCAGCAGCAGGATGTCGGCGAAGAGGATCGCCGCATCGAAGCCGTAGCGGCGGATCGGTTGCAGCGTGACCTCGGCGGCAAGCTCCGGATTGTAGCAGAGCGACAGGAAATCCCCGGCCTGCGCCCGTGTCGCCCGGTATTCCGGCAGATAGCGTCCGGCCTGCCGCATCATCCAGATCGGCGGGGTGGGCAGGGTTTCCCCGGCGAGGGCGCGCAGGATGGTCTTGGTCATCGGGGTCTCCGTCAGCCGGCAAGGGGTTGTCCCTGACTTGCCGCACGGGGCCGGGAAGTCAAGCGCGGCAGGTTGTCCCGGAGGCGGCGGGGGAAGCGGTCTTGCGGCGGCGGGCGAAAGCTGTTGAGATGTATGACCTGTTTTCAAGGAGTTATAGTGATGCCCGATGTTTCAGCCCGCCCGGTTTCGCTGTTGCGGATCGTTCTTGTGTTCGTGGCGACCCTTGTTGCCGGCATTGTTGCGGTTGTTGTCCTTTACGCGCTGCTTGAGTCCGTGATGGGCTGGGCTCCGGAAAGCTCCGCCATGGGGCTGGTCCTGCCGGTCGTTGCTGCCATGTCGGGCGGCCAGTTCTGGGCCAACCGCGAAAAGGCGGCGCCCGCTTCGGGGCGGCTCTGGGCGGCGGCGCTCTGGTCGGCGCTGGCGACGGTGATCCTGCAGGCGGCGCTTGTGTGGCTGGCGATCGCAACCGACAGCCTTCCGGGCTTTTCGCAGGCGGAGGCGCTGTCCGCCGATGACCGCCGGATCCTGATGATCGCCCTTGCCGGGGTGGCGGTGCTGACGCTGCTGCTGATCCGGTCCGGTTACTGGTGGGGCGCGCGCACCGCCGTGAAACAGGCGGAGCGCCTTGCCGCGAAGGCCGCCGCGAAGGGTTGAGCCGCTGGCGACCCGTGCCGGGCCATTGTCGCGGTTGAAAGCACGGGGGCGGGGCGGTAAGGCTGGTCCATGGCACATGACCTTCCCGTTCCCGCTCTTCCCGATCCCGCCCGCCCGCTGAAGATCGGCACCCGGGGCAGCCCGCTGGCGCTCGCGCAGGCCCATGAGACGCGCGACCGTCTGGCGGCGGCTTTCGGCCTGCCGGAGGCCGCTTTCGAGATCGTGGTGATCAAGGTCACCGGCGATCTCATCCAGGACCGCGCCCTGAAAGAGATCGGCGGCAAGGGTCTTTTCACCCGCGAGATCGAGGAGGCGCTGCTGGCCGGTGCCATCGACATCGCGGTCCATTCCATGAAGGACATGCCGGTTCTCCAGCCGGAGGGGCTGGTGCTCGACTGCTACCTCCCGCGGGAGGATGTGCGCGATGCTTTCGTCTCGCCGCTGGCGGGCGGGCTGATGGACCTGCCGCAGGGGGCGCTCGTCGGCTCGTCCTCGCTGCGGCGGCGGGCGCAGGTGAAGCTGCGCCGTCCCGATCTGGGGGTGGTGGAGTTCCGCGGCAACGTCCAGACCCGGATGCGGAAGTTGCAGGAGGGCGTGGCCTCGGCCACCTTCCTCGCCATGGCCGGGCTGAACCGTCTGGGGATGGGGGAGGTCGCACGCTCACCCGTGTCGCCGGAGGAGATGCTGCCGGCGGTGGCGCAGGGGGCCATCGGGGTGGAGCGTCGGGTGGCGGATGAACGGGTGGCGGCGATGCTGGCCGCGATCCATGACCGCGACACCGGGCTGCGGCTCGCGGCGGAACGGCGGTTCCTCCTGCGGCTCGACGGGTCGTGCGAGACGCCGATCGCGGGGCTTGCGGTGCTGGAAGGCGGGAACCTCTGGCTGCGCGGCGAGATCCTGCGGCCGGATGGGTCCGCCGCGCGGTCTGGGGAACGGCGCGGGCCGGTGGCGGAGGGCGCCGCGATGGGCGAAGATCTTGCCGCCGATCTGCTGGCGCAGGCGGGGGCGGGGTTCTTCGGCTGAGGGCGTGACTATTCGGCGAGTGTTGCGCCCCGTTGCGGCCC
>JAPUEK010000031.1 GCA_027492585.1 Paracoccaceae bacterium | reverse complement strand
ACGTTGTTCACCGTGGTCGGGCAGCCGTAAAGGCCCGAGCCGGCCGGGAACGGCGGCTTCATCCGCGGCATCCCCTTCTTGCCCTCAAGGCTTTCCAGAAGGGCGGTTTCCTCGCCGCAGATATAGGCCCCTGCCCCGTGATGCAGGTAAAGGTCGAAGTCCCAGCCCGATTTCGCAGCGTTCTTGCCCAGAAGCCCCGCGTCGTAACATTCGTCGATCGCGGCCTGCAGCGCCTCGCGCTCGCGGATGTATTCGCCGCGGATGTAGATGTAGCAGGCATGGGCGCCCATGGCGAAGGAGGCGATCAGCGCCCCCTCGATCAGCGTATGGGGATCATGGCGCATGATCTCCCGGTCCTTGCAGGTGCCGGGTTCGGATTCGTCGGCGTTGATGACGAGATAGGAAGGCCGCCCGTCCGAGGCCTTCGGCATGAAGGACCATTTCAGACCCGTCGGGAAGCCCGCGCCACCGCGCCCGCGCAGACCGGAGGCCTTCACGATCTCCACCAGCTTGTCGCGGCCAAGCGCGATCAGCCCGGCGGTGCCATCCCAATGGCCCCGCTTGCGCGCGCCCGCCAAGCTGCGGTCATGCATCCCGTAGAGGTTGGTAAAGATGCGGTCCTGATCCTTGAGCATGATTGCCCCTTCCTAACCCTGACGCTTGCGCCAGATCTGATACGTCACGACCAGAGCCCAGAGGAACCCGGCCAGAGCGGCAAGATCGAAGAGGAAGGTGTATTTGAGCGGCCAGCCCATTTCCCCCCCGACGAATTGCGCCCCCATCCACAGCAGCATGGTTCCGGCAATCACAAGGGCAACCGTCCTTGCCTGCCGGGCCGTCTTGTCGCTGCCGGGATCGGGAGAGCCTGCCATAGCGCCCTCAATGATGCCCGTGCGCGTGATCATGGGCATGTCCCTGCCCGTGATCGTCTTCGCCCGCCGCCGTCAGTTCCACCCCGCCGGAGCCGAGGAGAACGCCGAAGACGCCGAAACTCACCAGCCCGACCAGCACGGCGGGGCTCATCCCCACCTCGCCGATGAGCCGCACGGCGAAGGCCGCGAAAAGTCCGGCGAGGGCGGCAACCGCCCAGCCCCCGGCCCAGGGGCCTGCCACTTCGGCGTGAGCATGATCGTCCGACATCGCCTGCCTCCGCTCAATAATCGTTGGTCTTGGCGCGGCGCAGGAATTCCTCCACGCCGTGCTCAAGGATCAGTTTCGCCTGCGCCACCCATTTGTCGCGGGTGACGCGGCCCTTGAAGCCCTTGAGGTTCGCATCCATCCACGCCACTTCCGCAGCGCCCCAGGCGGCGATCTGGTCGAAATGGAAGAAGCCGAGCTCATGGCAGAGCTTTTCGAGCACCGGCCCGATGCCCTCGATGGTTTTCAGATCGTCGGCCTTGCCGCCGCGCGGCTTCTTCAGACCGGCCGGCTTGACCCCACCCTCGGCGCCCTCGGGCAGCGCCGCCAGAGCCGCAGGGGCCGGAGCCTCCCCGGATTTGGCCGCGCGTTCGGCCAAGAGGACCGCCTTGGCAGCCCGGCGTTCCCCGCGCGCCGCTGCGCGGGCGCGTTTTTCCTCGGCGGTTTCCACCTTCGGCTCTTCGGCCGGAGCTTCGGCTTTCGCCTTTGCGGCCTCTGCCTTCAGCGCCGCGGGTTGCGCCGCTTCGGCCTTCGCCGGAGCCTCGGCCACCGCCACCTTGCCGGCATCCGCCGCCTTACCCTGCCACGGCATCCGCAGCGGCACCTCCGTGCCGTCGATGCGCTTCACCGTATCGCCGATGTCCACCGCATTCTGCGCCGAGGCGTTGTGCGCCGCCCGGCCCTCGGCGAAATCCCTGAGCGAGGTCAGGCCCGACAGCGGCTCGGCCGCATAGCGCCCGTTCTGCGGCCCCGGCACCGGCACTTCGCCGTTGGAGAAGCGCCCGATCAGCTCGCGCAGCTTCTCAGCGGTCAGATCCTCATAGTAATCCTTGCCGATCTGGGCCATCGGCGCATTGGCGCAGGCGCCCATGCACTCGACTTCCTCCCAGGAGAACTTGCCGTCCGCCGAGACCACATGCGGCGCCGAAGCGATCAACTCCTTGCAGACGGCGATCAGCTCCTCCGCTCCGCAGATCATGCAGGAAGTGGTGCCACAGATCTGGATATGGGCAACGGAACCAACGGGTTGCAACTGGAACATGAAGTAGAAGGTCGCCACTTCGAGCGCGCGGATATAGGCCATGCCCAGCATGTTGGCCACATATTCGATCGCCGGGCGGGTCAGCCAGCCATATTGCTCCTGCGCGCGCCACAAAAGCGGAATGATCGCCGAGGCCTGACGCCCCTCCGGGTATTTGGAGATCTGCCCCTGCGCCCAGGCGAGGTTGGCCGGGGTGAACGCGAAGGAGGCGGGTTGCTCCTTGTGAAGACGACGCAGCATTACGGGCAAGCCTCCGTTTTGACGGTCAGGACCGCGCCATCCAGCGACGCCCTGCCATCGGCAATCAACGCATCGACCAGCGGTGCGACATTCTCCGGCGTGAAGCCATGGGGGCTCAGCAGCGCCTCGGCATCCGCTTCCTCCATGCTGCAGCCATTCTCTTCGATCAGGGCGACCAGATCATCGGCGGTCGGCGCGGCTTCCTCGGCCAAAGCGGCGGAGCCGGTCAGCGCAAGCGCCAGGAACAGAGCGGAACGCATCACCGGTCCACCTCCCCGAACACGATATCCATGGTGCCGATGATGGCGGAGACATCGGCGAGCTGATGGCCCTTGCAGATGTAATCCATGCTTTGCAGGTGCATGTAGCCCGGCGCGCGGATCTTGGCGCGGTAGGGTTTGTTGGACCCGTCCGCCACCAGATAGACGCCGAATTCGCCCTTCGGCGCCTCGACGGCGGCGTAAACCTCGCCGGCGGGAACGTGGAAGCCCTCGGTATACAGCTTGAAGTGGTGGATGAGCGCCTCCATCGAGGTCTTCATCTCGCCCCGTTTCGGCGGGGTGATCTTGCCGCGCGACAGCACGTCGCCCTTCTCCACCCGCAGCTTGGCGATGGCCTGCTTGATGATCTTCAGGCTCTCGTCCATCTCGGCCATGCGGCAAAGATAACGATCATAGCAGTCGCCGTTCTTGCCCACCGGGATCTTGAAGTCGAATTCGTCGTAGCACTCATAGGGCTGGCTGCGGCGCAGGTCCCAGGCGAGGCCGGAACCGCGCACCATCACCCCGGAATAGCCCCATTTCTGGATGTCATCCTCGGTCACGATGCCGATATCGGCATTGCGCTGCTTGAAGATGCGGTTCTCGGTCAGAAGGCCGTGCAGGTCGGCCAGCGTTTTCGGGAACTGGTCGGCCCAGGCGTCGATATCCTCGATCAGCTCCGGGGTCAGGTCCTGATGGACGCCGCCGGGGCGGAAGTAGGCGGCGTGGAGCCGCGCGCCGCAAGCCCGCTCATAGAAGACCATGAGCTTCTCGCGCTCCTCGAAGCCCCAGAGCGGCGGGGTCAGCGCGCCCACGTCCATCGCCTGCGTGGTGACGTTCAGAAGGTGGTTCAGGATGCGGCCGATTTCCGAATAGAGCACGCGGATCAGGCTCGCCCGGCGCGGAACCGGGGTGCCGGTCAGCCGCTCGATGGCGAGGCACCAGGCATGTTCCTGGTTCATCGGCGCCACATAGTCGAGCCGGTCGAAATAGGGCAGGTTCTGAAGGTAGGTGCGGCTTTCCATCAGCTTTTCGGTGCCGCGGTGCAACAGCCCGATATGGGGGTCGCAACGTTCGACGATCTCGCCGTCCAGCTCCAGCACCAGCCGCAGAACCCCGTGCGCCGCAGGGTGTTGCGGGCCGAAGTTGATGTTGAAGTTGCGGATGCGCTGCTCGCCGGTCAGCGCATCGCGCGAGCCGTCGTCATAAGAGTTCTGACGAATATCGCCGTCCATCAGGCAACCTCGCTTCTGAGTTCGGGATGGGCTTCCCATTCTTGCGGAAGCCCCCAGGTTTCGGCCACGAAGGCATATTGCGGGGCGAGCCAGTCCCGCGCGCGGGCGCGCAGGGCGGCAGGCATCGGCAGCGGCACGCCTTCATGCACGCGCTTTTCGAGTTTCGCCGGATGCGGGGCGAGGCCGAGGAAGCCTGTGACCTGCGCCACCCCCTGCTCCGTCATCAGGCGTTCATAGAACATCACCAGCCGCTTCTGCGGGGCTACGGCCTCCGTCAGGCGGGCATGGATCGCGGCATAGTCGGAGCGGAGCGTCACGTCTTCCGCCTGCCCGGCCATGACCTCCTCGAACTTGCCCGCAGCGACGCGGGCGAAATCCTCCGGCGCGCATTTGGTGCGCCGCGTCAGCATCCGCACATGGCTCCAGAGCCGGGCGACCGGATCGCGCATGAGGAAAATCCAGCGGGTATCGGGCAGCAGCGCGGAAATGGCGCGCATCCGCGCCACCGGCAGGAGCCCGTATTCCGGCGTCATGTCCGCGACGAGGCGTTTGCCCCCCGCCCCTTCGGTCAGGTAAGTGCGATAGGCGGCCACGGGGTCCGCCGCCAGCATCACCTGCTGCAACTCCTGCCGGTCGGCGATCTGACGGGCGATCCAGCCGGGCCATTTCGGGTTGCCGGTGGCAAGCTCGACCTCAAGCGGCCCGATCTCCTTGCCCAGACGGCGGGCGCGATGGGCAAGGCTGCCCGCTTCCAGCCGGTCGAAGAACTGCACTTCCTTGACCGAGCGCAGATGCGCCTGCGGATGGCCGGAGAGATAATCCCATAGCCAACTGGTGCCGGCTTTCACCGCACCCGCGCAGAACAGGGCTGTGGGGCTCTCGCTCAAGGATCAGGCCTTCTTCTCGTCGCCGGGCAGGATGTATTGCGCGCCCTCCCAGGGGCTCATGAAGTCGAACTGGCGGTATTCCTGCACCAGCTTCACCGGCTCGTAGACGACGCGCTTCTGCGCCTCGTCATAACGGACCTCGGTATAGCCGGTCGTCGGGAAATCCTTGCGGAGCGGATGGCCGCGGAAGCCGTAGTCGGTCAGGATGCGGCGCAGGTCAGGATGGCCGGAGAAGAGGATGCCGAACATGTCGAACACCTCGCGCTCCACCCAGTTGGCGGAGGGGTGGATGGTGTGGATCGAAGGCACCATCTCCTCCTCGCCCACCGCGACCTTCACCCGCAGCCGGATGTTCTGATACATCGACAGGAAATGGTAGACGACCTCGAAGCGCTTCTCCGCCTCGGGGTGATCGACGGCGGTGATGTCCACCAGCGTCGAGAAGCGGCAGGCGCTGTCGGTCTTGAGGAATTCGACGAAGCTCGTCAGATGGGCAAGCTGCACGGTCACCGTCAGCTCGCCAAAGGCGAGATGGGTGGAAATCACCGCGTCCTGACGCTTCAGCTCCAGAAGGGCGGCCAGTTCGGAAAGGGCTTCGGACATGGGAACCTCTCAGCGAACCAGCGTGCCGGTGCGGCGGATTTTGCGTTGCAGTTGCAGGATGCCGTACAGCAGCGCCTCTGCCGTGGGCGGGCAGCCGGGAACGTAGATGTCGATCGGCACGATCCGGTCGCAGCCGCGCACCACCGAATAGCTGTAGTGGTAATAGCCGCCGCCATTGGCGCAGGAGCCCATGGAGATCACATAGCGCGGCTCCGGCATCTGGTCGTAGACCTTGCGGAGCGCGGGGGCCATCTTGTTGGTCAGGGTGCCGGCGACGATCATCAGGTCCGACTGGCGCGGAGAGGCGCGCGGCGCCGTGCCGAAGCGTTCAAGGTCATAGCGCGGCATGGAGGTGTGCATCATCTCCACCGCGCAGCAGGCCAGACCGAAGGTCATCCAGTGCAGCGAGCCGTTGCGCGCCCAGTTGATGATGTCCTCGGTCGAGGTCAGCAGAAAGCCCTTGTCCTGCAATTCGCGGTTCAGGGCCTGGGTCGCAACCTCGCGGTCCGGCCCGGCGGTATTGGCAGAGGTCATCACGCCCATTCCAGCGCCCCCTTCTTCCATTCATAGGCAAAGCCGACGGTCAGCACCGCAAGGAAGATCATCATCGACCAGAAGCCGGTCATGCTCAGATCGCCGAAGGCCACAGCCCAGGGGAAGAGGAAGGCCACTTCGAGGTCGAAGATGATGAACAGGATCGACACGAGGTAGAACCGCACGTCGAATTTCATCCGGGCGTCGTCGAAGGCGTTGAAGCCACATTCATAGGCCGAAACCTTTTCCGGGTCGGGGTTCCGCACCGCGATCACCGCGGCGGCCAGCAGCAAGACGATTCCAAGGCCGACGGCGACGGCGAGCAGGATGAGGATCGGCAGATATTCTCGCAGCAGTGGGTTGTCCACGAGGCGCTCCTTTGGCTGGCGACGGCGAGCCGCAGCCCCGCGAAGGGCCGCTTGATCTCTTGGTCTCCCGTTTACCCCGCGCCCCTGCCGGGGTCAACCGAAGGCGGTGCGAAAACTCCCGCGCAAATGCCCGGTTTTTGGCCTTTGTCGCCCGCCGGACACCGCTTGCCGGGCGCGCCTGCTGCGCTGCGGCAGGGGTGGCGCGGCAAGCGGGGGCGAGTCGCCTAAAGGGCCGGATTTCCGGGAAATTCCTGAGTGTTTTCCTTTACTCCACCGCCCGGCCCGGCTTTACCGCAGCCGCGCGCACCAGTCGATCCGGGTGCCGCCCGCATAGGGAACCGCCAGCCCTTCGGCGATCATCAGCCCGGAAACCGAACGCCCGTTCACCGACAGCGCAACGAGATCGCGGCCATAGCGGTCATGCCCCTGCGGAACCGCCTCCACCGTCCTCCCCGCGAGCAGGCCGCGCAGCCGCGCCGTCGCCCGGTGGCCGAGGGCGGCTTCTCCGGGGCAGCGGGCATCGCGGGTTTCGGGCGTATCGAAGCCCGTCAGCCGCGCCTTGCGGCTTTCCCCGCCGCAGCGCAGTTCCACCGTATCGCCGTCATAGACATGGGTGACACGGCAGGGCGCGACCCTTGCGGCGGGAGGCGGGGCCGCGGCCTGCTCGCCGGCTCCCCGCCGCGCGGCGGCGGTATCGGCAGAGGTCGCCACTGAGCCGGATCGGGGCGCGATCTGTTCGGACATCTGTTCGGATAGGGCGAAGAGGATCAGCACGGTCAGGCCGCAATAGGCAAGAAGCTCGGGCCTCCACCGGAGGCGCCCCCCGATCCGGCGGCGGCGGCGGCGGCTCACTGGATCAGCGGCAGATCCACCGCCTCGGGCTCCGGCCCCTGCCCCACGGCCAGCGCTTCGGCGCGCAGGATGCGGGCGATCTGGGCGCAATCCTCAAGGCTGAAGGTCAGCGGCACCCGCATGTCCACCAGCCCCGCCAGCACCCGGTCGGTCTGCGGCAGGGGCTGTGGCGCGGCATAGTGCCAATGCTGGTAGCGGCTGGTGAAGGCCACGGGCTGCGGGGCGCCGAACCATTTCAGCTCCACCCCCCGGTCGAGCGTGCGCCGCAGGAAGGCGCCGATCCGCGCCGGCGACCAGTCCGGCAGGCGGAACTGGAAGGAGGAGCCGACATAGCGTTCCTCCGCCGGGCGGGCGACGAGCCGCAGGCCCGGCACACCATCCAGCCCCGCCTCCAGCACCCGGTAGCGTTCTGCCCAGCGCGCCACCCGCTCCTCCAGAAGCGCAAGCTGCGGGCGCAGGATGGCGGCGCGCAGATTGTCCATCCGGCCGGAGACGTTGGGCGTCTGAAGCCGCACCGCCTCGAAAGCCTCGGGCGGCGGCCCGGCGCGATGGCTGCCGTAAAGCATGTAGGAGCCGGACAGCAGGACCGCCCGCGCCATCACCTCCGCATCGTCGGAGATCAGAAAGCCCCCCTCCCCCGCATTGATGTGCTTGTAGGTCTGCATCGAATAGCAGGCGATGCGCCCGTGCCGGCCCGAGGCGACACCCTTCCACGCCGCTCCCATCGTATGGGCGCAATCCTCGATGATCGTCAGGCCCAGCCGGTCGCACAGAACCACCAGCGCCTCCATGTCGCAGAGATGTCCGCGCATGTGGCTGAGCATCAGAAGCCGCGCGCCGGTCTGGCGGGCCATGACCTCCAGATGGGCGAAGTCGAGCACCAGATCCTCGGTCACCTCGACGAAGACGGGGCGCGCGCCGGTGCTGGCGATGGCCCCCGGCACCGGGGCGAGGGTGAAGGCATTGGTCAGCACCGGCTCCCCCGGCTGCACCTGAAGGGCGCGCAACGCGCAGGCCAGCGCATAGCCGCCCGAGGCCACGGCAAGGCAATAGCGCGCGCCGGTCAGGGCGGCGAATTCCTCCTCCAGCCGGACGGTCTCGGCGATCTCGCCCGGCGCGGTGTTGTAGCGATGCAGCCGCCCGTGGCTCAGCACGGCCAATGCTGCCGCGATACCCGCCTCCGGTATCGGCTCCTGCTGGGTGAAGCTGCCGGTGAACCGCTCGGGCAGGTCGCTCACTTGGCGGTCCCGGGGGATGCGTCCTGACGTTTGACGAAAGCGACGAAGAGGACAAAGCCCAGAACCATCAGCGCCGCCGCGATGTAATAACCCACGTCGGGGGAGCGGTAGGCCGCGCCCTCGCGCATGAAATGGCCGAAGATTTGGCTGTAGAACACGGTGCCAGCCAGCATGGCGATGTTGGTGATCGCCGAGATGCCGCCCTGCAACTCTCCCTGCGCGTCATCGGGGACGGCGCGCGACATCATCGCGGTCAGCATCGGGTGGATGAAGCCCTCCGGCCCGTGGACGACCATGAGGATCACCACCATCGGCAGCGTCGTGACCAGCCCGTAGCCGAGCGCCGCGACACCCGCGCAGACGATGCCGATCAGCGCCAGCCGGTACTCGCCGACCCATTTCACCCCCGGCCCGGTCAGACCGCCCTGAAAGACCGCCATGACGATCCCGAAGACGGCAAGCGTGCCGCCCACCATCGCCTCCGACCAGCCGAATTTGGCGATGCCCCAGAAGGGCCAGATCGCCGGATAGACCGAGGTGGCGAAGAAGAAGACCGCAAGGACGGCGCACATCGGCAGCACGCCCTTGTAGGTGGAGAAGATGCGGAAGGCGCCGAAGGGATTGGCGCGGGCGATCTCGAAGACGCGGCGCTTTTCCGGCGGCAGGGTCTCGGGCAGGACGAACCAGCCGTAGACGAGGTTCATCCCCGAGATCGCTGCCGCGACGAAGAACGGCACCCGCGGCCCGAATTCCCCCAGAAGCCCGCCGACCGCCGGACCGAGGACGAAGCCCACCCCGAAGGCCGCCCCCATCATGCCAAAGGCCTTGGCCCGGTCCTCCGGCGCGGTGACATCGGCGATATAGGCATTGGCGATCACCCAGCTCGACCCGCAGAAGCCCGCGATGGCCCGCCCGACGAAGAGCCAGAGAAGCGACGGCGCGAAGGCCTGAAGAAGATAATCCACCGCCAGCCCGAAGATGGCCAGCAACAGCAGGGGCCGGCGCCCGAAGCGGTCCGACAGATTGCCCATCAGCGGCGAGAACATGAACTGCGTGATGGAAAAGGCGAAGAACATCCAGCCGCCGATGACCGAGGCCTGCGCCAGCCCGACATGGCCGACCTCCTCGATCAGGGCGGGCAGGACGGGAATGATCAGCCCGAAGCCCACCATGTCCAGAAGGACGGTGATCATCACGAAGGTCACGGCATGGCGGGAGACCGCGACGGGGGCGCCGGCAGGAGCGGCGCTCGGGGGAAGGGGTGTGCTCATGGCCGGGACGCTATTCTGCGGCCTTGAAACTGTCAAACGGATCGCCTTTTGCCGGGGGGGCCTGTCCGGGGATTGCCGCGCGGGCGCGGGGGCAAGGCCATGTTCGGCAATTACGCCAGTATGGTCGATGGGATTGCCGCGCGGGTGCGGGGCAAGGGGCGGGAGCCTCCGGCGGGGATATTTGGAAAGAGAAGAAAGGGACGGGGGCGGGCCTTGGACGGAGGGCGGCGGGGGCCTCCTGGCTGCGTGCAGGGGAGGCCTTGTATCGGAGTGGGTATCACGGGGGGGGGGAGTCACAGGCTCCTCGCTGCGCGCAGGGGGAGCCCTCTGCCCCGCGCCGGAGCAGGTCGGGCAGGTGCGGCTCCTCGCTACGCCCAAGGGGAGCCCCTCATTGGATTTGCCGAGAATGCGGTGAGCGCGGGCCCCTGGCTGCACGCAGCGGAGGCCCTGCCCGTTTCTGGCCCCTTCGGTTTCCGGCGGGAGCCGCATGACGGGCTTTGTCACTGGCGAAGGGCGGCGGGACGGGGCAAGGTGAGTTCAGCAAAGCCCCAACCGGGCAAAAGCAGACCCTCGGACCAAGACAGGACAGAACATGACACCACTGATCAAGACCGCCCCCCTCGCCCTCGCGCTGATTCTGGCCGCGAGCCTTCCCGCCCGCGCCGATCTTGTGATCCAGGGCCGCGCCGCCCAGGCGCTCCATTGCGCGGCGATGCTCTTCATGGTCTCGGACATGCTGAACGACGCGGGCCTTCTCGACAATGCCACCACCAACAATGCCCAGGCCAATGCGGTGCGGATGCTCGACTATGTGCCGGGGACGCAGGATCAGAAGGTCCAGGCCATGGGGCAGCGGTTCGACAAGCTGACCCGCTCGCGCTCGCTCGAAGGGCTGCTCACCGAATACAACAAGACCTCGACCTGGTGCGAGGCGAAGTTCCTCCGCTGAGGCAGGAGCCTCCGGCGGGGATACTGGGGCAAGATGAAAGGCGAAGGGCGGGTCAGCCGAGCAGGCGCCGCGTCAGGGCCGGCAGATCCTCGTAGCGGTGGAGCAGCGCCTCCGGCGCGAGGCGGGAGACGCCCTCCCCCTCCGGCCCGAAGGTGACGAGCACCACCGGCACCCCCACGGCGCGGCCGGTCAGCCGGTCGGTCTCTGTGTCGCCGATGAGGAAGGAGCGCGCGACCTCGCCCCCCGCCCGCTCCACGGCGGCCCGATAGGGCGCGGGATCGGGTTTGCGGGTCGGCAGGGTGTCGGCCCCGATCAGCGAGCCGAAAAGATCGCGGATGCCAAGCCGGCGGACCAGCGTTTCGGCCAGCCCCTCGGGCTTGTTGGTGCAGATCGCCGTGGCGAAACCGGCGGCGCGCAACGCCTCCACCGCCGCCACGGCACCGGGATAAAGGCGGGTATGGGTGTCGATCCCCTCGGCATAGGCGGAAAGGAGCCGGGGATATTCGCGGTCCACATCCGCCTCCGACCAGTCGAGCGCCAGCCGCCGGAAGCCCAGACGCAGCATCGCCCGCCCGCCGTGAAAAGCGGTCAGCGCATCGCCGGAATGGAGCAGCGCCCCATGGCCAAGCCCGATGAAACAGGCATTTGCCGCCGCCAGCAGATCGGCGGAGGTATCGGCCAGGGTCCCGTCGAGATCGAAGACCACCGTGCCATTGGCGGGGCCTTTCAGCGCGCTTTTCGCGCCCGTCCCGGAGGGTCTCGTCGGCACCTGCATGGCTGTAACCTCGCGTGAACGGCGGCCCTCTTGCCACCCGGTCATTCCCGGTTAAAACGGGCGCGCAGCATTTGAAAGGGGCATTATGCCGGTTTCCTTGATCGTTCTGGCCGCTGGCATGGGTACGCGGATGAATTCCGACCTGCCGAAAGTTCTTCACAAGGTCGCCGCGGCCCCGCTTCTGCACCACGCCATCGCCGCAGGCCGCAGCCTCGATCCGTCGCGCATCGTCGTGGTGACCGGCCATGGTGCGGAGGCGGTCGCCCGCGCCGCCCGCGACTATGACGAAGCCTGCGAGGCCGTGCTTCAGGAGCCGCAACTCGGCACCGCCCATGCCGTTGCCCAGGCCGCCCCCCTGCTGGCCGCGGCGGAGGGCGAGGCGATCGTGCTTTACGGCGACACGCCCTTCATCCGGCCCGAAACGCTGGAAGCGATGATCGAGGCGCGCAGCCGCCACGGCGTCGTCGTCCTCGGCTTCACCGCCCGCGATCCGGGCCGCTACGGCCGGCTCGTGACCGCGGGCGACCAATTGGAGCGGATCGTCGAATTCAAGGATGCGACAGAAGAGGAACGTGCCATAACCCTTTGCAACTCCGGCGTGATCTGCGCCGAGGCGAAGGTGCTTTTCTCGCTCGTCGCCGCTGTCGGCAATGACAACAAGGCGCAGGAGTTCTACCTCACCGACATCGTGGAAATCGCCCGCAAGCGCGGTCTCTCCGCCGGGGTCGTGGTCTGCGACGAGGCCGAGACGCTTGGCGTCAACACCCGCGCCCAGCTTGCCGAGGCTGAGGTCGCCTTCCAGAGCCGCGCCCGCGCCGAAGCCTTGGAAAACGGCGTCACCCTGACCGCGCCGGAGACGGTGTTCTTCGCGCTCGACACCCATGTCGGCCGGGATGCGATCATCGGGCCGCATGTGCTCTTCGGCCCCGGCGTCACCATCGAAAGCGGGGCGGAGATCAAGGGCTTCTGCCATCTCGAAGGCTGCCATGTCAGCCGGGGCGCCGATGTCGGCCCCTTCGCCCGCCTCCGCCCCGGCGCGGAACTCGCCGAGGATGTCCATGTCGGCAATTTCGTCGAGATCAAGAATTCGGTTCTCGATGAGGGCGTGAAGGTCGGCCACCTGACCTATATCGGCGATGCCGATGTAGGCGAGTTCACCAATATCGGCGCCGGGACCGTGACCTGCAATTACGATGGCGTTCTGAAACACCGCACCCGGATCGGCAAGCGCGCCTTCATCGGCTCCGATACCATGCTGGTCGCCCCGGTGACGGTCGGCGACGGGGCGATGACCGCCTCCGGCTCGGTCGTGACCGAGGATGTGCCGGCCGAAGCCCTTGCGGTTGCTCGGTCGCGTCAGGTTAACAAGTTGGGCTTTGCCACGAAATTCATTGCAAAACTGAAGGCCGTCAAGGCCGCTGGAACCAAAGGACATTGAGCATGTGCGGGATTGTCGGCGTATTGGGCAGCCATGAGGTTGCCCCCCTGCTGGTCGAGGCTCTGAAACGGCTGGAATACCGCGGTTATGATTCCGCCGGGATCGCCACGGTGAACGGGGGCAAGCTCGACCGTCGCCGGGCAGTTGGCAAACTCGTCAACCTCTCGGACCTTCTGGTGCATGAGCCGCTCGCCGGAAAATCCGGCATCGGCCATACCCGCTGGGCTACCCATGGCGCGCCCACCACCGCCAATGCCCACCCGCACCGTTCCGGCCCGGTGGCGGTCGTCCACAACGGCATCATCGAAAACTTCCGCGAGCTGCGGGCCGAGATCGCGGCGGCAGGGCTCGGCTTTGAATCGGAGACCGATACCGAAACCGTGGCGCTCTGGCTGCGGATGCAGATGGACAAGGGCCTGACCCCGGTGGAAGCCGCCCGCGCCACCCTCGCCCGGCTGCACGGGGCCTTCGCGCTCTGCTTCCTCTTCGACGGCGAGGAGGATCTGATGATCTGCGCCCGAAAGGGCAGCCCGCTGGCCATCGGCCATGGCGAAGGCGAGATGTTCGTGGGCAGCGATGCCATCGCCCTCGCGCCGATGACCGACCGGATCACCTATCTGGAGGAAGGCGACTGGGCGGTGATCACCCGGCAAGGCGCGCAGATCTTCGACGAGGCCGGGCGTCTGGCCAACCGCCCCGAGACCCGCATCCAGATCGACAGCGCCCGCATCGAGAAAGCCGGCTACAAGCATTTCATGGCCAAGGAAATCGCCGAGCAGCCGGTGGTCATCGCCGATGCGCTGAAGCATTTCGTCACCGCCTCCGGCGGGCTGCGCCTGCCGGAAAGCCTCGACTTCTCGACCGTGGACCGGCTGACCATGGTGGCCTGCGGCACCGCCTCCTATGCGACCCATGTGGCGAAGTACTGGTTCGAGCAACTGGCGGGCCTGCCGGTGGAAATCGACATCGCCTCCGAGTTCCGCTACCGCGAGCCGCCGCTGTCGGAAAGGGGCTGGGCGCTGTTCGTGAGCCAGTCGGGCGAGACCGCCGATACGCTGGCCGCGCTGCGCTATGCGAAGGAGCGGGTGGGCAAGGTCGTGGCCGTGGTCAATGTGCCGACCTCCTCCATCGCACGGGAAAGCCATCTCGCCCTGCCGATCCTGGCGGGGGTGGAGGTGGGGGTCGCCTCCACCAAGGCCTTCACCTGCCAGCTGACGGTGCTGGCCCTGCTGGCGCTCAAGGCGGCGATGGATCGCGGCCGCCTCGACGCCGCCGGGCTGAAGCGCCATCTGGACGATCTTTCCGCCCTGCCCGGTCTGATGAACCATGCCATGGGCCTTTCCGCGGAAATCGCCGCCGTGGCCGAGGAGCTGGCCGAGGCGCAGGACGTGCTCTTCCTCGGGCGCGGCCCGATGTATCCGCTCGCCCTCGAAGGGGCGCTGAAGCTGAAGGAAATCAGCTACATCCACGCCGAAGGCTATGCGTCGGGCGAGCTGAAGCACGGGCCGATCGCGCTGATCGACAACCGGGTGCCGGTGGTGGTTCTCGCCCCCCGCGACGGGCTCTTCGACAAGACCGTCTCCAACATGCAGGAGGTGATGGCGCGGCATGGCAAGGTGTTGCTGATCTCCGATGCGAAAGGCGTGGCGGAGGCCGGGATGGGCTGCTGGCGCAGCCTCACCCTGCCGGAGGTCGCACCGATCTTCGCGCCGATCCTCTATTCCGTGCCGGCACAGTTGCTGGCCTATCACACCGCCATCGCCAAGGGGACCGACGTGGACCAGCCGCGCAATCTGGCGAAATCCGTGACGGTGGAGTGATGGCCCGGCAGTTCGAGGGTTTCACCGCCGATCATGCGCGTTTCGTCGCCGAGCAGGCGGTGTTCTTCGTGGCGACAAGCGCGCCCGGAGCGCGGATCAACCTCAGCCCCAAGGGCATGGACAGCCTGCGGCTGATGGGGACGAACCGGCTTGTGTGGCTGAACCTCACCGGCTCGGGCAACGAGACGGCGGCGCATCTGCCGCTCGACGCGCGCATGACGGTGATGTGGTGCAGCTTCGGCAAACGCCCGCTGATCCTGCGCGCCTACGGGACGGCGCGCTGCATCCATCGCGGCGATGCGGACTGGGCGGCGCTGGCCGCCCCTCTGCCGGATCTGCCGGGCGCGCGGCAGATCTTCGACATGGGCGTCGATCTGGTGCAAAGCTCCTGCGGCTATGCGGTGCCGCTGATGGACGACCCAGCGGAACGCCCGGTCCTGCGCCAATGGGCCGAGGATCGCGGCCCCGCAGGGCTGGAGACCTACTGGGCGGAGCGCAACAGCCTGTCCATCGACGGGCTGCCGACCGGGATCGGGGCCAATCTCGGGGGGCAGCCATGAACCTCGACGAGGCCCTTGCCCGGCTCGAAGCGGCGGGCGATGCCGAAAGGGCCGCCGGCGCCGCCGCCTATCACAAGGCGCCGCGCCGCTATCTCGGCGTGACGGTTCCGGTCGTGACCGAACTCGCGCAGGGCTGGCGGGCGGAACTGGATGTGGAGGGCCGCGTGGCCCTGGCCGCCGCCCTCTGGGAGAGCGATATCCACGAGGCGCGGATCGCGGCGGCAAAGCTGCTGACCCAGGCCCGGATCACCGGGGATGAGGGCGTCTGGCGGCTCATCGCCTCCTGGGTGCCGCAGTTCGACGCCTGGGCCATTGCCGATCACGCCTGCGACGCCGGCGGACGCCGGCTTCTGGCCGATCCCGCGCGGATCGACGAGGTGGAGAGCTGGATCGCCCACCCGAGCTTCTGGGTCCGCAGGGCGGCTCTGGTCATCACCCTGCCCTGGACCAAGCAGAACTTCCCCAAACCGCAGGACCTGGACATCCGCGACCGCGTACTCGGCTGGTGCGCCACCTATGCCGATGACCGCGAATGGTTCATCCAGAAAGCGGTGGCCTGGTGGCTGCGCGACCTGTCCAAACATGATGCGCCGCGCACAGGGCGCTTCCTTGCCGCCCATGGCGACAGGCTGAAACCCTTCGCCCGCAAAGAGGCCGGGAAATACCTCTGACCGGGGCGCCCCGCCCCAGCGGCGGAACGCTCCGCGGGGGATATTTGAGAAGAGAAGAAGGGGCTTTCTTCTCTTTCCAAATATCCCCGCCGGAGGCTCAGGCCAGCCGGGGGCGCATCGCCCGAAGGCTCATTCCGCGAAGACGGTGACTTCCGGCAGATCGGTCAGGCTCAGCCCGAGCGCGCGGAACGCCGCGAGCGACAAGAGCGCGCCGCCGGTTCCCGGCAGCAGATCCACCGCAACCGAAGCGCCGGAGGCGGTGGTGATCCGGCCTTTTCCCGGGGCGGCGACAAGTGCGGATTTGAGCCAGAAGCCCTGTTCCGTCGGGCTGCCGAGGGTCACGACGGTCTTGCCCAGCTCCCGCGCGCCGGCAGCGGCGGGCTTGGCGAGGGCGGCGGCTTTCTCCGCCTCGCTGGTCTTGTCGAAGGAGGCGGCGGCCGCGCCCTTGCCGAGCGGCGGCAGCGTCTGCGCCGGTCCCACCGGGGCCACGATCTGCACCGGCGGGGCCTTGGATTTCGGTTGCAGAAGTCCGCAGGCCGACAGGGCGGCGGCGAGGAGGAGAAGGGCCGGGAACCGGAGTACGGGGAAAGCGTTCATCATGGCCTCAGGATAGTATGACGCCCCCCGCCCCGCAACTGCCGTATTCCGCCTTGTCCCTCTGCCCGCCGATGCCTATTTTCAGGACATGGCCCAGACCCCGCTCCTCGATCCTTTTGCCCGCGCCATCTCCTACCTGCGCGTCTCGGTCACCGACCGCTGCGATTTCCGCTGCACCTATTGCATGACCGAGCACATGAGCTTTCTGCCCAAGGCCGAACTCCTGACGCTGGAGGAGCTGGACCGGCTCTGCTCCGCCTTCATCCGGCTCGGCGTCGAGAAGTTGCGGATCACCGGGGGGGAGCCTCTGGTCCGCAAGGGCATCCTGACCTTCTTCGAGGCGATGGGGCGGCATCTGCAGGACGGCAGCCTCAAGGAGCTGACCCTGACCACCAACGGCTCGCAGCTTCGCCGCCACGCGGCGGATCTGGCGGCGGCAGGGGTGCGGCGGGTCAATGTCTCGCTCGACACGCTGGACGAGGTGAAGTTCGGGCGCATCACCCGCTGGGGCCGGCTGGCGCAGGTGCGCGACGGGATCGACGCGGCGCGCGAGGCCGGGATGCGGGTCAAGATCAACACGGTGGCGCTGAAGGGCGTCAACGAGGACGAGCTTTTCTCCCTTGCCGACTGGTGCGCGCGCGAGGGCCACGACCTGACCTTCATCGAGGTCATGCCGATGGGCGACATGGGCGAGGCCGACCGGCTCGACCAGTATTGGCCGCTCAGCGATCTGCGGGCGCGGCTTGCGGCGCAGCTTACGCTTGTGGATCTGCCGGAGCGTACCGGCGGCCCGGCGCGTTATGTGCGGGTGATGGAGACCGGGCAGCGCATCGGCTTCATCACGCCGCTCACCCATAATTTCTGCGAAAGCTGCAACCGGGTGCGGCTGACCTGCACGGGCGAGCTTTACATGTGTCTGGGGCAGGAGGACATGGCGGATCTGCGCGCGCCGCTGCGGTCTTCCGCTTCCGACGCGCCGGTCGAGGCGGCGATCCGTGCCGCCATCGCCCGCAAGCCCAAGGGCCATGATTTCGACTATTCGCGCCAGACGGTCCAGGGCCGCATGACCCGCCACATGAGCCACACCGGCGGCTGAGCGCCTCAGATCCCGGCCAGCACCGCGGCCATCGCCAGCACCGCCGGCACCGTCTGCACGAAGAGGATGCGGCGGCTCGCGGTCGCGGCGCCGTAAAGCCCCGCCACCGCCACGCAGCCGAGGAAGAACAGCGCCACCGCCTGCCCCTGCCCCGGCAGACCGAGGATCAGCGCCCAGATCAGCCCGGCCGCGAGGAAACCGTTGTAGAGCCCCTGATTGGCCGCCAGCACCCTTGTCGCCGCGGCGAATTCCGCGCTCGTTCCGAAAGCTTTGCGGGTGCGCGGCGCCTCCCAGAGGAACATTTCCATCACGAGGATGTAGAGATGCAGGAGGGCCACGAGGGCGACGAGCAGGAGGGCGATCATGGGATGGCCTTTGCGAAGGGGATGCGGTCAGCGGGAATTGCCGGGGAAGGATCGGGACGGATCGGCGGTTCCGCGCCCGAAACCTGCGGTCGGCGACCAGCAGGAAAGACGCGGAACGCCCGCCCTTCTCAGAGCCGGGCCGACATCGGCGGCGAGGTCATGAAGATCTCCACCTTGCCCTTCGGCGGCTTCACGCCGGAGGATTTGCAGGTGGCCTTGGCCTTTTCCAGCGGAGCCGTGCTGGAGACTTCGGTGAAGAAGCTCATGTCCTTCAGCACCGTCTTGCCGTTCACCTTGACGGCGATGGAATGGAGCCATTTCGCCACCGCCGGGGCGGTCTGGGCATCGAGCCGCGCCCCCGCCCCGCAAACGGCGATGGTTCCGTCCTTGGCAAGGATCACCGTCCATTTGCCCCGGTAGGTGACGCGGCCGTTGTTCCATTTCTGCTCGATGTCGGTGAACTCCTTGTCGACGGGGACGGTGAACATCTCCCCCGCTCCGGCGAGTTGCGGAAGGGCAAGCAGAAGGGCAGCCAGAGCGGGCTTCAGGAGCTGGCGGGCGGCGGGCAGGACCATGGCAATCTCCAAAGGGAATGGGGGGGCGGCAGAATTGCAGAACGGCCGCCCCGGCCTCACCGGGGCGGTCCGAAGGTCTCAGGCGGCGGGCATCCGTGCCTCGGCCATGCCGGCATACCAGCTCGCGCCGAAGGGGATGGCGTCATCATCGAAATTATAGGCGGGATGGTGGACCATGGCCGTATCGCCATTGCCGAGGAAGATATAGGCGCCGGGGCGTTCCAGCAGCATGAAGCTGAAATCCTCCGCCCCCATCAAGGGCGGGGTATCGGTATCGACCTGACCGGAAACCGCACGGGCGACCTCGGCGGCAAAGCCGGTGTTCTCCGCCGCGTTCACCGTCACCGGATAGCCGCGCTGATAGGCGACCTCGGCCTTGGCCCCCAGTGCCAGAGCGGTCCCCTCGGCGATCTCCTTCACCCGGCGCTCCACATAATCCTGCACGCCGAAATCCATGGTGCGGACCGTGCCTTTCATCTTCACCACCTGCGGGATGACGTTATGGGCGGTGCTGTCGGTGGTGAGGGTGCAGACGGAGACGACCACCTGTTTCAGCGGGTCCACCCCGCGGGAGGCGATGGTCTGCAAGGCCACGATGATATGGGCGGAGACGACGGTGGTGTCGATGCAGTCATGAGGCTTGGCCGCATGGCCGCCCTTGCCGGTCACGGTGATCTCGAACTGGTCGGCCGCCGCCATCATCGCGCCGGGACGGATGGCGAAATGGCCCAGCGGGATGCCCGGCATGTTGTGCATCCCGTAGACCTCCTGCACCTTCCAGCGGTCGAGCACCCCGTCCTGCACCATCTCGCGCCCGCCGCCGCCGCCTTCCTCCGCCGGCTGGAAGATGCAGACGACGGAGCCGTCGAAATTCCGCGTCTCCGCCAGATATTTGGCCGCACCGAGCAGCATGGCGGTATGGCCGTCATGACCGCAGGCGTGCATCTTGCCGGGGGTCTTGGAGGCATAGGCCAGCCCGGTCTGCTCATGGATCGGCAGGGCATCCATATCGGCGCGCAGGCCGATGACCTTGCCCGCCGTATCGGTCTTGCCCCTGATCACCGCCACGACGCCGGTGCGGCCGATGCCCTCGACCACCTCGTCGCAGCCGAAGCCGCGGCAAAGCTCGGCCACCCTGGCCGCCGTCCGGTGAACGTCGAAGAGAAGCTCCGGGTGTTCGTGGAAATCGCGGCGCCAGCCGGTGATCTCGGGCAGCAGTTCGGCGAAGCGGTTCTTGACGGGCATGACGGCTCTCCTTTTGCCGCCAGCCTGTGCCAAAGCGGACCCGCCTTCAAGCCCTCTCAGCGGAAGCGCCGCCGCGCGTCGAGAGCAAGCCCCGTGCCGACCGAGCCGAGCATGTCGCCGGTGCCGACCGGCACCCCCGGCAGCACCCGCTCCACCACCTGCCGCAAGACCGGCAGACGCGCAGAGCCGCCGGTCATGAAGACCGTGCCGATCCGCGACGGCGCCAGCCCCGCCTGCGCCAGCACCGAAGCCAGCATCGCCGCGATCCGCTCCACCAGGGGCGCCACCGCCGCCTCGAAGCCCTCGCGCCGCGCCAGAGGGTTCGGCCCGCCGGTAAAGGCGGACAGAGCGATCCGCGCCACCTCCGCCTCCGACAGCGCGATCTTCGCCCCCTCGACCGCCATGGCGACCGAATGGCCGTGGCGCCCCTCGACCACCCGCAGCATCCGGTCGAGCCGCTCCGGCACATCGGCGACAAGGCGCAGCGCCTTCAGATCCGCCGCCACCCGCTGCGTGTAGAGCATGTTGATCCGGTGCCAGGTCGCCAGATCGAGGTAATAATGGTTGGGCATCAGCCCCTTGCCGCCCCCGGTCGGGGTCTTGTAACCCAGATGCGGCATGACCTCGGCAAGGCTCAGAAGCCGGTCGAAATCGGTGCCGCCGATGCGCGTGCCGTCATTGGCGAGGATATCGCCCGCCCGCTCCGCCGCCCCGGCGCGCTCGGGCGAGACGCGCAGGATGGAAAAGTCCGAGGTGCCGCCGCCGATATCGACGATCAGCACCAGCTCCTCCGCCGCGACCCCCTGCTCATATTGCAGCGCCGCCGCGATCGGCTCGAACTGGAAGGCGATGTCGCGGAAGCCGCAGGCGCGGGCGATTTCCTCCAGCGCCGCTTCGGCCGCCGCATCGGCTGCCGGATCTCCGTCATGGAAATGCACCGGCCGCCCCAGCACCACCTGGTCAAAGCGCCCCTCCGCCGCCTCCAGCCGGGCGCGCAGATGGCCGATGAACCGCGCCAGCACATCGCGGAAGGACACCGCCCGCCCGCCGACCGCCGTGCGCTCTGCCAGCAGCGAGGAGCCGAGCGTCGATTTCAGCCCCCGCATCAGCCGCCCCTCCTCGCCCTCGAGATAGGCCTCCACCGCCGCCCGCCCGAACCGCGGCGGCGCGCCGTCGGTTTCCCAGAAGACGGCGGAGGGCAGGATCGGGCTGTCGCCCTCCAGCGCGATCAGCCGCGCGCCCGTCTCATCGGCAACCGCCACGGTGGAATTGGAGGTCCCGAAGTCGATCCCGCAATGGCGTGTCATGCCCATCCCCTGCCAAAGGCGGGGATGTAGCCGAGCGGCGGGGCAGAGTAAACGCCCCAAGGCCAGGCGCAAACCGCCCCCTGCCCCCTTCTTCTCTTCTCAAATATCCTGCGGGGAGGTCCGGAGGGG
>JAPUEK010000030.1 GCA_027492585.1 Paracoccaceae bacterium | reverse complement strand
CTCTCCCACCCTGAAACCCGTCACGGAATCCCCCACCCGTCTCTTCCTCTGGCGGGTGCCCGACCGCCAGCATGAGCACCCCCAATCTGGGGATCAGCCCCCTGCCCTGCCCCGCCTGCCATCGAGGCTCGACGGGCCGTCATAGGCGGCATGGCGTGCCTCATCGATGACGAAGCCGAAGGCGCCGGCCTTGTAGTCCCTTGAGGGGACAAGGAAGCGACACTCATCGGATTTGGGATCGCGCCGCCCGCCCCGCGTGGCGATCACCTCGGTGAAGCCGCGATGCTGGTCGGAATAGATCGCTGAGATCACGACCCAATCGCTTGCATGGTCGCGGGCAAAGGCTTCGCCATCGCGCGTACGGGATTCACCGGGCCTGAGCGCCCGGCCATGGATCGCCTCCCAGGCATCCGGCCAGCTATGGCGCAGCGTCTCTTCAGCCTGACGGCGCTCGAGCCGAGTGACGAGATTGGGCCAGGCGGTCGCGACAGCGGCCCAGGCGGCATCCTCTTCATAGTAACCACCCGCGTCGCGCATCAGGGGATGCACTCGGGCATTGCGGTCCGCCGAAAGGTGGAACCCGCCATGGCCAGAGGTCGAGTGGAACACCAACCCCTCAGCGTAGCGGACCGCGCCCTGCGATGGTCCCCAGGGCGTGTTGGCAGGAGCGCGGAACTCCTCCCGTCTGAGGGCAACCTTCTCGCCCTGATGTTCGGCCTGTTCCTGAACGACGGCGTGGAAAGCAGCCTCATCGGCAACGTCGCCACCAAGGCCATAGAAGTCGGACTGCTTCCAGTCCGACAGGGGCTTGGTGAGGCGCCAGCCGCTGCCGAGATAATGCCGGCCATCAGCCGTGGGGATCATGGCATAGGCGGCATTACCGATCCGGGCAACGGTCAGGCCATCGGCACTGCGGCCGAATTCCGGGATGGGGAAAGAGGCGGGTTTGCGGGAAGGGACAGCCGTGTTCATGCGACGAGCGCCTCCATCGCGTCGATGTCCTCACCGTTCAGGGCGGCAGTCAGCCATTCATGGGTGCTGAGCCAGCCGAGACTCTTGCGCGCACCGAGGTCAATGACATGCGCACCTCCGCCGAACGCTTCCAGCCGGGGCCGGGAACAGGTGTGGGCATAGTCAAAACCCCAGAGGCCGGTGAGGTCGATATCTTCCGCGAGGCGCAGCACGCAGCGGATGACGCCTTCGACATCGCCCTGCCCGTCGTCATGGAACCAGAGGATGGAACTGCCCGGGCCATCCGGCAACGAAAGGGCAAAGCCCGAGTACTCCGGATCGTCCGAGGCCTCGTCTTCCTCGCGCAAGCGCAGGAAGAGATCGAGCGCAGCGGCGGCCTTGTCAGGCGTCCCCACGTCCAGGACGCAGGAGAATTGGGTGAAATAGTCAGCCACGATGGGCTCCTTTCAGAATGAAAACCCGTGCCACGACGGCAGGGTCGGAGTGGGTTGCGACAGGGGGAGGGAAATCAGCCCACTTCCGCGGGCTGAGGGACCTCAGTGGCGACCTGCGCTGCGGCATGGGCCTGCAAGAGTTCGCGGTAGTAGCGCTTTCGCGCCTCGCGCCAACTGCGGACCGCGAGCGTATCGGGGTGCAACCGCCGAATCGCCGTACGCAGGACCGTGAGGGGGGAGACATCGGGCGGCAGTCCGAGGTTCTGATAGGCGCGGCTCATGTCAGGTGACCTCCCGCACGGGGCTCGTCAGATGCGGATCGACCTCGGCTTCAATCTTCTGGGTCCGGCCCATCCAGGGCTCGGCGCGGATTGCCCTTGCCCAGTCGGCGAAGCTCGGGACGAAACCCAGATCCTCGCGGACATGCTGCTCGCCGACCCAACGGGTCGGGATCACCCGACCGGTCGACAGGGTCAGGGTTTTTCCGTGGACCTGCTCCAGGAGAAACACGCCCTCTGCGTGATGGCGCAGCGCCCGATGCCGGAAGTCAGCCAGGATGAGTTTCGAGGCGTCGAAAAACTCGTGACAGGCGAGGTAGTCGTCGACCGTGCCGCCCCATTTCTTCACCGAAGACAGGGCGTGGTGATACGGATGTGCCATCGTCGCCCCTCAGAAATCATGGGTGAAGAGTTCGGACGACGTGAACCGTTCGTTGAACTCGAGGTGGATGGTCCGGGCGCGGGCATCGATGCAGAACTCGCCCCAAGCACCGTCGTTGTCCTGCCAGCCGCAATGGGTGTCGGAGAGGAGGTCGTAGACCAGTTCTTCGACAGCGCTTTCGAGCGTCAGACGGCGTTCGGCGGGCGCCCCGCTCTGCCAGTCGATGCCGGCAAAGGTGATCTGGGCGGCGGGCAGCGTGACATTCTGGTCGAGGTCATCGCGGGCCTCGATGCTTTCGATCTGCCCGCTGTCGCCCGAGCCATCGAAGCTGATCAGAACATGCGCGATGCCAACAAGGCGCAGCCCGTCGAACAGCACCTCTTTGTTTCGGGCGTGCAGCGCCACTTCGGCAGCGTCACGCTCGGCCTGGTCGGCCAAGATGCGGGACAGTTCGGATGATATTTCAGAGGCCAGCGCAGCGCGGCCGGGAAGATGGATGGTCATTTCGGGATCTCCGGGGAGAGCGGTTTACAGATGAGCCCGCCGCCGCTCTCTCTGTCTCAGCGGGCTCGCCTTGCCCGCTCCTTCCTCGACCTCTCCCTTGCCGGACCCTTCGGTTCGGCGCCGTTTCCCCGGACGGGCGCGCTGGTGAGCGCGACCCGGAAGGG
>JAPUEK010000029.1 GCA_027492585.1 Paracoccaceae bacterium | reverse complement strand
GAGGGGTTTTGCACCCCTCCGGACCTCCCCGCAGGATATTTATGCACAGTGGATGAAGGGGGGGAGGGCAGGCGGGCGGCAGGCTCCGCCTGTCCGGTCTGAGCATCGATCGGCGCTAGAGCCGGGCTTCGCCGAACGTATCGTCGATCTTCACCGAGTTCTGCGCCAGATCGGGGCGGCGCTGAATGATGCACTGAAAGAGGATCTCTGCCAGCACCCCGGCGGCAAGGCGGTCCAGCACTTCGGCGCTGCCCGGCAGGGTCAGGCCCGTGGGCAGCACCAGCGAGAGATCGGCCAGCCGTGCCAGCGGCGAGCCGCCCGCCCCGGTCAGCGCCACCAGACCCGCCCCTGCCTGCCGGGCAAGCTCTGCCGTCCACATGACCGCCTTCGTCGCCCCCGAATAGGAGACGCAGATCGCCAGATCCTCCGCCGTCATCAGCGAAGCGAGCGTGACCTGCGTATGATGCTCCTCGGTGAACTGCACCGACAGGCCGAGGCGGACGAGCCGCATGTAGATCGTGCTGCACAGCGCCGCCGATTCCCCCGACCCGAAGAGAAGCACCATCCGCGCCGACAGGAGACGGTCCACCAGCGAATCGAGCTGACCGGAGCGGGCAAGATACTGGCCGAAACTGGTCGTCCGCGCCGCCATCGCGGCGGTCACCGCCTGAGCGATCTCGGCAAAACCCTGCTCGCCGCTGATGCTGCGATGCAGAGAATCTTCGCCTGCACGCTCAAGGATCAGCGCCTTCCGCATCTCCTTCAGCCCCGGATACCCGAGCTTGCGCGACAGCCGGTCGATGCTGGACCGGCTCGCATCGGACCTTTCCGACAGGTCGGAGGAGGTCATGATGGCAAGCTGATGCGCCGGGATTCCAAGCAGTTGCTCGACGATCTTCTGCTCGGCGGCAAAAAGATTGACCCGCGCTGCCCGCTTTTCAAAGCTGTCTTCATCCATGACCGATCCGTCCATACCGCAGCGCAGAGAAACATTTTGTCTCACGATCAACATTTATATGTTTACCGTGAGACGTTTTGTGTCTTATGGTCAAGCCATGGCAGCCGCTGCTGCCCCGCCCAAAGGCCGGAAAGCCGAAGGGTGGCGGAGGAGGATCACCGTGGAGGAAACCATGAAACACTATGCCAAGTCCCTTGGGGCCGCTCTGATGCTGGCCACCGCCCTTACTGTGGCCCCGCAGATCGGTGCTGCACAAGAACTGAAATCGGTCGGCGTGACGGTCGTCGATCTCGGCAACCCGTTCTTCGGAGCGGTTGCGGGGGCCATCGAAAAGCGCGTGAAGGCCGTCTCGCCGGATGCACAGGTTCTGGTCGTCTCCGGTGATTACGATCTTGGCAAGCAATCGACCCAGTTCGACAATTTCATCCAGGCCGGCGTGGACATGATCATCGTCTCGGCAGTGGATTCCAAGGCCATCGGTGCGGCGGTGGAGCGGGCGAAAGCCGCCGGCATCGTCGTCGTCGCCGTGGACAACACCGCCGACGGCGCCCAGGCGACCATCACCACCGACAACGTGACCGCCGGCAAGCAGGCCTGCGAATACATCGCGCAGAAGCTCGGCGGCAAAGGCAATGTGATCATCGTCAACGGCCCGCCGGTTTCTGGCGTGATCGACCGCGCGGCAGGCTGCAAGGAAGTGCTGGCGGCAAGCCCCGACATCAAGATCCTGTCGGACAACCAGAACGGCATCGGCTCCCGCGAGGGCGGGCTGAACGTCACGACCGGGCTTCTGACCGCCAATGACGATGTGAACGCCATCTTCACGATCAACGATCCCTCGGCCATCGGGGCCGATCTGGCGGCGAAACAGCTTGGCCGCACCGGGATCGTGATCACCACGGTTGATGGTTCCCCCGATATCGAGGACGCGCTGAAAGGCGATACGATGATCGAAGCCTCTTCCGCCCAGCTTCCCGCCAAACTGGCCGAAGCGGCCGTCGATGCCGGGATCGCGCTGAAGAAGGGCGAGACGCTGGCGAACCCGGTGGTGCTGGTCGCCCCCGCTCTCGTGACCCGCGACAATGTGGGCGACTATCAGGGCTGGGCCGCGAAGTAACCCCCCCCCTCGGGTGGCCGGTTACTCCCGCCGGCCACCTTCCTTTACCCGGAACACAAGGACTTACCCCATGCCGATCGCTTCGCTCGATCAGTTGCTGAAACATGCGTCGCAGAACAAATACGCGGTCGGCGCCTTTGTCTCGATGAACATCGAGGTGGTGCAGGCCGCGATTGCCGCCGCTGAAAAGATGAATTCGCCCGTGGTCATCCGCATCCATCCCGACGTGCGGGCGACGACGCGCTTTGACACGATGTGCCTTGTCGCGCGCCATCTGGCCGCCGAAGCCTCCGTGCCGGTGGGCATCAGCCTCGACCATGGCGAAACGCTGGCCGATTGCGTCGATGCGATCCGCGCCGGGGCGACGAGCGTGATGCTGGATGCCGCCGAAGAGCCGCTGGAGGAAAACATCCGCCGCGTGGCCGAGGTGGTGAATGTGGCCGCCCCGCTGGGCGTGCTGGTCGAAGCCGCCGTGGGCCATATGGAACATGGCGCGGTGCAGACGGATGATGACCTCGCCGATGTGGCGGAGGCGGTGCGGCTGGTGAAGGAGAGCGGCGCCACGATCCTCGCCCCGGCCATCGGCAATGTCCATGGCTCCGCCCATGGCGAGGAAAAGGCGACGCCGAACCTCAACATCGCCCGCATCCGCGCCCTGCGGGAAGCGACGGGGGTGCCGATCTGCATGCATGGCGGCTCCGGCACGCCGCGGCCGATGATGCGGGCGGCGACCGAGGCGGGCGTGGCGCTCGTGATCCTGTTTTCCGACATCATCACGGCCTATAACTCGGCCATGATCACGGTTTACAACGCGAATTCGCCCGGTATCGCCATCATCGACGCGCTGATCCCGGCGCAGGCCGCGGCGCAGGCGGTGATCGAGGAGAAGATGGTCGATCTGAACTCCGCCGGGCAGGCCGATGCCTTCCGCGCCTGGGCGCGGGCCTGAGCCATGCGCGCGTCAGGGCCAGTGCTGATCGGGATCGACCTTGGCACCACCAATCTCAAGGCGGTGGCGGCAGGGGTGGACGGATCGGTTCTGGCCATGGCACGCCGCCCGATGAGGGTGGTACATGGGGCCGCAGGGGCATCGGATTTCGATCTTGCAGCCCTTGAGGGCGATCTCGCGGCGATGCTGCGGGACCTGGTGGAGCGCCTCGCCGCCGCCGGTCATCCCGCAGCCAGCATTGCCGGCATCGGTGTCGCCAGCATCGGCGAGGCCTTTACCGGCCTCGATGCCGACGGCAACCGCATCGGCCCCTGTCCGACATGGTTTGACCGCCGCACGGCGCCGGGCCGCGCCGCCCTGGGGCTCAGCGGCGCGGAATGGTTCGACATCACCGGCATGGTGGATGACGACATCTATACCGTTCACCGGCTCCGCTGGTGGCGCGAACAGGGGGAGGAGTGGTTCGGCCGGGTTTCCCATTGGCTTATGGTCGCGGATTATGCCGTCTGGCGGATGACCGGGGTGATGGCGGCAAGCCCGTCGCTGGCCGCCCGCAGCGGTCTCGCCGACCGGAACGCACTCGATTGGTCGGAGCGCATCCTCTCCGCCGCCGGAATTGCCCGTGACAGCCTGCCGCCGATCCTGCCCGCCGCCGCTGCCGCTGGCGGCATCAGCGACGCGTTTGCCGCCGCGACAGGGCTGCGCGCCGGAACGCCGGTCATCAACGCCGGGCATGACCATCCCTGCGCGGGCTTCGGCTGCGGCCTTGCCGATCCGGGGCAGGTCATCGATTCCACCGGCACATCGGAGGCGATGAAGACCGTTGTGGCGGCACCGCTTGGCTTTGCCGAAGTGGGTGGCGGACTTTACGATTGCTACCCCCATGTCATTCCGGGCCGCTGGCTGCTTTCGGGCCATATCCCGAGCGGCGGCGGCCTGCTCGACTGGCTGACGGCGCTGCTGTCCGGGCCGGACCCCGTGGCGGAAACCACGGCAAGGCTGTGGGCGATGGCCGAGGCCGCACCCCCCGGTGCCGGCGGGGTGCAGATCGAGCCGTTCCTGTCCGGCACAGGTCAGCCGCTCAATCAACGCGACCGGCACGGCATGATGGCGGGGCTTTCTCCGGCGGCGGGGGCGGGGGAGATCCTCCGGGCGGGGGTGGAGGCTCTGGCCGGGTGGGTCTCGGTCAATCTCGCGCTGTTCGAACGGGTCACAGGCCATCCGGTCCCGGAGCTGATCCTGACCGGCGGCGGCGCCCGCAACGCCCTGTCCAACCGGATCAAGGCTGCCCTGCTGAACCGCCCTCTTCTCCTGCCGCAGGCCGAGGAGACGGCGGGCCTCGGGGCCGCCCTTGTCGCCGGTCTCGGGGCCGGGGTCTTCGCCTCGGCATCCGAAGCCGCACGGCGCCCTGCCGTCCTGTGCCGCGAGGTTCGGCCAGAGCCGGCGCTCGTCGCCACCTATGCAGCACTTCATCCCCGGCTGACGCAGGCCTGGCGGGACGTCGGCCATGGCTGAGCCGCTCCTCTCCATGTCGGGCATCCGCAAGAGCTTCGGCCCGGTCAAGGCGCTGCGCGGGGTCGATCTGACAGTCTGGGCCGGAGAGATCCATGCCCTGATGGGCGAAAACGGCGCCGGCAAATCGACACTGATGAAGATCCTCTCCGGCGCCATTCCCGCCGATCCCGGCGGCAGCATCCGCATCGGCGGCACCGCCGTCTCCATTACCGGCCCGTCGGATTCGCGGCGGATGGGCATCGCGGTGATCTATCAGGAACTGGCGCTCGCCCCGAACCTGACGGTTGCGGAGAACGTGGCACTTGGCCGCGAGGCCCGGCGCGGGGCGATCATCGACCGCGCCCGGATGCGGGGCGATTGCGCGGCCATTCTGGAACGGCTCGGCGCAGGCTTCACGCCGGAAACCAAGGTCGGCAGCCTCTCCATCGCCGAACGTCAGATGGTGGAAATCGCCCGCGCCCTGTCGGTCAACGCCCGGATTCTGGTGATGGACGAGCCGACGACCGCGCTGTCCTCGCGCGAGACGGACAGGCTCTTTGCGCTGATCCGGCAGTTGCGCGACGAGGGGATGGCGATCATCTACATCTCGCACCGCATGGCAGAGGTCTATGAGCTGGCCGACCGTTGTTCCGTCCTGCGCGACGGCAGCTATGTCGGCACCCTGCCGCGAAGCGATCTCAATGCCGAAGCCCTGGTCCGCATGATGGTCGGCCGCGAACTGAGCGATTTCTATGAAAAGCAGCACAGATCGGGGGGCGGGGCGGAGGTTCTCCGGATCAGCGGCCTGACCGACGGACGCAAGCTGCGCCCCGCGGATCTGGCCCTGCGCGCCGGGGAGGTGACGGCGCTTGCCGGTCTCGTCGGGGCGGGCCGGACGGAGCTTGCCCGGCTGATCGCGGGGGCCGACCGGGCGGCGGCGGGCGAGGTCCGGCTGGATGGCCGCCCCGTGCCGCTGCGGACCCCGGCAGAGGCGATCCGAGCCGGCATCGTCTATCTGACCGAGGATCGCAAAGGGCAGGGCCTTTTCCTCGACATGTCGATCGAGGACAATGTGAACATCAACGTTCTGGCGGCGGATGCCGTCGGCGGGACGGTGCGCCGCAAGCGCCGTGCGAGGGAGCGTGTGGCGGAGGCGATCCGCTCCCTCTCCATCCGCGCGCCTTCGGCAGCGGCCACGACGGGCAGCCTTTCGGGCGGAAACCAGCAGAAAGTGCTGCTCGCCCGGCTTCTGGAAACCCGGCCCCGCGTGCTGATCCTCGACGAGCCGACGCGCGGCGTCGATATCGGGGCGAAATCCGACATCTACAAGCTGATCGACCGGCTGGCCGCCGCCGGAGCGGCGGTTCTGGTCATCTCCAGCGAATTGCCGGAGGTGGTGGGCATCGCCGACCGCGTGCTCGTCATGCGCGAGGGCGAAATCGCCGGGGAACTGACAGGGGCGGAGATCACGCAGGAAGCCATCGTCGCCATTGCGACTGCGGCGGCGAGTGCCGTCTGAGGACGGCAGGAAAGGGGAAAGACATGCAGACGAGCAATCCACAGGCCCGCGCCGAAGCGGCCCGCCGCAATCCCCGCGCCGCGCTGCGCGCGCTCGGGATGTTGCCGGTGCTGGTGCTGCTGTGCGTCGCCTTCGCTCTGGTCAACGGCCGGTTCGCCTCGCCGCAGAACCTGATCATCGTGGCCCAACAGGCCTCGATCAATCTGGTGCTGGCCTGCGGGATGACCTTCGTGATCCTGACCGGGGGGATCGACCTGTCGATGGGCTCGATCCTCGCCGCGGCAGCCATGGCGGCGCTGATCGTCTCGCTCGACCCCAACCTCATGTACCTGGCGATCCCGGCGGCACTCGCGGTCGGCGCGGGCTTCGGCGTGCTGAACGGCGCGCTGATCGCCGGGGTGCGGCTGCCCCCCTTCATCGTGACCCTCGGGGCGCTGACCGCGATCCGGGGCGTGGCGCGGCTGATGGGACGGGATACCACGGTTTTCAACTCGGACCTCTGGTATGCGATCATCGGCAACGGCAATTTTCTGGGAGTGCCGTGGCTGGTGATCATCGCCCTGTCCGTCGTCGGCCTCTCCTGGTTCGTGCTGCGGTGGACGGTGCTTGGCGTCTATATCTACGCCATCGGCGGCAACCCCGATGCCGCCCGCCTTTCGGGCATCCGTGTCGGGCTGGTGCTGATCTTCGTCTATGCGATTTCCGGCCTGCTCGCCGGTCTTGGCGGGGTCATGGCCTCCGCCCGGCTCTTCGCCGCGAACGGATTGCAGCTCGGTCAGGCCTATGAACTTGACGCCGTGGCGGCGGTGATCCTTGGCGGGACCTCCTTTGTCGGCGGCATCGGCTCGATCTGGGGAACGCTGGTCGGCGCGCTGATCATCGCGGTCCTGTCGAACGGGCTGATCCTGTCGGGGGTGCCGGATGTCTGGCAATACATCATCAAGGGGCTGATCATCATCGGCGCCGTGGCGCTCGACCGGTTCCGCACCGAAAGCGGCGCGCGGACCTGAAGCGCGGATCAGCGGGTGGAAAGAAGCGCCCGCGCCTCCGCCACAAGCCGCCGCAGCCGCTCGCCCGCCGGGGGAATGTCGGTCAGCGCGCCAAGCCCCTGCCCCGCGAAAAGCGCCATGGCCTCCAGATCCCCGGAGGTGTTGCGGAGCGGGGAATCGGTGCTGTAGCGCAGGATCGGCCTGCCCCCCTCATCGGCGATCACCTCGCGGGGCAGCGCGTCGGGATCATGCCCCATCAGGGCGAAGCCGAGCCCCTGCGTCACGCTGTTGGCGATCACCCTGACGGCAGCATGGGCCGGCCAGTTCAGGACATAGATATCGGTCCGCACCGTATCCGCCGCCTGCGCCGCGACGACCCTTTGCTTGTGGTAATCATGGGCGAAGGATTCCGTCGTCGCCAGAAAGGCGGTGCCGCATTGCACCCCCTGCGCCCCGGCAGCGAGAGCCGCGACCAGACCGGCCCCGCTGGCGATCCCGCCGGAAGCCACCACCGGCACCGAGGCGCGGGCGGCGACCGCCTCGACCAGAGCCAGCATCGAGGCTTCGCCATGGATGTGACCCCCTGCCTCCACCCCCTGCGCGATCAGGACCATGGCCCCCGCGTCCTCCGCCGCACGGGCCGCAGCCTCCGTACCGATCTGGTGCAGCACCCGCGCTCCGGCCTTCTGCACTCTGGCAATCACCTCTGGCATCACCTCCCAGAAGAAGGTGAAGCTCCGCACCCCAAGGTCCAGACACAGGCCGATCTGCCGGTCGAGCAGACCCGCTTCGGTGGCCGAGGGAATGAGGTTCACCGAGAAATCGCGGGAGGTGGCGGCCTGCAACGCCTTCACCTCCCGCCCGATCAGCGCAGGGTCCTCGCGCACCATGCCAAGCTGGGCAAACCCCCCGGCTTCGGCCACGGCCGCCGCCAGTTCCCATCGGGACACCCCGCCCATCCCGGCCAGCAGCACCGGCACATCGCAGCCAAGCTGCGCGCAAAGCGGGGTATCCAGGGTCAAGGTCATGGCCTGTCCTTTCCAAACTGATCCGGCAGCAGATCACGCAACACGGTCGCACGGATTTCCATCCCCTGTGCCGCGTTCAACAGCGTCACCAGCCCCTTGCCGCGCCGACCGAGACAGCCGGAAACGGCCTCCGGCTGCACGGCACATTCCTGGAAACAGAGGCGGCGTAGGTTCGGCCAGCGGCCGCGGTCCGCATGGAACCGGCGGCGGAGCCTACCTCTCGGCCTCGGGTCCTTCGGCCAGCCGCCCGGCGACAGGGCCGACCTGGACAGTCCGCGCGGCGAGAGCCGGTCAACCGGAAGCCGCGGACCTTCCTCCGCCAGATCACAAATGCCCGCGACCCGGATAACCGGCCTCGCGGTCATTGGCCCCTTGGCTTGCTGCGCCATGGCCTCCTCCGCCTTGACCCCGCCCTGCTTGCCTTCAGGGGTAGGCCTGCTAATAAGCATTGTAAATACCCATTCAAGGTCACCCCATGCGCCTGACCCAGTTCACCGACTACGGCCTGCGCGCCCTCATGCGGCTTGCCGCAACGCCGGAGCGCGGTCTTTCCACCGCTGACCTTGCGGATGAACTGCGCCTCTCGCGCCATCATCTGAGCAAGATCATCCAGCGGCTGGCGCGGGCGGGGATCGTCTCGACCCGACGCGGCAATGGCGGCGGCGCGATGCTGGCCCGCAGACCGCAGGAGATCAGGCTCGGCGAGGTGGTGCGGCTGCTGGAAGACGGGCAAGCGCTCGTGGACTGTTTCGAGGCGGGCGGCGGCGATTGCACGCTGACCGGCAACTGCCGGCTCAAACACCGTCTCCGGGCCGCCGAAACCCGCTTTCTGGAGGAACTGGACCGCAGCACCCTCGACCAGATCGCGGCGATACCGGCGGGAGGCTAGCAGCGGATCGCGGAAAAGGATGCGCCCGCTGTCCCGAGACCCATCGACCTTCGGACCGGACGAGCGAGGACTTGCCCCCCTGCGCCCTCCCTTTCATCTTGCCATAAATATCCTGCGGGGAGGTCCGGAGGGGTGCAAAACCCCTCCGGCGCCCGACGAAAGGCGCCGCATCCGCGAATGTCGATCGGCTCTAGGCCTCACCCAGCCTCACTCCCGAGGCCTTCAAGACCCAACGGCGCCCATCATGGCGCAGGTCGGTCGCGGTCATCGGCCCGATGTCCACCCGCCAGAAAGCCGGATCCGGCGCGCCCAGCACCTCAAGGATCAGCGACCGGATCACGGCCGCATGGGTAACCGCGATCACATGCCCGGAGGCGCCGGCCTGCGCGGCAAGCCAGCGGCCAGCCCTTTCCCGCAAGGCGATCCGGCTCTCCCCGCCATGACCGGCGAACGCCGCATCCGCGATCCATTGCGCCAGATCGGTCGGATGCTCCTCTGCCAGCCCGGAAATGAGCCGACCGGACCATCGCCCCGAATCCGCATCGGCCAGCCCCGCGTCCACCCCGGCCACCAGCCCGAGCGCCGCCGCCGTCTGACGCGCAGCCGGCGCCGGGCTGACGCGCGCCGCGCGCCCGCGCAAATGCGTGATCCGTTCCAGCTCCGCCACGGCCTTGGCCTCCAGCGGCTCATCCGCAGGAAAGCCTGCCCGCCGCGAGGCCTCCGTCGCGCCCTGGCAGATCAGTGTCAGCCGTGTCGTCATCCACCCCTCCGGCCCGGTGCGGTCCACCCGTCCCGCTTGATTGACACCCTAGCCCCCCGCCGATAGGGTGAAAACCGGTCGAGTGAGAGGAAGCCGGTGAAATTCCGGCGCGGTCGCGCCACTGTTACCGGGGAAACCCGGAAGTCAGTCCTTCTCCTGAACCAAAAGCCTTTCATGGGACGCGAAATCCCGCATGGAGAATGACAATGTCTGACATGACGTTTGCGCCGGCGCGTCCGGCCCCCCTGCCTTTGGCCGAGATTCTGCCCTGGGCAGTTTTCGGTGGCCTGCTCCTCCTGATCGCCATCTACTTCGTCGGCGCCGAAGAGGGTGCCACCTCGGTGTTTCAGGGGTCGATGATCCATGAATTCGTCCATGACGGACGGCACCTCCTCGGCTTCCCCTGCCACTGAGGGGGATGACATGACAGGTTCCCTTTTGCTGCGCGGCATGCTGGTCGGCGTGCTCGCGGGCGTGCTGGCCTTTCTCTTCGCCTATAAGTTCGGCGAGCCGCAGGTCGATCTGGCGATCGCCTTCGAGGAACAGATGAGCGCCACCGAAGAGGCTGCGGCCCCTCCGGCAGACGGCGCCATGGTCATGGAAGAGCCGGAGCTGGTCAGCCGCGCCACCCAGGCGACGACCGGGCTTCTGACCGGGCTCGTCGGCTATGGCGCGGCGGTCGGCGGGATCTTCTCGCTGGTCTTCGCCTATGCCTATGGCCGGCTCGGGGCGCTCGGCGCGCGGGCGACTTCGGCGCTGCTGGCCGCTGCGGCTTTCGTCGCCGTGGTGCTGGTGCCGCAGATCAAATACCCCGCCAACCCGCCCGCCGTCGGCAGCGACGACACGATTGCCGCGCGGACCTCGCTGTTCTTCATCCTGCTGGTCCTGTCGATCGCGGTGATGGTGGCGGCAATCCTGCTGGCGCGGCGGCTCTGGGCGCAGCGCGGCGGCTGGACGGCGGGACTGACCGCCCTTGCCGCTTATCTGGTGATGGTGGGGATCGTGACCTTCGCCCTGCCGCCCATCAACGAGATGCCGGACGGCTTCTCGCCCGAGGTGGTGTGGAACTTCCGGGTCAGCTCGCTCGGCATCCACCTGATCCTGTGGATGGTGATCGGCCTCGGCTTTGGCGCCCTCGCCGAACGGCGGCTCGAAAGCGGGCCGTCCCGCCGCCCGGCCTATAGCTGAGCCATCGCCCCCTGCCCGCACGGGCAGGGGGCCTTTTTCCGATGCCCCTGCCCCCCGTCCTGCGGCTTCTCGCCCTGTTCCTCAGCCTCGCCTCCCTGGCGGAGGCCCATTCCGGCGGCGCCCCCGGCGGTCCGCAAAGCGGTGTGGCGATTGCCAATCTGACCCATGGCCAGATGGCGGTGATTGCCCGCCATGACGGTGCGATCCTTGCCCTCGCCGCAAGCGCCGCCGCACCGGATCAGGACTTCCGCCGCGTGCTGAACTACGCCCGCATCCAGAAGACCTATTGCGCCTTCGGCCTGATGCCCCGCGCGGTCTCGGATGAAGCCAGCCCCTTCAACCATTGCAGCCATGCCTATCTCGCCGCCGCCCGCGATCTTCTCCTGCGACTGAAGGAGATGCCTGGCCGCGCCGCCGCCGTTGATACGCTGATCCGCCGGATCGAGGCAGAGATGATCCGCAACAACAGCGGGCTGGAGCTGTGCCAATACAGCGCCGAGGGTTTCAACACCGCGCAGACCCTGACGCCGGACTGGGGGGCGGCGCTGCGCCATCCCCCAAGCCTCGCCACCCTCGCGGCCCTGCTTTTGAGCCTTGCCGCGCTGGGCCTCGCCGCCCGTCGTTTTCTGCGCTGAACGGCCTTTCATACTGGCCCAAATATCCACGACACCCGGCCAGCCCCAAGACCGCCCTCACCGGGCAAGCGCCAGCAGCCCCTCCACATCCACATGCGCCTCCAGATGCGCCGCGAGATCGTCGAGCACCTGCTCCACCCCGGCCCCATAGACCACGCCACCCGGAACCGCCCCGAGCCCGGCCAGATAGGCCGCGCGGAAGGCATCCTCGGCGAAAAGCCCGTGCAGATAACTGCCCTCCACCCGGCCATCGGCCGAACGCGCGCCCTCGGCCAGCCCCCCGACATGGGCAAAGGGCCGGGCGCAATCGGCACCCTCCGTCCGCCCGATGTGGATCTCATAGCCCGAGACCGCGAGACCGCTGGAGGTATGGACCGCCTGCACCCGCGCCAGCCGCTTGTCGGGGTGCATCACCGTATCCACATCGAGAAGGCCGAGGCCCGGCGTCACCCCCGGCTCCCCCTCGATCCCCTCCGGATCGGCAACGCTGCGGCCCAGCATCTGATAGCCGCCGCAGAGCCCCAGAAGCCGCCCGCCCCGCCGCCGGTGGGCGAGCAGATCCACATCCCAGCCCTGCGCGCGCAGAAAGGCCAGATCCCCCCGCGTCGATTTCGTGCCGGGCAGGATCACCAGATCCGCATCGCCGGGCAGGGCCTGACCGGGCAGGATCATCTGCACGCTCAGCCCCGCCTCCATCTTCAGCGGGTCGAGATCGTCGAAATTGGCGATCCGCGACAAAGCGAGGCAGCAGACCTTCACCGGCCCCTCCCCCGCCGCCGCAAGGTCGAGCGCATCCTCCGCCGGCAACAGCCGCGCGCCCGCAAACCACGGCACGACGCCGAAGCCGCGCCAGCCGGTCCGCTCCTCGATCATCCGGTAGCCCGCGTCGAAAAGCCGGGGATCGCCGCGGAAGCGGTTGATGAGAAAGCCCGCGATCAGGGCATTGTCGCCCGGCTCCAGCACCGCCTGCGTGCCGACGATCTGGGCGATCACCCCGCCCCGGTCGATATCCCCGGCCAGCACCACCGGCACATCCGCCGCCCGCGCAAAGCCCATGTTGGCAATATCGCCGGCGCGGAGATTGACCTCCGCCGGACTGCCTGCGCCTTCGACGATCACCAGATCGGCCTGCGACTTCAGCCGCGCGAAACTCTCCTGCACCGCTGCGGCAAGCTGCGGCTTCAACCCGAAATACTCCCGCGCCTTGAGGGTCGCCAGCCGCCGCCCCTGCACGATCACCTGCGCGCCGACATCGCTTTCGGGCTTCAGCAGCACCGGGTTCATATCCACCACCGGCTCCACCCCGCAGGCAAGCGCCTGCAAGGCCTGCGCTCGGCCGATCTCGCCGCCATCGGCCGTCACGGCGGCATTGTTCGACATGTTCTGCGGCTTGAAGGGCAGCACCTTCAGCCCCCGCCGAAGCGCCGCCCGGCAGAGACCCGCCACCAGCAGAGACTTGCCGACATTGGAGCCGGTTCCCTGGATCATCAACGCCTTCACAGGCCGCCCCCGAAGAAAGAAAGGGGGCTCCGCCCCCGCCGGCTGCGCCGCCTCCCCCGGGATATTTGCGGCAAGATGAAAGACGCATTGCGCCGCACCTCGGGCCGCTTGCGCGGGGGAGGCGCGGCGCTTTCACCTTGCGCGGTCATCGGGATCCCTCCCTGTACCGCCGGATCAGGCTGGGACGATTCGGTTAACATTTCGTTGCCTTTCATCTTGCCGCAAATATCCCGGGGGTGAGGCGCGCAGCGACGAGGGGGCAGCGCCCCCTTGCCCGGCCTGCCTCAGAACTCCACCCCCGGCTGCGCCTTGATCCCGTCGCGGAAGGGATGTTTCACCACGGCCATTTCCGTCACCAGATCGGCGATCTCCAGCACCTCCGGCTTCGCATTGCGGCCGGTCAGGACCACATGGGTCATCGGCGGCTTTTCGTCGCGCAGGAAGGCGGCGACCTCGGCCACATCCAGATAGTCATAGCGTAGCGCGATGTTGATCTCGTCGAGCAGCACCATCCGGTTCCGGGGGTCGCGGATCAGCGCCTTGGCCTTTTCCCAGCCCGCCGCCGCCGCCGCCCTGTCGCGGGCGAGGTCCTGCGTCTCCCAGGTGAAGCCCTCGCCCATCGTGTGGAACTGGCAGAGATCGCCGAAATGCCGCAGCAGCAGTTCCCGCTCGCCGGTCGCCATGGCGCCCTTGATGAACTGCACCACGGCGCAGGGCATCCCATGGGCGATGCAGCGCAGGATCATCCCGAAGGCGGAGGAGGATTTGCCCTTTCCCGGCCCGGTCAGAACGAGGATCAGCCCCTTCTCGCCGGTCTTGCCTTCCATCATGCGGTCGCGCGCCGCCTTGATCTTCGCCTTCTTGCCGGCATGGCGGGCGGCCTCTTCGGCGCTCACGCCGGAAGCATCTGCGGAGGGGTTTGGCGTCTTGGTCATTCCGGGCCTCGCTTGACAAGAGGATGCGGTCGTGGCTTGGCTGTCGCCGTTGCTGGTTCCTGCCATAGGGCAGGCGAAGAGGGAATACGATAGGCTTCGGCCGAGACGTAGCCGCCCCCGCGACCGTGACCGGAGAGGTCGTCCGACCGCCACTGGCTGAAAAAGCCGGGAAGGCAGGGCGACCGACAGGGGCGACCCTGAAATCCGCAAGCCGGGAGACCTGCCAGCATGTGATGCCCCTCATGGGCATCATCCGATTTCCGCGGCCGGGGTGAGCCGCAGTCCGGTCATGCCTTTGGCAGCACTGGCGCCTCAGGCTTTCTGGCTGTCCTTCCCCTTTCCGCCCGACGGCGCTTGCGCGCGAAAGGGGCCAGATGGCCGAAGCGATGTCTCTGGTGGTCTGCACCACCTGCCGTCTTGTAAGGCCGGAGGGCATGGCCGCACCGGACGCGGGCGCCCCCCGCGACGGGGCGCGGCTTTCTGACGCGCTGACGGCGGAAGGGATCGCCCATCACCGGCAGGAATGCCTGTCCGCCTGCACGCGCGGCTGCGTCGTCGCCTTCCGCGGCCCCGGCCGCTGGACCTATGTGCAGGGCGCGCTCGACCCCGACCGCGATCTGGCCGATCTCATCGCCATGATCCGCGCCTATGCCGAAACGCCGGACGGGCTGGTGCCATGGCGGCAGCGCCCCGAGATCATCCGCAAGAACACCATTGCCCGCATCCCGCCTCTGGAGGTCTGACATGTCGCTGGAAAAAACCCCCGTCACCATCATCACCGGCTTTCTGGGCGCGGGGAAGACCACGCTCATCCGCCATCTGTTGCAGAACCCGGAGGGGCGGCGGCTGGCGGTTCTGGTCAATGAATTCGGCGACGTGGGGGTGGATGGCGATCTCATCCGCGCCTGCGCCGATGCCAATTGCCCGGAGGCCAATATCGTCGAGCTGACCAACGGCTGCATCTGCTGCACGGTCGCCGATGAATTCATCCCCGCCATCGAGCAATTGATGGCGCGGGAGCCGCGCCCGGATCACATCGTCATCGAGACCTCGGGTCTCGCCCTGCCGAAACCGCTTCTGAAAGCCTTCGACTGGCCCGCCCTGCGGAGCCGCATCACCATCGACGGTGTGGTGGCTGTCGCCGATGCCGAGGCGGTTGCCGCGGGCCATTTCGCCCCCGACCCGGCCAAGCCCGGCGATCTTGCCGGGGTCGATCACGAAACCCCGTTGTCGGAGGTCTTCGAGGATCAGATCGCCTGTGCCGATCTGGTGCTCCTGTCCAAGGCCGATCTCGCCGGGGCCGAGGGGCTCGCCGCCGCCCGCGCCGCGATCGCCGCCGAGGCGCCGCGCACCCTGCCGATGCTCGATCTGACCGAGGGCGTCATCGACGCGCGGGTGGTGCTGGGCCTTGGCGCGGCGGCGGAGGACAGCATCGACGCCCGCCCCTCCCACCATGACGGCGAGGAGGAGCACGACCACGACGACTTCGACACTCTGGTCATCGACCTGCCCGAGCAATCCGACCCGGAGGCTTTCGCCGCCAAGGTGGCGGCTCTCGCCACCGCGCAGAAGGTGCTGCGGGTGAAGGGCCATGTCGCGGTCGCGGGCAAGCCCCTGCGGCTTCTGGTGCAGGCGGTGGGCGCGCGGGTGCGGCATCAGTACGACCGGCCCTGGGGCGCCGGCGACCGTCAGGGCCGGCTGGTGGTGATCGCCGAAAAGGGCGATCTCGACCGCGCGAAGGTGCAGGCGGCGCTGGCCTGATGCACGTCCTTTTCCGCGAAAGCCATGGGCTGGAGGAAAGCGACAGCCCCCGCGATCTCGGGCAGACGCCCGCGGATCTGGTGGTCCTGTCCTTTTCGGACAGCGACCTTGGCGCTTTCGCGGCCGGGTATCATCGGGCGCGTCGGATGGCGGGGACCACCCCCCCGACCCTGCGGCTCGCCAATCTTTCGGCGCTGACCCATCCCCTGTCGGTCGATACCTATATCGAGCGCACGCTTTGCGGCGTGAAGGGCATCCTGATCCGGCTGATCGGCGGGCAGCCCTGGTGGGCCTATGGGGTGGAGCAGGTGTCGTCCCTCGCCCGGCAGAAGGGGATCGCCCTTGCGATCCTGCCTGCCGATGGCCGCCCGGACCCCGCACTCGATGCCGCCTCCACCCTGCCCGTCTCCACCCTGCGGCGGCTTTCCGGTCTCTGCGAGGCGGGGGGAGAGATCGCCGCCCAGGGCGCGCTTGCCCAGCTGGCGCTTGCGGCAGGTCTTTATGCCGGGCCGGTGCCGGGGCCGAAGAGCCTGCCGGCCTTCGGCTTCTGGCATCCGGCGCAGGGGCTGGCGGCGGAGCCCGGACCGGCAGGCAAGCCGCTGATCCTGCTGCCCTTCTACCGCGCCTGGCTGGCCGCCGCCGATACCCATGGCATCGCCGCCCTGATCGAAGGCTTCGAGGCGGCGGGCTTCCGCGCCATGGGCCTTTTCCTGCCGAGCCTCAAGGACCCCGCCGCCGCCCGCTGGCTGGAGGAGGCCCTGCCGCGCCTCTGCCCTGCCGCCGTTGTCAATGCGACCGCCTTTTCGGGGCGCAGCGGAGCGGCTTCGCCGCTCGATGCCGCCGGAGTGCCGGTGTTTCAGGTCATCCATGCCACTTCCGACCGGGCAAGCTGGGCCGAGGCGGCACGGGGCCTTTCGCCCTCCGATCTCGCCATGCATGTCGCCCTGCCGGAGGTGGATGGCCGCATCGCCGCCGGGGTGATCGCCTTCAAGGACCGCACAGCCCTCGACCCGGATCTGCAATTCGCCGGACAGGCGCATCGGGCCGATCCCGACCGGATCGCCGCCACCGTCGCCCGCGTCGCGGCCTGGCACCGGCTGGCCACCACGCCCGCTGCGGAAAAGCGGCTGGCGCTGATCCTGTCCACCTATCCCGGCAAGGTGCATCGGATGGCCCATGCCGTCGGGCTGGACGCGCTCGCCTCCGCCGAGGCGATTGCCGCCGATCTGGCAGACGCGGGCCATGACGCACCGCCGGGCGCGCCGCTGACCGGGGCGCTTTGCGACACGATCCGCTGGCCGCTGGCGGAGTATCTGGCCGCCCTGCAAACCCTGCCGGAGGACCTGCGCGCCGCGCTGATCCGGACCCATGGCGCCCCGGAACGCGACCCCGCGCTTCGGGACGGCGCCTTCGCCTTTGCCGCCACCCTGCGCGGCAAGCTCCTCATCGCGTTGCAACCGGAACGGAGCCCTGCAACCGACCGCGAGGGCGAATATCATGACATGGAGCGTCTGCCCTCCCATGCCTATGTCGCCTTCTACCTTTGGCTGCGGCAGGGCTTCGCGGCCGATGCGCTGATCCATCTGGGCGCGCATGGCACGCTGGAATGGCTCCCCGGCAAGGCGGCGGCCCTGTCCGCCACCTGCTGGCCCGAGGCGCTGACCGGCGCCCTGCCGGTGCTCTACCCCTTCATCGTCAACGATCCGGGGGAAGCGGCGCAGGCCCGCCGCCGCCTTGGGGCGCTGACGCTCGGCCATCTGCCGCCGCCGCTGGCCGAGGCCGGGATGCCCGCGCCGCTCGCCCGGCTGGAGCGGCTTCTGGATGAATATTCGACCGCCGACGGCCTCGACCCCGCCCGCCGCAACCGCCTTGTCGCCGCGATCCGGGCCGAGGCGCAGGCGACGGGGGTGGAGGATGACCTCGGCCTGCCCGGCAATGCCAGCCCTGCCGAAGCGATCCCGCGCATCGACCGCTTCGTCTGCGACCTGAAGGAAAGCCAGTTCGGCGAGGGCCTGCATATCTGGGGGCGCGGCACGCCGGCCGAAGCGGGCATGGCGGGCGACCCCGCCTCGCTCACGGCGGAGCGGGCGGGGCTTTTCCATGCGCTTGCGGGCGGACGCGTGGCGCCCGGCCCCTCCGGCTCGCCCTATCGCGGGCGGGCGGATGTGCTGCCGACGGGGCGGCTTCTTTACGGCACCGATCCGCGCGCCGTGCCGACCCGTGCCGCCCATGCCCAGGGGGTGAAGCTCGCCGAAGAGCTGATCCGCCGCCATCTTCAGGATCAGGGCGATTATCCGCGCGGGCTGGTGGTGAACCTCTGGGGCTCGGCCACGATGCGGACCGCGGGGGAAGAGTTCGCCATGGCCCTGCATCTCGCCGGGATCGCCCCCCGCTGGGAGGAGGGGTCGGACCGCGTGACGGGCTATGAGATCGTGCCGCTCGCCCTGCTGGACCGGCCAAGAATCGAGGTCTCGCTGCGCGTTTCGGGCCTTTTCCGCGATGTCTTCCCCGATCTTGCCACCCTTTTCGAGGCGGCGGCGGCCAGCCTCGCAGAGCGCGACGAGGCGGCGGATATGAACCCCTATCCCGCCGCCGCCGCCGGCCCCCGCGTCTTTGCCCCCGCACCGGGGCGCTATGGGTTCGGCATGACGGGCGGGGTTTTCACCGAGGCCGCGCGCCATGCGGCGGGGGAGGCCTGGCTTGCCGCCTCGGCGCACAGCGCGGCAGGAGATCCGGCGCGGGCGGCTCTGGAGACGCGGCTGCGCGGCGCGGATGTCTTTGTGCATACACAGGATCTGCCGGAAACCGACCTGCTGCTGGCCGAGGATTATGCCGCGACCGAGGGGGGCTTTGCGGCGGCCATGCTGCGGCTCGGCGCACCGGCACCGGCGCTTTACCACCTCGACAGCACCCGGCCGGACCAGCCCCGCGCCCGCCCGCTGGCCGAAGAGATCGCCCGCGTCACCCGCGCCCGCGCCGCCAACCCCCGCTGGCTGGGCGCCATGCGGCGGCATGGCTTCCGTGGCGCGGCGGAAATCGCCGCGACCCTCGACCATCTTGCGGCCTTTGCCCATCTGTCGGGGGCGGTGCCGGATCATCTCTTCGACCTCTACCATGCGGCGACGCTGTCGGACCCCGATCTTCGCGCCTTCCTTGCCGCCGAGAATCCCGCCGCCCTTGCCGCGATGGACGCCTGCTTTGCCGCCCTTGCCGAGGCCGGGCTCTGGTCCTCGCGGTCCAATTCCCTGCGGGCGGGGATGCGATGAGCGGCGCGGTCAAAGGCTGGTGTCCCGGTGCCTTGCGCCCGATGGAATCGGGCGACGGGCTGGTGGTGCGGGTGCGGCCGCATGGCGGGCGGCTGACGGCGGCGCAGGCGCTGCGGCTCGCCGATCTGGCGGAGACGGCAGGCAGCGGGATGATCGACCTCGGCAGCCGGGCGCATCTGCAATTGCGCGGGGTGCGGGCGGCGGCTCTGCCGGAGCTTCATGCCGCTTTGGCAGACATGGAGCTTCTGGACCCCGATCCGGCGCAGGAAGCGCGGCGCAACATCCTGACCACGCCGGTCTGGCGCGAAGAGGATGCGACCCCGCGGCTCGTCGCGGCGCTTGAGGCGGCTTTGGCGGATGGTCCCGTGCTCCCGCCGAAATTCGGGTTCGCGGTGGACACGGGGGCGGCGGCGGTGCTGGGCGGCGCCTCCGCCGATATCCGCATTGAGCGGGCCGGTGACGGGCTGATCCTGCGCGCGGATGGCATGGTGCTTGGTGAGCCGGTGACGGAAGCCGAGGCCCCCGCCCGCGCCCTGGCCCTCGCCCGCTGGTTTGCGGCGGGCGGCGGGGGGCGGATGGCGCAGCGGATCGCCGCCGGGACGCTGCCACCGCTGGAGGCAACCACCCCGCCCCTGACCGGCGCGCCGCTTTGCCCCGGCCCCACCCCCTTCGGGGCCTGCCGCGCGCTGCCTTTCGGCCAGATGGAGGTGGCAGTGCTCCGCCATCTGGCGGTGGCGCCGCTGCGGCTGACCCCCTGGCGGTCGGTGGTGGTGGAAGGCTGTGCCGATCTGCCGCCGCATCCCGGACTGATCGACCGGGCCGACGATCCCTTGCTGCGCGTCGTCGCCTGCACCGGCGCGCCGGGTTGCGCCTCGGCCAGCGTGGAGACCCGCGCCCTCGCCCGCAGGCTTGCCCTGCTGGTGCCGGAGGGGGCGGTCCTGCACCTTTCCGGCTGCGCCAAGGGCTGCGCCCATCCTAAGCCCGCGACCCTGACACTGACCGGGCGCGAGGGAGCCTTCGATCTGATCGTCGAAGGTCGCCCCGACGCCCCGCCCCGCCTCCGCGGCCTTGCGCCCGAAACCATCCCCGAGATTTTGGGAGACCACCTTGCCCCACGCCTATGAAACCGACGGGGCGGCGATCTATCGCGCCTCCTTCGCCACGATCCGCGCCGAGGCCGATCTTGCCCGCTTCACCGCCGAGGAGGAGGTCGTCGCCGTCCGCATGATCCATGCCTGCGGGATGGTGGAACTGGCCTCTTCCATCCGCTTCGCGCCCGGTTTTGCCGTTGCGGCGCGCGCGGCGCTGGAGGCGGGCGCGCCGATCCTCTGCGACGCGCGGATGGTGAGCGAGGGGATCACCCGCGCCCGCCTTCCCGCCGGCAATGCGGTGATCTGCACCCTGCACGAACCGGACGTTCCCGCCCTTGCCGCCCGCATCGGCAACACGCGCTCCGCTGCGGCGGTGGAACTGTGGCGCCCGCATCTGGAGGGCGCGGTCGTGGCGATCGGCAATGCGCCGACCGCGCTTTTCCATCTGCTGAACCTGATGGAGGACCCCGGCTTCCCCCGCCCCGCCGCGATCATCGGCTGCCCGGTAGGCTTCATCGGGGCAGCGGAATCGAAAGCCGCCCTCGCCGCCGCGAACCCCGTGCCATGGTGCATCGTCGAGGGTCGCCCCGGCGGCTCGGCCATCACCGTCGCCGCCGTCAACGCACTCGCCAGCCGGAGGGAATGATGCCAGGCCCCGGAAAAGTCATCTGCATCGGCCTTGGCCCCGGCGATCCGGAGCTGATGAGCCTGCGCGCCCACCGGCATCTGACCGGCGCCCGCATCATCGCCTATTTCCGCAAGCCAGGACGCTCCGGTCAGGCGCGGCGGATGGTGGAGGGGATGCTGCCCGCCGGGGTCGAGGAATGGCCGATGGAATATCCGGTGACGACGGAGATCCCCTTCGACGATCCGGCCTATAATGCCGCGCTCGCGCCCTTCTACGACCACTGGGCCACGCGTCTGGCCGAAGGGACGGCAGGCGGCGATGTGGTCGTGCTTTGCGAGGGCGATCCGTTCTTCTACGGCTCCTTCATGCACCTGCACAGCCGGCTGCCCGAAGGTCTGGCCGAGGTGGTGCCGGGCATCCCCGGCATGGCCGGCTGCTGGACGGCGACGGGCCAGCCGATCACCTGGGGCGACGATGTGCTGACCGTTCTGCCCGCCACCCTGCCCGATGCGGAACTGCGGCGGCGGATCGGCGATACCGATGCGCTCGTCGTCATGAAGATCGGCCGCAACCTGCCCCGGCTGCGGGCGGCGCTGGCGGCGGCGGGGCGGCTTGCCGATGCCTGGCTGGTGGAACACGGCACCATGCCCGCGCAACGGGTACGGCGGCTGGCGGAGGTGGAGGGCGAGGTTCCCTACTTCTCCATCGCCCTCATCCATGGCCGGGGGCGGCGGCCATGACCGGGGGATGGGTTGTCATCGCGGGCCTTGGCCCCGGCGCGGAGACCATGGTGACCCCCGAGGTGACGGCGGCGCTTGCCGAGGCGACGGATGTCGTCGGCTACATCCCTTACGTCGCGCGGGTGGCGGAGCGTCCCGGGCTGACCCGCCATGCCTCCGACAACCGGGTGGAGGTGGAGCGTGCCAGCCTCGCCCTGCGCCTTGCGGCCGAGGGGCGGCGGGTGGTCGTCGTCTCCTCCGGCGATCCGGGGGTCTTTGCCATGGCCTCGGCGGTCTTCGAGGCCATGGAGGCGGGGCCGGAGCCTTGGCGCAGGCTGGAGGTGCGGGTGCTGCCCGGCATCACCGCCATGCTCGCGGCGGCGGCGGCGGCGGGTGCGCCGCTCGGCCATGATTTCTGCGCGATCAACCTGTCGGACAATCTCAAGTCGCTCGATCTGGTGCTGCGGCGGCTCCGCCTTGCGGTCGAGGCGGATTTCGCCATGGGCTTCTACAACCCCCGCTCCCGCGCCCGGCCGGAGCAGTTCGCGCGGGTGCTGGATCTGCTGCGCGGGATCTGCGAGCCGGAGCGGCTGGTGATCTTTGCCCGCGCCGTTTCCACTCCCGAAGAGGCGATCCGCGTCGTGCCTCTGGCCGAAGCGCAGCCGGAGATGGCCGACATGCGGACGGTGGTGATCCTCGGCTCCTCGCGGACGCGGCGGATCGGGCGCTATGTCTACACGCCGAGGTCGGCATGAAGCCAGTGCAGCGCCTCCTCCACCGTGGCGGCGATCCGACGCTCCGGCAGGGGTGGGCGGTCGATCAGCACGACCGGCAGGCCAAGCGCACGGGCGGCGACCAGCTTTGCCTCCGCCCCGGTGCCGCCGGCGTTCTTGGCAACGATCCGGGTGATACCATGGCGGCGCAGAAGGGCTGTATCCCCCGCCACGTCGAAGGGGCCACGGGCGATCTCGACCACGGTGCGCGGCAGGGGAAGCGGCCCCCCCGGAGGATCGACGAGGCGCAGAAGGTAGTCATGCTGCGGCTGGTCCGCGAAAGCCGCCAGATGCTGCCGCCCGATGGCGAGGAAGACCCGCTCCGCCGGGCCGGAAAGCTGCGCGGCGGCGGCGGCAAGATCGGGAACATGGGTCCAGCGGTCACCCTCCCCGGCCTGCCAGGCCGGGCGTTCGAGCGCCAGAAGCGGCGTTCCCGTTGCGGCGCAGGCGGCGATGGCATTGCGGCTCATCTGCGCGGCAAACGGGTGGGTCGCGTCGATCACCCGGCCGATCCCCTCCGCCCGCAGCCAGTCCGCCAGCCCCTCCGCCCCGCCGAAGCCGCCGATGCGGATCGGCAGGGGCTGGGCGCGCGGGCTCTCCACCCGCCCGGCATAGGAGAGGATGCCGGGCAGCCCCGCTTCTGCCATGGCGACGGCGAGGCGCGAGGCCTCGGTCGTGCCGCCAAGGACGAGGGTTTGCCGCAGGGGGGTCGGGCGCATGGCTGAATGGCTTTCGATCATCGGGTTGGGCGAAGATGGCCCCGACGGGCTGTCGAAGGCAAGCCGGGAGGCGCTTGCGGCGGCCGAGGTGGTCTTTGGCGGGCCGCGGCATCTGGCGCTGATCGCGGGTCCGGGCTGGCCGGCCGAGCAGCGCGAATGGCCGGTTCCCTTCTCGACCGCGCCGGTGCTGGCGCTGCGCGGGCGCAGGGTGGCGGTGCTCGCCTCGGGTGATCCCTTCTGGCATGGCGCAGGCGGGTCGCTGGCAGCGGTGCTGGAGCGGGGGGAGTGGCGGGCCTATCCCGCCCCCTCCGTCCTGTCACTCGCGGCGGCGCGGATGGGCTGGCGGCTGGAGGAGGTTCTGAGCCTCGGCCTCCATGCCGCGCCTTTTGGCCGCTTGCGCCCCCATCTCGTGCCGGGGCTGCGTGCAATCGTGACGCTGCGGGACGGGGCGGCGGTCGCCGATCTGGCAGGCTGGCTGCGTGCCGAGGGTTTCGGGGAGACGGTCCTGACCGTTCTGGAACGGTTGGGAGGAGCGGCGGAGCAGGTACGGGAGGCGCAGGCGGAGGGCTTCTCCCTCACCGGGATCGACCCGCTTGTCACCGTGGCCCTTCGGGTCGCCGGAACGGGTGCGGTCCTGCCGAAAGCCTCCGGCCTGCCGGACGGGTTCTTCGCCCATGACGGCCAGATCACCAAGCGCCCGATCCGCGCGCTCGCCCTTTCCGCGCTCGCCCCGCGACCGGGGGAGCTGCTCTGGGATCTCGGCGCCGGCTCCGGTTCCATCGGCATCGAATGGCTGCTGGCGCACCCCTCCACCCATGCCATCGGCGTGGAAGCCGATCCGACCCGCGCCGCCCGCGCCCGCGCAAATGCCCTGCGGCTCGGGGCAGACCGGCTGGACCTGCGCGAGGGCCGCGCGCTTGACCTGATCGCGGATCTCCCCGATCCGCAGGCGATCTTCCTCGGCGGCGGGGCGGAGCCTGCCCTTCTTGGCGCGCTCTGGGATCGCCTGCCGCAGGGCGTGCGTCTTGTCGCCCATGCGGTGACGCTGGAGACCGAAGGGCTGCTGGCCGATGCCCATGCCCGCCTCGGCGGCAGCCTCCTGCGGATCGAGCTTTCCGAAGCCGCTCCCCTTGGCCGCAAGCGCGGATGGCGGGCGAGCTATCCGGTGGTGCAATGGAGCGTCACGCGATGATCGCCGGGATCGGCTTCCGCACGGCGGCAACACCCGCCTCGATCCTCGATGCACTTGACCGTGCCGGGGCGGCGGAGGCGCGCCATCTTGCCTTGCCTGCCGTCAAGGCCAGCCATCCGGCGGTACAGGCACTGGTCGCCCAGGGCTACCGGATCACCGAAATCTCTGCCGCCGATCTGGCGATCCCCGCCACCCTGACCGAAAGCACCGCCTCCCGTGCTGCCCATGGCACCGGCAGCGTCGCGGAAGCCTGCGCGCTTCTCGTCCTCGGCCCCGGAGCGTGGCTGGTCGCGCCAAGAGCCGTCTCCGCCGACGGAATGGCGACCGCAGCCCTTGCCCTGAAAGGAAAAACAGAATGACCGTTCACTTTATCGGTGCAGGCCCCGGCGCACCCGATCTTCTGACCCTGCGCGGGCGCGATCTGATCGCGGCCTGCCCGGTCTGCCTCTATGCCGGATCGCTGGTGCCGGAGGCGATTCTGGCCCATTGCCCGCCCGGATGCAGGATCGTGAACACCGCCCCTCTCGATCTCGACGCGATCATGGCGGAAATCGCGGCAGCCGAGGCGGCGGGGCAGGATGTGGCCCGGCTCCATTCCGGCGATCTGTCGGTCTGGTCAGCCATGGGAGAACAGGTGCGGCGCCTGAAGGCCATGGGCATCGCCTATACGGTGACGCCGGGCGTGCCGTCCTTTGCCGCCGCCGCAGCGACGCTTGGCGCGGAACTGACGCTGCCCGGTGTCGCGCAAAGCGTGGTGCTGACCCGCACCGGCGGCCGGGCCTCGCCCATGCCGGAGGGGGAGAGCCTTGCCGCCTTTGCCGCCACCGGAGCGACGCTTGCCCTCCATCTGTCGATCCACAGACTTTCAGAAGTGGCTGAGGAACTGGCGGCGCATTACGGCCCCGACTGCCCGGTCACCGTGGTCTGGCGCGCAAGCTGGCCCGACGAGCGGGTGGTGCGCGGCACGCTTGCCGACATCGCCGCAGCGGTCGGCGAGACCATGGAGCGCACGGCGCTGATCCTCGTCGGACCGGCGCTTTCGGCGGAGGGGTTTGCCGAAAGCCGTCTCTATTCCGCCGATTATGACCGCCGCTTCCGTGCGGGTCGTGCCGATGCGGTGAAGGGCGCATGAGCCGGCACCCAACCCCCGGCCTGATCGTCTCGGCCCCCAGTTCCGGCGCCGGCAAGACCACGGTGATGCTCGGCCTTCTGCGCTGTCTGGCAGAGGACGGCGTGGCGGTGCAGCCCTACAAATGCGGACCCGATTACATCGACCCGGCCTTTCACCGTGCCGCGTGCGGGCGGGAAAGCTTCAATCTCGACACCTGGGCCATGGCGCCGGGGCTTCTGGCCGCACAACTCGCCAGAGGCGGCGAGATGGCTTTGGCCGAAGGCTCCATGGGGCTCTTCGATGGCGTGGCCACGAAGGGAGAAATCGGGACGGGGGCGAGCGCGGACCTTGCCGCCTTGACCGGCTGGCCGGTGGTGGTGGTGCTCGATGTCTCCGGTCAGGCGCAGACGGCTGCGGCCTTGGCGACCGGGATGGCAGGTTTCCGAACGGATGTTCATGTGGCAGGCGTGATCCTGAACCGTGTCGCTTCCCCCCGGCATGAGCGGCTCTGCCGACTGGGGATGGAGAGCGTCGGCCTGAAGGTTTTCGGCGCCCTTCCGCGACGCGGCGACCTTGCCCTGCCGGAGCGGCATCTTGGCCTCGTGCAGGCCGTGGAGCACCCCGATCTGGAGGCCGCCGTGGCCCGCTATGCCACCTTCCTGCGCGCCCATGTGGACCTTCCCGCCCTGCGCGCCGTGGCATCGGGCGGCCTTCCGCCGCAGGCGCAAACGCTTCCGCGCCCGCCCGCCCAACGGATCGCCCTTGCTCAGGATGCCGCCTTTTCTTTTATATATCCTCATCTTGCCTCAGCCTGGCGGGCGCAGGGAGCCGAGGTGCTCCCCTTCTCGCCTCTCGCGGACGAAGCACCTCCGGAGGCTGATCTCTGCTGGCTCCCCGGCGGCTATCCGGAGCTTCATGCCGGCAAGATCGCCGCTGCGAGCCGTTTCATGACAGGGCTGCTGCGTTTTGCCGAAACGCGGCCGGTGCATGGCGAATGTGGCGGCTACATGGTCCTTGGCGAGACGCTGACAGATGCCAAGGGAGTGCAGCACCGGATGTCCGGTCTGCTCGGTCTTGAGACGAGCTATGCCGCGCGCCGGATGCATCTCGGCTATCGGACGGCGCGGCTTTTGTCGCCTCTGCCCGGTCACCCGGCGGGAGCCAGGCTGCGCGGCCATGAGTTCCACTATTCCACCATCCTTTCCCAGCCCGACGCTCCGCTTGCCCTTGTCACGGACGCCGACGGCGCGGAGGTTCAGGAGACGGGATCGCATCGGGGCCATGTCAGCGGCACCTTCTTCCACCTGATCGGAGAAGCCACATGAGCGGCTTTGTCAGTTTCGTTTCCTCCGGCCCCGGCGATCCGGAATTGTTGACCCTGAAGGCCGCCGACCGGCTGCGGCACGCCGATGTCGTGCTCTACGACGATCTTTCGGCGGGTCCGATCCTTGATTTTGCCCGGCCGGAAGCGGATCTCATTTCCGTCGGCAAGCGGGCGGGCCGCGCCTCTCCGCGGCAGGATCATGTGAGCCGCCTTCTCGCCGATCACGCGCAGGCGGGCAGCAGGGTCGTGCGGCTGAAATCCGGGGATGCCGGATTGTTCGGGCGTCTGGAAGAGGAGATCATGGTTCTGCGCGCTGCCGGGATTGCTTTCGAAATCATCCCCGGCGTGACCGCCCCGACGGCGGCGGCGGCGGCGGCAGGTATCCCTCTCACCCGGAGAATTGCGGCGAGGAGGGTGCAGTTCGTTACCGGCCATGATGTGACCGGCGCCCTGCCGGAGGGTCTGAACTGGGCCGCCCTTGCCGATGCGGCGGCGGTTACGGCGGTATTCATGGCACGGGGAACCTTTCCCGATCTGGCTGAACAGCTCATCGCCCACGGTCTGCCGCCAGAGACACCGGCACTTCTGGCGCAGGGCGTTTCCACCCCCGCAGAGATGATGCACCGTGACAGTGTGGGCGGGTTGGCCGACAGTCTCCGGGGAGGGAGGCCGGATAATGCCCCGACGCTCATCCTCTATGGAGCGCTTTCCGAATGACTGTTCGGCTTTCGCCGCAAAAGATAAATATCCATGATCCAGCCATGTGCCGCCCGAGCCGCGGCGCGGGTGGCAAGGATGCGCGGCCCGGCTTCGGCCAGCGGCCCGTGGTCGATGATCTGGTTGGACATGCCGACATAGGCACCCCACCAGATGCTCACCCCATCCGGCTGAAGGTTTGTGAACGATGCTTCACCATCAAGCATCACCACCAGGGTATCAACACCGTCAGGCCAACCTTCGTCGCGCAGGCGGCGCCCGGTTGTCACCAGAAACGGCGCTCCCAGAAGGTTCAGCGGGATACCATGCGCTGCGGTCAGCACCTGTGGCGACATGAGGCCCGGAATCACGGTGACCTCGATCGGGCGGCTACGGGCCAGACGCTCTGCGATCCGCAGGGTACTGTCGTAAAGCGCAGGATCTCCCCAGACCAGCAGCGCCACCCGCTTTGCATCGGGATGGGCGTCAATCGCGGCGGCCCAACGGCTGGCGATGGCATCATGCCAGTCGTTCACCCGCGCGAGGTAATCCGGCGTCGCCGGGTCGCGCACCGGCATGGGGAAACCGGCAAGGCGGGTGGCTGGATTGGTGAGCACCTCCTCGCAAATCGTCCGGCGCAGATCGGCCAGATCAGCCTTGTCCGCCCCCTTTTCGGGGATCAGCACCAGATCGGCACTGTTGAGCGCCCGGATCGCCTGAAGCGTCAGATGCTCGGGATTGCCCGTGCCGATGCCAACAAGCAGAAGCTCCATCATCCCCTCCGGCGGCCTGCGTCCTGATGTTCCAAGAACCAGCAACCAGCCGGAAAGGGAAGCCCCGTGTCGCGGTTGTGGCAGGCCATCTGGGAGAGTTTCTGCAAGGCCGCTGCGGGCCGAGGGGCGAGATCGCGCTGATCACGCTGCCCTGTCCGGTGCTGCGCGCGACGGCCGCGCATCGGCCCGGCCCCTTTGCGCTCCATCAACCACAAGCCGTCCTTGGCCGGGCGCGCGCAGTGCGGTTCCTGCGTCTGCTGAAGCTGCCCGTCTCAGGGCGCTTCGTGCTGAAGCTGGATATGCCGCCGGGCGGTGGCGCAGGCGCCTCGACGGCAGCATTGGTGGCGCTTGCCCGCGCGGCAGGGGCACAGGAAGAGCGGATCGCTGCCGCCTGCCTTGCCGTTGAGGGCGCCAGTGACCCGTTGATGTTTGCGGAGCCCGAGCGATTGCTCTGGGCTTCCCGCGCCGGACGCGTGTTCGCCGAACAGCCGCCCCTGCCGAGGATGGATGTGCTGGGTGGCTTCTACGGACCGCCGCTGCGGACGGAACCCAAGGATGATCGCTTTCCGGCCATCGACGACCTCCTTTCCGCCTGGCCCGCCGCCTGTTCTGATCCGGCGGCAGTTGCCCAGCTTGCCAGCATCTCGGCCGGTCGAACGCTGGCCCTGCGTGGCCCGGCAGGGGATCCGACCGAAAGTCTGGCCCTGCGCCTGGGCGCCCTGGGCTTCGCCATCGGCCATACCGGCTCTGCCCGCGCCCTGTTTTTCTCGCCAGGTTCAGTACCGGAAGGAGCCGCCACGATGCTGCGGAATGTCGGCTGGACCCACCTTGTGCGCTTTCGGCTCGGCACAACTCACGGCCGATTTCAGAAGTGATTGCTCAAAAGATGGGCAAGGAACCGCGCGCCGCAGCCCCGATGGCGCAAGATGGCAGATGTGCCGCAACGTCAATCCTCGACCTTCGCCGAAATTTGCATCAGATTGTAAAATCTTTCTTCGTTGCCCTTGTGCGTGACCTTGGAGATCCTTCAATTACGGTGCGAAAACTTCAGATGTCAGCTCTACGCCGTCGAGCAGCGCCTGTATTGGACACAGATCGGAAAGCGCGCCACAGAAGCTTAACTTGTGCATTTTTACGCTGATAGACGAGCGGAAATCCTGCCGGGCGCCCAGCAAAGTCCCGCTCAACAGAATCCTTTGGGTTGTATGCATACCTGAATTGATGTTAGAAATATGATGTATAAGTTTCCTAGTATTGTACCGCACCTGTTCCCGATTTCCCCGGAGCGCGGAGCAAATCAAAACTGGTCGAGAGCATCGGCCCGAAACTGGTTTCTTTATACTTTTCCCAGTGTCCTGGTTGAGTCTGTTTTATATCGGAAACCCGACCATGAAGCTAAAAATCATCTGCGAAACAGTCTTATGACTCTGTCGTGAAACATATACCATTCAGACCCGTAGACGTTCTCCGTCGGTTGGAAGAGACCTATTCAGGTCTGGCTGAAAGTCATGACGGAGTCTTTGAGGCTTTCGTCGGGCTCGGCTGCGAGGATGGGCGTGTCGGCGATGCCGATGCGCTTGAAAAAATCGTGCGCGACATCCTTGGGCCTCAACCTTTCGATACGCCCGGACAGGACTTGCGCCTGAAGATCAGCGCAAAGACCCACAAGCCGGTTATAATCGAGATTGCGAGTTCTTCCGGCAAGCTGGCTGTCCCTGAATCTCTTGCCCCGCTCGTTGCCGAAATGGGTGGCGAGATTTCAGTTCTTCCCGGCGGCTCCAGAACCACGGTTCGCGTGACCGTGCCTCTGCCGGAGGCCGAAATCGAAGTGGTGCAGGCCGATGTCCCGGTCCAGGAGGAGCTCAACAGTCTTGCGGGCGTCCGTATCCTGATCGCCGATGACAGCCCGACCAACCGGCTCGTGCTGGAGGAAATGCTGGCCGATACCCAGGCTGAACTGACCTCCGTCAGTGATGGCCTTGAGGCGCTGAACTCCTGGAGGGCGGGGCGGTTCGATCTGCTGCTGCTCGACATCTCGATGCCGGTCATGGATGGCGTTACCGCCATTCGTGAGATCAGGGCCGCAGAGCAGGAAAAGGGCTTGGCCGCCACACCCGCGATTGCCGTTACCGCAAATGCCCTGGTCAATCAGGTTGCCGATTATCTCGAAGCCGGATTCGACACCCATTTGGCCAAACCTTTCCGGCGCAAGGATCTCATGCACGCAATCATGACATTGCGGATATGATCCTCAATCGGGGGGAGAATTTTCTTTCCGCAAGGGATGGAAACACGCTATAGGGTGCGGGATGTCAAACTGAAGGAACGGTTGCGTCATGTCTACAGATGCCCCCGTTGGCCGTGCTCTGCTCCAGGAAGACAACCAGGACAGCCAATCGGAACCTCCCGGCAGAGCCCACAGAATTCTTCTCGCCGATGATGATGAGATCAATCGCGCGATCATTGAGCATCTGGTCCGCAGCATCCCGAATACGGTACTGACAATGGCGGAAGATGGGCGGCAGGCGTTGGAATTGGCGCAATCCCAGCGGTTTGACGTGCTGATCTTCGATCTGAACATGCCACGCATCAATGGTGACCGGCTGATCCGGCACCTGCGCGCCAGTCAGACCCTGAATGCCACGTCCCGGATGATCCTTTTTACGGCTGCCGTGGATTCTGCGGGCAAACTCGACAGCGGCCGCGCCACGGCGCTTGCGGATATGCTTCTTCCGAAACCTATCCGAGCAGATAGCTTCATTGCCGCCATCCAGAAGATGATTGGCCACTGAGGCTCAGGCTTCCTCCAGCGGCAACGTGACACGGATCGTGGAGCCCTCGCCCATCACGCTTTCCACTTCGATCTGCCCGTGCATGATCTCGACCAGCTTGGCCACGATGGACATGCCGAGACCCGTCCCGCCGAACCTGCGGGTTATGCTGCCATCAGCCTGCTCGAAGGCACTGAAAATACGGCTGGTTTGCTCCGGAGACATGCCGATTCCCGTGTCGCGCACCTCGATGACCATCGGCTTTCCGCGCGGGCAGGCGAAGGTCACGGTGATCTCCCCCTCATGCGTGAACTTGATGGCATTGCTCACGAGGTTTTGCAGGATCTGCATGAGCCGGTGCGGGTCGCCGACCCGCTGGATATCGGCGCGACCGCTCGTATAGATCTCCAGATCAAGCTGCTTTTCCTCGGCCGAAACCATATAGAGATCGCCGATCCGCGCCGCGATATGATCGGGCCGGAACAGCGTCGCCTCAAGTTCCAGCTTGCCCGCCTCGATCTTCGACATATCGAGAACATCGTTCAGGATCGTCAGAAGCAACTCGCCGGAATGACGGATGATGGTTATCATCCGTTTCTGCTCCGGGTCCTCGATTAGTCGGGCCAGCACTTCCGCCATTCCGAGAACGCCGTTCAGCGGGGTGCGGATTTCATGGCTCATATTGGCGATGAACTGGGATTTGCTCCGGTTTTCCGATTCCGAACGCGCCGCCGCATCACGCAGGGCGATTTCGGTGCGATACTGATCGGTCACATCCGAAAGCGACACCACAACCTTGGCTTCCGTATCGTTGGAGTTGAGAAGCGATGCGTTGATGGAGATCATTCGGCGCATGGAATCGTTGCGCCGCAACAGCGACACCCGGCGATTGCGGATTTGCCGCTTGTCGACCAGCAGCCGGGTCAGGGCCTCTCCCATGCTCGGCGCCGGAGTGCCTTCCGGCCACTCGAAGCACCAGTCCGTGTCGTTGAGATTGACCTGCCGCACCGGGATGCCCTGCAACCCGAGCAGACGCTCCGACTCGGCATTGATGAAGATGATCGTCCCATTGGCATCGAGCGCGAGAATACCCGACATGCTCGTTTCCATCAGGCTGGACAGGAAATCCCGTTCCGCCTGAAGCGCATAGGACAGAAAACGCCGCTCCGTCGAATCCTGCAAGCGCAGGACCCAACCCACGACGGTCGAGGAACTGCCGAATTCCTGTCGCACCGGGAAAACATCCGGATCGAAGTAGCGGCGGCGCACATTCAGGGTCCGGCTTGCTGGCTGTCCGCCCGTGCTGATGAGCTCGTCGATGAACTCCTGCAACTCCGGCGTCATCCGATCCGCATCGACATTGTCGCCCGCTTCGACGCCGAACATGCGCTTGGCTTCGGGGTTCCGGCTTAGCGGTCTGCCGTTCACGTCCAGAACAAAAATCGGGTCCGGAGAATTGTGGAACATCAGATCCTTGGCGATCGACCCCACGTCCTTCAGACGGTTCTGCGCGATCATCAGGGACAGAATGAAGAGGGTCACCGAGAAGGCAAAAGGCGTCGGATCATAACCCGCCAAAGTGACGCCGAAGACGATGTAGAGCACATTGCTGAAGGCCGGCGCGATGGTGACCAACAGCAAACCGGCAAAGAAGGACCGCTGTGCGCGGCTGGCGTGCAGCGTTCCCCGCGCCGTCACGAGGATCGCGCAAAGCAGGAAAATGTAGATATAGGCCGAAAACAGATAGAAAAGCGGTCCGTGACGGTACACGACGAGCACGTCGCCATCCACCTCGACAGGTCCGGTGCCGGGCGCATAGAAAAGCTGGTGCTGATCATTGGTCAGAACCACCAAAGCCGCCGCGATCGGCCCGATGCACAGAAGCGCCATCTGCCAAAGACGCGGGTTGCGGCGCGCGCCGAATGCATAGTCAATCAGGAAAAACGCCCATGCCGTCGGCAAGAGGACAATCAATGGCCAGGAGGCTTTCGACCAGAATATCTTGCATTGCGGTTCGGAAGACGCAATTTCCATGAATACGCCTGCAAGCCAGGCCAGCATTGCAACCAGTGAGGTAATAAAAAAGCGGCGCCCGAAGAAATAATCTCCGCCGGCTCTTTGCAGTAAAAAGAATATGCCGAACCAGAAAAACAGCGTGACGCTTCCAAGTGCGTCAATCCGCAAATATTCAAAACAGTTCCACATCGAGAGCCCCGTTGGTCCGACCGGCTGGCTCAGCCGGCGGCCATCCTTTGCCATGCCCTATAGTATGTCACAGGCTGCCTTCAGGTTGCGCTCTCGTCCAGTGCGTTATTGATAGCCGCACGAAACAATCTGATAAGGTGATCATTTTCTTCCAGAGTGCAGCTTCCCCTCTGTCTGCCGGCAACGAGCTGCTGGTCAAGACGGGAGGCCACAACCCCAAGTGGTTCGTAGCCGAGGGTTGCCGCGACCCCGGCAACTCGATGCGCGATGGAGCCGATGTCGGCCATGGCTTCCGCCAGTTCCGCAGGATCTTCGGCATCCTCGTGAAGGATCGAGATCTGGATGGTGTAGTCCTCAAGCATCGACAGGAACCGCTGACGGATCGGCATGAGGACATCCGGGGCTAACACTTCGATACCCATGGCAACCCCCTCAATAGGCGCGTCCGAAATCTCTCATCCCGAAAACCGGGAGGCGGGCGGCACTTTCGCGGGCCTTGGCGATAAGCTGGTTGACCGTCGTTCGCGTGAAGAAGCCCGCGTGCATGATCTCTCCCACATGCACCTTCGGCAGCGGGATTTCGAGATCGTTGTAGACCGCGGCATAGCGCGCCATCGTCATCTCGATCTCATCCTGCAACACCTCCGACGACACATCGGTACGCTGCGAGATCATGGCGACGAATTCCCCCCGGCCCGCAAAGGCGATGAGATGGTTGAAGGATTTCAGCGCCCGGTCAATCGCCGAGGCGACAATGGCCATCGTATCGACATAGCCGATGCCATCTGTGGATCTGTAAATCTCCAGAGCGTTGACGACACTGAAACCCATGACGCTGTGACCATAGAGACGGAGCCGGCCGAGGGTCAGCGCATAGTTCTCAAGCGCAAGGTAGTCGATCACGCTGCCGGCCTCGGTGATGCTCACCGGCTCTTCGAAGGTGACGTTGAGGACGGGCAGACCGAGGTTGCTCGCCACCTGGGTTTCCACCGAAGCCCGGCGACGGCGCTCCGCCAGAAGCTCGCGGATCATCCGCAGCCGCGTCCCCAGTTCCAGCTCATCGACAGGCTTGTGGATGTAGTCGTTGGCTCCGGCCCGGAATGCGTTCTCGACGAAGTGAAGCGTCTTCATCGCCGTGATCATCAGCACGGGCGTATCACGATAGGCCGGAATGTGCCGCAGACGCTGGCAAAGCTCGATGCCGGTCATCTCCGGCATGTCGATGTCGAGCAGGAGGCAGTCGAAATGCTCCTTCGGGTCGCGCAGCAACGCAATCGCGGCCGCCCCCGAGTTCACGGTCTGAATATCCTCATACCCGATCGTGCTCAGCACATGCTTGAGCAGCATCAGGAACACCGGGTCGTCATCGACCGCCAGAAGCCGCATGGATGTCATCGTCGCCTCATTCTTCCTGCCGCAACACGCCTCTTCCTGTGGTTGCGAGGCACAACTCAGGGCATAGATAGGGCGCTCAATGTGGCAAAAATTTGGCTGAGTTAACGACAATCAGGGATAATGTTCACGATCCGTGGCCAATTGATCGCATATCGGGTCCGAGGACCTGTCTAAAAGGCCAAGATGACGGAAGGCCCAGTTTTTGCTATCTATTTGGTACAAGCTACAGGACTTCGGGACAGGCGACGAGATGCGGAGAGGCGTGGAAAAGAGAGTCGAGCAGGTGGTCCAGGACGCGAAAGCGCTCCTTCATACCCCTTTTGGTCTGGCTTTTCTGGCGAGCCACTACGAGGTTGCCGCCAAGAGCGAACAGAATGTCATCCAGGCCGATTTCGCAAAGGAAGTCGCCAAGGCGCTGCGCTCCTGACCTGAGATCGGCATCGCCGGAACGGAAACAGGCGATCTGAAAATTCATGACGGAATGAAGCGGCACATGTGCCGCTTTTTTTTGTTTCCATCTGGCGGATCAGGCCCCTGAAGGCCGCGCCAAGGAGGGGCCTTGGGGCCATTTTGCACCAGCTTTCGTGTTCCGGCAGGAAAGCGACACAATAAATCGGTTGCCCGTCTTGATGCAGCCATGCCAATCATACAACCTATGGGCAAGCTGGCGCTCAACCGTTTCACCGCCGATCCACCCAACGGTGCGACACCACGGCACAGCAGCGTATCGAGTCAATCGGCGCCATCAGACGGGTCGTGTGCAGGGGTTACCGCGATGGATCGACATGTCAGGGTGATAAAGGTTCTGAGCGAACTGATCGCCATGCCCGCTGCGGAAATCGAAAGCGGCATGTCGCGGATGCTCCGCAAGATGAGCGACCTTGCCGGGAACGGACGTTGCTGGCTTTTTCAGGCGGATGATCAGGGGGAGTTCCGGCTCTGCCATGCCAGCAACAGCACAGAATCGGCCGATTCTGCGGATGTGCATGGCTTCGACGACAGTATCGGCACCCGGATTGACCTCTGCCCCGCCCTGAAACGGGGCGAGACGCTCTCCCTCGATCTGGGCAACCCCGGCGGCACGACGGCGACACTGATCGAATTCCTGGCCCTGCACGGGGTCGAACATTGCATCCTCACCCCTCTCGTCGAGGATGGCCGCGCCGTGGGCCTGCTGTGCTTCGAGTTGAAGGAGGACAGGGACTGCCCCTGGACCTCGCTGGAATTCGTGCAGGAGTTCGCCGGGATTCTCGTCAGCCTTCTGGCAAGAAGCCGGGCGGAGCGTGACAATGCCAAAACCCAGGCGCGGCTGAAGGCGATCCTCGATTCCCTGCCCGACCTGCTCTTCGAGGTGGATTCCAAAGGCTGCTACACGGGCTTCTGTGTCGGGCCGAAGGATCTGATGCTGCTGGAGCCCAGCGATTTCACGGGCCGTCTGGTCGCTTCCGTGCTGCCGTCGGAGGCGGGCGCGATCATCAGCGAGGCTCTCGACACGCTCCTGAAAGACGGCAAGGCTCAGGATGTCACTTACGCGCTCGATTTTCCCGATGGCCGCCGCGTCTTCGACATGCGGGGCGCGCGGATGCCCGCCATCAGCGCCGGAGAAGACCCGACGATGCTTTTCCTGATCCGGGACATGACGCATCGGGTCGAAATGCAGGATGAACTCCGGCGCCTCAGCAGCATCATCCGGGCGATGAGCAATCTTGTCGTCATCGTCGATACCGAACAGCGGATCACCTGGGTAAATCCGGCATTTGAGAAACACACGGGCTGGAAATCCGACGAGATCATCGGTGCTTATCTGCCCGATGTCGTGCGCTGCGACGAAAGTGCGCCGGACACCGTATCCGCCGTGAACGAGGCCCTTGCCGAAGGCAGGGCCTTCAGCGGCCAGATGGCCAACAAGGATCGTCACGGCAAGGTCTATTACGTCGATTTCAACGTGCTGCCGCTGCACGGGCCTGATGGCACGGTCCAGGGCTTCGTTTCCGTTGAAACCGATGTGACCAAGATCCGCGAGCAGAAGATCGAGCTTGCGCGCCTTGCCGAAGCGGCAACCGCGGCGCAAAGCCGGCTTGAGAATGCCCTGAACGCCCTGCCGGACGGGATCGTGATCTATGATGCAGATGAACGGATCGTCATCTGCAACCCCGCCCAGAGGAAAGCCTTCCCCGAGATCAAGGATATTCTCGTCCCCGGCATGACAATACGCGAGGTGCTGACCGTCTCGATGGCGCGCGGGCTCTTCGACCGTCCCGCCCGACCCGGCGAGGCGGGAGCTGAAGACTTCATCGAAAGGCAGCTTCTTCCCTATCGTCAGCCCGGCTACACCGATGAATTCCGCATGAAGGACGGACGCTGGTTCCGGCGGGTCAACAAGCGGACCTCGGATGGCGGACAGATCTGCGCCATGATCGACATCACCGCGCGGCAGAACCAGCTTGAGGCGCTCGATGCCGCGAACCGCAGATTGCAGGACGCGCTGCAGGCACAGGCCCGCTCCGAGGAATGGCTGCGGAACATCATAGATTCGACCCGCGTGGGAACATGGGAGCTCGATCTTGAATCCGGCATCATAACGGCTTCGAAGCAATGGGGCCAGATCTTCGGCCTCGATTTCACCGGCACCACGGCCCTTTCCCATGCCACCTTCCTGGAACTGGTGCATCCGGACGACCGCGCCATGCTGGAAAGCAGCGTTCCGAACGGCTACGCCCCCGACCCGGACATGTTCGAGCACGAATTCCGGATGCGGCACAGCAACGGGCAATGGGTCTGGGTGCTGTCACGCGGGCGCATCGTCGTGCGCGACGAGGAGGGGGAGCCTCGGCAGTTTGTCGGCGTCGATTTCGACATCAGCGAACAGAAGCGGCTGGAGATCGAGGTCCGCCGCAGCGATGCCCATCTGACTTCCGCGCTCGAAAGCAATGTCGCGGCCTTTGCGATCTACGATGCCGACGACATCCTGCTCTACTGCAACTCGGAAGCCGAAAGGATCCTGCGGCTGAAAGCGGGATTGCCCTTCGGCAAGCGCCTCGACGGGCCGGTCTGGAAACTGGAACAGCTCGACGGCCAGCCCCTGCCCCCCGAGCTCGGCCCCTGCAACCGGGCGCGCCGGGCCGGACATATGCTGCGCGACATCCGCTTTGCCGTGCGGTGGTCCGACGGGCGGCGCCAGATCCTGACCTGCAACGCCACTCCGGTGGTTTCGGTCGACGGGACGTCGAATACCGTCATTTCCTTCTGGGACATCACCGACCAGCTTCAGGCGACGGAGCGGCTTGAGCAGGCCCTGGCCCATGCCGAAGCCATGAGCCGTTCGAAGTCCATCTTCCTCTCCAATATGAGCCACGAGATTCGCACCCCCCTGAACGGGGTGCTGGGGCTGGCCGAAGTGCTCAGTATGCAGATCACCAACCCCGAGCACAGCCGCATGATCCGCACCATCCGCCAGTCGGGGGAAACGCTGCTTGCGGTGCTGAATTCCATCCTCGACATGTCCAAGATCGAAGCCGGCAAGATGGAGATCGAACATGTGCCGCTGTGCTTGCAGGATATCCTGCAACCCATCGGGGCGGTCTATTCGATTCAGGCCGAGGACAAGGGGCTGGAGTTTGAGGTGGCCGCCTCGACAGGCGCCGATATTCCGCGCATCGGCGATCCCCACCGGATTCAGCAGATCCTCCATAACCTTCTGAATAACACCATAAAATTCTCAACCGAAGGCACGGTCTCCCTCACCGTCTCCTGTAGTCCGGGAAAGCCTGTCGTCTTCGAGGTCAAAGACACAGGGCTTGGCATGACCCCCGAACAGACCGCCCGTGTGTTCAGCAGTTTCGAGCAGGCGGATGGCAGCATGACCCGGCGTTTCGGTGGCACCGGCCTTGGCCTTTCGATCGTGCGGGAACTGGTGCTCCTGATGGGGGGAACCATCACCCTCGAAAGCGAGGCCGATCAGGGGACGACGGTGCGCGTTTGCCTGCCCCTGCCAATGGCAAGCGAATGGTCCGCGAAGACCGCCTGAAACAACCGGAAGGAACGCTTTCAAGTCGCCGTAGTCTTGCCTAAATTTAACCAACATCTGGAAACACATTTCCTACAGGTTGAATACAATTGCGCGCAGCTCCCGCCAGGAGAAGCGTTTTCCTCCCGATGAGGTAAAGGTCATGTCCATGAGAATTCTTGCCGTCGACGACGAACCGCTCTTCCTCGAGATCCTTGAAGCCTCTCTTCAGGAGATCGGTTTCCATGACATCACGCCGATCTATTCGGCCAAGGAAGCGCTGCGCGAGCTTGAACAGAGCAAGGAAGCCTTCGACTGCATCCTGCTCGACATCCGGATGCCGGGCATGAACGGCGTGGAACTGTGCCGCAAGATCCGCGCGACCCAGGGTTACAAGCGGACGCCGATCATGATGGTCACCGCCATGACCGACCGCAATTTCATCGACGAGGCTTTCGTCGCCGGGGCCTCGGACTACTTGACCAAGCCCCTCGACAAGCTGGAGCTGCGGGCGCGGATGAAGATGGTCGAACGGCTGATCGCCGAACAGGCCCGCAACCTGCTGCTGGAGCAGCACGCCGCCTCGGACGAGCCGATGGATACCGGCATCCGTCCGGAGGATCTGGAGTTCACCGTTGAAACCCCGGTGATCCTGCAAGGCTTCGACCGGATCATCGAATATACCGCGCTTGAGAACTATCTTCAAAGCCTCAGCACCAAGGAAAGCTACGGCGCATCGGCTTTTGCGATCTCGATCAAGAATGTCTCGATGCTGTTCAACAGCGGCCGGCCGATGGATTTCATGAACATGCTCTATGATGTGGGCGTGAGCATCGAAGCGGTGCTGAAGTCCAGCATGGCGCTGATCGCCTATTCGGGGAACGGCGTGTTTCTCGCCGTGCTCAGCGATGTTCTGGAGCCGGATGTGAAGCTGGTCGAGGACCGGATTCGCGTGAAACTGAAAGATTTCGACCAGATCTACATGCGGGACGGGATGCCTTCGCCCGATATTCTGGTTGGGTCGGCCATCCGCAAATCGCTCTTCTTCCCCCATGCCTCGCAGATGTTGCAGACAGCCATCACGGCACTGGATGAGAAGCCGGTCTCCTCGCCCCCGCCGCTGCTGCAACTCACCGTCTAGGGACCTGCGTTCCGCCATCGCTGCGGCGGGGGTTACTCCCCGCGATCCGGCGCGATCTCGGACGGCTCCGCGCGCCTTCAGGACTCCGGCTTTCAGCCGCCACAGGGTCGCTCAGCCTTGTGGCGGCCTGCGCTTTTCCCTGCGCCAGAGACCCTCGGGCTGTCAGCGCAATCTGCTGATCTGGTTCTTGACCCGCCGGATCGGGATCGAGGATTCGATGGAAGCGACGCCCACGATCTTGGTCAGCCGTCCGGTCAGGAAGGTTTCGAATTCATGCAGATCGCTCACCGCGATCCGCAGGAGATAGTCGAAACTGCCGGTCATCAGCCAGCAATCAACCACTTCGGAACAATCGCGGATGCTGCTTTCAAAGCCTGCCAGCCTGGCGTCTATCTGCTTGTCCAGCCGGACAAAGACGAAAACGCTGAAGCCGAATCCCATTTTGCCTTCGTTGATCCGGGCGCTGTAACCCTCGATGATCCCGTCGCTTTCCAGCTTGTGGACGCGCCTTGCACAGGGCGAGGGCGAAAGGCCGACCCTCTCCCCCAGTTCCTGATGTGAGATTCGTGCCTCCGACTGGAGCTCGCGCAGGATCTTGTTGTCAATCGCATCCATTGTCATTTGATCCACGATGATTTCAGGCGCCAAAGCTCAATTTCTTGACGGATACCTGCGCCCCTTTACCAGATCAAGGCATAGATTGGCGCAAAACGGCGCAATCTTTGATCTATGATGCCCTGGACGGGGAGTGAGAAATGCCAGAACCTATCCAGCCTCTGAAAACCATCGAGCAACGGCTTCTGTGGCTGTCGCACTGGATGATCCATCATGCGAACCACATCCGCCCCAAGGTGGACGGGATCAAGGTGGGGGGGCATCAGGCCTCTTCCGCCTCGATGGTGTCGATCCTGACCGCGCTCTATTTCTCGGCGCTGCGGCCCGAGGATCGGGTGGCGGTAAAGCCCCATGCCTCGCCGGTCTTTCATGCGATCCAGTATCTGATGGGCAATCAGACCCGCGAGAAGATGGAGAACTTCCGCGGCCTTGGCGGGGTGCAAAGCTATCCCAGCCGCACCAAGGACATCGACGATGTGGATTTTTCCACCGGCTCGGTCGGGCTCGGGGTCGCAATCACCACCTTCGCCTCCCTTGTGCAGGATTACATCGCGGCAAAAAGCTGGGGCGGCGGGCTGGACATTGGACGTATGATCGCCCTTGTCGGCGATGCCGAACTGGACGAGGGCAATGTCTATGAGGCCCTGCAGGAAGGCTGGAAGAACGATCTGCGGAATTGCTGGTGGATCATCGACTACAATCGGCAATCGCTGGACGGAATCGTGCACGAGGGGCTCTTCGCCCGGATCGAGAAGATCTTCGATGCCTTCGGCTGGGATGTGGTGCGGGTGAAATACGGCGCCCGACAGCGCGCCGCCTTTGGCGAACCGGGCGGCGGCGCCCTGCGCGACTGGATCGACCGCTGCCCCAATCAGGAGTATGCGGCACTGACCTTCATGGGCGGCGCCGTATGGCGCAAGCGGCTGATGGAGGATCTGGGCGATCAGGGAGAGGTTTCGGCACTGATCGACCGGCGCAGCGATGCCGAACTTGCCGCTCTGATGGAAAACCTCGGCGGCAATTGCGTGGAGACGATGGCCGAGGTCTTTGCCGCCATCGACCACGACCGCCCGACCTGTTTTCTGGCCTATACCATCAAGGGCTGGGGAACGCCGATCGCGGGCCACAAGGACAACCACGGCGGGCTGATGAACAACAGCCAGTTTGCCGCATGGCAGGCCCATATGGGCGTGGCGCCGGGGCAGGAATGGGAACCGTTCGCCACCGTCTCCGATCCGGCCGGTCTGCGTGCCTTCCTCGCGCAGGTGCCGTTTTTCGCCAAGGGCCGCCGCCGGTGGAGCGATGCGCGTATCGAGGTGCCGCAGATCGCCTTCGCGGCGGAGCGCGAGATGTCCACCCAGATGGCTTTTGGCAAGATCCTCGATGAACTCTCGAAGGGGGACAGCCTGCTCGCGTCGCGGATCGTCACGACCTCGCCCGATGTGACCGGCACCACCAACCTCGGGCCATGGGTCAACCGGCGCAAACTCTTTGCCCGCAAGGCCCGGAGCGATGCCTTCATCGAGAACCGCATCCCCTCCACCGCCCGCTGGGAATTCACCGGCGAAGGTCAGCATATCGAGCTGGGCATCGCCGAGATGAACCTCTTTCTGCTGCTGGGTGCGGCAGGTCTGTCGCACAGCCTCTTCGGCAAGCGTCTCTTTCCCATCGGCACGGTCTATGACCCCTTCGTGTGCCGGGGTCTCGATGCGCTGAACTACGCCTGCTATCAGGATGCGCGGTTCCTGATCGTCGGCACGCCTTCGGGTGTCACCCTGGCGCCGGAAGGGGGCGCGCATCAATCCATCGGCACACCATTGATCGGGATGTCGCAGGACGGGCTGGCGTCCTTCGAGCCCGCCTTTGCCGACGAGCTGGCGATCATCATGGAATGGGCCTTCGATTACCTGCAACGCGACGGCGAGAAGCAGCCGGACAACCGCACATGGCTGCGCGACGGATCGGGCGGGTCGGTCTACCTGCGGCTGACCACCAATCCGCTGGAGCAGCCGGGTCAGCGCGCCTCCGAGGATTTCCGCCAAGGCACCATCGACGGCGCCTACTGGCTTCGCAAGCCCGGTCCCAACTGCGAAGTTGTGATCGCTTATCAGGGCGCCGTGGCGCCCGAGGCAATCGCGGCGGCGGGTATCCTCGGAGAGCACCGGCGGGATGTCGGGGTGCTTGCGGTGACCTCTGCCGACCGGCTGAACGCCGGCTGGACGGCGGCGCAGCGCGCCCGTGCCGCAGGGGACCGCAGCGCCTCCAGCCATATCGAGACGATGCTGGCCGGGCTGCCGCGCGATTGCACGCTTGTCACCGTCATCGACGGCCATCCGGCAACGCTGGCCTGGCTCGGTGCCGTGGCGGGCCACAAAACCGTCTCGCATGGGGTGGAACATTTCGGCCAGACCGGCACAATCGGCGATCTCTACCGCCATTTCGGCATCGACCGCGATTCCCTCGTCCATTCGGCGGGCGGCCTGACACCGGGACGGCGGCTGCGCTGAGGTATCAGACGGAAGGACGGACGGCATGAAGACCATCGGCATCCTCGGCGGCATGTCCGCCGCCTCGACCCAGATCTATTACCGGGAACTGTGCGACCAGATGCAGGCGCGTCTCGGCGGGCTCAACTCGCCGGAGTTGCTGATCCGCTCCCTGAACTTCGCCGCCATCGAAAAGCTTCAGGTCGCGGGGGAGTGGGAGGCAGCGGGCCGGATCCTGAACGCCGAAGCCAAAGCCCTGGAGCGGGGCGGTGCCGGTCTCATCATCCTCGCCACGAATACGATGCACAAACTGGCCGATCAGATGATGCAGGGGGTGACCATTCCGCTTCTGCACATCGCCGATGCAACGGCCGCGGCGATCACGGCTGCCGGGCTGAAGCGCCCTGGCCTGATGGCGACCGCCTTCACCATGGAGCAAAGCTTCTACACCGACCGGCTGCGGGCGGCAGGGCTTGATCCGGTGATCCCCGATGCCGGGGATCGGGCCGAAACCCATCGCATCATCTATCAGGAACTGTGCCGGAACATCACGACCGGGGACAGCCGCGCGGCTTTTGTCCGGATCGCGCAGCGGCTTGTGGATCGTGGCGCGGACAGCCTGATACTCGGCTGCACCGAGGTCGGGATGCTTCTGAACCAGACGAATGTGCCGGTGCCGGTTTTCGACACGACACTGATCCATTGCGCCGCCGCCCTGACCGCCGCGCTTGAGGATCGCACCGCCTAGGGTCAGTCCGACCGCAACGCCTGCTCCAGATCTGCCAGCAGATCGCCGGTCTCTTCCAGCCCGACCGACAGGCGCAGCATGTTGTCCATGACACCGACCTGATGGTTGCGCGGCCGGGAATCTCCCCGGCTGAGGCTGGCCGGATGGGTCATCAGCGTATGGGTATCCCCCAGACTGACCGCACGGGCGATCAGGCCCAGCCGTTCCATTGTCCGGCGCGCGCCCTCGAAACCGCTGCTCACTCCGAAGGAAATGACCCCACCCCCGTTCTGCATCTGCCGCAGGGCAAGCGCGTGGTGCGGATGCGAGGGCAGATGCGGATAGCGCACCCAGCTCACCCCCGGATGCGCCTCAAGCCTCTCCGCGATCCGCAGGGCGGAGGCCCCGTGCTGCCCCATCCGCAGGGTCAGCGTCTGGAGCGAGCGCAGCACCAGCGAGGCGCCCATCGGATTCAGCGTCGCCCCGGTGATATGGTTGAACGATCCGCGCCGCAGTTCGGCAATGGTCGCGGCATCGGCAATGACCGCCCCCGCCATCACATCGCCATGGCCGTTGATGTATTTCGTCACCGAATGGAGAACGATATCGGCGCCGAGCGCCAGCGGCCGGCACAGGACCGGGGTTGCAAAGGTGGAATCCACGATCACCCGCACCCCGGCCTTGCGCGCTATGGCAGCCACCCTTTCGATGTCGATCAGCTCCAGAAGCGGGTTCACCGGCGTCTCAAAATAGATCGCCCTTGTCCTCGGCGTGATCAGCCCGTCCAGCGTGTCGGGATCGGTGAGATCCGCGGCCACGGTCTTGACGCCGAAACGGGCCAGCTCCCCCATCAGCTTGCCGCTGCAGATATAGAGGGTTCGGTGATGGATCAGCTCATCCCCCGCCGACAGAAGCCCCATCAGCGTGGTGCCGATCGCCCCCATCCCCGAGGAGGTGACAAGACAGGCCTCCCCACCCTCCAGATCGGCAAGCCGCTGCTCCAGAAGCTCGGTCGTCGGATTGTAGGGGCGGGAATAGAGCCGCCCGCTTCCGGCCGAGTTCTGGAAGGCTTCGATATCGTCGAAGCCGTAGGTCACGTTCATGTAGGTCGGTGGCACCAATGCGCCGTGATGCGACGACGGGGCATAGCCGTGATGGATCGCACGGGTCGCAAGCGAGAGGGTCTTCGGTTTTTCGGTCGTCATGGCTTCACGGGGTCAATGGCTCAGGATCTGGCTCAGGAACATCTTCGTCCGCTCATGGCGCGGGGCGGTGAAGAACTGGTCGGGGGTGCCTTCCTCGACGATCTGGCCGGCATCCATGAAGATCACCCGGTCGGCGACCGCACGGGCAAAGCCCATTTCATGCGTCACGCAGACCATCGTCATGCCCTCTTTCGCAAGGCCGGTGATCGTGTCGAGAACCTCGGAGACCATCTCCGGATCGAGGGCCGAGGTCGGCTCGTCGAACAGCATCACGTCCGGATACATGCAGAGCGAGCGGGCGATGGCCACGCGCTGCTGCTGGCCACCCGAAAGCTGCACCGGAAACTTCCCGGCCTGATCGGCGATCCGCACCCGCTCCAGATAGCGCATCGCGGTTTCGCGCGCCTTCGCCTCCGGCACGCCCTTGATCCACATCTGCCCGACCATGCAGTTCTTCAGGACGGTCATATGCGGGAAAAGGTTGAAATGCTGGAAGACCATGCCGACCCGTGTCCGCACTTCGGCCACGTCGCGCATCTTCGCATGAAGCCGGATGCCGTTGACCTCCACCTCGCCCTGCTGATGCGCTTCGAGCCGGTTGAAGCAGCGGATCAGGGTGGATTTCCCCGATCCGGAAGGGCCGCAGATCACGATCCTTTCCCCCTTCGCAACGGTCAGGTTGATGTCCTTCAGCACCTGGAACGCGCCATACCATTTGGACATGTTCCGCACCGTGATGATGTCCGGGCCGCTCATCTCTTCTTGCTCCGCGCGTAATGCCGCTCGATCCGGGCCTGCACGAGTTCCAGCAGGATCGACAGCATCCAGTAGAGCAGGGCGGCGGTGATCAGCATTTCCATATGCTGGAAGGTCTTCTGCCCCAGCGTCCGCGCGAGGAACATCAGCTCCCACACTCCGATGACGGAAACGAGCGAGCTGTCCTTCAGCATGGAGATGAACTGGTTTCCCGTCGGCGGGATGATCACCGGCAAGGATTGCGGCAGGATGATCTGCCGCATCGTCAGGCCGAAGCCGAAGCCAAGGGACCGCGAGGCCTCCCACTGGCCACGGTCGATGCTCTGGATGCCCGCGCGGAAGATCTCGGTCATATAGGCGCCGTAGCAGAGCGACAGCGCGATGATGCCGGCCGGTACGGCGTCGATGATGATGCCGAGCTGCGGCAGCCCCAGATAGATCAGATAGACCTGCATCAGAAGCGGCAGTCCCCGGAAGAACGAGGTGTAGAAGCTGGCGACGGCATAGACGAAGCCGTTGTTCGACAGCTTCGCCACGGCACCGAGGATGGCGATGACCGTGGCGATGGCGATGGAAACGGCAGAGATGTAAACGGTCGTCAGCAGCCCCTGCGTGATCATGAAGGGCAGCTTTTCAGCGATGAAGGGCAGGCTCAGGTTGAAGGTCTGGAAGAAGGCGAGGAAGAGCATCAAGAGCTCGAACCAGACGACGAGGACTTGCAGGCGCAGCGGCAGAAAGGCGATCAGCGCCACGTTGATGCAGAACAGCAGGGCCAGCACGAAGGCGATGGAGGCCCGGCCGAAAAGCCCGCTGACTGCCGGATCGCCGATGACCGGGCGCATCAGTTCCCCCATCCCGGAACCCGCAAGATTGAAGGGCATCAGGACGAGGAAGACCGCAAGGAACATCGCTGCCACAAACCATGGTTTGTGAACCAGAACCTCGGAGTCGACGGTATCGGAATACAGCATGGATCATGGGTCCCGAAAGGGACACGACCCCGGAGCCGGGGTCGTGCGGCGCTCATTATTCGGTCTTGGTATAATCCACGCCATACCATTTCTTCGACAGCTCGCCCAAGGTGCCATCCGCCTTCATCGCGGCGACAGCTTCGGCGATCTTCGCCTCCAGCTCGGCATCGCCATGCTCGACGGCGACGGCCAGAGGTTCGTAGAACACCGGCTCGCCCAGTTGCCGGATCGGATAGCCCGCCTTCTCGGCATCGAGGATCGAGGGCAGCGACGAGACAACCGCATCCAGCCGCGTTCCATCCCCCAGACGCAGATCGTCGAAGGCCGTCGAGGAATTGGCGTAGGACTTCACCTCGCCGGGCTTGAATTCATAGGTGAAGGGCGGAGCCCCCGAAACATCCAGCACCAGATCCTGATTGGCATAGGCCTCGAAGGTCGAGGAGGTCGTGGTGCCGACAACCTTGCCGTTCAGATCGGCCAGCGAAGCCGCCTTGCTGTCGGTATGCACGGCGACCGCGGCGGGGGTGTAATAGTAGACTGCGGGAAAGCTGAAGATCTTGGCGCGCTCACTTGTCGGGGTCATCGACCCCACATGCATATCCCAGCGGCCCTGCCAGTTGCCCGCGGTGATGATGTCCCAGCCCGGCGTGACGAATTCGGCCTTCAGACCGAGATGGGCGGCAATCCCCTTGGCCACATCCACATCGAAACCGTCCATCTCATTCTGTTCGTTGACAAAAGACTGCGGCGCCCAGTTCGCGTCGGTGGCGACCTTGATCACCCCTGCGGCCGTGATCCGGTCCAGTACCTCACCCGCCTGAACCGGCAGAGCCATGAGAGCAAGCACCAGTGCCGCGGTGCCGCGTGCGATTGCGGAAGTCTTCATCTGATTGATCCCTCTCTGTGTTGCAGACCGGGGCGATCTTGCTGTCGGCTTTGCCCGGAAGCGGACCATGATGCGGTCCGATCCCTATTCTTGATCCGGCCCGCCACCCGAAATCATCCGCCGGACCGCAGGAGGAATTCCGGATTACTCCTGCTGATCACAGGACAATCCACCGCAGGCTTGCCCTGCCCACCTACTCGCTGCGGGTGATCATCTGCAACCGGATGGCCAGCTCCAGATCGAACCTTTTCTCCGGCGAGTCGATCTCGACCCCGAAAAGCTCGGACAGCCGCGCCAGCCGGTAGCGCAGGGTCGAAACATGCAGGCCCATCGCATCCGCACAGGGCTGGGCGCGGCATCCCTCGCGCAGGAAGGCGGCCAGCGTGTCCAGATAGGCCGTGCCGTGCTCAAGGTCGTATCGGGCAATCGGGCCGATGCTCTGATCAATATAGCTCCGCAACTCGCCCGCTTCGAGCGCCGCAACCAGCATCTCAAGCGGGCCGGAGCCACTGGTCATCAGCACCCCGTTCAGCCCGAAGGTCCGTGCGATTCCAATCAGGCGATCGCAGCGCTTCCATGTCACCGCATAATCCTCGGGCGCGCGGCACAGGCCACCCAGCACGACGACAGGCGGCTTTTCGATCGTGCGGCCCAGTTCGGCGGCCAATGTCTCGGCGAAGCTTCGGATACGGTTGCGGCGGAATTCGGTATCGGCAGGCAGCAGGCAGGCGATACGGTCATCAAGCGCGACGATCACCGCAGCCGCCGCATCCGGCGGCGAGACACGCATCACGATGCGCTTGAACTCGGTCAGTCTCGCGCCCTGCGTTCCGGCATGGCCCGCGAAATCCAGCACGATCATCTGCTGGTCCTCCAGCAGATTGAGCCCGGTGTGATGGGCGCGTTTCTGGATGTCGGCCAGGGCTTTCCAGCGCCCCTCCACCAGATCCCGGAAAAGATCGGAAAGAACATGGGTTTCGGACCGCGCGAGGACATGGTTGTGCATGAGTTGCAGGCTCAGCGCCAACCGCGCGCTTTCCAGAAGCGGCAGATCGGTAGCGCCGGCGCGACCTTCCGCCGGGAAAAGGATCAGCGCGCCGGAAAGTTGCGCGCCCACGAACAGGGGTTCGATATGGGCCGGCAGCACGATCTCCCGCCCCGGATCGGACAGCCGCAGCGCAAACGGACCCGAGAGACCCTCCTGCGCCGCCCGCAGGATCGGGCGGCTGTGGCGCGTGACGACGGCGATCTGCCAATCCTCGTCGCTGAAAAGCGCCGGATCGGGAGAGCGGCCAGCGATGATCCGCTTGTCGCCAAGATCGACCACCAGCACCGGATCGGGGAAAAGCGCCCCGACCCTTTCCGCGAGCACGCCAAGCGACCCCTCGCCCAGCAGATGGTCCAGAAGCTGCGTCTGGCGGGCCAGTGCCTGCCGCAGCCCTTCCGTCACCCGCATCTGCACCGCCTGCCGGTGCGTGCGCTCGACAGCAATGGAACCGAGATGGATGATCGTGCCGAGGAGGGCCAGATCGGCCTCCGCCACCTCCTTCACCTGCCGCGAGATCACCGTCAGCACCATCGGGCGGTCGAGCGCATCTTTGCAGTTCATCGGCAGCACCAGAACCGTGCGATAGTCGCGGTCGCGGGCATCCTGCCGGTAGCCCGGATAGGCGTCGGCGAAATGGGCATCGCGGATATGGACCGGCTCGTTGCGCCTCAGCGCCACCAGCGTCGGGCTGGAAGCGAGCGCCCATCTGTCGGCCAGTTGCGCGGCGATCAGTGTCGGGTCATGGCGGGCCAGAACCTGCGCGTAGCCCCCCTGCGCGTCGATTGCCATGATGGAGCCCATGGCCCAGCCCGCATGGCGACAGGTCGCGGCGATGAGGCACTTCAGCGTCGCCTCCAGATCGTTGCAGGCGTCGATCTGGCTTGCGACATCCCGCAGGGACAGGATTTGCGACATCGGGTCCACGGCTGTTCGGTTTTCCTTCGGGCGCTGCGGGGTCATCGGCCAAGAATACGATAGGCATGTTGTGCCGCCCCGCAAGCCCGCAAAGACCTGCCGTTCCGTGTCAGCGCCTAGCGGCAGGCGTCGAAGACATGGCCCTCCGCCCCGGCGGGTTTCAGGAGCCTGTCTCGCAGGATCAGGCTGCCGGGACGCGCCGGATCGGCACAGGCCTCGGCAAAGGTGCCGCGCAGCTCGCCGGCATATTCGATGCCGAGCACCTGTCCGCGGCCATAGACCCCGGTATAGGCCGCACATTCCTGCCAGACGTGACATTCCTCGGCGACGGCGAAGGCAAAGCCCACCTCGTCTCGGCCACGGGTCCCGAATTCCGCGTTGTTCTTCTGACCGGCCGGCAGGCCGAGCGCGCGCGCGGCGCCGACCAGAAGCTTGGCGAAGGCGAGGGCATCCTCCATCTCCAGACGGCCGCCCGACCGGGTGTAACTGTCCAGATTGTCGAACTCGACCGCGCTGAAGCCCTTCTTCGCGCAGGCCTCCAATGCCGGGGCAAGACGCTCAAGATTGGCCCGCCGGGCCGCTTCGGTCGACGTGTCGAGCAGGAACTCGTCCGGCCAGCCCTCATCCGCCAGCGGCTCGCCATCCGCACCGCGCACCAGAAGGTCCTTCGGCCAGGTGTCGCCCGGCTGGGTCTGGAAACCGTTGACATAGCAGATGTTGAAGTAGCCCGGCTCGGGTGTGTCCGTACTGTCGCGCACGACAATGGTGACGCCGGACGGAGGCGGATACCCGCCGCCCAGCTGATAGTCGGCCACCCCACCCTCCGGCAAGGGTCCGGTCTGGGCCAGAACCGGCGCCGCCAGAAGGGCGAGAGCAAGACCGGGCAAAAGACGCATCGCGTTTCCCTTCACTTCAGGCCGCTTGCCGCGACGCCACTGACAAAGTGGCGCTGCGCCAGAATGAACACGAGGATCATCGGCGCCACCGAGACGAGGGCCGCAGACATCATCAGCGGCCATTGCGCCGCATATTGGGTCTGGAACAGGGCCAGCCCGACGGTCAGCGTGGTCTGCTCCAGATCCGAGGGCAGATAGATCAGCGCCGAAAACAGATCGTTCCACGAAAACAGGAAGGCAAAGATCGCAAAGGCCGCAAGGGCGGGTTTCGACAGCGGCAGATAGATGGTGAAGAAGATCCGGATCAGGCTGGCGCCGTCGATCCGCGCCGCTTCCGCCAGCTCCATCGGGATGGTCTGGAAATACTGCCGCATGAGAAAGGTGCCGAAGGCCCCGCCCATGAAGCTCGGCAGGTAAAGCGGCGCCTGCGTGCCATAGAGACCGAGTGCCTTGAAGATGATGAATTGCGGGATCGAGGTGATCTGCGCGGGGATCATCAGCGTGATCAGAAGGATCACGAACAGCAGGTTCCGCCCCGGAAACCGCACGGTCGCAAAGACGAAGGCCGCCATCGAACAGGTCAGCAGTTGCCCGAAGGTCGAGATCGCCGCGATCTTGACCGAATTCCACAGCAGCAGGTGGAAGGGCATCAGCTCGAAAATCCTGGAATAGTTCTCCGGTGTCGGCGTCGCGGGGATCAGCCTCATGTCGAACTGTTCGGCCGCGGGTTTCAGCGAGGTGGAGATCATCCACACAAAGGGCGCCACCATCATCAGCGCCCCGGCAAGAAGGACGGCGAAAGCCAGAAGATCGGCCGGTTTCAGCTTCATGTCGTCCCCCAGCGTCGCTGCATCCGGAAATAGACCCAGGTGAAGCCCAGAATGATCAGGGTCAGCACCACCGCCTGCGCGGCGGCATCCCCCATGCGGAAGAAGCGGAAGCCTTCGCGGTAGATCGAGAACACCAGCGTCGGAAAGGAGGAATTGCCATTGCCGGTCCGCGTCAGGATATAGATGTAGTCGAAGGCCTGAAAGGCGTGGATCGTCGCCAGAACCGCCTGGAAGAACAGGCTTGGCGCCATGGCGGGCAGGGTGACGTAGAAGAGCCGCTGCCAGGTGGTCGCCCCATCGAGCCGGGCGACCTCGTAATGCTCGCGCGGGATGGCCTGGAGCCCGGCGAGGAAAATGATCATCCCCTCGCCGATGGCCCCCCAGGTGTTGGCGATCACCACCGACCAGAGCACCATCTTGGCGCCCAGCCATTTGACCGGCTCCACCCCGAGCATCCCGAGCATGGCGTTCAGCACGCCGTTGTCCTCGGAATAGATCCAGATCCAAAGGAGGCCGACGGCGGTGGGCGAAGAGACCACGGGCAGGAAATAGAGCACCCGGAACAGCTTTTCGCCCCGCACCCCCCGGTTCAGCAGAAGCGCGACACAGAAGGACGCCGCCATGACCAGCGGCACATAGAGCGCCGAGAAGGTCACCGTATTCCACAGCGCCTTCCCGAAAAGCCGGCTTTCCGGCAGTTCGGCATAATTCTGCAACCCGACGAATTCGGGCTTCGTCAGCAGGTCCCAGTCGAAGACGGAAAGCCCGAGGGTCGAGAAAATCGCCCCGAACGTGCCGAGCAGGAGGCCAAGCAGCGTGGGTGCCAGAAGCACCAGCACCCACAGCTTTTCCCGGCCGAGCGGACGAAGACCGTTCATGCCCGCCCCTATTCCGCGGCCTTGGCAAGCGCGGCATCGCCATCTTTCACCGCCTGCGCCAGAGCATCGGCGACATCGGCATCCCCGTCCCAGATCGTCGCAAGCGCATCCCCGACCGCCGAGGCCCAGTCCTCGTAGCCGCGGAACACGGGCTTGGTGCGCGCATAGGCAAGCGCATCGACGAACAACTGGTGCCGGATCGGAACGGCCTGCTTCAGATAGGCGTCGCTTTTCGCCACGCTTTCGCGGATCGGCACGGCAAAGCCGAGCTTGGCAAGCTCGGTCTGGCCCACCTCTCCCGTGGCGAATTTCACGAACTGCCAGGCGGCATCGGGATTGGGCGTCCTGGCGGAGATGACGAAGCCCGCGCTGTTCACCCCGGTTGCGCGCCCGGCAGGACCTTTCGGCAGCGGCGCCACATCGAAGTTCAGCCCTGCCGCCGCGTAATCCGGCACCGACCAATGGCCCGAAACCCCCATGGCCGAGATGCCCGACAGGAAGCCGTCATAGCCGAACTGGGCAAGCTGGCTCTGGGTCGGCATGGATTTGTCGTCCAGCCACATGGCGCGGATGAATTCAAAGCCCGCCGCCGCCGCATCGCTGCCGATCAGTGTCTTTCCGGCCGGCGCATCGACGATATCCCCGCCATAGGACCAGATCACGCTGCCCCAGAACGGTTCCTGATCATAGGCTTCCGCCCAGAAACCCCATTGATCCGTCTTGCCGTTGCCGTCCTTGTCGAGGGTCAGCGCCTTGGCCGCCGCGCGCAGGTCATCCCAGCTCCAGTCGTCGGTCGGATAGGCGACCCCGGCGGCATCGAACATGTCCTTGTTGTAGTAAAGGACGATCGCCTGGAAATCGCGCGGCAGGCCGAAATAGCCGTCCTTGGTCTTGTAGGCCTCCAGCGTGAGCGGGAACACCCCGTCCAGTGCCGAAGGGTCGGCATCGAGATAGGGTTGCAGGTTCAGAAGCGCTCCGCGCGACTGCCAGTCAGGATAAAGCGGCGCATCCATGGCGAAGACATCCGGCGGCGTGCCGCCCGAGACGAGGACGCGCAGCTTTTCCCAGTAGCTGTCCCAATCGGCCACTTCGACCTTGACGTTGATATCGGGATGCCCGGCGTGGAAGGCCTCGGCGACCCGCGCCCAGACCTCGCCTTCCTGCGGGCTGCCCCAGAGCTGGAAGGTGATGTCAGTCTGTGCCGCCGCAGCGAAGGGACCGAGCGCAAGCGCAAGCGCGGTCGAAGCGAACAGTCTCATGTCATGTCCTTTCCTGTTGATGTGTGGTGTCTTCCGGCATCGGGCCGGTTTCCAGCCCGAACAGCCGCGCGGCATTGGCGAAGTAGATCTTCTCTCGCACGTCTTCGGGCAGGTGCAGGCCGTAGATCCTCCAGCGGCCCTGACCCGGACTGTCTCCGGGGCCGTAGCTGAAATATTCGTCCCCGGTTTCGAGGAACCGGGCATAGATCGCATAGGTTTCAAGATCGGGTCCGGCATCGGTGCCGAAGAGGATGCGGTCCGCGTGGCGCAGGAAGAAACGCCGTGCCGAATAGGGCTGGCGGCCAAGCTCCGAAATGCGGGCTGAAATATCGACGTAAAGGTTCGGACAGGTCTCCATCAGGTCCGAAACCCAGGTGAGGTTCTCCGCATAGCAGCCGACATGGGCGCCGATGAAGGTGGTGGCGGGGTGACGCTGCACCAGCCGGGCAAAGGCACCAAGAAGCGCGTCGAAAGGCGGAAACGGCGGGGAGGGGAAGTGCCAGTCGGGATGGGCGTGCAATTCATCCCAGCGTTCGTTCTCGGGCGTCAACGGGTCGAAGAAGGCGACGGGATCGGCGATATGGATCATCACCGGCAGACCAAGCTCCCCTGCCCTGGCCCAGATCGGACCCAGCCGCGGATCGTCGATCTTCGCCAGAGCCCCGCGGTCGTCGGTGACATGGAGACCGAAAGGCTTCCAGATTTTCAGCCCCTGCGCGCCGCGCGCCGCCTGAGCCGCGAGCCGCGCCGCCGAACGTTCGGCAAAGGCGTGACCTTCCTCCGCCCATCGGCCCCAATCGACACCGCCGTAAACACGGTAACGCTCCGGCGCATGGGATTTGAAGCGACGCAGGCGGTCATCGAGCACATCCTCGCCCCAGCCGCCATCCAGATCGACATAGTGAACCGCGCCCGCCTCATCCAGCCGGGCAAAGAAGGCTGCCGGATCGCGCTGATCCCAGCCGCCGCCAAAGGCGCCGAGATGGTTATGCGCGTCGATGAACGGGCGGTCGGGCCTTGTGATACGGGTTTCCGGCACGGAAAGGCGCGACCTCGGCCGGAATTGCGACAGGGGCAGATCGCCGGTCATGCCAGACGCTCCCCCGTTCCGGTATGAAACACATGGCTGTGTCCGGCTTTCGGACGCAGACCCACCCTGTCGCCGCGATGCAGAGCCGGCCGGTCGGAGAAGAGGGCATTGACCTTCGGCCCCTGCGTCTGGACGGCCACGAACATCGCCGTTCCGGTGCTTTCGATCAGCCCGACGGTGCCGGTCATCGCACCCGGCGTCTCCGGCGGCACCAGATCCAGATGCTCGGGACGGATGCCGTATTGGACTGCGCCCTCCGCCGCCGATGTGATCGGCAGAACCGAACCATCCGCCAGCGTCACATGGCCCCCGGCAGCCTGCGCCGGCAGGAGGTTCATCGCCGGCGAGCCGATGAACCCCGCCACAAAAGCATTGGCCGGGCGGTCGTAAAGTTCCAGCGGCGGCCCGGCCTGTTCGAGCCGCCCGGCCCGCATGACCACGATCCGATCGGCCATGGTCATCGCCTCCACCTGATCATGGGTCACGAAGATCGAGGTCGAGCCGAGCCGTTCGTGCAGATTGCGGATTTCCGCCCGCATCTGCACCCGCAGGGCCGCATCGAGGTTGGACAGGGGTTCATCGAACAGGAAGACCGCCGGATGACGCACGATGGCCCGCCCCATAGCGACGCGCTGACGCTGCCCCCCCGAAAGGGCCTTCGGATGACGGGCGAGATAGGGCGTCAGCCCGAGGATCTCCGCCGCCTCCGCCACGGCGCGGCTGACCTCCGCCTTGGGGGTTCCACGCAGGCGCAGCGAAAACCCCATGTTCTCGGCCACGGTCATATGCGGATAGAGCGCATAGTTCTGGAAGACCATGGCGATGTCGCGCTCCTTCGGCTCGACATCATTGACGACACGCTCCCCGATGGAAACCTGGCCCGAGGTGATGTCCTCAAGCCCCGCGATCATCCGCAAAAGCGTGGATTTGCCGCAACCGGAAGGCCCGACCAGCGCCACGAACTCACCATCCTGCACCTCGAAGCTGACGCCGTGCATCACCTTGGTAATGCCATAGCTCTTGGTCACGTCGCTGATCGAAACCTTCGCCATCTCAGCCCCTTACCGATATGCAGGCAGATAGTTGCCATGCGCCGCTATCAGCGCGTCGCAAAGCGCCCGGATCTCGTCGAGCGACAGCTCCGCCCCGGTATGCGGGTCCATCATGGCCGCGTGATAGATGTGGTCGCGCTTGCCCGTCAGCGCGGCCAGAACCGTCAGTTCCTGCACGTTGATCTGGCTCCGCATGATGGCGGCGAGTTGCGGCGGAACGGAGCCGACGCGAACCGGCTGGATGCCGTTGCGGTCGATATGGCAGGGGACCTCCACGGCAGCATTGGCGGGCAGGTTGTCGATCAGCCCGTTGTTCCGCAGATTGCCGTAGATGAGGTGATTGGTGCCGGTCACCATGCCATGAATGATGGAGGCGGCATATTCGTTGGATTTGCAGACCTCGATCGGGGCGGCCTCGTCCTCCAGCTCGGCGCGCAGTTCATGCCAGCCCGCGATCTGTTCTTCGCAGCGGCGGATATATTCATCCAGCGGCACCTGGAAGCGGTCGATCAGGTCCTCCCGCCCGCGCTTGATGAACCACGGGGTATATTCGCTGAAATGCTCCGAACTTTCGGTGACGAAATAGCCGAAATGCTTCATCACCGCAAAGCGCACCTTGTCGCCTTCGGGGTAATTGCCGCTGGCCGCGATTTCGCGCAGGCGCGGGTAGAGATCCTCGACACCGCCCCCCGGCAGGCGCTTTTCGAACTTGCTGAAGAAGGCGACGTGATTGATCCCGGCGCTGCGGTAGTCGATCTGCGCGATATCCTCACCCAGCACCCGCGCCAGATGGCCGGAAGTTTCCTGCACCGAATGGCACAGCCCGACATAGGCGATCTGCGGATAGGATTCCTGCATCGCCCAGGTGATCATGGCCATCGGGTTGACATAGTTCATCATCAGCGCGCGGGGGCAGACCTCGGCCATGTCGCGGGCGATATCGAGCACGACCGGAATCGTCCGCAGCGCCCGGAAGATGCCACCGACCCCCAGCGTATCGGCGATGGTCTGGCGCAGGCCAAACTGCTTCGGAATGTCGAAGTCGATGACGGTCGAGGGCTTGTAGCCGCCGATCTGCATCATCAGGATCACGAAATCCGCATCCTTCAGCGCCGCGCGGCGGTTGGTGGTGGCGGTGACGCGGAGGCCCTTCAGCCCGAGCGTGGTGCCGATGCGCCGCGCCATGATCTCCGAGGTGGAAAGCCGCTCCGCATCAATATCGAAGAGCGCGATTTCGCTGTCGGCCAGTTCAGGGTTCGACAACACATCGCCGAGAATATTCTGCGCGAAGACGGTAGAGCCCGCGCCGATGAGACAGATCTTGGCCATTGAAGCCTCCTATTGCAAAACCACGACCTTGGTGAGGTGGCGGGGGGTTTCGGAGTTTATACCTTTACCGAGGGCAACCTTTTCCCCCAACAGTTGAAGTGCGGGCAGGCAGGCGAGCGCCGCGGCGGGGCCGGTCAGGCCAAGGTCGATCCGCAGGTCTCCGGGACCGTTGAAGCCGATCACCCGCGCGCCCTTGGCCTGAAGCTCGGCGACAAGCGCGGCCTCTTCGGCGGCGGTTTCCTCGGAATAAAGCATCACGGCAAGCGAGCTGTCGTCGATGAGCGAAACCGGCCCGTGGCGATATTCCATCGGATGGAAGGCCTGGCTGTAAGAGATGCTCATCTCCTGCAGCTTCAGGCAGCCTTCGGTGGCGATGCCGTAGTTCGCACCCGCACCGAGGTAGACGAAATGGCGGCGGCCGGGCAAAAGGGCATCAGCGCCCTCCATCCGCTCCAGCGCAGTGGCGGCGGCAGGGACAATCGCCTCGGACAGGACAAGACCGGCCATCCGCAGACCGGCCAGATACATCAGGCTGGCGGAGACGGACATGACGATGCCCTCGCGCGGGTCGGTCGGCAGGCAGATCGCCTCATCCGCCGCCCCGAGGATGGTCGAACCCGGTTCGCAGGAGATGGCGATGGTATGCCAGCCGCGCGCCCGGCTGTTGGTGATGGCCTGCACCGTCTCCGTCGTGGTGCCGGACCGGGAAAGGCCGATGACGGTCGTGCCTTCGGGATCAGCAAGATAGACGCCGGACCGCCGCGCCCATTCCGCGCCCGGAACGGCAATCGCCCTCTGACCCCCGGCGTTGAAGGCGCAGGCCAGGGATTGGGCAAGGTAATAGGACGTGCCGCAGCCGGTCAGCACGACAGTCCGCGCGGCAACACGCGGCAAGGCCTGTCGCAACGCATCCTGCCAGTAGGGCAGCTGCGCGCGGATGACGGTTTCGGTGAGTGTGGGCATCGTCGGCCTTTCAGTTATTTCCCGGCTCCGGCCATGAGGCCCTGCACGAGAAAGCGGTTGAGGAAGAGAACAAGGATCATCGGCGGCACGATCGCCACCATCCCGGCGGCATTCATCAGCCCGTAGTCCACATAGTTGCGGGTCACGAATTCCGGGATCAGCACGGTCAGCGGCTTGGTCGCCAGCGTGGGAGAGAAGACCAGCGGCACCATGAACTGGCCCCAGGCCGACAGGAAGGTCAGGATGGCGCAGGCGACAAGGCCCGGCCCGGCAAGCGGCAGCACCACCTGCACGAAGGCCCGCAGCTTCGACGCTCCGTCCAGCCAGGCCGCTTCTTCCAGCGACAGCGGCATCGACTGGTAGACGGACCGCATCAGCCACAACGCCAGCGGCAGGAAGGCCGAGACATAGATCAGCGTCACCCCGGCATAGGTGTCGATCAGCCCCGCCGCGATCATCAGCCGGTAAAGCGGGATCATCACCGTATAGGCGGGGATCGCCAGCGTCGCCACGACGGCGATGAAGATCACGTTCTTGCCGGGAAAGCTCAGCCGCACGAAGGCCCAGGCCCCGAAGGCCGCAAGGATCACCGTCACCACCGTCGCCAGCCCCGAGGTGATCAGGCTGTTGGCGAAAGCGGCCGAGAACTGCGGCCAGACCGATTGCACCTCGTTACCCTGCGAGACGGAGGTGGCGCCGAAGAGCTTGGCGAAATGCTCTGTCGTGGCGGCCTCCGGCCAGAGCCGCAACCCGGAGGAAACCAGCCCGCCCGGCGGGGTGATGCTGGTCAGGAAAGACCAGTAGATCGGCGCAAGGCTCCACAGCACCATCACCGCAGCGCCAAGGCAAAGACCGGCCCGGCGGCTCCACTGGCTGATCCGGCGGCGCGGGGTCATTCGAACCTCGTTTCGCGGTAGACCCGCAGCACATAGAGCGCCGAGACCGCCAGAGAGACCACCATCGCCAGCACAGAAAGCGCCATACCGGCAGAGAATTTCAGGTTCTGGAAGGCGGTGACATAGACCTGGATGATCACCGATCTCGTATCCATCGACACCCCGTTCAACACCCAGGCCTCGTCGAAAAGGTTGACGGCAAAGACGGTGGATTGCGACAGGGCGATGGTCAGCCCCGGCGCGATCAGCGGCAGGGTGATCTGCCGCAGCCGCTTCAACGCCCCAGCACCATCGAGGCGTGCGGCCTCGTAAAGCTCCGCCGGGATGGATTGCAGTGCGGCGAAGAGGATGATCGCCGTCAGCGGCATCATGCGCCAGGCGTGAACCAGCGAGACGAGGAACAGCCCGGTCCCACGGTCGTTGAACCAGACCTGCGGGCCGTCGATCAGGCCGACTGTCATCAGAAGGCCGTTCAGCGGCCCGTAGGCCGGATTGTAGATCCACATCCAGATGATCGCATTGACGACCGGCGGAAGGCACCAGGGCAGCACCATGATCGCCAGCAGCCAGCGCCGCCCGACCGTGACCGCGTTGAGGAGCAGCGCCATGGCCAGCCCGCCCACCGTCTCGATCACCACGGTCATCACCACATAGGCGGCAGTATTGACCCAGGCGGTGGTGACTTTCGCATCCCCCATCAGATCGGCATAGTTCTTCAGCCCGACAAAAGGGGTGCCGGGCTTCATCGGCGCGATACGGAACAGGCTGTCGATCAGCGTCGCCAGGAGGGGCAGGAAAACCAGCCCCCCCATGATCAGCGCCACCGGCAGGATCAGCGTCAGGCCGAGCCGCGCCTCGCGGGATGGAAGGAACCTCGCCAGAACCGCCATGGACCCGCCCGCCGCTTATTCTTGCGCGGCGGCTGCGGCTTCGGCGATCTGGGCCATCGCCTCGTCCACCGTGATCTGCTCCTTCGCGGCGGCGTTCAGCGCAGCGGCCACGGCCCCGGAGAATTCCGGATACCAGCCGGGCGTGCCTTGGGCAAAGAGCGGCTCCACCAGTTCGGCCTGCGCGATCAGGACATCGCCCTGCGCGAGCCTGCCCTCTTCGTTGAGGCTGCGAAGCACAGAAAGCCGGGTCGGCAGGTTGCCGAGCAGGCGATAGTTGTCGGCCATGGTCTTCTCCTCCAGCATCCAGAGGATGAAGGCCGCCGCCCCGTCCTTGTCGGTCGCATTGACCGGGATGCCGAGCGCGCCAGGCAGGCCAAAAGTGCGTGAGACGCCCGAGACATTCGGCATCAGCGCCGCCGCCGCATCCGCCGCCACCCCGGATTTCGACGGATCGGTATAGACCGCGAGATTGCCCGCCCACCCGGCCAGATCGAAGCTTGCCTTGCCGGCCTTGAACAGTTCCTGCACCTCGACATCCTTCAGGCTGGTCGCCGCAGGGTCGATCAGACCTTCCTTCAGCGCCGCCACCTCGAAAGCCATGGCCTGATACCCGGCCGAGGCAGGGTCGGTGAAAAGCGGGGTGAAATCCGCATCGAAAAGATCGCCGCCAAAGGCCTTGGTGAGCAGATACCAGGCAGTCGCCGCGCCCTCGCTGGCCGAAAGCGGCAGGGCGATCGGATGGTCCGCGACCCCGGCCTTTTTCACGGCACGGGCGGCTTCCAGAAGCTCATCCATGGTTTTCGGCGCGGCGGCGACCCCGGCGGCGGCGAGATGCGCCTTGTTGTAGATCATCACCCGGAAGTCGTTGTTGTAGGGCGCGCCGATCAGCTTTCCGTCGTAGGTGAAGATCGAGGTGGTGGGCAGATCCGCTTTCAGCTCATCGCTCAGCAGATCGTCCAGCGGGTCATACCAGCCCGCCATGCCGAACTGCCCGACCCAGCTCCAGTCCATTTCCGTGACGCTTGCCGGGGCGGTATCGGCGACCATGGAGGTCACGATCCGGGTGCGGATCTCGTCCCAGCCGAGGGTCTGGACGTCAAGCGTGCCGCCGGCGTAGCTGTCGGTCATCTCCTTCGGCAGCGTCACCCAGGGTGGCAGCAGCACCGGCAGCGGCCCCTGTGCAAAGCTTGCCCCCGGCATCGCGGCGGCAAGGCCAAGGGCGGAAGCGGAGATCAGAAATTGGCGTCTTTTCATCATGTCACCCTGTTTGGCCCCGTCATGGAGCGTTGTTCTCGTTTTCCAGTCCCGCCTTCAGCCGGCGGAGGAAGGCAGCATCGGTCACCCATCCCGCGCGCCTTGCCGCCCTCAATACGGCCCCGCCCACTGGTGTCAGCATCGGCTCCAGCGGTACGCTTCCCATTCGCGCGGCCAGATGCTCCCGGAGTGCCGGATCGGCCATCACGCCACCCGCATAACTCCAGCCCCCACCGGCACCGCTGAGCCGCCTCGCAGTCAGACCCAGCACCGCGAGTTCCTCCGAGGCGTGGGCCATAAGCCCGGTGGCATCGGCATCGCCCGCCCGCGCCAGTTCCGAGACAAGCGTGGCCAGCGCCGCAATGCGCGCCCGCGGCGCCTCGGGCGCATAGGTCCAACCGATCAGATCGGCCGCGCCAATGCCCATCCGGGCCAGCATCGCACCCGCAAAACCAGGATCCTCGCGCCGCCCGTCCAGCGCCGCGCTGATGCGCGACAGCGCCTCGCGCCCGATCCAGTAGGCCGAGCCCTCATCGCCGAAGACATCCCCCCAGCCGCCGACGCGACAGGTGCCAAGCGGCCCGCGCGCCCAGGCCATCGAGCCGGTGCCGGCAAGGATCAGCACTCCGTCTCCGCCGCCGAGCGCGCCGTCGAAGGCGACTTCCACATCGTTGAGGACATGGCTCTCAGGCCCGAAGATCGCCGCGGCAACCGTGGCTTGGCGGGCCGAGATGGCGGGAACCTCGCCATGATAGGGCAGGCCCAGCACCGCTTGCGAGACCGGGCCGACTTTCCCGGAAATTTCCGCCAGCACCTGCTCCCAGCCTGCGCCCTTGGTCGGATCAAGACCCCCGGTCCGAAACCGCATCTCGACGGCGCCGGAACGTGCGACCACCGCCACCTCGGTCTTGGTGCCGCCGCCGTCCATGCCCAGAACCCGGTCCATCACCGGGCATCCGCAAGGGTCAGGCGCGCGCCAAGATCGGCGAGCCGCCCCTGCCACTCCGGCGAAAGCCGTGCATCCGTCATCACATGCGAGCCGGCGCCGAGCCGGGCGACATCATAGGTCAGCCTCCGGTCGAATTTATCCGCATCCGTCAGGATCACCGCCGCCGTCGTACGGTTCAGCATCAGCGCATTGATCCGTGCCTCCTGCTCATCGGCGCTCGAAATCGTGCCATCTGCGGCAATGGCCCCGACACCGAGGAAGAGCTGATCGAACCAGAGCCGCTCCAGCGCTGCCTCGGCAAGCATCCCCACCATCGAAGCATTTTCGCGGCGCAGGCTCCCGCCGAGAAGGGTGACGCTGATCTCCGGCGCGCCCATCAGCACCTGCGCCACGGGCAGACAATTGGTGAAGACCCGCAACGGCAGCGGGTTCAGCCGCAGCCGCCGGGCCAGTTGCAGCACTGTCGTTCCTGCGTCGAGGAAGATCGAGGTTTCGGGCCGCAGCAGGCCATAGGCCGCCTCGCCGATTGCGCGTTTCAGCGGGAGATTGATCTGCTCGCGGCTCTCGAAGGCGATCTCGGTTCCGGAGGCATCCGCGATCTGCGCCCCGCCATGGGTGCGGACGACCTGCCCCTCCGCCTCCAGCGCCAGAAGATCCCGCCGCACCGTTGGCTCCGATGCGCCCACGGCAACCGCGATTTCCGAAATCGACGAATGACCCTTGGCGAACAGATGCTGCCGGATGGCGGTGGCCCGATCAATCTTCATGCGATCATCCCTGAAACCCACCCTCATTGGGAGCGCGAAACTTCTCACTGTCAATCAAATTTTTGATCTGTTATGATCATTATTGATAGTTTCATGCCCGAACATAATCATGAAGGATCAGTTTCACATGTCGACTTCCTCCCTGACCACCCTCGCGCAGGACCGGAAACACGGGATATTCCGGGGGGTTCCGTCGATCTGCTCGGCGCATCCTGTCGTGATCGGTGCAAGTCTTGCTCTCGGGAGGCACCTCGGCGTTCCGGTCCTGATCGAGGCGACCTGCAACCAGGTGAATCACGAGGGCGGCTATACCGGCATGACGCCAGCCGATTTCCGTGCCTTCGTGACACGCATCGCCCGGACTGAGGGTTTTGACAGTACCCATCTGATTCTCGGCGGCGACCATCTGGGGCCGAACCCCTGGACCCACCTCCCCGCGGAAGAGGCGATGGCAAAGGCCCGCGCCATGGTCGCCGCTTATGCCGAAGCGGGTTTCGTCAAGATCCATCTCGATGCGAGCATGGCTTGCGCCGATGATCCGGTCCCGCTGCCGGATGCGGTGATCGCCCGGCGCAATGCCGAACTGGCCTCCGTGGCAGAGGCACATGCCGGGCCGGAAACGCCGGTCTATGTCATCGGCACCGAAGTTCCGGTGCCGGGCGGCGCATGGGAAGAGGTCGAGGGGTTGACCGTCACCGCGCCGCAAGCCGCCCGCGAAACCGCCGAACTGCATCGCCTTGCCTTTGAGGCCGCAGGGATTGGCCCCGCTTTCGCGCGCGTCATCGGGCTGGTGGTGCAGCCGGGCGTGGAGTTCGGCAACGAGAATGTTGTCGGCTATGCCCCCGAAGCTGCCCGCGATCTCGTCGCCTGCCTGCCGGATCTGCCCATGCTGTTCGAGGCTCATTCAACCGATTACCAGACCCCTGAAGCCCTCGCGGCATTGGTGAAGGATGGTTTCGGCATCCTGAAGGTCGGTCCCGGCCTGACCTTTTCCCTGCGCGAGGCGCTTTACGGGCTGGACCGGATTGCCGAAGTGCTGATCCCCGGACACACCGCCGCCCTGCAAGTGCGGATGGAAGCGCTGATGCTGGAAAAGCCGAAGCATTGGGCCAGATATTACCATGGCACCCCGGAGCATCAGCGGCTCCAACGGCATTTCAGCTATTCGGACCGCATCCGCTATTACTGGACCGATCCAGCCGCCGAAGCGGCGGTCGGCGAACTGCTGGGCAGCCTCGGCGCGGCGGAAATTCCGGAAACGCTCATTTCGCAATATCTCGGGGCGCTCTATCCGCAGGTGATGGATGGCAGCGTGACCCCGACAGCCCCGGAGCTGCTGCGCGCGGCCGTTGCCCGAAGCCTTCGACCCTATTTCGATGCCTGCGACCGTTGAACGGCGGATCAAAAGGGGGCGCGATCCGAAGGTTCAATGGACAGACCCCGATGCGTGTTGTGCGATGCGCCGGGCCATCACCATTGCCGGGTCGATCGCGGGGCCGGGGCCGGGATAGGTTCCGCGGAACATCGAACCCGCGTCATTCCCGCAAGCATGGAGACCCGCAATCACCCCGCCCGGCGGATCGAGCACGCCGCCATTCGGGTCGATCCACAGGCCGCCCGCGCCGGCCAGATCGACCGGCACCACCTTCAGCGCAGAGGATGGCGCCTTGTCCGGCGGGCCGAGACAGGGGTTGCCCGCCACCTCGGGGTCGCCGTTGGAACGATGCATCACCGAAGTCCCGCGCCCGAACGCCTGATCCCTGCCGCGGGCGGCAAAGCGATTGTTGGCGGCAACGCTTTCGGCTGGCCCGACAGCATCGGCACCGATCCGCCGCGCAAGATCCGGCAGGGTCGCGCCGCGTACCAGATAGTTCTTTCGCAGCAGCCTGCCCAGACCGCGCCCGCCGGGCAGCGCAAGCCCGAGCCCATAGCGATGGATGGAGCGATCATCGACCACCAGCCAGGATTCGGACAGGCCGGCCCGGATCATCCCCATGCAGAAATCAGGATAGCTGTCGGATTCATTGACGAAACACCGCCCGTCCCTGCCCACGGTAATCCTCCCCGTTAAAACGGGGAGGATTACCCCATCAGGAGCCGCGTGCCGCGCCGATGGCCCAGCCGGTCGCGCAAGTGGGGCAGCACGACGCGCATCCTGGCCTTGAAATTCGCGGCGCTCGCAAAGGGCTTCAACAGCGCGCCCAGTGCGGCCCGACCGACCATCATGCCGCCAAGCCCATTAAGACCGCGCGGGGTGGCCGCACCCGGTCGAAATCACGCCCGAGCCTGCGCCCGTCAAACTCCAACGGGGCGAGCGCCCGGCCTCCACAGGTCGATCCCGAACCGTCCAGATAATCGGGATGGGCCGCCGCTGCGATGAAATGCACCTCGGAATTCGCTTCCAGATCCGAGACGCAGCCTCGTCAGAGGCAAGGAAAGCGTCACGCAGAGCATCACCGCAGCAGCAGCCGATGACATGATGCAGGAACATGGCCGCATCCTCGGCGCTGTCCGGCACTCCGGCCTTGCGTGACAGCGCGGTCCCCGACACCCAGGTCATCCCGCCAAAGGTCGAGGTGGTGCCGCCGACCATACCGGTCTTTTCGCAGAGAAGAACGGACCGCCCTGCGATGGCTCCGGAAAGGGTGCAGCCATCCCGCCAGCTCCCGCGCCTATCACCAGAAGATCAACCTCCTCATAAAAAGCACATTCCATCGGGCGCCACCACCTCTTCACCGGCTATCCGGCGGCCGAGGTGTTCGAGAGCCACCCCCCCGAAATCCGCGATTTTCTGTCCGCCACCTCCGTTCTTGAACGCCTGTCGGCCCCCATGTGCGACGCCCTGCGCGAACGCGATGACAGCGCCGCCTTGCTGGACAGGGTGCGGCGGGCGGGTCTGTTTCTGAACGGGCTGGACGCACGCGGCGAATGGTTCGCGCGGCAGGGCGACCCGACATTGGCGATCCGTCATGCCGTTGCCGCCGAAGATACCGAAATGGCATCTGGACTGGTGCGCGGCCATGTCGGCAGCGCGCTTTCGGCTGGGGCCTTTGCACAGTTGCTGGCATGGCTGGACCAACTGGGCGAGGCGACAATCCTGCGGCATCCCGATCTGGCGGCTTACAAGGCGTGGCGGCTCCATATGCGGGGCCGCATGGTCGAGGCGGAACGTTGTACCGATCTGGACGGGCCGGTAGACGCCGAAACCCCCGGCGCAGTTCTGACCTTCCGGGCGTTTCTGGCGCTGAGCCGGGGCAAGATCATGAACGCGCCGGAGAACTGCCGCATCCGTTGGCATCGGACATGCTGGATTCAGGCATTGTACCGCCCGACACCGAAGGCGTGATCAACTACGGGCTGGACAAAATCCGCTTCATCGCTCCGGTCCCGGCGGACGCGCGCGTCACGGTGCGCTTCACGCTGGCCGGTGCGGAAGACAAGGGGCCGAAAAACCAGGTCCCGCGCATCGCCGCCGTTCTGAACATCGGAGGTTCACAAAAGCCGGCGGTCGCCGGCGACATCTTTGACCACATCAGGTTTCCAGCAGCGGCATCGGGCCATGTCGCATTCTCTTCGCGTACCGGCTATCCTGATTCAGGCTCCGGCCCACAACAGGGCCGGACCTCACCTTCGGAAAGCCAATCAGATGAATCCCATCGAAACCGAACGACTTGTCCTGCGGAACTTCCGCGCCGGCGACGCGCAGGCCCTGTTCGACTATATGCACAAGCCCGTTGCCGGATGCTTCCTTGACGAAGCTCTTCCTGACATGGGCGCTGCCCGGACTGATGTCGAAACGCGGAGCGGGGATGACAGCCGGATCGCCGTTTGCCTGAAGGAGAGTGATACCCTGATCGGCGACCTGTTCGCACATTCCGAGAAGGAGGAAGTTGCCGAATGGGATTCGGTTTCTGTCGGCTGGAACTTCAACCCTGCCTTTGCAGGCCGGGGCTATGCGTTCGAGGCGGCACAGGCGTTGTTCGCATCTCTCTTTGCACAACCGGGCATCCGTCGCCTTTATGCCTATGTCGAAGACCACAACACATCTTCCGTGCGTCTTTGCGAAAAGCTCGGGATGCGAAAAGAGGGCGTGTTTGTCGAGTATGTGACCTTCGGGAACGACGAGTCCGGTCGGCCGATCTACGAGAACACCATGCAATATGCGCTTTTGCGGCGTGAGTGGGCGGCACTCGCATCGGAATAGGTCGCCGTCATGCGGTCTGCTGCCGGGTTGCACCGCACCCTGACGACAGGGGGTTGCGGTGTCAGCGAGGTATCCCGGCGCAGAGCGGTGATCCGGGCCATCAGGCAGATCCGTTGTGCAAACTCATCGGCACGGCCTGCGCCATCAGGTTGATGCGATCAGCGCCACCACGAGGACGGAGCCGACCCGAAAAGCCGGGATCAGCCCGGCGGCAACGGCACCCAAGGCCGTCGCACCAACCGATGCGGCGGCGTCCATCTGGCTGCCCGGATCGGGGCGGAGGCGGTTCTGTGTGGGGGCGGACCGCTTTTCTCCCAAGCGGGCTGGCGGCTACGGAATTCTCTGTTCAGGGGAGGCCGGAGCACGCTGCCGGTCGCGGAGGTGCCGCTTCTTCTGGGCTTCTGCCGCATCCATCTGCCGCTGTTGTCTACGAGGCGGGCTTTGCCAGCAGGAATGGGCGCTTCCCGCCGATTTCAGCAAATGATTTTCTGGCCGCGCGCGCCATCCCTGAAAGACGCGTGACAGGTCATGAGAGCCCGTCCCGCAGTTGGCATTGACGACGCGGTACTCCTGAGACCCTTCGGAACGGAACATAAATGATGCCCGATCCGAGGAGCCGACAGCCACCCGCACAGCCGCTTCCCGTCCGGACAGCTCAATGCTGTTTGCTTGGCGCCGAAACGAACTTCGCACGATCGCGCAGGGTCCGCGACTCCAGCTTCAGGATCTCTTCCGTTGAAAGGCGGTTGGGCGCCCCCTCCGGCAGCAGAAGACCCTTCAGCTTCAAGTCGATGAACCGCAGGCAGCAGACCCGCAGGAACGACGTGAAGTTGCCCAGATCATGCCCTTCGTCGATCGACTCGTTGTAAAGCTGATGCAGCAGTTGCGGCACGTTCAGATCGTCCTTGGCGGCGATTTCCTCAAGAATCATCCAGAACATGCTTTCCAGGCGCACGCTGGTCACCATGCCGTCCATGCGGATGGAACGGGTCTGGCTTTCCCAGAGCTGCGGGTCGGCACCGATAAAGAGCCTGCACATCGGAAGTCCTCCCTTCGGATGCATGGGGTCAGGATAGCAAACATCGTCCCGATGCAAAGGGGCCGCAGCTTCTGCGCCGCGGCCCCGGAGTATCAGAGATTGCCGGCCTTCAGCTCTCCGGCCAGGTATTCCGCCTGACGGATCGCCAACGCCACGATGGTCAGCTCGGGTTCGCCGCGGCGCCGGTGGTCATCACCGAGCCGTCCGAGACGAAGAGGTTCGGCACCTCTTGCGCCCGGCCCCATTTGTCGACCACACCATCCTCGGGCTTCTCGCTCATCCGGCAGGTGCCGAGGCTGTGCGTCGAGGGATAGGGCGGTGTACGGTGCGAGGAAACCGCCCCCATGGTCTCGTACAGCTTCTGCGCCTTGGCCATAGGCATAGTCGCGCATCGCGGTGTCGTTGGCGTGGTCGTCGAAGTGGACGTTCGGGGCGGCAAGGCCCCACTGGTCCTTCACCGTCGCGGAAAGCGTGATCCGGTTGGAGGCTTGCGGCATGTCCTCGCCCACGATCCACATGCCCGCCGTATTGGCATAGGCATCCATCATCGCGGCGAATTCCGGCCCCCAGGCCTCCGGCTCGATGAAGGCTGCCAGGAAGGACGGCCCGAGCGAGAGCGTTTCCATGTAATAGCCGCCGACAAAGCCGCGATCCGGGTTGTTCGCCGCCTCATCGGCAATGATGCCGGCCATGGTCTCGCCCCGGAACATATGCACCGGCTTGTCGAACTGGGCGTAGACCGAGCACGTCATATGGCGAATGTAGTGGCGGCCCACATGATCTGCACCGTTGGCCAGTCCGGTGGGGAAGCGGCTGCAGTCCGACAAGAGGAGAAGGCGCGGCGTCTCGATCGAGTTCCCGGCCACGCAGACCACCCTGGCGACCTGACGGTGCAGGTTGCCGTCCTTGTCGAGGTAGAGCACCGCATCGGCCTTGCCATCCGCCCCATGGGTGATCCGCACGACATGGCTGTCGGGGCGCAGATCCAGAAGGCCGGTCTCCAGAGCCCGAGGGATCTCGCGCATAAGGGGGGACCATTTCGACTTGTTCTTGTCGCCCTGGAAGTTGAACCCATCCTGGATCGCGGCCGGGCGGCCGTCATAGGGCTCGGCATTGGTGGCATAGGGGCCGGTGGCATATTGCTTGTAGCCCACACGCTCCGCACCATTGGCGAAGACCTTGTAGTTGTTGTTCGCCGGCAGCGCCGGGCGGCCATGGCGATGGGTCGAGCCCATGGCGATCTCGGCCTTGTCGTAATAGGGCGCGAGGTCTTCAAGGCTGATCGGCCAGTCCAGCAGCGTGGCGCCGGCGATGTCACCGTAAGTGGTTCTCGCCCTGAATTCGTAGTCCTTGAAGCGCGGGGTCGCCCCCGACAAGTGGGTGGTCGAGCCGCCCACGGCCTTAACGATCCACGCCGGCAGGCCGGGGAAGTCCTTGGCCACGCGCCAGGACCCGCTGGTGTTGCGGGCGTCGAGCCAGGCCATCTGGCGGAAGGCATCCCATTCGTCGTTGTGGTAATCCTCGTTCTTTATGAACGCGCCAGCCTCCAGCAGGACGCAGGGGATGCCCGCAGCCGTGAGCTCATAAGCCATGGCGCCACCACCGGCACCGGAGCCGATGATGACAACGGCGGCCTCGTCATTTGCGATGGTGTTCATTGTGCCGCCTCATATTCTTCGATCCGCGGCTCGGGCAGCCAGTCAAGATCATTGAAACCCCGGTTGATATAGCCGCCCTTGTCGAAGCTCGGCCCCTCGTAGCCAAGGACCGCCCAGACCTCCGGATCGTCGTAAAGCGTCACGACGGTGGCGGAGCGGGTAAGGATGAAGAACGGCGTGTTCTCGATGGATTTCAGATGCTCAAGCGCTGCGGCATCATCCATCGCGGCGAAACCGGCCTGATCCAGATCGTGCAGGGTTGCCGCAAAACCCAGCTTCTGCGCCGGAGTGCCTTCCGCCGCAGTCAGGATGACATCGGCGGTGCGCTCATAGGCGGAATCCGGGAAATTCGCGTGCGGAAACGCCACCCGGACTGCACGGACCAGCAGGGCGCGGCTGGCCTCGTCCTTGCCGGTGTCCAGCGTGAACGCAAGGGGATGCATTGCCCAGCGAAGATGCCGCTATCATGGCCGTTGCGCTGCCAAGCAGCACACGGCGTCGCGTCGTTTTCATGGTATCCTCCTCCCAAAAGTCCGGCCGGCAGATGCGGTCAGCCGAAACGGCCGCCTTTCCGGATCACTTCGATCTGATAGCCATCGGGGTCCTGCACGAAGAAGAAGCGGGCAAGCAGCTGGCCTTGATGCTGGAAGTCGACGAGCTTGCGCGGCGCGAAACCTTCGCGCTCAAGGCGGGCATGTTCGGCATCCACGTCATCGACAGTGACCGCGATGTGACCGTAACCGGAACCGGGCTCATAGGGCTCCGTCCGGCCTTTGTTGATGGTCAGCTCCAGCTCGAAGCCGCTCTCGGCATTCGACAGATAGACGAGGGTGAAGCCGTCGAAATCCAGCCGTTCAGCAACGGTCAGCCCGAAGGCACGCCGGTAGAAATCGACCGAACGGGTCTCTTCCAGAACCCGGATCATGCTGTGGACCAGTTTTGCCATCGGCTTCCTCCCTCTTGCATCCCGGCCGGCGGGCTGGCCGGTCCCGGGACGATAGGCGGCAGAAACTCTGAGCGGGTATTATATGATTACTACCGGCCAGCTTTTTGGAAGGATTGGTGTTTTCCCGAACCGGGGCGGATGGCCTGTTCTCGGCACACCCTGAAGAATGGGTTTCGGAATGAGGCACGATGCCCTGATCGCCACGCTTTCCCCCATTGCCGGGAAGCGGCCCGATCATCAGCGGGGGGCAACAAATCGGGCGGATCGCCGGTGCGACAGGGGCAGGTCTATACGGAACTGGCCCTATACGCCCGGTCGCGGGTGGCTCCGGGGCTGCTGCCGAAACGGATTCCGGCCTGGCGTGACGCTTGTGAGCACCATCCGATCCTGAAGCTTGCCGCCCTCAGCGCAGCGACAGCCTGGGCGGTTCTGGAGAAGACCCTCGGCAAGGATTGGTTCCCGCGCGATGAGGGCGAGGCGAAGAAGGCGGCGATGCCCGTCTTGCCCGAAGCGCGCGGAGCGTAATTTCCGACCGGCATAACGTTGGCCACATCGACAAGGCAAGGCCGGCTCTGGTCGCGCATCATGCGGCGCTTGACCCCGCCAACAGCTTCATCCGGGATCGGAGCCACCCCGCACTGTCATCCCCAGAGGGTGAGAGGATGCGCGGCAGGCTTGCCGCCGCGCATCCGGGGTTCATGGTCAGGCGGCGAAGAGGTCCAGCTCCATCACCTTCACCCAGGCGCGCACGAAATCACCGACGAATTTCGCGCCGTTGTCGGCCTGGGCATAGACCTCGGCCAGCGCCCTGAGCTGCGAGTTCGAGCCGAAGACCAGATCGGCCCGCGTCCCGGTCCAGCGCACGGCTCCGGTCTTGCGGTCGCGCCCTTCGAACAGGGTCTGATCCTCGTTGGAGGAACGCCACTCGGTCGTCATGTCCAGCAGGTTGACGAAGAAGTCGTTCGTCAGCTGGCCCTTGCGGTCGCTCAGCACGCCATGGGCGCTGCCGCCGTAATTGGCGCCCAGCACACGAAGCCCGCCCACCAGCACCGTCATTTCCGGCGCGGAGAGGCTCAGAAGCTGCGCGCGGTCCACCAGCATCTCTTCGGGCGCGGTGCGGTAGTGACCGTTCGAGTAGTTCCGGAAGCCATCGGCCTCCGGCTCCAGGGGCGCGAAGCTGGCCGCATCGGTCTGCTCGGCGCTCGCATCCATCCGGCCCGGCGTGAACGGAACCGAGACGGGGGTCTGAGCCGCCAGCGCCGCCGCTTCGATCCCCACGCCGCCGGCCAGCACGATCAGGTCGGCCAGCGACACCCGCTTGCCGCCCGTCTGCGCGGCGTTGAAGCCGGCCTGAATCGCTTCAAGCGCGGTCAGGACGCGTGCAAGCTGTGCGGGCTGGTTGACCTCCCAGTCCTTCTGCGGAGCAAGGCGAACGCGCGCACCATTGGCGCCGCCGCGCTTGTCCGAGCCACGGAAGGTCGAGGCCGAGGCCCATGCGGTCGAGACCAGTTCCGCCGTGCTCAGCCCCGTCGCCAGAATCCTGGCTTTCAGCTCCGCAATGTCGGCGGCGTCGATCAGGGCGTGATCGCGGGCGGGAATCGGGTCCTGCCAGATCAGATCCTCGGCCGGCGCTTCCGGGCCGAGATACAGCGTCTTCGGCCCGAGATCGCGGTGCAGAAGCTTGAACCATGCGCGGGCAAAGGCATCGGCGAATTGCTCCGGGTTCTGGTGGAACCGCCGCGCAATCGGCTCATAGATCGGGTCGAAGCGCAGCGACAGATCCGCCGTCGTCATGAATGGCGCGTGTTTCACGGCCGGATCATGGGCATCGGGGATCATATGCTCGGGCCGGCAGTCCTTGGCACGCCACTGGATCGCACCGGCGGGGCTGTTCACCTGCTCCCATTCATAGCCGAAGAGCATGTCGAAATAGCCGTTGTCCCAGGTCGTCGGGTTCGGCTTCCATGCGCCCTCGAAACCCGAGGTGGTGGTGTGGACGCCCTTGCCCGAGCCGAGGCTGTTGATCCAGCCAAGACCCATCTTCTCGATCGCGGCGCCCTCGGGTTCCGCACCGACCAGCGTCGGATCGCCCGCCCCGTGCGCCTTGCCGAAGGTATGGCCGCCGGCAACCAGCGCCACAGTTTCCTCGTCGTTCATCGCCATGCGGCCGAAGGTGTCGCGCACGTCGCGCCCCGAAGCCACCGGGTCGGGATTGCCGTCCGGCCCCTGCGGGTTGACGTAGATGAGGCCCATCTGCACGGCGGCAAGAGGGTTCGCCAGATCACGCTCGCCCGAATAGCGGCTGCTCGGCTTGTCGGAGGTTGCCAGCCATTCGCCTTCCGGTCCCCAATAGATATCTTCCTCGGGCGCCCAGATATCGGCACGGCCGCCGGAAAAGCCGAAGGTCTTGAAGCCCATCGTCTCCATGGCGACGTTGCCGGCCAGAAGCATCAGATCGGCCCAGGAGATCCGGTTGCCGTATTTCTGCTTGATCGGCCACAGAAGCCGCCGGGCCTTGTCCAGGTTGCCGTTGTCCGGCCACGAGTTCAGCGGCGCGAAGCGCTGGTTTCCGGTGGAGCCGCCGCCGCGGCCATCGGCGGTGCGATAGGTGCCTGCCGAGTGCCATGCCATGCGGATCATCAGGCCGCCGTAATGGCCCCAATCCGCCGGCCACCATTCCTGGCTGTCGGTCATCAGCGCCGCGAGGTCTTTCTTCAGCCCATGGTAGTCGAGCTTCTGGAACTCGGCCCGGTAGTCGAAGCCCTCACCCATCGGGTCCGATTTCGGAGCGTGCTGGTGCAGGATCGACAAGTTGAGCTGGTTCGGCCACCAGTCCTTGTTGCCGCGCCCGCCAAGGGTTGTCTGCGGCAATGCGCCGTGGATTACCGGGCAGCGCCCGGCGGGGTTGTTTCCGTCCATATTGTCCTCCAAAGGATCGGCAGCCGTCGAACGGCCAGAGACCGGCGCGATCCTGACAGGATCCCGCACCGAACTGGAATCATTCTAGCTCAGAGGTGGCTTCAGGGAAACTTGAATAATCTTATAAGATGTATCAGGCTATCTTATGCGTAACCTGACCCTGAAACAGATCCGATACTTCGACGCCCTGGCCCGGCTTGGAACCTTCAGCGCCGCCGCCGAGGCCTGTTCTGTGACCCAGCCCGCCTTGTCCATGCAGATCAAGGAGATGGAGGAAGGCGCGGGGACCGCTCTTTTGGAGCGCGCACCGCGCGGGGTGCGGTTGACGGCTTTTGGCGAGATGGTCCATCTGCGTGCCAAGGCGATGCTGGCAATCCTTGAAGATCTGGACGATCTGGCGCGTACACTCGGGGGAGAACCCGCAGGCAAGTTGCGCCTTGGCGTCATCCCGACGATCGCGCCCTACCTTCTGCCCAACGTCATCACCCGGCTGACACAGGATTTCCCCGGCCTGAGCCCGATCCTGCGGGAAAGCATGACCTCGCGCCTGATCGAGGAGCTGAACGACGGGCGCATCGACGCTGCGATCCTTGCGCTTCCGGTGTCGGAACCCGCGTTGACCGAGGTTTCGCTGTTCAACGAGCATTTCGTCCTGATCCGCCCCGCCGAGGATGCCGAAAAGCCGGTTCCGAACCGCGACAAGCTGCGTGAAATGCGGCTACTTCTGCTGGAAGAGGGGCATTGCTTTCGCAATCAGGCGCTGTCCTTCTGCGACATGCCCTCGACCCAGCCGCGCGAAATGCTGGATGGCAGTTCGCTCTCGACACTGGTGCAGATGGTCGGCGTCGGCGTCGGCGTGACGCTCATACCCGAGATGGCGGTTCCGATCGAAACCCGCTCTGCCGCGGTCTCGGTCGCGCGGTTCCGCGACCCCCAGCCGCAGCGCTCCATCGGGATGGTCTGGCGCAGATCGAGCGCGATGGAAGCGCATCTGATGCAGATCGCCGAAGTGGTCAGGGAATGTGGTCTCACCCTCAGACGGACAAGCGGATTGACGACCCTGCCGGGCTGGCGGCACAACTGAACGCAGCACCGCATCACGCGGGCTTGATCCGCCCCGCCTGCGGTTTTGCGGAAATGCTTGATGAAAGGGGCATCGGCATTGTCGGTTTGCCGCACAGAAGATGCGGTGGAATGTCATGCGGAACCGACAGTCGACGCCAGAGCCGGCGGGGAGGCTGGCCCGAGGCAACTCAGGTGAATTCTGGCTGCAAACGTCAATGGGCATTGGAAGGAAGGCCATGGTCGACATCATTTCGAAGCGTGATGGCCCGCGCCGATAGGACGAAAGGGCCAGGCGCATGATTCAGGCGGATCAGGGAGCAATCACCCAGATCGCCGACCATCTGACCCAAGGCGGATACAGCGCGAACAAGCGCGCAAAAGCCGAAGCGGCCAATGCGCCGCCCGCACCTGCAGCGCCAGAGATTCTACGCAGTGGGCTCCGGATCGCGCGTCGGCGAAGATGCCGGTGACATCCGCATCAAGGTCAGCGTGAACAACCGGGTCGTGGCTTATGACAGCGGATCGGTCAGGCAGGTGCATCTGCTTGATGATATCCGGCGTCAGGAGGGAGCCCACCATTTCGCGCTTGCCTCGCGGGAGAACGGCTTTCTGTCGGCTCTGCCGGATGAGGTGAATGACAAGATCGCCGAGCTTGACGGCCAGATCATAGATCGCGCCTGCCCCGAGAACCTGCTTGCCGGCGGAATCGCGCAACGACTTGGTTTCAACTGACCTCCGGCCATAGTTCGACCTGCCTGCCGTTGCCCGCACCCGTGGGTATCGCCCCAGCCCTTTGGAGGAAATGCGTGACCGATCCGATTTCGGGATTTCATACCCGGACGGGCATGTTTGATGACTGGCTTGACCAGCGCGCCACCATGCGCGCCTGGGAGGATTTCTGACCTACCGGGACATCGAGCACAGCCGGACCTCCGGCGTGCGGCGTGAAATTCTCGAATCCTGGTCGCGCAGCCTCGTCTCCGACATCGACGCCACGACCGAGCTGCCCCCTGGATGAGACCGAGGAGCCGCTGGAGGATGCCCGCCAGAAGAATGCCGATCTCCGCAGCGCCGCCCATGCGCCTTTCCAGAAGATGGGGCCGCTTCTGTCCGAAGCTAACGCGCTGCTGGTCCTGACCGATGCCGAGGGGCTGGTGCTGGAACAGATCGGAGATTTGCGGACCCATATCGCGGCGCGCAGCATCCATCTGATTCGCGGCGGCAAATGGGACGAGGCCGCCATCGGCACCAATGGCATCGGCACGGCGATCCGCTCGGGCCGCCCGACTCTGGTTCATGCATCGGAACATTTCTGCCAGGGCATCAAGGCCTGGACCTGCGCCGCGGCTCCGATCCGCGACCCCGTCGATCAGCACATCGGCGGCGCGGGGGTCTGTCGCACCGATCTCCATATTATCGAGGGCATCTGGCGCCCCCATACCGACCCCTCCGGCACCGCGCTTCTGCCTTTGATCATGGGCCATGAGAACGCCGGCTGGATCGAAGAGATCGGCCCTGAGGTCGAAGGCTTCAGGAAGGGCGATCCCGTCATCGTCCACCCCAAGGTGACGGGCGGGACCTGCATCGCCTGCCGGCGCGGCCATGACATGCATGGCGAGGGGAAATTCCCCGGTCTCGACAGTAACGGCGGCTATGCGGAACTGCTGCACACCTCGGCGCGCAATCTGATCGCCCTGCCGAAAACGCTCGCGCCCAAGGATGTGGCGCCCTATGCCGATGCCGGGCTGACCGCCTACCGCGCCGCGAAGAAGGCGGCGCAACAATTGCTGCCCGATCAGGCGGCAGTCGTGATCGGCGCAGGCGGGCTTGGCCATATCGGCATCCAGGTTTTGCGCGCCATGTGCGCGGCGCGGATCATCGTGGTCGATATCTCCGACACCTCGCTTTCGCTGGCCGCCGAACATGGTGCCGACCATCTGGTCAAGGCCGATGGCGGCGAGGTCGAGGCCGTGCTGGCGCTGACCGGCGGCAAGGGTGCCGAGGCGGTTCTGGATTTCGTCGGCGAGAAAGGCACCACGAAAAAGGGCCTCGACATGACCCGTCCGGCGGGCAGCTACTATGTCATCGGCTACGGCGAAGAAATCCGTGTCCCCACCGTCGACATGGTGATCACCGAGAAGAACATCATCGGCAATCTCGTCGGCACCTGGGCCGAGCTGACCGAGCTGATGGCGCTGGCCGACCGCGGGCTCGTGGAACTGGCGACCAAGCACTACCGGCTCGATCAGGCCAACCAGGCCTTGCAGGACCTGCATCACGGCAAGATCCGCGGCCGCGCCGTTCTGGTGCCGTGACGGGCGCCGCATCAACCGCAACACGACTCTGGGAGGAAGTCATGACCACAGGAACCGCAATGACGCGGATGTTCTATGCCACCACCGCATTGGCCTGTGCCGCAGGAATAGCGGGGGCGGAGGATTATTCGAAATACGGCATCAAGGCCGATGTCCCCGGCATCTGCAGCTATGAGACCATCGACGCCAAGGATTACTCCGGTCGCACGCTGAACGTCATCACCCATGCGATCCCGGTGATCGGCGAGCCGACCGCGCTCCATGCCCAGCAGTTCCAGGAGCTGACCGGCGCCACCGTGAACGTGGTCCATGTGCCGTTCGGCGATCTCTTCCAGCGGATCATGATCCCGTTCCAGACCGGCCAGCAGGCCTATGACGTGCTGTTCTACGGCTCGCTTTGGCTGGGGGATTTCAACCCCTATCTGGCCGAAGTGCCTGAGGCCTATCAGCAGGTCTCGGGCATGAAGGCCGTGACCGCGACCTATCGCGGCGTCGCATCATGGGGCGGCAAGATGCTGCAATACACCATGGATGGCGACCGCCATTACCTGAAATACCGCACCGATGTCTTTGCCAACCCCGAGATGCAGGCGCTCTTCAAGGAGAAAACCGGCCGCGACCTGACGGTTCCCGCAACCTGGGAAGAGTACAACGAGGTCGCCGCCGTCTTCAACAACACCGACTGGGACGGCGACGGCGCCCCGAACTTCGGCACGGCCGAAGTGACCAAGCGCGACGACCTGATGTTCTCGGCCTTCATCAGCCGGGTGGCGCCATATGCCAAGCACCCCGATGTGAAGGGCGGCTTCTTCTTCGATCTGGAAACGATGACGCCTCTGGTCAACACCCCCGGCTGGGTGCGCGGGCTGGAGCTTTTCGTCAACGCTCAGGCCTCGATGCCGCCCGGTGGCACGTCCTTCGGCCTTGGCGACGAGATCTTCTCCTTCGGCGGCGGGCAGACGCTGATGTCCTACAGCTGGGATGATGCCTTCATCCAGGCGATGCAGGAGGACAGCCCGATCCGCAACAAGGTCGCCGCCGCGATGCTGCCCGGCGCGAAGGAGGTCTGGAACCGCAAGACCGGCCAGTGGGATACGTTCGATGAGCCGAACCGGGTAGCCTATGTCACCTGGGGCTGGACCTCGGCCGTGGCGAAGGACAGCCCCAATCAGGATATGGCCTTCGACTTCCTGTGCTTCTTCGCCAATGAGGGCAATACCGAATCCGACCTTCAGATCGGGCGCTTCGGCATCAACCCCTGCCGCGACAGCCATTTCGACCCGGCCTTCTATGAAAGCGCGCTTGGCTGGGACAAGGCCGAGGCCGAAACCTACACCGCGACACTGAAAAGTGTCGACACCGCGCCGAACCAGATCTTCGACCTGCGGGTGCCGGGGGTGGGCGAGTTCATGTCCTCGCTGGCCGCAGGGGTAGCCCGCGCGCAATCGGGCGAGCAGACGGCCAAGGAGGCACTGGACGGCGTTGCCGCAGAATGGACCGCGATCGTAGACCGCATCGGTGTCGAGCGGGTGCGCGAAGCCTACGCCAACGTGGTCGCACTGGAAGACCGCTGACGGTCTGACAGGCGGAGGGCCAGCTCCCGGCCCTCCGTTTCCGCGCCTCCGGCCGACCATCGAGACATCTGTTTCCCGTCGGCGCCAGACAGCCAGCCGGCCTGTCCCAAAGGATCCCCATGTACCGCCAGAAATACATCTTCCTGCTGCCGGGCCTGCTGGTCCTGATTGCGGTGATCCTGTTCCCGCTGATCTTCACCATCCGCGTCAGCTTTTCCTCCTGGGATGTCTACAACCCCGGTCTGAACAATGCCGGCGGCGCGATGTATGCCCGCATGTGGGAGGATTCCCGCTATTGGGAGGCTCTGTGGCGGCTCTCGCTCCTCGCGGTCTCAACGGTGCTGATGCAATATGTGCTCGGCTTCGGCCTTGCCCTGCTGGTCTGGCGCGAGATCGCGGCGCGGAGGTTCTTCCGGGTGCTGTTTCTGGTGCCGATGATGACGACCCCTGTGGTGATGTCGGTGATCTGGCGCACGATTTTCCATGAGAGCCTCGGTCCTCTGAACCCGATCCTCGACGCCCTCGGGATCGGCGCGCAGCCCTGGCTCTCGCAACCCGGTTTCGCTTTCGCCGCCGTGATGATCGTCGAGATCTGGCAATGGACGCCCTTCATGTTCCTTCTGCTGCTTGCAGGCCTGCTGTCGCTGCCCTCCGAGCCCTTCCTGGCCGCCAGGGTTGATGGTGCCGGGCCGATCCGTACCTTTCTGTCCGTGACCTTTCCCATGATGGGTGCAATCTCCGTCGGCGCCATTCTGATCCGCGCCATCGAAGCGTCGAAGATCATGGAGACGGTCTATGTCCTGACCTCCGGTGGCCCCGGAACTTCAACGGAAACAGTCAGTTACTACATCTACATCCGCGGGATGCGCGATTTCCAGATCGGCTATTCGGCGGCATTGTCGCTGACCTATCTGATCATCATGGCTGTCGCGCTGACCCTGATCGCCAAGGCGCTGGTGCGGCTGATGGTACGGGGGGCGCAGGCATGAGAACGCTTTACCTTGCGCTGAAATATCTTGCCGTCACGCTCTGGTCGGCCTTCGTGATCTTCCCGTTCCTCTGGATGCTTTCCACCAGTTTCAAGACCCAGAATGCGGTGACCGGAGGCGCCACCTGGCTCCCCTGGGTGCAGTATGAGCCTTCGCTGGCGGGTTGGAAGGCCCTCTTCGGTGGCGCCGGAGGCGTCAATATCGTGAAGCCCTATGTCAATTCGCTTGTCGTGACCGGCTCCGCCTCGGTGATCGCGTTGGTCCTCGGCACGCTGGCCGCCTATGGCCTGTCGCGCTTCACCTTCCGGGCCGGGCCGATCCGCAATGGCGACATCACCTTCTTCTTCATCTCGCAGCGGATCATGCCGCCCATCGTGCTGGCGATCCCCTTCTTCCTGATGCTGCGCTGGCTCGGGTTGCTCGACAGTCTGCCCGGTCTGATCCTCGTCTATGTCGCGGCACTGATGCCGATTGCGGTCTGGGTGATGGTGGATTTCTTCAATACCATCCCGCGCGCGCTGGACGAGATGGCGTGGATGGACGGCTGCACTCCGGTCACCACGTTCTGCCGGGTGATCCTGCCGAACGTGCTGCCGGGGCTGGTGGTGGCGGGCATGTTCTGCCTGATCTTCGGCTGGAACGATTTCTTCTTCGCCTTCACGCTCACCTTCACTCAAGCCCAACTGCTTCCGGTCTCCATCGTGGCGCTGAATTCCTCCGTCACGCCTTGGTGGTCTCTGTCCGCGGCGGCCATCGTCTCGGTCGCGCCGCTCGCCGTGCTGGCCTTCGTTGTCGAACGCTTCCTATCGCGCGGCGGTCTCGCCGGGGCGGTGCGCTGATGCTGCGGCTTCAGGAGATTGCGCTGGCCGAAGCAAAAGTGCCGCATCTGGCCGGCATCACGCTTGACTTCAGACCGGTCCAGATGACCACGCTGCTGGGCCGGACCGGAGCGGGCAAGACCACGCTCCTGCGCGTCATCGCGGGAATGGCGATGCCCGACAAGGGACGGATCACGCTGGATGGAACCGACTGGTCGCGCCTGCCGCCCTGGAAGCGGCCGGTCGCCATGGTGACGCAGCAGTCCATCAACTACCCGCATCTCAGCGTGCTGGACAATGTGGCCTTCCCCCTGACCCGCGCCGGCGTTTCCCGCGAGGCTGCCCGAGCCCAGGCCGAGGCGATGCTGGTGCGCGTGGGGCTTGGCGCGATGACGGGCCGCCACCCCGTGGCCCTGTCCGGCGGGCAGCAGCAGCGGGTCGCCATAGCGCGCGCACTGGTGAAACGGGCGCCCGTCCTGCTGATGGACGAACCTTTCGTCAACCTCGACTACAAGCTGCGCGAGGGTCTGCGCGAGGAGCTGGCCGAACTTCTCCGCAAGGAGGCCGGCACCGTCGCCATCTATGCCTCGACCGACCCGCGCGAGGCGCTGCAGATGGGTGACGCCATCGTGCTGATGGCCGAAGGTCGCGCCCTGCAATCCGGCCGGCCCCGTCAGGTTTTCGCGGCCCCTGCCACCCTTGCGGTGGCGGCGGTGGTAAATGATCCGCCGATCAACCTGTTGCCGGCCGAAGTCTCCGGCGGCCAGCTCCGCCTCGTCTCGTTGGGCAATGAACCGATACCGGGGCCGGACCTGCCAGCCGGCCGCTACACCCTTGGTCTGCGGGCCGAGGATGTACGGACGGGCGGTGATCTTCCGGCCCGCGTCGTGCTGACCGAAGTGTCCGGCTCCGAAACGGTGACGCATCTGGAGGCCGGAAGCCAGTCACTGGTGATGCTGGAGCGTGCGGTCAAGACACATAACCTGGGCAGCCGGTTCGGCCTTCACCTTGATCTGTCGCGGGCGCTGATCTTCGACGCGCAGGGCCTGCGACTAACGCCGGAGCCCGCCCATGGCTGAGATACGTTTGCAGAACCTGGCCCATGCCTACGCGACGGCAAGCCCCTATGCACTCAAGCCGCTGGACATGACATGGCGGTCGGGCGGCACCTATGCCCTGCTCGGCCCCTCGGGCTGCGGCAAGTCCACCATGCTCAACATCATCTCGGGGCTTCTGCGCCCATCCGAGGGGCGGGTGCTGTTCGATGGCCGCGATGTCACGGGGCTGTCCACGGGCCAGCGCAACATCGCGCAGGTGTTTCAGGTGCCGGTGATCTACCGTTCCATGACGGTGGGTCAGAACCTGGGCTTTCCGCTGGTCTGCCGGGGTCTGCCCGGCCCCCGCATCCGGGCGCGGGTGGATGCCGTGGCCGAACGTCTGGGCTTGGCCCCCCTGCTGAAGCGGCCCGCGAACGCCCTGACGGCCGATCAGAAGCAACTCGTTTCTTTGGGTCGGGGGCTGGTGCGCGAGGATGTGGCCGCGATCCTTCTGGACGAACTCCTGACCGTGATCGACCCTCAGCAGAAGTTCGAACTGCGCCGGATTCTGAAGGAGATCAATGCGGAATTCGGTGTGACCATGGTTCTGGTGACCCATGACCAGACCGAGGCGATGACCTTCGCCGAGGAGGTGATCGTGATGAATCACGGGGAGGTGGTTCAGGCCGGATCGCCGGCCGAACTGTTCGAGCGCCCCGCCACACATCATGTCGGCCATTTCATCGGCTCCCCGGCGATGAACTTCCTGCCCGCGCGGCGCGAAGGCGACAGGATTGCCGTCCCCGGCACCGGGTTGGCGATCTCCGCACCCCCCGGACTGCCCGAAGGCGATCTTACACTGGGGTTCCGCCCGGAACACGCGACGCTCTCGGCAGAGGATGGCCAAATCTTCGGACAGGTTGGTCGTTTGTGGTTCGAATGCCTGGACGAAATCATCGCCCTGTCGCATCCGGCAGGAGAGCTGCGCCTCCGTTGCCCGGCGGGTCGGCGGCTGGAGCATGGCGACCGGGTCGGCATCCGGCTGCGCGAGGGGGCATTGCGGCTTTACAGCGATGGACGTCTGATCGCCTGAGCACGCCACAGGACGAGGCATGGGGCCTGGGCGGGGGCGCAGCTTCACCGCTCCTTCGTCTGGCCGGAGGGCTGAGCCACCGGCAAAACAAAGCGGCGCGCCGTTCGGACGCGCCGCTTTGAGCTTCAGGCCGCTTACTTGATCTTGGCCTTGATGGCTTCGATGTCGTCGGTCTTCATCTCGCCGACCGTGGTGACCACGCCGTCAACGATCTGCCACAGGCGGAACGGCCCGGCGATATCGCCGAATTCGTCGAAGTTCACCGGCCCGATGACGCCTTCGTAGCGGATCGGCTTGCCCTCGGCGATCAGCTTCAGGGCCTTGGCGAATTCCTCCTTGCCGGCATAGATCGGCTCGCCCGCCGGATCGACGGCCGCCCGCAGCGCGTCGGGGAGTTTCGCGCGATCAGGTCCGCCGGCGATGGCGATGGCAAGCCCCACGAGCGCGCCCGCGTCGTAGGAGCGGTCGGCGGCAGGCGCTGCCGGATCGAGGCCCGAGAATGCCTTGTAGTTGGCGTTGAAATACTCGGTCGATTTGGTCGGATCGGTCCCCGAAGAGGTGCCGAAGGCGTTGCCGAGATATTCCTTGCCGACCGCACTGATGAAATCATCGCTGTTCATGCCGTCGTTCAGGAGAAACTTCTGCACGCCGCCCTGGCTGACCCAGGTGCGGGCGATGGTGGCGCCGTCCACCGGATCGGAAACGAGGTAGAGCGCGTCGATCTCGCCCCCGGCCATGGCGGCGGTGACTTCGGAAGCATAGGAGGATTGCTTGGCGTTATAGGGCGTGACCGAAACCACGGTGCCGCCCATGGCGGTGAAGGGATCGGAGAATTCCTTCACCATGTTCACGCCGAAATCGTTGTTCTGGTGGATGATGGCAACCTTCTTGAAGCCCTGATCCACCGCGAATTTCGCGGCGGCCACGCCTTGCAGCGCATCCGAGGTGATGGTGCGGAAGAAGATGCCGCCGGTCTTGCCCTCGCGCCCGAGCGCGGTCAGCGTCGGAGAGGAGGAGGCGGGGGAGACCTGAAGCACCTTGGCCGGCCCGGTGACCGAGGTCAGGATCGGGATCGACATCGGGCTGATGATGCCGCCGATGATCGCCGGAACCTGCGAGACCTGCACCAGTTGCGTCGCGGCATCGACAGCGACATTGGCCTGCGTCTGGCTGTCGCGGGTGTCGGTCTTGAGCGTGCAGCCCGCCACCCCGCCCGCGTCGTTCAGATCGCGGAAGGCCATCTCGACCGATTTGGCCCCGGCCTGACCATATTCTCCGGCAGGTCCGGTCAGTTCCAGCACCAGCCCGACGGTGATGTCGCAGGCCTGTGCGAGGCTTGGCGTGAAAGCCAGTGCGGCGGCACTGGCCAGAAGAAAGCGTTTCATGGGTCATCCTCTCTGTTGGATCTCGGGTCTTGCCCCGTATGTTGTGGTTCCGCCATGACCGGGCCAGCCGGGCGGCTTCTGGCCTCAGGCTTCCGCGTTGAGGTTGTATTTGATGATCTGGCCGTGGCGCCCGTGGCGGTCGCGCTCCAGCGTGTAGGTATCGCCCGCCGGGATGCGGCCCTCGGCCAGAACGGCATTGATGGCGGCGTGATCCTCGGGTGTCAGGGCCAGCGTGCCAATGGCGAGGTTGCGCGGCAGGTGATCGCGGTTGCGGGCGCCGATGATCACCCCGGCGACGGCGGGCCGCGTGAGCATTGCGGCCGAAGCCACGGTGGCGATGTCGCTGCCATGACGGTCGGCAATGGCGCGAAGCGCCCGCAACAGGCTCTGGAACAGGTCCCAGCCGCCGAAATCGTCGATGATCAGCTTGTATTTGGTCAGCGAACGGTTTTCGAGCAGACCCATCGGCTCCGGCTGTCCCAGCCAGCGGTCGCCCAGAAAGCCCCCTGCAACCGTGCCATAGCACAGGAGCCAGAAGCCGTTCTGCGCCGCCGACCGCGCCAGCAACCCTTCGGCCCTGCGGTCGATCAACGAATACTGCACCTGCATGGACAGGAGCGGCACCCCCGCTGCGATGATCTCCTCCGTGCGGATCGTGTCGAAATTCGTACCGCCGATATGGGCGATCTTGCCCTCGCGGCGCAGCTCGTCCAGCCAGCCGACGGCATCGAGATAACGGCCGACCGAGTAATCCCACCAATGGAACTGCACGAGATCGAGCCGCTCCATTCTCAGACGCTTCAGCGAGGTCTCGACGATGCCGCGCACATAGGCGCGGTCGCAATCGGCCAGCCGGGTCAGATCGGGGACGAGCTTGGTATGGACCTTGATCCGGGCCAGAGCCTCCGCGCCGAAACGATTGCCGTATTCGCTGCGGAAGGCGCCGATCATCTCTTCCACGCCGGTATAGATGTCGGCGCAGTCGAAGGTGGTGATCCCGGCTTCGGCAAAGGCGATCATATCCTCGATCGCGGCCTTCGGGTCCACCGTGCCATGGCCGCCGGCAAGCTGCCAGCCGCCGCGCAGCACGCGCGAGATGGTGTATCCGGGGCGCAGGGTGAGGGTTGGCACGGTCATTTGGCGACACCTTCAGGCAGGGGGACGGCAGTTGTCTCGGCATGGCTGAAACGGCGTTTGCCGATCCGGGTGATCCGCAGCCGCGAGGGGCAGTTCGGGTCCGGGCAGGCGACCTCGGCATCGGAGGTCATCCAGTCATGCGGATGGGTGAGGCGCTGCTTGGCCGGCAGAAGCGGCAGGATCGAGGAGAGCGAATAGATCGAAAAGCTCTGTCCCGGCGGCAGGTGCAACTGCTCGCCGCGCAGCTCGAACCAGTCGCCCGGCTTGCCGCAATAGATGTGCGCGCCCTCCGGGGCCACGATTTCGACCCGCAGGTCGTAAAGCTCGAAGCTGTCGTCGGTCATTCTGCCCTCCGGAAGGTGATCTCGCAGGCGCCGGTCTGACGGATGCGGGCGCAGGCGGCGGCAAGGTCGGCGCGGTCCTCCGCCGCGACCTGTGCCACCACCGACCCGGCCAGCCAGCCGATGGGGAAGAGCATCCGCGCGCCGGGACCGTAGAAGAGCCCGATGTCGAAGATCGGGTCCGGATTGCCGCCCCACATCCGCGCCGGCACATAGGCCAGCACCACATCTCCCGGCTGGGGGTGGAGCGTGGCGTTTTCCGGTGGCAGCGCGCCCGCCCAGTCCGCCCCCGCCAGATGGGCGGGCGGCACCGGGCAGGAGATTTCCGGTCCCGTCCATATCGCATGGATCGACGGCACCACGCGGGGGCTTTCCAGATAGCGCCAGAGGAATTCCGCATTGGCGGGGGCCTTGGCCTCCAGCACATCGGCGGTCACGGCAAGGCCGCTTTTCGCTTCTGAAATCAGGATGCGGCGGGTCATTCGGTTCTCTCTCCGGTCTTTTCGAGTTTGGTTCGCAGATAGGCGAAGGGACGGCTGATATCGCCGACAAGCGCCTCCCGTGCGGTTTTCGCATCGCCCCGGTCGAGCGCGGAAAGGAGCGTCCGGTGGAAGCTGGCGGTGTCATGCTCCCCGGCTTCCGAAAAGGCATGGATCGCGGCGCGCGTGCAGGGGCCGGATTGCAGCCAGAGACTTTCGATCATCGGCAGCAGCACTTCGGACCCGCAGGCGCGATAGATGGTGAAGTGGAAGGCCTGATTGAGCAGCGCTTCCCGGTCCATCGTCTCGGGGCTGGTGGTCAGGCGCAGCGCTTCCCATTCGCGCAGGTGACCGCGCAGGGTGGTGAGAAGCTCCGGCGTCATCCGCTGTGCCGCAAGGGCGACGGCCTCGCCCTCGATCAGGATGCGGGCGCGCAGGATGTCGTCGAGCCGCTCCGTCGTGGCGGTCGGCACGCGGATCTGGCGGCTCGGCAAGGCTTCGAGCGCCTGCTCCGTGATCAGGCGGCCCAGAGCCTCCCGCACGGGCATGGTGGAGGTCATCAGCGCATCGGCAAGCTGGCGGATGGTCAGCACCTGACCCGGCGCGAAGAGACCGCTGATCAGGGCGCGGCGCAATTCGCTGTAAACGCGGTCCTGCACCGTTTCCCGCCCCACCGGCGCCAGCCCAATTCCCGTTTCGCCGTCCTTCGCCATTGCGTCCCCAACGAATCGTCTTGCCTGATCCGATTAAACGTCCATAGTGTGATCAAATCAAGTGTGATCACAGATCAAACACTAGGGGTGACATGACCGCCAGCCCGATCCTCGCCGCAAAAGACCTGACCCGCCGCTATGGCGGCATTGCCGCCGTCAATGGCATGTCGCTCGACGTCAGACCGGGGGAGATCCTCGGCCTGATCGGCCCGAATGGCGCCGGCAAGACCACGATGTTCGACCTGCTCGCCGGTTCGGTGATCCCGACCTCCGGTCAGATCCTGCTGGCCGGCCGCGACGTGACAGGTCATGCCGCGCATCGCCGCCTTGGTCAGGGGCTGGGCCGCACCTTCCAGATCCCCCGTCCCTTTCCCGAGCTGTCGCTGGTCGAGAACCTGATGCTGGCCCGGCAGAACCAGACGGGCGAGCGGCTCTGGGCCAGCTTCACCTCCCCCCGCCGCATCGCGGCCGAGGAACGGGTGGCACGGGAAAAGGCGCGGGATCTGCTGGCACTCGTCCTCCTGGACAAGCTCGCGGATCAGCCCGCTAGGGTGCTGTCCGGCGGGCAGCGCAAACTGCTGGAACTGGCGCGGGTGATGATGGCCGATCCGCAGGTGATCCTGCTGGACGAACCTGCCGCCGGGGTGAACCCCTCGCTTCTGGAGGTGCTGATCGACCGCATCCGCGCGATCAACGCCAGCGGCATCACCTTCCTTTTGATCGAGCACAACATCGACATGGTGACGCGGCTCTGCAACCGGATCGTGGTCATGGCTTCCGGCTCCCTTCTTTGCGAAGGCACGCCGGAGGAGGTCGCCCGCGACCCCCGCGTGATCGAAGCCTATCTCGGGGGGGCCGGAGCATGAGCGCGCTTTTGTCGGTGGAGCGGCTGGAGGCGGGCTATGAGCCGGGGCTTTCCATCGTCCGGGGCGCCTCGATCCATGCCGACAAGGGAGAGATCGTGGTGATCCTCGGCCCGAATGGCGCCGGGAAATCCAGCCTGATCAAGGCCATTGCCGGGTTGGTGCCGGTTTCCGGCGGGCGGGTCGTGCTGGCGGGCGAAGACATCACCGCCGTCCCGGCGCATCTGAAGATCCGCAAGGGTCTGGCCTTTGTTCCCCAGACGGAGAACGTCTTCACCCTGATGAGCGTCGAGGAAAACCTGCGCGTGGCCGCAGGGGTTTTCGGCGACCGGCAGGTCGCGGCGCATATCGAGGAGATGTTCGCGCTCTTCCCCGATCTGGCCCGGCAGCGGCGGCTGATGGCAGGCAGCCTTTCCGGCGGGCAGCGGCAGATGCTGGCCTGCGCGCGGGCGCTGATCGTGAAGCCGGGGGTGCTGATGCTGGATGAGCCTTCGGCGGGGCTGTCACCGAAATTCGTCGAGCAGGTCTTTGCGCGGCTGGTGGAAATCCGCGCTTCGGGCGTGACCATCGTGCTGGTCGAACAGAACGCCCGCGCCGCTCTGGCCATCGGCGACCGCGCCTATGTGCTGGTCGAGGGGCGCGAGGCGCATGAGGGGCCGGCCCGCAGCCTCTGGGACGATCCGCTGATCGCCGAGCTTTACCTCGGCCACCGCAAGGAGGGTGCCGCATGAGCCTGCAATTCCTGCTCGACGGGCTGATTTCGGGCGCGATGATCGGGCTGGGCGCCATCGGCGTGACGCTCACCTATTCCATCCTGCGCTTTTCCAACTTCGCCCATGGCGATCTGATGGCCTGGGGCGCCTATGCCGCCCTTGTGGCGGTTGGTGCGCTCGGAGCGATTGCAGGCGGGCCGATGGCGATAGGCGCGCTGTCCTTCGGGCTGCCGCTGATCCTGTCCACGCTGTTCGCCATGGTCTTCACCGCCGGACTGGCGCTTCTGCTCGACTGGCTTCTCTTCGCGCGGCTGCGGGCGCGGGGGCAGGCGATCATCGTGGTCATGGCGTCTTTCGGAGCCTCCATGGCCCTGCGGAACCTCCTGGAGTTCCTCTTTTCCTCCAGCCCCGCCTATTATTCCCGTGCTCTCCAGGTCGCCCAACCCATCGGATCGGGCATCCGCATCACGCCGGATCAGGTGGCGCTTCTGGTGATGACGGCGGCACTTGTGACCGGGATGCACCTGTTCCTGACCCGCAGCCAGCGGGGGCGCGAGATGCGGGCCTACAGCCAGAACCCCGCCTTGGCCCGCGTGACCGGGATCGACGTGGCCCGCGTGGTCCGGGCGACCTGGGTGATCGGCGCAGCCCTTGCGGCGGCCGCCGGGGTCATGGTCGGAACGCTGGTGCAGATCCGCCCGCTCATGGGGCTGGACCTGCTGCTGCCGATGTTCGCGGCGGCCATCCTCGGCGGCATCGGTTCGGTGCCGGGGGCGGTGCTGGCCGGGCTGATCATCGGTCTGTCGGAGGCGGCGGCGGTGATGTTCGTCGGCGCGGAATGGCGGGCGGCGGTGGCTTTCGTGATCCTGATGTCCGTTCTGCTGGTCAAACCGACCGGCCTCTTCGGAGTAACCGAGCGATGATCGACCTTCTCGGCTATGGCGCCTTCTTCCTGTCAACGGCGCTGATCTTTGCGATCATCACCCTTGGGCTGAACCTGCAATGGGGGCTGACGGGGCTTTTCAACGTCGGGATCGCGGGCTTCGTGGCGATCGGAGCCTATACCTCGGCGCTCCTGACCACGCCCGATACGGCCGATCGCATCGGCGGCTTCGGATGGCCCATCCTTGCGGGCTGGCTCGGAGCGATGGTGCTGACGGCGGCGGCGGCGGCGTTTACCGGCTTTGCCACCCTGCGGCTGAAATCCGACTACCTTGCCATCACCACGTTCGGCGTGGCGGTTCTCGTGCAGCTCGTGACGCTGAACGCCATCGGCCTGACCGGAGGGCCGTTCGGCGTCGCCTTCATCCCGCGCCCTTTCGCGGGACTGCAGGGAAACCCCGTCGCCTTCAACTTCGTCAACCTCGCCATCATCGCCGCGGTGACCCTGGCCTGCTATCTGGCGTTGGAGCGGCTGTCGCGCAGCCCATGGGGCCGGGTGCTGCGCGCCCTGCGCGAGGATGAGCGGGCGGCGGTCTCGCTCGGCAAAAGCGCGCGGTCCTACCGCATCCAGGCCTTTGCCGTAGGTGGGGCGGTCATGGGGCTCGCCGGGGCGGTGCAGGCGCATTTCATCGGCTTCATCGCGCCGGACAACTATCTGCCGACCCTGACCTTTCAGGTCTGGGCGATGCTGATGGTCGGCGGCTCCGGCTCCAACCGCGGGGCGGTGATGGGCGCGCTTGTGGTCTGGGCGGTGTGGATCGGCGCGGGCTGGGTGACCTCCGCCCTTATCCCGACCGGCTGGCAGGCGCGGGCGGCCTCGCTTCAGATCGTCGCCATCGGCGTCATGCTCTGCCTGATCCTCCTGTGGCGGCCGCAGGGGTTCTTCGGGCCGCGAAACGGCAGGGGCATGGAATGACACCCGCAACGCTCTGGCACGCAACGGCACCCGCAATGGCGCCGTTGCCGCCGCTTCACGGACAGGTGGAGGCCGATCTGCTGATCGTCGGTGGCGGGTTCACCGGGCTTTCAACCGCGCTCCACGCCGCAGAGGCGGGCCTGCGTGTGGTTCTGGCAGAGGCGGAAAGCATCGCCTACGGCGCTACCGGGCGCAACGCCGGGTTCGTGGTGCCGAACTTCGCCAAGGTCGATCCGGACGACGTGCGCGCCCATCGGGGAGAGCCGCGTGCCTCTCGCCTTCTGGCAATGGCTGCCGGAAGCGCCGATCTCGTCTTTGATCTGATCCGACGGCACGGCATCGACTGTGACGCGCTGCAATCGGGCTGGGTCCAGCCTTCCCATTCCGATGCCGCGCTTGGCCGCGCACGGGAGAGGGTGCGGCAATGGCAGGCCCTCAACCGTCCGGCAGAATTCCTTGATGCCGCTGCGGTTGAGGCCTTGACGGGCGTAAAGGGCTGGCGGGGTGGATGGATCGACAGGTCGGGAGGGGTGCTGAACCCCGTCGCCTATGCGCGCGGTCTGGCCCGCGCGGCGACGGCCGCCGGCGCTGCCCTGCATGAAGCCACGCCCGTCACCGCCCTGACCCGCACCGGAACCGGCTGGCGGGCGACCACCCCCGGCGGCGAGGTGCGGGCAAAGCGGGTGGTTCTGGCGACAAACGCCCATGCCGGACAGCTCTGGCCGGGCCTGGCGCAAAGCTTCTTCCCGCTCCGCGTCTTCCAGATCGCCACCGCACCCCTGCCGCAATCGGTGCGTGAACGGCTGCTGCCCGGCGGGCAATGCGTGTCCGACAGTCGCCGCAACCTCTTCACCTTCCGCTTCGATGCCGCGAACCGGCTGATCACCGGCGGGATGCACATCTTGAGGCCTGGGGCGGAAAGCCGCGTGCCGCGCCGCATCCTTGCCCGGATGGCGCAGATGCTGGATCTGCCCGGGACCCCGCCCCTCGCCTTCTCCTGGTCGGGGATGGCGGCGGTGACGCCCGACTTCCTGCCAAGGGTGATCGAACCGGCGCCGGGCCTTCTGGCGGCCTTCGCCTGCAATGGCCGGGGTATCGCCCTGACGACCGCCATGGGGGCGGAGCTTTCCCGTTGGGCCAGCGGCACCCCGGCGGATCAGATCGCCCCACCGCAGGTGGCCTTGCAGGCCATCCCCTTCCACGGTCTTGCGCGGATGGCCCCGAACGTGCTTCTGCCGTTCAGCATCCTGCACGACCGCAGCGAAAGCCCACCGGACCTGCGCCCCTGACCGTTTCAGACGAGACGCGCATCGAGCGGGCTTTTCTGCCGGCTGAGCCAGACCAGAAACAGCCCCGCCAGGGCAAAGATCCCGCCCGCGACAGGCACGGCAGCATAGCCGAGCCCGGCACTGATCACCGCGCCCCCAGCCGCGGCGCCGATGGCATTGCCGAGATTGAAGGCTCCGATATTGACCGAAGACGCGAGGCCGGGCGCATCCGCCGCCACCTGCATCACCCGCATCTGCACCGGCGGCACAATGGCGAAAGCGGCGGCCCCCCAGAAGACCAGCACAAGGGCCGCTCCGGTCTGGCTGCCGATCAGCAGCGGCATCACCATCATCACACCGGCAAGAACCGCCATGAAGATCGCCGCCGCCCCGTCGCGCGACCAGTCAGCTCCTTTGCCCCCCAGCCAGTTGCCGCAGGTAAAGCCGAGCCCGATCAGCGCCAGTGCCAGCGTCACGAAGCCGTTGGAGGCCCCCGTCTCCGATACCAGGATTGCGGCGACATAGGTGTACAGCGTGAACATCGCGCTTGCCCCCATGACCGTGGTGAGCAGGGCGAGCACCACTTCGGACCGCAGCAGAACCTGCAACTCGCGCCGCATGTCGGGCCGGCTTCCCGGCGCCCCTTTCGGCAGCGCAAACCCGAGCGCAGCCATGGTGGCCAGGCCCAGAACCGCCGTTCCCGCGAAGGATTCCCGCCAGCCGACATGCTGGCCGATCCATGTCGCAAAAGGCACGCCACCGATATTCGCTATCGTCAGACCCATGAACATGGTGGCCACAGCACTTGCCTGTCTTTCCGGGCGCACGACGCTGGCCGCAACCACCGCGCCAAGGCCGAAGAAGGCGCCATGGTTCAGGCTGGTCACGATGCGTGCGAAAAGAAGCGTCCAGTAATCCGGCGACAGCGCGGACAGGATATTGCCGAGGGTGAAAATCCCCATGAGCACCATCAGCGCTGTCCGCTTGCCGAAGCGTGCGAAGAGCAGCGTCATCAGCGGCGCGCCGACCATCACACCGACAGCATAGGCGCTGATCAGAAGGCCGGCACGCGGGATGGAAACCTCCACCCCCTCGGCGATCACCGGAAGCAGACCCATGGGCGCGAATTCGGTGGTGCCGATCGCAAAGGCCCCGATGGCAAGCGCCAGCAGCGGCCAGTTGAAGCGGCGGTGTTCTGCGGTCATTTCAAGTCTCTCAATTGTACTCCGACCGGGGCCGGAAAGGCAGGATGTGCGCTTCTCGGGTTCTGACGAGCCCGCAGCTTTGGTCCCCGCAGCTTTGGCCAAAGCCGGGGCCATTCGACGATTGCATAGATAGAACCACAGCCCTTGCTTGATAACCCGCTTCAGCAGCACATTATCTGTGAAACCATTTCACAAGAGGCACCCATGGACAATCGGGCTGGTGAGATGCAGGTCTTCCTGCGGGTTGTCGAGACAGGCAGCTTTTCCGAAGCGGCCCGGCAAGTGCGGATGACGCCTTCGACAGTGTCGAAGCTGATCGCGCGGACGGAGGCGCGGCTGGGCGTGCGCCTTCTCGAACGCTCCACCCGGCGGCTCGTGCTGACCGATGAGGGGCGGATCTATTATGAGCGCAGTCTGGCCCTGCTGAGCGAACTTGACGAGATCGAGCATGATCTTTCCAGCGGTTCTGCCTGCACGGGCGGCACATTGCGGGTCAGCGCCTCGGTCGGGTTCGGGATGGTGGCGGTGGAGCCGCTCCTGCCGGCCTTCTGGGCCGCATATCCGAACGTGACGGTGGATCTGTCGCTTTCGGACGAAATCGTGGACCTCTATCTTGACCGCACCGATGTCGCCTTCCGGGTCGGCGCGCTGGTCAACTCCAGCCTGACGGCCCGCAAGCTCGGCGTCGCACCGCGCAGGATCGTGGCCTCGCCCGAGTATCTCGCCAAGCGGGGCATACCGCGAACCATCGCCGATCTGGCCCGGCACGAGTGCCTTGGTTTCAACTTTCGCCGCGCCGCGCCCGTCTGGCCGCTGCGGGAAGGAGGACGGGTGGTCGACCGCAGCATCCGCGGCCCGCTGATCGCCAACAACGGCGAGACCCTGCGGCGGATGGCGCTCGCCGGGATGGGTCTGGCCCGCATGGGAGAATTCCACATCCGTCAGGATCTGCAAAGCGGTGCTCTCGTCCAGGTTCTGGCCGATGCGGTGGAAGGCGACAGCGAGGATATCCACGCGCTCTTCCTGGGTGGCGAGCACCTGCCCCAGCGGGTGCGCGCCTTTCTGGACTTCATGACGCCAAGGCTGCGCGCCCATCTTGACGCGATACCGCCGGCATAGAGCCGGTTCCGGCCTTCGTCAGGACAAAGGCCGGATGCGCCGGGATCAGTTGTGGGTGATCGTCGTTCCCAGAACCTTCAGACATTCGCGCATGAAGGCGGCGAGGCCGGTCCAGCCCTTGGCCGAGACCATGGTGCCGTCGACATAGGCTTCGTGCGGTTTCACGTCGATATAGGTGCCGCCGGCGAGGATCACTTCGGGTTCGCAGGCGCCGAGGGCCGCAACCTTCTTGCCACGCACCACGCCATCCACCGCCACGAGGATCTGGACGCCATGGCAGATGGTGAAGATCGGCTTCTTCGTCTCGTGGAAGTGACGCACCATCGCCTGGATGCGCTTGTCGGTGCGGATATATTCCGGGCCGCGGCCGCCGGCGCAGTAGACGGCATCATATTCGTCGAGATTGACCTCGGAGAAGGTCTTGTTGATCTCGGCAAGGTGACCGAACCGCTCGATGTAGGTCTGATGGCCTTCGAAATCGTGCAGGCTGGTCTGGATCATCTGGCCCTTCTTCTTGTCGGGGCAGATGACATGGACGGTATGGCCGACGGCCTCCATCCCTTGCTGGAAAACAAAGATTTCATACTCCTCGGTAAATTCACCGCAGAGCATCAGGATTTTCTTGCCGGCCATGTTGGTCTCCTCCAATCGGCTTTTGTCGTGAAGCCGGGGGCGGAAAGACCACCCCCGGCGAAAGGCATCAGAACGGGCTGTCGGGATACCAGAACTGATCCGCGTTCTGCGGCGTGATCAGCGGCGCATCCAGCTTGAAGTTGCCGCGCATCGGGGCCTGTCCGTTGAACTGGCCTGCCACCATGTAGATCGCGGATTTGATCATCGACGGCGGGTAGGGCGTGGAAATCGGGGTCATCGGGTTTTCATCCATGACCATCTTGACCACATCCTTCATGCCGTTGCCACCGAGCGCATATTTGATCTCGGTCCGGCCCGATTGCTTGACCGCTTCGAGCACGCCCAGAAGCATGTCGTCATCATTGGCCCAAACCGCGTCGATATGCGGATATTTGGCCAGATAGTCCTGCATCAGCTTGAAGGCCTCGTCCTGGTTCCAGTTGGCATACTGGATGTCCATGATCTCGATGTTGGTGCCTTTGATGACATCGGTGAAGCCCTGGATCCGCTCGTCGTCGATGACGGTGGGGATGCCGCGCAGCACGACGATCTTGCCCTCGTTGCCCAGCTTTTCAGCCAGCCATTTGGCCGTGTTTGCGCCCACGGCGATGTTGTCGCCCGCGACATAGAGATCCTGGATCGACGGATCGGTCAAACCGCGGTCCACGACGGCGATGAAGGTGCCGTTCGCCTTGACCTGCTCGACCGGGCCGGTCAGCTCTTCCGAGGTGAAGGGCAGGATGACCAGAGCATCCAGCTTCTGCGCCGCCGACAGATCCTCAAGCGCAGAGACCTGCGCGGTCGCCGAGGGCGAGGTCTTCACGATCACGTCGATATTCGGAAATGCCGCCTCGATTTCCTTCTCCGCCTGCTCGGCGTGATAGACCACGCCCCCCGTCCAGCCATGGGTGGCCGCCGGAATGGAGACGGCAATGACCTTCTTGTCCTGGGCAGCGGCGCCCGTCACGGTCAGCGCCAGCAGGCTCGCTGCCGAAAGCAGGCCGAGTGTGCGTCTGGCAATCTTCGTCATGGTTCTTTCCTCCCTTGTGAAACTCTGGACCCCCTTGCAGGCGGTCATTTGATGAAGCGGTGCGCGAGCATGGCGAGGATGATGATCACCCCCTGCACGGCGGCGACGAGATATTCGGACACCATGTTCGACAGCACCATCAGGTTGGCGATGACCTCCAGGATCAGCGCCCCGGCAACGGTTCCCCAGATCCGGGCCTTGCCGCCACGCAGGGCGGTGCCGCCGATGACGACCGCGGTGATGACCTGCAACTCCCAGAGCTGGCCGGTTGTCGGTGTGGCGGCGCCGAGCCTCGGGATATAGCAGATCGCGGCGATGGCGACGCAGAGCCCCTGGATCACGAAGGCCATGGTGCGGACCTTCGCCACCGAGACGCCGGAGAAGCGCGCGACATCGGCATTGGAACCGGAGGCGGTGCAGCGCCGCCCGAATTTGGTGCGGTAGAGCACGAAGGCACCGACCAGCACCACGGCAAGGGTGATCACCACCGGCACGGGAATACCCAGCACATTGCCGAAATAGACCGGCTTGTAGGGATCGCGCAGCGCCCGGTCGATCGGGATGGAGCCGCCATCCGACATCCAGGTGATCAGCGCCCGGAAGATGCCCATGGTGCCGAGCGTGGCGATGAAGGGCTCGATCTTGCCCACGGTCACGATCAGCCCGTTCAGCAGCCCGCATATCGCCCCGACGATCAGGCCAAGCGCCGCACCGACCAGGATGGCATTGGCTCCCATCGACGGCTCCAGCCGGTTCATGGTCAGGATCATGATGCCGGTCACGAAAGCCATCATCGAGCCGACAGACAGGTCGAGCCCGCCGGAAGAGATCACGAAGGTCGCACCGACCGCGATGATGGCGATGAAGGCCGAACGGGTGACGACATTGGCGATGTTGGTGCCGGTCATGAAGCTGGAGTTCAGCAGCACCCCGATCAGCACCACCACCGCCAGAGCGATGAAGGGTCCCATATCCGCCCAGCGGATGCGGCGGCTTGCCTCGCCGCCTGCAATATTCGTAGCCGTGCTGGTCATCCGCGTTCCCCTGCCGCTGTTTCGGTCCGGGCGGCCGCGCTGCCGGTGGCCTGCCCGCTGGTCGCCGCATAGACGACGCCCTGTTCGGTGATTTCCGCGCCGGTCAGCTCCGCCACGATGCGCCCCTCGCGCATCACCAGCACCCGGTCGGACAGGCCGACGAGTTCGGGCAGTTCGGAAGAGATGACGATGCAGGCCTTGCCCGCCCGCACCAGCCGGTCGATGAAGTCGTAGATCTGGCTCTTGTTGCCGATGTCGATGCCGCGCGTCGGCTCGTCGATGATCACCACCGAAGGATCGGTCAGCATCACCTTGGCAAGGAGCAGCTTCTGCTGGTTGCCGCCGGAAAGCTGTCCCGCCTCCAGAAGAAGGGAGCGCACGCGGATGTCATATTCCGCGACCGCCTTTTCCAGGGCCGCCGCCTCTTTCCGCCGGTCGAGCGCCAGACCGGGATGCACCCTGTCCAGAGCCTGAAGCGTCAGATTTGCCGCCAGCGGCTCCTCCAGCAACAGACCCTTGCCCTTGCGATCCTCGGTCAGATAGACCAGCCCCGCTTCGCGCCAGTCCCGGACCGACCGCTGCATGACCGCCCGCCCGTCCAGCGTGACATGGCCCGCCTGCGATGGCCGCAGGCCGAGCAGCCCCTCGAACAACTCGGTTCTGCCGGAACCGATCATGCCGCCGATTCCCAGCACCTCACCGGGGCGGACGGAAAAGCTCGCCTCGACGGCGCCGTGATCGACCCGCAACCCTTCGACGACCAGCCGCGCCGCCGCTTCCGGCTCCGGGCGCTTCGGCGGGTAAAGCATGTCAAGCTCGCGCCCGACCATCAGCTCCGCCATCCCGCGCTGCGAAAGCCCCTCGGCAGGCCAGGTCCCGATCATGCGCCCGTCGCGCAGGACGGTGATGCGGTCGGCCAGGGCCTCCACCTCATCCAGCCGGTGCGAGATGTAAAGCACGGCCGCTCCCCGGTCGCGCAGCCGCCGGACGACATCGAGAAGGGCGGCCACCTCGTCATTGGCAAGAACCGCGGTCGGCTCGTCGAAGATCACCACCTTGCGCGGCTCCAGCAGCGCGCGGGCGATCTGCACGAGCTGGCGCTGCGCGAGCGGCAGACTGCCCACCCGGTCCCGCGGGCCGCAATGCGCCCCGATGGAGGCCAGAACCTCCGCAGTCCGGCGGTTCATGGCGCGGTCATCGACCATGGGGCCGCGCGTCAGCTCGCGGCCGAGAAACAGGTTTTCGGCAACGGTCAGATCCGGGGCCAGCAGGATTTCCTGATGGACGAGCACCACGCCCGCCGCCTCTGCCGCCACGGCATCGGCAAAGCTCACCCCCCGCCCGTCCATCTCCAGCCGGCCCTCGGTCGGCGTGACATGGCCCGACAGAAGCTTCATCAGCGTGGACTTGCCCGCACCATTTTCCCCAATGATCGCATGGACTTCACCCGCACGAATGTCGAGCGAGACGCCCGACAGCACGGTGATCGCGCCATAGGCCTTGGCCAGTCCTTCGGCGCGCAATGCCGAGGCGGCGCCGGCCGGCTGCACCGAAACGGCGCCGGAGAGGGGCAGAACTTCGATCATGGTCACTCGAATGCTGAAAGGAGCCGGTCGCGCGAGCGCGAAATGTGTTCCCGCATTGCCGCCTCCGCCGCAGCCGGATCACCGGCGCGGAAAGCGGACAGCAGGCTCTCATGCTCCTCCAGCGCCTCCTGAGTGACGCGGGTATGGAACATCAGGCGGAAGAGATGCAGGTGAATATGCTGGTCGGCAAGCGCATGGCGCATCACCTCATTGCCGGCGATCTTCAGGATGCGGTCGTGGAAATGGGCATCGGTACGGGCGAAGCGCGAATAGCGGCTGGTGCGATCCACCGGCGGCTCGCCATGGCCCATGTCGGCGGCGGCCTCTTCCAGTCCGGTAAGAACCTCCGGCGTCATGTTCATCGCCGCAAGCCGGGCGCCATCGGGCTCCAGCAGCAGGCGGAAGTTGAAGAGATCCTCGAACTGCTTGCGGGTCAGCTGCGGTGCCGCGCTGTAACCGATCAGATGCGCCTTGCGGACCAGCCCCTCGCGCTCCAGCCGTGACATCGCCTCCCGCACCGGGGTCTGGGAAACATTGAGATCGCGGGCGATCACGTCGATCGGAATGCGCGCGCCGGGGGCGATTTCCAGCGACATCAGCCGCTCATAGATGCTGTCATAGACACCATCCACGACGCTGACAGGGCGCACAGAAGCCTCACCGCCGCCTTCCCGTTCTGCTGCCAATCCCATCGGGGTTCTCCGCAACTTCATCTTGACACTGGGCAATGAGTTGCAAATACGATATCGAATGTCAAATACAATATCGTATAGGATCTGATATAGGATTATGCAGCGCATCCCGGAGGCCCAACTCAGACAGCAGGTCATGGATCTTCTGGTGCAACACGGCGCACCGGAGCCGGCAGCCAGACTGCAAACCGATCTGCTGATCGAAGCGGAGCTGCGCGGCCTGTCTTCCCACGGAGTGATGCGGCTGCCACGCCTTCTGATGCGAATCGACCGGGGCCTTGCCGATCCGGCGACCTGCGGCCTCCATCGCTGGCGCGCCGATGCCATGCTGGAGGTGGAGGGGCAAAGGGCGCTCGGCCCCGTCGCACTGATGGCCGCGATGGAGGCCCTTCTTCCGGTCGTCCGGCGCTCGGGGATCGCCATGGCGGCGATCCGGGATGCCAATCACATCGGAATGTTGGCCTATTACGCCGAAAAAGCCGCCGGGCGTGGCCTGATCGGTATCGTCCTTTCTACAAGCGAGGCGCTTGTCCATCCGCATGGCGGTACGAAGGCCATGCTCGGCACCAACCCGATTGCCATCGGCATCCCGGTGGCCCCGGCGCCTTTCGTGCTCGACCTCGCAACCAGCCTTGTGTCGATGGGCAAGATCCACAGCCATGCCTTGCGGGGCGAGGCCCTGCCGGAGGGCTGGGCGGTCGATGCGGAAGGGTATCCGACCCGCGATGCGGAGGCCGCCAAATCCGGGGCCATCGCGCCGTTCGGCGGACCGAAGGGCTATGCGCTCGGCCTGGCCTTCGAACTGATGGTTGCAGCCCTCGCCGGTTCCGACCTCGCCCCGGCGATCCGCGGCACGCTCGATGCCACCGATCCGGCGAACAAGGGCGATCTGCTGATCCTGATCGACCCCGGACCTGAAACGGGCGGAACGGCCCGTCGGCTTGCAGGCTATCTCGACCTGCTGCGGGCATCGCGCCCTCTCGACCCCGATCAGCCTGTCGCCATCCCCGGCGATGGTGCGCGCCGGCGCCGAACCTTGATGCAGCGTGACGGGATCGCAGTCCCGGAGGCGCTTTTGACTGAATTGCGGGCCTTGCAGCACGCCTGAGCCCACCGAAGGAGGAAACGGAAGAATGGAACAGTTCGGCACGATCAGAGCCCCGCGCGAGATCATCTTCGGCGCGGGGCAGCGGCGGGCGCTCGGCGCGGTCGCCGCGCGGCTCGGGCAGCGCGCCTTGGTCGTCACCGATGAACGGCTCGCGGCAGATGCCGATTTCCGTGCCATCCTCGCTGACCTGGAAGGCCGCGGCCTCACCCTCCGCATCGAAAGCGGCACGCTGCCGGATGTGCCGGTGGACAGCGCCATCGCGGCCACCGAGGCCGCGCGCGGTTTCGCGCCTGATCTGGTCATCGCGGTCGGCGGCGGGTCCTGCCTCGACATGGCGAAATGCATGGCGCTTCTCTTGAGCCATGGCGGGCGGCCGCAGGATTACTACGGCGAGCTGAAGGTGCCGGGGCCGATCCTGCCGCTGATCGCCTTGCCGACCACCGCCGGGACCGGCTCCGAAGTCACGCCGGTTGCCGTGCTGTCCGACAGCGAGCGCAGTCTGAAGGTCGGAATCTCCAGCCCCCATCTGATCCCCGTCGCCGCGATCTGCGATCCGGAGCTGACGCTGACCTGCCCGCCCGGCCTTACCGCCATTGCCGGAGCCGATGCGCTGACCCATGCCATCGAGGCCTTCACGGCCACCCGTCGCCCCGTCACGGCAAGCCTGACGCAAGAGCGGGTCTTCATCGGCAAGAACGCCGTGTCGGACCAATTCGCCCTGACCGCGATCTCGCTTCTGTGGAAGGGGCTGGAGCGGGCCTGCACCCACGGGAATGATCTCGCCGCCCGCGCGCAGGTCATGCAGGGGGCGACCTTCGCGGGTCTTGCCTTCGGCGTGGCGGGGACGGCGGCGGCCCATGCGATCCAGTATCCCGTGGGGGCGCTGACCCATACCGCGCACGGAGCCGGGGTCGCCTGCCTCATGCCTTGGGTGATGGAATGGAACCGGCCCGCCATCGCCGAGGACCTTGCCCGGATCGCCGGGGCCACCGGCCTCGACTCTGCCGAAGCGGTCATCCCTGCCATCAGCGCGCTTTTCGCGCGCATCGGCATCCCGCCGACGCTGAAGGCGCTTGGCCTCGCCGAAGACCGGCTCGACTGGGTGGCAGAGCAATCCTGCGGGATCGAGCGGCTGATCCAGAACAACCCCCGCCCCCTTGACCGCGCCGAGATGCGCCGTCTGCTGGCTGCCGCCTTTGCCGGCGACGCCGCCCTCCTCCAGTAACGGAAAGAGTCCCATGACCCACGTTCCCCCCCGCCCCGCTGCCGACCATTCCGATCCCGCGCTCCACGCCCATGGCCTCTTCATCGGCGGTGAATGGTTGCCGGGTCGCGGTATTCCCGTGATGAACCCTGCGACGGCCTCGGTTCTGGCCGAGGTGCCGGATGCCACCGTCGACGATGCCCTGCGCGCCGTCGCGGCCGCCGAGGCTGCCGCGGCCGGCTGGCGCGCCACCCCTGCCCGCCAGCGGGCCGAGATCCTGCGTCGCTGGTTCACGCTGATGACGGCCCATGCCGAAGAGCTGGCCACGCTCATCTCGCTGGAGAACGGCAAGGCCCTGCCCGATGCCCGCGGCGAGGTCGCCTATGCCGCCGAATTCTTCCGCTGGTATTCCGAAGAGGCGGTGCGGGTGCCGGGCGAGTTCCGCCATGCCCCTTCGGGCGCGCATCACATCCTCGTCGATCACGACCCGATCGGCATTTCGGTGCTGATCACGCCCTGGAACTTCCCTGCCGCCATGGCCACCCGCAAGATCGGCCCCGCCCTTGCCGCAGGCTGCACCGTGATCCTGAAGCCCGCCTCTGAAACCCCGCTGACCGCCTATGCGATGGCACGGCTCGGCGCCGAGGCCGGGGTACCGCCCGGTGTGGTCAACGTGCTGACCACCACCCGGCCCGGCCCGGTCGTCAATGCCATGCTGGCCGATCCCCGCGTCCGCAAGCTGTCCTTCACCGGCTCGACCGGGGTGGGTCGGGGACTGCTGGCCGAAGCCGCGAAAACCGTCGTCTCCTGCTCGATGGAACTCGGCGGGAATGCCCCGTTCCTCGTCTTCGACGATGCCGATCTGGAGGCAGCACTCGATGGGGCAATGGTTGCCAAGATGCGGAATGCCGGCGAGGCCTGCACCGCCGCCAACCGTTTCTATGTCCAGTCGGGCATCCATGACGCCTTTGTCGCCGGGCTGACCAAGCGGATGGCGGCGCTCAAGATCGGCACCGGCACCGAGCCGGGGATCGAGGTCGGCCCGATGATCACCACCAAGGCCGTGCAGAAGATCGACCGTCTGGTTTCCGAGGCCGTCGCCCGCGGCGCAAGGGTCACGACCGGCGGCGCGCCTTTGCCCGGCAACGGCTATTTCTATCCGCCGACGGTGCTTGAAAATGTCCCCGTCGATGCGGCTATCGCCCATGAGGAAATCTTCGGCCCCGTCGCTCCGGTCTACCGCTTCGACAGCGAGGAAGAGGCGATCCGTCTTGCCAATGACACGGAATACGGGCTTGCAGCCTATATCTATTCGCGCGACCTTTCCCGCGCGCTGCGTGTCGGCAAGGGCATCGAAAGTGGCATGATCGCGCTGAACCGTGGTCTCATGTCCGATCCGGCGGCCCCCTTCGGCGGCGCGAAACAAAGCGGACTTGGGCGCGAGGGCGGGGTGACCGGCATCCTTGAGTTCATGGAGCCGAAGTATTTCGCCGTAAACTTCTGAACAGGATACCCATGGCCAAAGATCTCTACCGCAACCGCGATTTCATCCCTGATTTCGATGCGATCATGGCCGAAACCGCCGCGCGCTCGCGCGAGATGACGGCGCGGGCAGAGCTGCGCGCCGATATCGCCTATGGCCCCTCGCCGCGGGAACGGATGGACCTTCTCCTGCCGCCGGACCCGGCGCGCGGTGCGCCGATCCATCTGTTCCTGCACGGCGGCTATTGGCGTGCGGGAAGCAAGGAGGATCATCGGCTTGTTGCCGCCCCGGTTCTCGCCGCGGGGGGGATCGCGGCGATTGCCACCTACGATCTGATGCCCGTCACACGGCTCGGCCGGATCGTGGCACAGGCCCGTGCAGCCGCACGGCATCTGGTTGCCATCGCCCCGGAATTCGGCGGCGATCCGGCCCGCTTCACCGCCAGCGGCCACTCGGCGGGCGCCCATCTCGCCAGCTATCTCGCCGCCACGGGGCCGGAGGACACGGGGCCGGAGGAACCCACACCGGACCTTGCGCCGGTCTCCGGTCTCCTCCTCGTCAGCGGGATCTACGATCTGTCGGGCATCCCCGGCAGCTTCCTCAAGGACGAGGCCGGGATGCTCGCAGAAGAGGCGAGGGCCTGGTCACCCCTCACCTCGGCGCAAACCAGCGGTCCCTTGCGGATCATCACCCGAGGAGAAAACGAAACCGCCCCCTTCCAGGATCAGGCGGAGAGCATGGCGCAGCTTGTGGCAGGCAAGGGCGGGGCGGAGCTTCGCCGGGAGCAGGGCCTCAACCACCTGACCATCGTGCTGGCGCTCGCCGACCCCCTGCATCCTCTGGGCCGGCGCCTCGCCGATCTGGTTGCCGGCTGAAACGCCGCCTCAGAAATCCCAGTCGTCGTCCTCGGTCGCAACCGCCTTGCCGATGACATAGGAGGAGCCCGAGCCGGAGAAGAAATCGTGGTTCTCGCTGTCCGGTGACAGGGCGGCGAGGATCGCGGGGTTCACCTCGCAGGCGGCCGGCGGGAAGAGGGCCTCGTAGCCGAGATTCTGCAACGCCTTGTTGGCATTGTAATGCAGGAAGGCCTTCACATCCTCGGTCAGACCGATGCCGTCATAAAGCTCTTCGGTGTATTTCTGCTCGATGTCGTAAAGATCGAACATCAGCGCAAAGG
>JAPUEK010000028.1 GCA_027492585.1 Paracoccaceae bacterium | reverse complement strand
GGCGAGGTGATCACCCGCTGCTGGCAGACCGCCCACAAGATGAAGGTGCAGCGCGGCCGGCTGGCGGAAGAGACGGGGCAGAACGACAACCTGCGCGTCCGCCGCTATGTGGCGAAATACACGATCAACCCGGCGATCATTCATGGCATGGCCGCGCATATCGGCTCCGTCGCCGAGGGCAAGCGCGCCGATCTGGTGCTGTGGTCCCCCGCCTTCTTCGGCGCCAAGCCCGATCTGGTGCTGATGGGCGGCATGATCGTGCTGGCGCAGATGGGCGATCCCAACGGCTCGATCCCGGTGCAGCCGATCTATTCCCGCCCGATGTTCGGCGCCCTTGGCCGGGCGCGCGAGGCGAGTTGCGCCACCTTCATCTCGGCCGCGGCGGAGGCTGCGGGGGTCAAGACCCGGCTCGGCCTCGGCAAGGAGGTGCTGGCGGTGCAAGGCACGCGGAGCCTCGGCAAATCCGACATGGTGCTGAACAACGCCCGCCCGAAGATCGAGGTGAACCCCGAAACCTACGAGGTCCGCGCCGATGGCGAGATCCTCACCTGCGAGCCGGCCAAGGAATTGCCGCTGGCGCAGCGCTATTTCCTGTTCTGACGATGGCGGGGGTGTCGCAATCGGCTGAGGGATGGACAGATTGCCCCTCCTGCGGGATACCAGCCTGCCCCCCACCCCCAACCCCTCCCCACGAGGGGGAGGTGAGGGAGGCCCCCGCCGAACCCCATTTGGGCTCCCCCGCCCGCCATCCGGCACGCCCCTCCCCCCCTTGTGGGGACGGAAGGGAGGTCACCGACCGAATCCTCATATACAGCCCCCCCTGCCGCCATCCGGCGCCTCCCCTCCCCCTCGTGGGGAGGGGCTGGGGGTGGGGGGCCGCGCGACCATCCCGTCCATCCCCGGCGCCGAACGGATTTGTCATGCCCCTCCCTCCGCGCCCGCGCTATGCTGGAGACCCCGCTCCCCTGCCTGAGGACATGATGCGCGCCTTCCTTCTGACCCTCGCCCTCGCCACCCTGCCCGGCCTCGTCTCCGCCCGTTGCGTGGAGCCGGAGGATCTGGCCACCGGCATCGCCTTCAAGCGTCAGGACGGCCGCACCGGGCTGGCAACCGCCTCCGGCAAGGAGGTGTGGATCGACTATGCCACCAATGCCAAAGGCGCATGGACCGACAGGCGCAAGGCGCTGCGCGGGATCTACGAAACGGAATGGAACTCGACCCCGACCGAGGAATATTACGTCGGCGGCGGCCCCGGCGGCCTGTTCACCTACAGGCTCGCCGGCAAACCGCCGGTGCCGAAAGCCGGCGCGAGCTGGGCCACCCGCATCAAGGTCACGCTGAGCGTGGACAACGGCACCGAACACGGCCCGGAGGTCACCCGCAGCGCGGTGGAGGCCACCTACAGCTTCCAGCCCGTCTCCGAGGCGAAACTGTCCGGCTGCACCTACCGCATCCAGCCCGTCGAGGCGGTGTTTCTGGGCAAGGATAGCCATGTGACCCATCGCTGGATCTATTTCCCCGACCTCGGCTTCGGGCTCGAAACCCGCGTGACCGATCACAGGACCGGCGAGGACCGCAAGCTTGGCCTCACCGCGCTGAAACCGAAAGGATGAAACCATGCTGCCCGCCCGCTCCCTGATCAGACAGGCCGCCGAAGGGGCGGCGGACCGCGTGGTGCTCACCTATGACGAGCGCTTTCTGCGGAGGAAGCGGCTGACCTGCGAAAGCGGCGCGTCGTTTCTGGTCGATCTGGCCGAAACCACCAGCCTCGATGACGGGGACGCTCTGATGCTGGATGACGGGCGCAAGATCGCGGTCGTCGCGGCGGTGGAGCCGGTCGTCCGCGTCAGCGGCCCGCTCGCCCGCCTCGCCTGGCATATCGGCAACCGCCACACCCCCTGCCAGATCGCCGCCGATCATCTGGTGATCCGCCGCGATCATGTGATCGAGGCGATGCTGAAGCAGCTCGGCGCGGAACTGACCCTGACCCTTGCTCCCTTCCGCCCCGAGGGCGGCGCCTATGGCCACGGCCGCACCCTCGGCCATGACCACGGCACCCCGAGCTTCGGGATGCCGCTCCACGCCCATGGCTGACGGCAGCCCGAAACCCGCCGGGACGCCGCACGACCGGCTGCGCCTCGTGCAATGGCTCTCCCCCGCCTTTCCCATCGGAGCCTTCGCCTATTCGCAGGGGCTGGAGACGGCGATCGCCACGGGCGCCGTCGCCACGCCCGCTCAGGTCGGGACCTGGGTGGCGGATGTTCTCCTGCATGGCGCGGCCCGGCTGGAGGCGGTGCTCCTTGCCCATGCGCGGCAGGACGGGGCGGACCCGGAGATGCTTGCCGATCTCGCCCTGGCCTATGCCGTCTCGGCGGAGCGCCATCTGGAGATGACCGAACAGGGCCGCGCCTTCGGTCAGGCGATCGCCGCCCTGACCGGAGAGGACCAGCCGCCGCTGCCCTATGCGGTCGCCCTCGGCCATGCCACCCGGAGCCTTGCCCTTCCGACGGAGGAGGTGCTGGAGCTCTGGCTCATGGGCCTTGCGAACCAGATCCTTCAGGCCGCCGTGCGCTTCCTGCCCATGGGCCAGACCGAGGCGCAGGCGGTGCTCTCCCGGCTGCTGCCCGCGATCACGACCCTGGCGGCGGAGGCTGCCACAACGCCGCTCGGCGCGATCGGCGCCACCACCCCCGGCGCCGATCTGGCCCAGATGCGCCACGAAACCCTGCCCACAAGGATCTTCCGCACATGACGAACCCGAATGGCCCCCTCCATGGCCCCCTGCGCGTCGGCATCGGCGGCCCGGTCGGCGCCGGCAAGACCACGCTGACCGAAAAGCTCTGCGCCGCCCTTGCCGGGCGGTGTTCCATGGCGGTGATCACCAACGACATCTACACCCGCGAGGATGCCGAATATCTGATGCGCGCACAGGTGCTTCCCGTCGAACGCATCCGCGGCGTGGAAACCGGCGGCTGCCCGCATACGGCGATCCGCGAGGATGCCTCGATCAACCTCGCCGCCGTGGCCGACCTGCGCGGCGCCTTCCCCGATCTCGACCTGATCCTGATCGAAAGCGGCGGCGACAATCTCGCCGCCACCTTCAGCCCGGAACTGGCCGACCTGACGATCTATGTGATCGACACCGCGGCCGGGCAGGATATTCCGCGCAAGCGCGGACCGGGGCTGGCCCGCTCCGACCTGCTTGTGGTGAACAAGACCGATCTCGCCCCCCATGTCGGCGTCGATCTGGCGCTTCTGGAAAGCGACACCCGCGCGGCCCGCGGCCCCCGCCCCTATGTCATGGCCCGCCTGCGCCAGAATTCCGGCGTGGCCGAGGTGGTGGCCTTTCTGGAAGCCGAGGGCGGTCTGAGCCTGCGGCCCTGAACGCCCCCTGCTGGCCGGGGAAACCTCCGGCGGGGATATTTGAGCCAGTATGAAAGCCCTTTCACATTGGCCTAAATATCCCCCGCGGAGCGTTCCGGATGCGGGGTCGGGACTGCTGTGACAGGTTCGTCCCTCACCCGGAACACGGCGCAATAGAGCGCCGGCACGAAGACCAGCGTGACCAGCGTGCCGGCGATGATGCCGCCCATCATCGCAAAGGCCATCGGCCCCCAGAACACCTGCCGCGCAATCGGGATGAGCGCGAGGCTCGCAGCCGCCGCGGTCAAGAGGATCGGGCGGGCGCGGCTGTCGGAGGCCTCGAACACCGCCTGCCAGCGGCTGCGGCCGCGGTGGATCAGCTCCTCGATCTCATGGACGAGGATGATCGAGTTGCGGATCAGGATGCCCACGAGCGCCAGCACCCCGAGGATCGCCACGAAACCGAGGGGCGCGCCGGAGGGCAGGAGCGCCGCCACCACCCCGATGAGGCCGAGGGGCGCGGCGCAGAGCACGATGAACGTCAGCCGGAAGCCCCGCATCTGCAGCATGGCCAGCGTCAGGATCGCCAGCAGCATGTAGGGAACCACGGCGGCGATGGGCGCCTGGCTTTCGCCGCTCGATTCCGCCGTGCCGCCGATGGCGATGGAGTAGCCCGGCGGCAGGGCTGCGGTATAGGCGGCGATCCCGGAGGCGAGGTCCTTCACCACGGTCGCGGGCTGATCCTTGCCCGCCACCGCCGCCTTGACGGTGATAGTCGGCTCCCGGTTGCGTTGCAGGATCATCGGCGGCTCCGTCACCCATTCCAGCGTGGCAAAGCTGTAAAGCGGGATCGCCACCCCGGCGGGCGTGCCGATCTGGAGATTGGCGAGCGCTTCGAGGCTGCCGCGGTCGCTGTCCTGCCCGCGCGCCACCACATCGACGAGATAGCCTTCGTCGCGGATCTGCGTCACCGGCGCGCCCTTGAAGAGGCTGTAGAGCGCCTGGGCCACCGCCTCCTGCGTCAGGCCGAGCTGGCGGAGCTTTTCCTGATCCGGCACCACCCGCGCCACGCGGGCGGGCTCTGACCAGTCGAGGGCGATGGCCGTCAGCCGCGCATCCTTGGCCAGGAGCGCCGCCAGCCCCCGCGCCTGATCGCGCAGCACATCGGTATCGGGACCGGACAGGCGGTACTGCACCGGCTTGCCGACCGGCGGGCCAAGCTCGATGGTCTTGGGGAACACATCCACCCCCGGCATCTGCGTCGCGGCAAAAGCCTCCAGCCCCGCCTTCACGCGGTCGCGCGCCCCGATCCCCGGCGTCTGGATCACCAGCTGCCCCATATGCGGCCCCGGCGTCGGCTGGTCGAGTGTCAGCAGGAAGCGCGGCACCGAGGTTCCGACATAGGCGGTGTAGAAGGACACATCCTCGTTCCGGCCGAGCCAGCCCTCGATCTTGCCGATGGCGGCATCGGTGGCGGCGAAGGAGGCGTTCTGGCGCAGATCGACATCGACGATCAGCTCCGGCCGGTCGGAGGTCGGGAAGAACTGCTGCTGCACGAAGCCCATCCCCACCACCGAGGCGGCAAAGATCGCCAGCGTCACCGCGATCGTCAGCCATTTCGCCCGCATCGCCATCAGCAGAAGCCGGTGGAAGCCGCGCCGCAGCCGCCCCGGCCCGGTGGTGTGATGGGCCATCTTCGCGGGCAGGAAGGTCGCCCCCAGCAGCGGCGCGAAAAGCACGGCGACGATCCAGCTCACCAGCAGCGACACCGCGATGACCACGAAGAGCGAGAAGGTATATTCCCCCGCATTGGAATTGTTCAGCCCGATCGGGATGAAGCCCGCCACCGTCACCAGCGTCCCCGACAGCATCGGGAAGGCGATGGAGGTCCAGGCATAGCCCGCCGCCTTCTCGCGGCTGTCCCCGGCTTCGAGCCGGGTGATCATCGTCTCGATGGCGATCATCGCGTCATCGACCAGAAGCCCGAGCGCGATGATCAGCGCACCGAGCGAGATCCGTTGCAGCGTGATGCCGTAGGCGTAAAGGATGACGAAGGTGATCGCCAGCACCAGCGGGATGGTCATGGTGACGACCAGCCCGGCCCTGAGGCCGAGGCTCACGAAGCTGACGAGCAGCACGATGGCCACGGCCTCCAGCAGCGCCTGCACGAAATGGCCGACGCTTTCGGCCACCACATGCGGCTGGTCGGCGATCTTGTGCATCTCGATCCCGAGCGGCAAATGCGCCTCCACCTTGGCCATCAGCGCATCAAGATCCTCGCCGAAGCCGATGATATTGCCGCCTTTCTTCATGCCGATCACCAGACCGACCGCCTCCTTGCCCCCGTAGCGGAAAAGGCTCGCGGGCGGGTCCTCATAGGCAAGCCGGGTTTCGGCCACGTCGGAGACGGCAAAGAAGGTGTCGCCCACCCGCAGGTTGACCCTGGCGATATCCTCGGCCCCGGCGAACTGGCCGGCGATGCGGACCATGATCCGCTCCGGCCCGGCGTCGATGACGCCCGAGGGGGCAATGGCGTTCTGCGCCTTGAGCGAGGCCATGACCTGTTCGGGGCTGAGGCCGAGGGCGGCAAGGCGGCGGGAGGAGAATTCGAGATAGACCACCTCGTCGCGCGTGCCGATCAGGTCGACGCGGCCCGCGGCATCCAGTTTCAGCACCTCGGCGCGCACCGCCTCCACCCGGTCGCGCAGCTCGCGCGGGGAAAAGCCGTCGGAGGTGAAGGCATAGATATTGCCGAAGACATCGCCGAAGCGGTCGTTGAAGCCGAAGCCCGCGAATTCCGCCGGGAACTCGCCGCGGATGTCGGACATCATGGCGCGCACCGTCGTCCAGGTCTGGGCGACCTCCGGGGCCTTCACCGAGGGTTGCAGGTCCAGATAGATCACCGCGCGGCCCGGATAGGTGACGGAGCGCACATCCTTCAGCCCGTCCAGATCCTGCAACTCCTTCTCGATCCGGTCGGTGACCTGATGGAGCGTCTCTTCCGCCGTGGCGCCGGGAAGGACTGCGGAGATGACCATGGTGCGGATGGTGAAGGCGGGGTCCTCCTCCCGCCCCATCCGCATGTAGGCGATGCCGCCCGCCACCAGCGAGACGAGCAGCAGATACCAGACCAGCGAGCGATGGGAGAGCGCCCAGTCCGAAAGGTTGAAGCCCCGCATCACATCGCCCCTTTGCCGCAGCCGCCGGAAAGATCCGGCCGGCCGTTCATCCGTCTTGCGTTCCGCCGATCCGCTTGCCCGTCCGGGAAACCCGGCCCGGACCAGTCGGCGGGATGCAGGCCGTGGCGATCATCGCGCCGCGGCCTCCGCCGGGAAGCCCGCCGGGCATCCCGAAGGTCTTTCCCCCGGCCCCCGCAGGCCACTGGCGGCTTTCCGGGACGCGGACCGTCCCGATGCATGGAAGGGGCCATGCTCATTGCACCCTCTCGCCCACCACCGTGCCGGCTTTCAGCCCATGCACGCCGCGCACCACGATCTCCTGCCCGACATTCAGGCCGGAGGTGATCACCACCCGGCCCGGCCCGGCGGAACCGTCCACCGTCACCGGCAGGGCGGAAACCGCCCGCCCCTCCGGCGCCACCAGCCAGACCTGCGGCGGGCTGCCGAAAACGGCGACCTCCGGCAGGGTCAGGAGCGGCGCCCCCTCCATCGCGCGGCGGGCATGGACGAGCGAGCCGATGCGGAAGCCCGCCACCCCTTCGGGCAGCGCGATCCGCACCCGGCGGCTGCGGGTCGTGCTGCTGGAGACCGGCTCCACCAGCCGCAGGGTGCCGGTGACGGCAGGGCCGCCGCCGGGCTGTTCCAGAAGGAAGGCCGCGCCCTCGGGCAGGGCCGCCGCCTCGGCGGCGGGCAGGTCGATCACCGCATCGCGCGCCTCGCCACGGGCGAAGGCCAGCACCGGCTGGCCCGCCGTCACCACCTGCCCAGGCTCGGCCAGAACCGACAGCACGATCCCGGCCTCCGGCGCCAGCAGATCGGCGAAGCCCGCCGCATCCCTGGCCCGCGACAGATCGGCGCGCGCCGCCTCCAGCCCCGCCGCAGCCGCATCGCGGGCGCGCCGCGCCGCCTCAAGCCGCGCCTCCGGCACCACGCCGCGGCTCCGCAGCTCCTGCGCCCGCACCAGCCCGGCCTCGGCGGTCTTCACCTGCACTTCGGCCGAGGTGAGCGCCGCTTCCGCCGCCGCCTGATCCTCCGCCAGCGTCACCTGATCGAGCCGGGCCAGCCTTTCGCCTGCCGCCACCCGGTCGCCCGCCTGAACCGGACGCTCCGCCAGCCGCCCGAGCGTCTGGAAGGCCAGAACCGTCTGGCTCTGCGCCTCCACCACCCCGACGGAGGAACGCAGGGCGGCACTCGCCTCCGCCACAATCTCGGAGACGACGGGGCGCGGCGCGGGCGCGACCTCCTCCGCCAGCACGGCGGAGGACAGAAGGAGGCTCAGCGCCGCCCCCGATCCGCAGAACCGCCAGAACCGCCAGAACCGTCCCCCGGCCCGATCTTCCTGCGAAAGGCCGCCGGGGTGCCGGGTCGGAAAGGCCGGCCCCTCCCCCCTCTGCGCGCGCGCTGCGGGTGCCGGGACAGCCGCCGGTTTCCGGCCGGAAAAGCCGCTCATTGCACATCCTCCAGCCCCAGGACCGGCCTGCCGGGGTAAAGCATGTGGGAGCCGTCGCCCACCACCTTCTCCCCCGGTTTCAGCCCCTCACCCAGGATCACCGCCCCGGTCACATAGCGCAGCACCGTCACCGGACGCAGGGCGACATCGCCATCCGCGCCCACCACCCAGACCGCCGCCCCCGCCGCGGTCGCGGTCAGCGCCGTCCAGGGCAGCTCCACGCCGGAGCCCATCTCCATCTGCGTGCGCCCGACCACGGCCTCCCCCAGCAGCGGCGCGCCCTCCGGCACCGCCTCCAGCCGGGCGCGCACCTGAACGGCGCCGGTGCGGCTGTCCACGATGGGCGAGATTTCGGTGATCACCGCCTTCATCGGCGGCGCCTCGGGCGTATCGAGCAGGGTCAGGCTGATCTCCCGCCCGAGAAAGCCGTCGAGCATCGGGCCGTCCGGGGCAAGGAACAGCGCCTCGCGCCCGACCTGCCCGGCAAGGTCCAGCACCGACTGGCCGGAGCCTACGACCTGCCCCGGTTCCACCTCGCGGGCGGTCACGATGGCATCGGCCGTGGCGCGCAGAACGGTGTCGTCAAGGGCGGAGCGCGCCTTGTCGCGCTGCAATCCGGCCTGATCGGTGGCGGCCTGCGCGGCGGCAAGGCTTTCGACGGCGGCATCGAGATCGGCCTGCGTCGCGGTCCCCCGCTCCAGCAGGGCGGCCACGCGGTCGTGGTTCAGTTCGGCCTGAAGAAGGGCGGCCTGCGCGCCGCGCAGACCCGCCTCCGCCGCCGAAAGCTGCGCCTCGATCTGGGTCGCATCGAGCCGTGCGAGTTCCTGCCCCGCCGTCACCCGATCCCCCGCCGAGACCGAAACCGACTGCACCGAGCCGCCCATGCGGAAGGCGGCGCCATGGCTGTCCACCGCCTCGACCGTGCCGGTCATCACCACGGGAACGGTGTTGGCCACCTCCTCTGCCGTGACGATCTGCACGCCGAGCGGGGTCTCCGTCGCGTGAAGAGCCGTGCCGGCAGCCAGTCCGGCAGCCAGTCCGCCGGCCACCGCCGCCGCCATGATCAGGCCGCCGCCCCTTCGCCGATCCGCCATGATGCGCGCGCTCCCTTCGTCAAACCGTTCGTTATCATAGACCGGGAATCCCGCGCCCCTGCCGGGCATTATTGAACTGATCGGTTCAGTTTGACAAGCCCCCGCAGGCCCTGTCCGCCAGCCCTGCCCGGCCCGCCCGGAAAACCGTGTCGCAAAGGCCCCGCGCCGCGCCGGAGATGCCGCCGCCGCCCCTTGGCACCTTGCCGCAGCCGCGGCGCTCGTCTAATCAGAAGACCAGAAGAAAGGCCCCCCATGCGTATCCTGATCACCAATGACGACGGCATCAATGCTCCGGGGCTGGAGGTGCTTTCCCGCATCGCCGAAATCCTCGCCGGACCACAGGGAGAGGTCTGGACGGTGGCCCCCGCCTTCGAGCAATCGGGCGTCGGCCATTGCATCAGCTATACCCATCCGACCATGCTGGCCGAGCTTGGTCCGCGCCGCTTCGCCGCCGAGGGCAGCCCTGCCGACTGCGTGCTGGCCGGCCTTTACCATGTGATGAAGGATGCCAAGCCCGATCTGGTGCTGTCCGGCGTCAACCGCGGCAACAATGCGGGCGAAAACATCCTTTACTCCGGCACCATCGGCGGCGCGATGGAAGCGGCGCTGCAAGGCATCAAGGCCATTGCCCTGTCGCAGTTCTTCGGCCCGCTGAACGCCAGGCTCGACGATCCCTTCGAGGCGGCGGCGGCGCATGGCGCGGCCCTCGTGCAGAAGCTTCTAGACCATGCTATCTGGGACGAGGCCGATTACCGGCTGTTCTACAACGTGAACTTCCCGCCCCTGCCCGCCGCGGATGTAAAGGGAACGAAGGTCGCCGCTCAGGGCTTCCGCCGCTACACCGCCTTCTCGCTCGAACCCCATGTCTCGCCGACCGGCCGCCAGTTCCTGTGGATCAAGGGCGGCGAGCAGGGCAAGCCCACCCTGCCCGGCACCGATGTGACCGCCAATGTCGAGGGTTATATCTCCGTCACCCCCCTGCGCGCCGATCTGACCGCGCATGACCGGCTGGCAGGGCTTGAGGCGCGGCTGGCATGACGGAAGGCGGCCTGCCCGACGATGAGACGGCGGCCGAACGCAAGATGCGATTTCTCTTTGCCCTGCGCTCGCGCGGCGTGACCGATGCCCGCGTGCTGACCGCCATGGAAAAGGTGGATCGCGGGCTGTTCGTGCGCGGCCTCTTTGCCGAGCGCGCCTATGAGGACATGCCGCTGCCCATCGCCTGCGGGCAGACGATCTCGCAGCCCTCGGTCGTGGGGCTGATGACGCAGGCGCTGAACGTGCAGCCCCGCGATACGGTGCTGGAGGTGGGGACGGGATCGGGCTATCAGGCGGCGATCCTCGCCCATCTCGCCCGGCGGGTCTATACGGTGGACCGCCACCGGCGGCTGGTGCGCGAGGCGGGCGATCTCTTCCGCGATCAGGGGCTGGTGAACATCGTGCCGATGGTGGCCGATGGCAGCCATGGCCTGCCGGATCAGGCGCCCTTCGACCGCATTCTCGTGACGGCCGCCGCCGAAGATCCTCCCGGCCCGCTCTTGGCGCAGTTGAAGATCGGCGGTATCATGGTTGTACCCGTCGGCCAGTCCGATACGGTGCAGCATCTGATCAAGGTCACGCGCAGCGCGGCGGGATATGACTACGAAGAACTTCGCCCGGTGCGCTTCGTGCCGCTGGTCGAGGGGATCGGGACGGAATGAGCGCCCGGCCACGGCCGGCAGTCTGGTGTAAACCGTGTATGAAACAAAGGGGCGGGACCAACCCGCCCCGCAGGATCGAGAGCCGAGCATGAGCATGAGCATGAGCCCCTCCCTTCCCCACCTCGCGGCGCCCCGCTGCGGGCGTCTTCCCCTTCGCTTTCCCGTTCTGGGCCTGACCGCCATCCTGCTGCTGTCCGCCTGCGCCAAGGGCGAGCTCGACTGGGACATGCGCTACGGCAAGGGCGCGCTCGACACCACCGGCGCGGCGCTGAACGCCACCGGGCCGAAGCCGCAGCCCGATGCCCGCGGCGTGATCTCCTACCCCGGCTATCAGGTGGCGGTCGCCCGGCGCGGCGATACGGTCGGCTCGCTGGCCGCCCGCATCGGCCTCAGCGCCGAGGAGCTGGCGCGCTACAACTCCCTGACCCCCGGCGACAGCCTGCGCGAGGGGGAGGTCGTGGCCCTGCCCGGCCGGGTCGCGGCCAGCCCGGCCCTTGGCGGCACGGCGACCGGCGGCATCATCGGATCGGGCGCCGCGCCCGGCACCGGCATCGACGTCTCGACCATCGCCACCACGGCGCTCGACCGGGTGGACAGCACCAGGCCCGCCCCCGCCGCCGCCAAGGCGCCGACCGGGGCGGAGCCGGTGCGCCATCAGGTGAAGCGCGGCGAAACCGCCTTCTCCATCGCGCGCAGCTACAATGTCTCGGCCAAGGCGCTCGCCGACTGGAACGGGCTCGGCTCCGACCTCGCGGTGCGCGAAGGCCAGTTCCTGATCATCCCGACCTCGACCGGCGCCGCCCCCGCGGCGGCGCGCGAGACGGCCCCCGGCGAAGGCAGCCCGACGCCCACCCCGCCCTCGGCCAAGAAACCCCTGCCCGATGAAAAGGTCGCCCCGGCGGCGGAGAAACCGAAGGCCACCCCCGCCTCGCCCGAGATGTCGCAGGACCGCACCTCCGCCACCGCCACGCGCTTTGCGATGCCGGTGCAGGGCAAGATCATCCGGCGCTATGTGAAGAAGAAGAACGACGGGGTGGATATCTCCGCCGCCGCCGGGACCCCGGTGAAATCCGCCGCCGAAGGCACGGTCGCCGCCGTGACCAAGGATACCGAAGGCACGCAGATCATCGTGATCCGCCATGCCGACGGCATCCTGACCGTCTATGGCGGGGTGGACGGGCTGAAGGTCAAGAAGGGCGACAAGGTATCGCGCGGCCAGACCATCGCCGCGATCCGCGCCGCCGCGACCCCCTTCCTGCATTTCGAGGTCAGGAAGGGCGTGGACAGCGTGGACCCGATGCCCTACCTGCAGTAACCCTCCTGCCCCCGGTCCGCCGGGGGCAAGGGCAGAACGCTCCGCGGGGGATATTTGGAAAGAGAAGAAAGCCCCTTCTTCTCTTCTCAAATATCCCCGCCGGAGGCTTCCCCGGACCCGGGGGGGGGCGACCAGCTCAGACGGTGCTGACCAGCACCTTGTCGATCCGCAAACCGTCCAGATCCAGCACTTCGAAGCGGTGGCCCGCCACGGTGAAGGCATCGCCGAGCTGCGGCAGGCGGCGCATCTGGTGCAGCACCAGCCCGGCCACCGTGTCGTAATCTCCCGCCAGATCGCGGCTGAGGCCCATGCGGTCGCAGAATTCATCCGCCGGCATCCAGCCCGCCACCAGAAGCGAGCCATCCTCGCGCGTCACGATCGCCGGCTCCTCATCCGCCCCGGTGTCGAGCGCGCCGGTGATCGCCTCCAGCACGTCGCCCTGGGTGATCATCCCCTCGAAATGGCCGTATTCGTCATAGACGAGGGCCAGCGAATGTTCGGCCTTCCGCAGCACCTCCAGCACGTCGAGCGCATCGGCGCGGTCGGAGACCACCGGCACGTCCTTCACGAGCGCGCGCACGTCGAGCGCCTCGCGGCGGGAGACGGCGTTGAAGGCATCGGCGAGGGTGATGATCCCCACCACCTCGCCGGTCTCGCGGCTTTGCACGGGGATGCGCGGGCGGCCGATGCGGCGCAGGGCGGCGAGCGCCTCCGCCGAGGTCGCCTCCAGATCCACCATCTCCACATCGCGGCGCGGGGTCATCAGCGCCTTGGCGGTCCGGTCCGAAAAGCGCATGACGCCGGTGATCATCTCGCGCTCTTCGGCTTCGATCACCCCGCCCTCATGGGCTTCGGTGAGGATGGTATGCACCTCCTCTTCCGTCACGCGGTTGCCCTGATCGCCGCGCTGACCCAGCAGCCACAGGAGGAACCGGCTGGAGTTTTCCAGAAGCCAGACCACCGGCGCCCCGATCCGCGACAGCATCGCCATGATCGGCGCCATGCGGACGGCCACCGCCTCCGGGTTCCGCAGGGCAAGCTGTTTCGGGACCAGTTCCCCCACGATCAGCGACAGATAGGTCAGCAGCACCACCACGCCGCCGACGCCGAGCGTATTGGCCCAGTCCGGGTCGAGCCCCTGCGCGGTAAGGAACGCGGTCAGCCGGGTGCCGAGCGTCGCGCCCGAAAAGGCGCCGGACAGAACCCCGACCAGCGTGATGCCGATCTGCACCGTGGACAGGAACCGCCCCGGATTCTCCGCTAGCCGCAGCGCCGCCGCCGCCCCCCGGCTTTTCGCCTCCAGCGGTTTCAGCCGCGCCGGCCGCGCCGAGACGATGGCAAGCTCCGACATGGCAAGAACGCCATTGAGCGCGATCAGCGCCAGCACGATAAGGATTTCTGTGATCATGATCCGCTCAAAATCGGGCTTTCCCCCGGAAAAGACAAGCCCCCGAGGTTCGGCGCCGGCTCAGGAGGCCGCAACCGTCACGCCCTTGCGGGCCGCGAGGTCGCAGAAGAACTGCCAGGCCACCCGACCCGAGCGGGACCCGCGCGTCGCCTGCCATTCGATCGCTTCGGCGCGAAGTTCCTCTTCGGCGATCCCGACGCCATGGGCGGCGCAATAGCCCCGGATCATCTCCAGATATTCGTCCTGCGAACAGGGATGGAACCCGAGCCAGAGGCCGAAACGGTCGGAGAGCGAGACCTTCTCCTCCACCGCCTCCGAAGGGGTGATGGCGCTTGACCGTTCATTCTCGATCATGTCGCGCGGCATCAGGTGACGGCGGTTGGAGGTGGCGTAGAAGAGCACATTCTCCGGCCGCCCCTCGATCCCGCCATCGAGAACCGCCTTCAGGCTCTTGTAATGCTGGTCGTCATGGCTGAACGACAGATCGTCGCAGAAGAGGATGAAGCGCGCCGGGGCGGTCCGCAGATGCGCCAGCAGCCGCTGGACCGATGGCAGATCCTCGCGGCTCAGCTCCACGATCTTGAGCGGCAGGCCCTCGGCCAGAAGCTTGGCGTGGACCGCCTTCACGAGGCTCGACTTGCCCATGCCGCGCGCGCCCCAGAGAAGCGCGTTGTTGGCCGGCAGGCCCCGGGCGAAATGCCGGGTATTGGCGATCAGCGTATCGCGGGAGCGGTTCACGCCGACCAGAAGCCCGATATCCACCCGCGCAACCCGCATCACCGGCTCCAGCCGGTCGGGGGCGGTGTGCCAGACGAAGGCATCGGCGGCGGCGAAATCGGGGGCGGGCATCGGCGCCGGAGCCAGACGCTCAAGCGCCTCTGCGATGCGGATCAGGGCTTCGGTCATTCCTCTTCCTCGACCCAGCTTCCATCCGCCCGCGCCTCGGCCTCGCGCTGCTTCTCGAAGCGGGCGATGAGCAGGATCGACAGCTCGTAAAGCGGATAGACGGCGAAGAACATGATGAGCTGGCTCATCACATCCGGAGGCGTGGCGACGGCGGCCACCGACAGGATCGCCACCACCGCATATTTCCGCGTGGCCCGCAGCCCGGAGGAGGAGATCATCCCGGCCTTGCCCATCAGCGTCAGCAGCACCGGAAGCTGGAAGCAGAGACCGAAGGCCATCACGAAGGTCATGGTCAGCGAAAGAAAGCTTTCGACCGAACCCTGATACATCACCCCCGCAGGAACGGCGGCCAGCGTCGAGGACGGGTCGTTCATCGCCGTCTGGAAATCGCTCTGATAGCTCAGGAAGAAAGCGAAGGCGCCGGGCAGGATCAGGAAATAGGCAAAGGCGGCGCCGGCGATGAACATCACCGGGCTGGCGATCAGGAAGGGCAGGAAGGCCGCCTTTTCGTTGCGGTAAAGCCCCGGCGCCACGAAACGCCACATCTGGAAGGCGATGACCGGGAAGGCCATGGCAAAGCCCGCCCAGACGGCGATGCGGACGGCGACGAAGAAGCCCTCCTGCAGTTTGACCATGATGAGCTGGCATTTCTCGCCGCGGTTGGCGAGCGCCTGACACATCGGATGCGAGAGGATCTCGAAGATCGGCTTCCACAGAAGATAGCCGATGATGCAGGCCACGCCCAGAACCGCCACCGAGATGAGGATGCGGTTGCGGAGCTCCTTCAGGTGCTCGATCAGCGGGGCGGCGCTGCTGTCGATCTCGTCGGCGTTGCTCATGCCTTGTCCGCCTCTTTCGGCTTGCGCGGGGCGCGGGGTTTGGGGGCGGCTTCCGCTGCGGGCGCGGCGGCGGGTTTCTTCGCGCGTGGTGCCGGGGTGGCCGTTGCTTCAGCCACAGGCGCGGCGGCTTTCTTCGCTCTCGGCCTGGGCGCTGCGGGGGCCGGGACCTCCCCCGCCTCCACGGCTTTCAGCTTCTGCGTGGTTTCGGCAAGGATGGCCTTTTTCGCCGCCTGCTTGTCCAGAAGCGCCTGGGTGGCCGGGCCATGGATCACCGGGGCGGCAACCGGGGCCGCTTCCGCCACCGCGGCCGCCGTTCCAGCCGCCGCTTCGGGTGCCGCCGCGACCGCAGGCGTTGCCGGCATCGGCGGCGGGGTCAGCGGTTTCGTGGGCTTGGCGGCGTTCTTGATCGGGTCCCATTTCTCGAACCGGTCCGCCGCCTCGCGCACCTTGTTCAGGCCAAGCGACTTGGCGGAGGTCGCGGCCTTCAGATCATCCGCCACATCCTTGACGCCGCTCTCCTTGGCGGCCTGCTCCATGGCGCGGCTGAACTCGCGCGACATCTGGCGCAGCTTGGCCGTGAAGCGACCGAGCTGGCGGAACATGTCCGGCAGATCCTCCGGCCCGATCACGATCAAGGCGACGACGCCGATCAGCATCAACTCGGCCCAGCCGATATCCCCAAACATTCCGGCAGCCCCTTCGCGGCTTCAGTCACCCCGCCGATGCGCCCGCCCCATGGCGGAGCGCCCCGGCCATCCGCTTCCGGTCTCAGACCTTGTCGCTGTCCGCAGGCGTCACGTCGCGCGCAGCGGCGGCGGCGGCTTCCTTGGCGGCCAGTTCCTTGGCGGCGGCTTCCTTTTCAAGCTCGGCGGAGCCATCGGACACGCCCTTCTTGAAGGCGGTGATGCCGCGGCCGAATTCCCCCATGAGATTGCTGACTTTGCCCTTGCCGAACAGAACCAGCACGACGATGGCCACCACCAGAAGATGCAGCGGGCTCAAATGCATGATCATACCTCCTTGAAGCCGCGTGCTGCGGCAGGTCCCCTCCAGACTGTCCTGTTGCAACCGCAGAGAAAAGCCCCAACCGCCCGGCCAGCCCCCCCGGTCCGGGGATTTACGGACAGGTAGCTGACAGCTATATGTCAGTTGCCTGTCCCTTCCCTCTCCCGCCAAACCCTGCTTCGACCCATGCGCCGCACCGACCGCCTTTTCGACCTGATCCAGATTCTGCGCGACGGCCGCCTGCACCGCGCCGCCGATGTCGCCGCACGGCTCGGGGTCTCGGTCCGCACCGTCTGGCGCGACATGGCGACGCTGACCGCCTCCGGCCTGCCGGTCGAGGGCGAGCGCGGCGTGGGCTACATCCTGCGCGCGCCGATGACGCTGCCGCCGCTGATGCTGGCCGCGGCGGAGCTCGATGCGCTGCGCGCCGGGCTGCGGCTGGTCGCGGCGGGGGAGGAGCCGGTTCTGGCCCGCGCCGCCCGCAGCCTTGCAGAAAAGATCGCCGCGGTGACCCCCGCCCCCGCCGGGGGGCCGGAGGGTGACATCTTCACCCCGTCGAAGCGCCGCAGCCCGCGCCCGCCCTCCCATCTGCCGCTGCTGCGGCAGGCGATCAAGACGCGGGAACGGCTGACGATCAGCTATATCGAGGCCTCGGGGCTGGAGAGCCACAGCGACGTGCGCCCGCTGCATCTCGACCTGAAGGCCAAAGTCTGGACCCTCGCCGTCTGGTGCGAAAGGACGGCGGCCTTCCGGCGCTTCCGGCTGGACCGGCTGTTGTCGGTGACGCCGACGGGAGAGAGCTTCGCCCCGGAACCCGGCCGCCGCTATGCCGATTTCCGCGCGCAGGCCGAAGGGGCCTGACGTTCAGTCCGCCGGAAAGACGAAGCAGCGGTCGCGGCGGATCATCAGCCAGAGCGCGGTGCCGGGCTTGGGCAGGAACACGCCGGGGACGGAGGCGGTCAGCACCTTGCCGTCGAAATCCATGGCGAAATCCACAAGGCTTTCCCGGCCGAGGTAGCGCGCCCGCGTCACCACGCCCCGTGCCGCAGTGCCGTCCTGCGCGGTCGGATTCGGGCCACGACCCGCGCGGTCGAAGTCGATCTTCAGATGCTGCGGGCGGATGACGATCTCCACCGCCGCGCCGTCCTTCTGGCCGGGGGTCAGGAAGGCGCCGAAGGGCGTCTCGGTCAGCGCCCCGCGGGAAACACCGCGGATCACGTTGATATCGCTGAAGAAGGCCGCCGCCGCCCGATCCGCCGGCGTGTTGTAGATATTGTAGGGCGCGCCCTGCTGGACGATGCGCCCGTCGCGCATCAGCGCGATCTCGTCGGCCATCCGCATCGCCTCGTCCGGCTCATGGGTGACGAGAAGAACCGCCGCCCCCTCGGCCTTCAGCACCTCCAGCGTCGCATCGCGGATACCGTCGCGCAGGCGGTTGTCGAGGCCCGAAAACGGCTCGTCCATCAGCATCACCCGCGGGCGCGGCGCAAGCGCGCGAGCCAGGGCCACACGCTGCTGCTCGCCGCCCGACAGCTCATGCGGATGCTTGGCCGCAAAACCGGAAAGGTTCACTCTTTCAAGAAGTTCCCCGACCCGCCTCATCTTCGCAGCCTTGTCGCCCGCCAGACCGAACGCCACATTCGCCGCCACGGTCAGATGCGGGAAAAGCGCGAAATCCTGAAACATCAGCCCCACCCCCCGCGCCTCCGGCGGCAGGGTGAGGGTCGGCCCGTAAACCTCGCGCCCGTCAAGGAAAATCTGGCCCGCGTCCGGCGTCTCCACCCCGGCGATCATCCGCAGCGTCGTGGATTTGCCGCAGCCCGAGGGGCCAAGGAGGCAGGTCACCTGCCCCGCCGCCACCGAGAGCGTGACATCCGCCACCACCCGCCGCCCCGCAAAGCTGCGGCTGAGGGAGCGGATCTCAAGACGGGGGGAGGTCACGGCCAGTATCCGAGCGATTTCATCGGATAAGCCGATAGCAGGCAGGCCGGGCCGGAGCAAGGGCTCAGACCCGATCGACCGTCAGCCCGGACGCGGAAGCAGGTGACGCCAATGCGACTCCCCCTCCATTTTCTGTCGGGAAGTATCCTGCGGGTTTTGCCACTGGTTTCGCCACCGGTTCGAGTGACCAGTGACATGACGGAGGGGTGCCAAAACCCCTCCGGCGCCCTGGCAGGACGCGACATCTGCGGAAGGCCGAGGCCCTCAGCCGCCAAGCGCCTCGTATCGGCGCCAGCCATGACCCGCCGCTGCATCGGCAACTCCGTCCGCGCTCCAGCACCAGCCATGACCCTGCCCCGGCTGATCCAGCCCGCGCGAAATCGCCAGCCCCGCGAGATGGCAATACAGCAGCGTGCCGACCCCGCCATGGCCGACGAGGATCACCTCCCCCTCCAGCCCCGCAACTGCCGCAACGATGCGCTGCTGCGCGGCCAGAGCCGTCTCCCAGCCCCCGGCACTTTCCTCCGGCCGGGCAAACAGCGCCTCGGCCAAAGCCTCGTGCCGGGCGGGCGGGACATGGCCGGTGGCGCTGCGATTCACCTCGCCGGAGCCTTCCAGCACCTGCGCCGTCACGCCCCAGTGATGCGCGAGGATGCCCGCCGTCTCCTGCGCCTTGCGTTCCGGGCTGGAGAGGAGCCGCGCGCCGCGCCCATGCCGCACCACCTGCCAGCGGCGGGCAAGGGCGGTGGCCCGCGCAATGCCGCGCGCCGACAGCGACCAGTCGGGAACCGGCACGGCGGGGTCGATCCGCACCTCGGGATGGGACAGATAGATCAGCCGCATCACAGGGTGGCGTTGAAGGCCCCGCCATCCAGCAGGATGTTCTGTCCGATGATGAAGCCCGCATGGGCCGAACACAGGAAGGCGCAGGCCGCCCCGAACTCCGCCGCCGTGCCATAGCGCCGCGCCGGAATGGTGGAGGCGCGTTCCGCCCGCGCCGCCTCCATGGTGATGCCGCGCGCCTTGACGACGCCGGTATCGAGCGACAGCGCCCGGTCCGTGTCATGGATGCCGGGCAGAAGGTTGTTGATCGTCACGCCCTGCGGCGCCACCTGCCGCGCGGTGCCGCCGACAAAGCCGGTCAGCCCCGCCCGCGCCGCATTGGAAAGGCCAAGCTGCGGGATCGGCGATTTCACCGATTGCGAGGTGATGTTGACCACCCGCCCCCAGCCGCGCGCCATCATCCCCGGCAGACAGGCCTGCATCAGCGCGATCGGCGTCAGCATGTTGGCATCGAGCGCGCGGAGGAAATCGTCACGGTCCCAGTCGCTCCACAGACCGGGCGGCGGGCCGCCGGCATTGGTGACGAGAATGTCGACCTCGCCCGCCGCCGCCAGAACCTCCGCCCGGCCCGCCTCGCCGGTCACATCCGCCGCGACCGTGGTGACGGAGACGCCGAAGCTCTCGCGGATCGCCGCTGCCGTCGCCTCCAGAGCCTCCGCCCCGCGGGCGTTCAGCACCAGATCCACCCCGGCCCCGGCCAGAGCCTCGGCGCAGCCGCGCCCGAGCCCCTTCGAGCTTGCCGTCACCAAGGCCCGTTTTCCCCTGATCCCCAAATCCATTTTCCGCTCCGTCCTGCTGCTTCGGGGGGAGCCTAGCAGCGCCGGCCGGCTTCCGGAAGCCGGGGACGATTCGGCCATCGTTGCGGATGAGCCGACAATCCGCAGCTAAACCATCGGGCGTTTCCCGTGACATAACCGCCCCTCCCGGCAATTTGACGCGGGTTTTACAAAGGTTTAACCTTGGCCTTGCCTTGTGGGGGGGTATGGAGGGGGTGCTTTGCCCCCGATCTGCATAGACGAGACGCCCCGCCCATGATGCCTTCCGCCCTCCCCACGTTTTCCGCCGATAGCCTTCCCGGCCATGCCTGTCAGGTGCTCTCCGCCGACGACATCTTCGTCAGCCATGGCGTCAATCAGGGCGACGGGCTGATGGGACCGGAGGAGGTCTGCCCCGGCGACATCTACCAGATCGAGGCCGACCGCCAGCCGCTGCGCCTCGTTCTCAGCCGGCCGGAGGGCAAGGGCCAGCAGATCGCCGAAGGCAGCGACGTGGGCCGGGCCGGCGAGGAGATCCGCCTTGCCGCCCGCTATGCGCTGATGGGCGAGGAAGGCGACCGGGTGGAGATCCTGCTCCTGACCCTGCCGGGGGGCGAACGCTTTGCCCTGCCCCTGTCGCCGATGGCGGCGCGCACCGATTACACGCTCCTGAAGGTGGAGGAGGCGCCGGAGGAGACCGGGCTTTCCGACCTGCTCTGCGTCTCCTTCCTGCGCGGCACGATGATCACGCTGGCCACCGGCGCGCAGCTTCCGATCGAGGCCCTGCGCCCCGGCGACCGGGTGCTGACCCGCGACCATGGCGGCCAGCCGATCCGCTGGATCGGGCGGGCGACGCTGAAGGCGGTCGGCCCCTTCGCGCCGGTCGTGATCACCACCGGCACGCTCGGCAATGCCGGGGATCTGATCGTCAGCCAGCATCACCGGATGTTCCTCTACCAGCGGGAACGGCGCGGGGGGCTGAAAACCTCCGAACTGCTGGTGCAGGCCAAGCATCTGGTGGACGGCGACCGGGTTTACCTGCGCGAGGGCGGCTTTGCCGATTTCTTCAGCCTCGTCTTCGACCACCACGAGATCATCTATGCCGAGGGTGTCCCGGCCGAGAGCCTGATGGTCAACGAAACCACGGTCAGCCGCCTGCCCGGCGATCTGTCGGAGGAGGTACGCTCGCGCTTTCCCGGCCTGAGCCAGAACCAGCATTTCGGCACCGAGGCCGGGCGGCAGTTCCTGGAGGAGGTCGGGCCGAAGGCCCTGCACCGGCCGCAGGGGCGGTAGGACCGGCCAGACCTGCCCCCGTTGCAGGCGCCGGAGGGGTTTTGCACCCCTCCGGACCTCCCCGCAGGATATTTATGGCAAGATGAAAGGGCGGAGGGGGGCGCCGGTCCGGAGGTGCGGTCTGCGAGCAATCTGCACGGCAGGCGATCCGGCCCCGTGGACGGCACCCGGCTTTTCGGCTAAATGCCGCCCATGACAAACGCCCCGACCCTTCCGCCCGAAATCGCCCGCCGCCGGACCTTTGCGATCATCTCGCACCCCGACGCCGGCAAGACCACGCTGACCGAAAAGTTCCTCCTCTTCGGGGGCGCCATCCAGATGGCCGGTCAGGTGCGCGCCAAGGGCGAGGCGCGGCGGACGCGCTCCGACTTCATGAAGATCGAAGCGGACCGGGGGATCTCGGTCTCCGCCTCGGCCATGTCCTTCGATTTCCGGCACTACCGCTTCAATCTGGTGGACACGCCCGGCCACTCCGACTTCTCGGAGGACACCTATCGCACCCTTACCGCCGTCGATGCCGCGATCATGGTGATCGACGGGGCGAAGGGCGTCGAAAGCCAGACGCAGAAGCTTTTCGAGGTCTGCCGGCTGCGCGACCTGCCGATCCTGACCTTCTGCAACAAGATGGACAGGGAAAGCCGGGACACCTTCGAGATCATCGACGAGATCCAGGAAAACCTCGCCATCGACGTGACGCCGGCAAGCTGGCCCATCGGCATGGGGCGGGAGTTCGTCGGCGCCTATGACCTGCTGCATGACCGGCTGGAGATCATGGACCGCGCCGACCGCAACAAGGT
>JAPUEK010000027.1 GCA_027492585.1 Paracoccaceae bacterium | reverse complement strand
CGGTTTGGGAGATGGGTGCAGTCATCGGGATCACTCCGCGACGGGCGGCAGGAGATGCTCTCCCACCCTGAAACCCGTCACGGAATCCCCCTCCCGTCTCTTCCTCTGGCGGGTGCCCGACAGGCAAGCCGGCACCCGCCGTCATGGGTTTACCCCCCTGCCCTGCCCCGCCATCCGATGAAGCTCGACGGGCCCGCATAGACGGCATGGCGCGTCTCATCGATGACGAAGCCGAAGGCGCCGATCTTGTACTCGCCAGAGGGGACAAGAAGACGGCGCTCCTCGGATTTCGGATCGCGCCGCCCGCCCCGCGTAGCAATCACCTCGGTGAAGCCGCGATGCTGGTCGGAATAGATCGCCGAGATCACGACCCAATCGGTCGCATGGTCGCGGGCAAAGGCTTCGCCATCGCGCCTGCGGGATTCACCGGGCTTGAGCGCCCGGCCATGGATCGCCTCCCAGGCATCTGGCCAGCTGTGGCGCAGGGATTCTTCGGCCTGGCGGCGTTCGAGCCCCGTGAAGAGATCGGGCCAGGCCGTCGCAACAGCGGCCCAGGCGGAATCCTCTTCGTACCAACCCCCCGTATCGCGCAGTAGCGCATGCACTCGGGCATTGCGGTCCGCCGTCAGGTGGAACCCGCCATGGCCGGAGGTCGAGTGGAAGACCACGCCTTCGCCATAGCGGACCGCGCCCTGCGATGGCCCCCAGGGCGTGCTGGCATGCGCGCGGAATTCCTGGCGGCCGAGGGCGGCCTTCTCGCCCTGATGCTCGGCCTGCTCCTGAACGAGGGCGTGAAAAGCCGCCTCGTCAGCGACATTGCCGCCGTGGCCGTAGAAATCGGATCGCTTCCAGCCCGACAAGGGCTTGGAAAGTCGCCAGCCGCTGCCGAGGAAATTCCGACCGTCACTGGTCGGGATCATGGCATAGGCGGCATCACCGATCCTGGCGACGGTCAGGCCATCGGCACTGCGGCCGAATTCCGGGATGGGGAAAGAGGCGGGGTTGCGGGAAGGAACGGCGGTGTTCATGCGACCAGCGCCTCCACCGCGTCGATGTCTTCCCCATTCAGCGCCGCAGTCAGCCATTCATGGGTGCTGAGCCAGCCGACGCTCTTGCGCGCGCCGAGGTCGATGACATGTGCGCCGCCGCCAAACGCCTCCAGCCGAGGCCGGGAACAGGTGTGGGCATAGTCGAAGCCCCAGAGGCCGGTGAGGTCGACATCCTCCGCGAGGCGCAGCACGAAGCGGATGAGGCCTTCAACATCGCCCTGCCCGTCGTCATGGAACCAGAGGACGGAACTGCCCGGGCCATCCTGCAGCGAGAGGGCGAAGCCCGAGAACTCTGGGTCGTTCGAGGCCTCGTCTTCCTCGCGCAAGCGCAGGAAGAGATCGAGCGCGGCGATGGCCTTGGCAGGTGTGCCCACGTCCAGGACGCAGGAGAATTGTGTGAAATAGTCAGCCACGATGGGCTCCTCTCAGAATGAAAAACCCGTGCTGCGATGGCCGGGTCAAAGTGGGTTGCGATTGGGGGAAAGAAGTCAGCCCGCTTCGGCGGGCTGAGGGATTTTGGCAGCGGCCTGCGCCGCGGCATGGGCCTGCAAGAGTTCGAGGTAGTAGCGCTTGCGCGCCTCGCGCCAGCTGCGAACCGCGAGCGTGTCGGGGTGCAACCGCCGGATCGCCGTGCGCAGGACCGTGAGGTTAGAGGCTTCAGGGGTCAATCCGAGGTTCTGGTAGGCGCGGCTCATGTCAGGATACCTCCCGCACCGGCATCACCAGATGCGGATCGACCTCGGCTTCGATCTTCTGGGTCCGGCCCATCCAGGGCTCGGCCCGGATCGACCTTGCCCAATCGGCAAAGCTTGGGATGAAACCCAGATCCTCGCGGACATGCTGCTCGCCGACCCAGCGGGTCGGGATGACCCGGCCCGTCGACAGGGTCAGGGTTTTCCCGTGGACTTGCTCCAGCAGGAATATCCCCTCAGCATGGTGGCGCAACGCGCGATGCCGGAAGTCCGCCAGAATGAGCTTTGAGGCGTCGAAAAATTCATGACAGCCGAGGTAGTCGTCGACCGTCCCGCCCCATTTCTTCGCCGAGGACAGGGCGTGGTGATACGGATGTGCCATGGCCGCCCCTCAGAAATCATGGGTGAAGAGTTCAGACGACGTGAAGCGTTCGTTGAACTCGAGGTGGATGGTCCGGGCGCGGGCATCGATACAGAACTCGCCATAGGCGCCGTCGTTGTCTTGCCAGCCGGAATGGGTGTCGGAGAGGAGGTCGTAGACCAGTTCTTCGACTGCACCTTCGAGGGTCAGACGGCGCTCGGTGGGTGCCCCGCTCTGCCAGTCGATGCCGGCAAAGGTGATCTGGGCGGCCGGCAGCGTGGCGCCCCGGCCGGCATCATTTTGGGCCTCGATGCTCTCGATCTGCCCGCTGTCGCCCGAGCCATCGAAGCTGACCAGAACATGTGCGATGCCAACAAGGCGCAGCCCGTCGAACAGCACCTCCTTGTTGCGGGCGTGCAGCGCCGCTTCTGCAGCTTCTCGCTCGGCCTGCTCGGCCAGGATGCGGGATAGTTCGGATGAGGTTTCAGGGGCCGGCGCAGCGCGGCCGAGAAGTTGGATGGTCATTTCGGGATCTCCGGGGAGAGCGGGTTACAGGCGAGCCCACGGCCGCTCTCTCTGTCTCAGCGGGCTCGCCCTGCCCGCTCCTCCCTCGACCTCTCCCTTGCCGGACCCCTCGGTTCGGCGCCGTTTCCCCGGACGGGCGCGCTGGTGAGCGCGACCCGGAAGGG
>JAPUEK010000026.1 GCA_027492585.1 Paracoccaceae bacterium | reverse complement strand
CGAAGCGGTCGAGGCGAAGACGTCCTTCGGGCAGATCAGCCCATCACCAGAGGCCACTGGACGCGAGCTGGAACAGACAATCCACGGAGATCAAGGCGACCCAGAAGGCCCGTCGGGAGAGACAGGTCAAGCACCACTGGCGATGTGAACCACCGCGGGCGCACAGCCAGGCCAAAGCTTACGCCTCCCCCTGCCCTGCTGTCGCGCGACTTCCGCCACTCCACCGGGTTATGGTCGACTAGCGTAATGGCAGCAAACAAGACGAACATCGAACGACGGCTGCGACTGGGCCGCGTCGCTGGCCAATCCGGGCTGACACGACGAGTTCAACCAGGCTATCTCGATGACGATCTGGCGAAGGCATCGCCCTCGTCCCCCGCTCCGTTTCCTGCCGCTTCAATGATCGCTTGGCAAAGGTCCCTCGAAACCCCCGGGGCCAGCCAGCCATCGAAATCCGTATGCCGCAGCCTGCGGACCTACGGCCAATGCTGTCGTTGCCAGCCTGCACCCGGCAAACACAAACACCCCCCGACGAAACCGCCGGAGGGTGGGAAATCGTCTATCGGCCTGCGAGGCGCCCGCGTCAGTCGATCGCCTTGAAGATCTCGCCCGCCTCGGGATGGTCGCCCGCAAACTCGTAGAGCCGGATGTAGGCTTCTGACAGATGGTCGACCTCATGCCGGAACGAGAGATGCGACAGGGCGAAGAGGGTCGCGATGATCCCGGCGGCCTCGGTCGAAACCTCGCCCATGTAGCCGTTGGTCTCGCAGAAGATGCGGAACCTCTTGTCAGCGTCGGGCGACATGAACAGAGGCTGGCCGCCCCGCTCGTGGAAATGCCAGAGCCCACCGGTGTAATCGTCGGGGGCCAGCCAGGACATGAACTGATAGACGGCCCGCTCGCCGATCAGCATCAGGGCGGGGCTGAAGAGCGCGGGCAGGAACGCCATGCGGCGCGCCTCGGGCACGAGGGTGGCAGGTTTCAGGGCGGTTGCAGCGTGGGTCATCGGAAGTCCTCCAGATCAGGGGTGATGGCGCGCCCCGGCGGCCCTATCGACCCGCCCGAACACGCCGATTTCCGGCCCAACTCTCGCTCCCCGGCGGTCGGGGAGTTGAATTTGTTCCCTATATGTTCTATATTAGGGAGACGATCCGCATGGGAGATCCATCATGGACGCTGCCACATTTGCCCTGCCCGCCACCGAGCGCCAGATCGCCTATGCGCGGTCGCTGGCGCTCAAGAACCAGAGCCTGCTGCCTTGGGAAGTCCAACAGGACCGCCGCTCGCTCAGCGCTTGGATCGAGGCGCAGGCGAAGCTGAAACCGGCTGACACCAGCCATCCGACCTCCAAACAGGTCGCCTTTGCCGAACGACTTGCGCGGATCAAACGTCGCGCTGTCCCGGATGAGTGTTTTCGCGACCGTCAATTGCTGTCGCGCTGGATCGACAGCAACCGGTGAGGCTCGACCCGGCTTCGGGATGGGCATGTCCATGTTTTGGGACGGCTATCCGAACCGCCGCCCTTCCTCGGTGAAGGTATAGCCATTGGCAACCAGCGTCTCGTCCACGGCCTCATCCGAGGTCAGGTGGTCGTATTCCTGTTCCAACTGGCGATAGAGCCAGTTGGCAAGATCGCGGAGCGCATCGGAGACCACGGCCTCAGCATCACCAATGACCTCGACCCCAGCCGAACTGTCCCGTGTCACAGAGACGGCCATGGTGAAGGCATGATAATAGTTGCCGCGATGTGAAACCTCGGCGCGCAACTGGTAGAAGTTCTGCCGTTGCACCGCCTGCAGGGTCTCCGCGATGCGGTGCAGGGTCTTGTCCTGCGGCGCATAGGCGCGCAGATCGGCGGCGGCGGATTTCCGGTAGGAGTAAGTGCCCTCCCAGGCCGCGCCATCGCCCTGCGACCAGAAGCCGGTGAACCAGATGCAAGGATCCTCGCGGGTGCGACCGCCGACAAGTCTGGTGGTCCAAGTTTTCAGGCGGATGCCGAGGATGTCCGCGATGCGCTGGAAATCCTCGTAGACGGCATCGTACCAGTCGTGGTCCAGGCCGCCTTCACGATACCAGGCGCGGGCCCTGTCCTTGGCACCTTCGGGGAGTTCATCAAGACGATAGACGGTCGTGGCGATCACTTGCGGCATGGGTGGTTACCTCACTTGCATGGCCCGGCCAATTGCCGGGGGTGGGTTTCCGGAAAGGGGAAAGATCAGGCCGCGAAGGCATGATCGACGGCGGCAGCCGCGAGGTCGCGCCAGAACGGGTCGACCAAACGACCTTCCAGCGCTTGGGCACGGGTGAGCAGCACCGCAGCAGATGCGGGATCGTCGGCGTCCGTTGCCGCACGGGCCTTGGCCCGAAGCCCGCAGGCCTCGCTCACCACGCGCTGCGCTTCGGCATCGCTGTCGACTGGGGTGCACCAGCGGATGCGCCCCGCCTGCACCTCCCCCGCCAACACGAGGCCGTGCTCGGCATCGAGGATGGTGACGAACTGCGGCACCAAGCGCAGGGCCGCATCGCGCCCGGCGTCGAAATGGCCGGAAGCGACTGCGTTTCGAGCCGCGGTCATGGCAGCCGCGAGGTCACCGCAGGTGCCGAGATCGATCTCGCGCTCGAAGTGCAACTGATCCAGCTCCGGATCGTCCCAATGCGCAAGGTAGCGGCAGCTGACCCGCAGGGGCAAGCGGTCCGCGAGGCGCAGACGGGCAAGGACCCCGCCGACCAGGTTGTCGCCGGGGCCCCGGAAGGCGGTTTGGGAGATGGGTGCAGTCATCGGGATCACTCCGCGACGGGCGGCAGGAGA
>JAPUEK010000025.1 GCA_027492585.1 Paracoccaceae bacterium | reverse complement strand
GGCGAGGTGGAGCGGATCCTGAACATGGTCGATGGCGTCTGCCTGCTGGTCGATGCCGCCGAAGGGCCGATGCCGCAGACGAAGTTCGTGACCTCCAAGGCCCTCGCCCTCGGTCTGCGTCCCATCGTCGTGCTGAACAAGGTGGACAAGCCCGATGCCGAACCCGACCGTGCGCTGAACGAGGTGTTCGATCTCTTCGCCAATCTCGGCGCCAATGACGAACAGCTCGACTTCCCGCATCTCTATGCCTCGGGCCGCTCCGGCTGGGCGGACGAAAATCTCGACGGGCCGCGCAAGAACCTCGACGCGCTCTTCGACATGATCGTGCGCCATGTGCCGGCGCCGAAGCAGATCTCCCAGGCGGCGGAACCCTTCCGGATGCTGGCCACCACCCTCTCCGCCGACCCGTTCATCGGCCGCATCCTGACCGGGCGGGTCGAATCCGGCACGCTCAAGGTCGGCGAGCAGCTCAAGGCCCTGACCCGCACCGGCGAGCGCATCGAGCAGTTCCGCGTCACCAAGGTCCTCGCCTTCCGCGGGCTCAACCAGACCGCCATCGAGGAAGCCGTCGCCGGCGATATCGTCACCATCGCCGGGATGACCAAGGCCACCGTGGCCGACACGCTCTGCGCGCTCGATCAGGAGGTGCCGATCCCGGCCCAGCCCATCGACCCGCCGACCATCACCGTGACCTTCGGCATCAACGACAGCCCGCTCGCCGGGCGCGACGGCAACAAGGTGCAGTCCCGCGTCATCCGCGAGCGCCTTCTGAAGGAATCCGAGGTCAACGTGGCGATCAAGGTCGCCGACACCCCCGGCGGCGACGCTTTCGAGGTCTCGGGCCGGGGCGAATTGCAGATGGGCGTCCTGATCGAGAACATGCGGCGCGAGGGCTTCGAGCTGTCGATCAGCCGCCCGCGCGTGATCTTCCGCGAGGAAGACGGTCAGCGGATGGAGCCGATCGAGGAAGTCATCGTCGATGTGGATGACGAATATTCGGGCGCCGTCATCGACAAGCTGACCGGCGAGCGCAAGGGCGATCTGGTGGAGATGCGCCCGGCGGGCGTCGGCAAGACCCGGATCATCGCGCATGTCCCCTCGCGCGGGCTGATCGGCTATCATGGTCAGTTCCTGACCGACACCCGCGGCACCGGGGTTCTCAACCGGATCTTCCACGACTGGGCGCCGCACAAAGGCCCGATCCAGGGCCGCCGTCAGGGTGTGATGATCTCGATGGAGAACGGCACCTCGGTTCCCTATGCGCTCTGGAACCTCGAAGAGCGCGGCCGCATGTTCATCGGTCCGCAGGAAGCGGTCTACGAAGGCATGATCATCGGCGAGCACAGCCGCGACAATGACCTCGAAGTGAACCCGCTGAAGGGCAAGAAGCTGACCAACGTCCGCGCCTCCGGCACGGATGAGGCGGTGCGCCTGACCCCGCATGTTCGGATGAGCCTCGAAGAAGCGATCGCCTATATCGACGATGACGAGCTGGTGGAGGTGACGCCGAAGATCATCCGCCTGCGGAAACGCATCCTCGACCCGCATGAGCGCAAGCGTCAGGGCCGCAAGGAGTAACGAAAACCCGCCCCGCGGGGCGGTTTTTTCAGGGGATGCGGGATGGGCAGATTGCCCATCCTCCGGGGCGTTTGCTTAGGATGGGCAATCGGCCCACCCCCCCCCGATCACGCCGCAGCCGCCAACCGGCAGGGCAAAAACTCCTCCACCGTCACCGCCGCGCCCTCGAAGGTGCAGAAGCTGGCCGCCGGCACCTCGTTCCAGCCGCCCTCCTCCGCCTCCAGGGGTTCGGAGACCACCGCCATGCCGCCCCGTGTTTCCGACCAGCGGTAGTAAAGCGAGGGCGCGGCCGCATCCGTCGCATAGCGCAGCGCGTAAAGCCGCTTGCCGTCCGACAAAGCCGCCGTCATCCGCAGATGCGGGGCGCTGCCCTTCTGGCGGGCGAGGGTGATGAACCGCGCCGCCGCCCGTTCCAGGGCGCCGCGCGGATCGGCGTCGAGCCCTTCCGCCACCGCCACCAGAAACAGAGCCTCGCTGTCGGTCGCCCCCTTGCGCCCCGGATACAGCGCATCCGGGATCATCATGTCGGCATCGCGGCGGATCGCCTCATAGCCGCCGACCTGACCGTTGTGCATGAAGCTCCAGTTGCCATGGACGAAGGGATGGCAATTGTTGCGGCTGGTCGCCGTGCCGGTCGAGGCCCGGACATGGGCGAGGAACAGCCCCGATTTCACCTGCGCCGTCAGGCTCCGCAGGTTCGGGTCCGACCAGGCCGGCATCACGTCGCGGTAGAGCCCCGGCTCCGGCCGGTCGCCATACCAGGCCACCCCGAAACCATCGGCATTGATCGCCGAATGGCACTGGGTGGCGCAGTGGCTCTGATGGATCAGCGAATGGCCGGGGCGCGAGATGATCTCCTCAAGGAAGATCGGCGCCCCGCTGTAGGCGGCCCAGCGGCACATCAGAGTGCCTCGCGGAAAAGGGAAAACATGCCCGGCCTCATGGTCTTTTGAGGAAAAGATACCATGGTTTGCAGGAATTGCAGCACAAAACTCCGTGCAATGCGTCTATTCGCCGATTTCTTCCACCACGACCAGATCGCGGACGGAAGCGCCCTTCGCATGGGAAAGCGCCTCCTGATAGGCGGGGGAGGTGTAGCAGGCCACCGCCGCCTCCACCGAGGGGAAGCGGGCGACGACGTTGCGGGCGCGGTCGTTGCCCTCAAGCTGCACATAACGCCCGCCGCGGGCGAGGAAGACCCCGCCATGCGCGGCAATCGGCGCCCCGGCGAGCTTGGCGTAGCGGCCATAGGCCTCGGCATCGGTCACTTCGACATGGGCGATCCAGAGCGCGCTTGCCATCTCAGACCCCCAATGCGGCTTCGACCGCTGCCAGAGCCGCCGGAGCGAGGGCGATATCCGCGCCGCCACCCTGCGCCATGTCCGGACGGCCGCCGCCGCCCTTGCCGCCCAAGGCCTCAACCGCCGCCTTCGCCAGCGTCACCGCCGAAATCCGCCCGGTCAGGTCGGCCGTGACCCCCGCCGCCACCGCAGGCTTGGCCCCGGTATCGGCGATCAGCACCACGGCACCCGATCCGATCCGCGCCTTCATCTCGTCGATGAGCGCCGGCAGATCCTTGCCGGACACGCCGGAAAGCACCTGAGCAATGAGCCTCACCCCATTGATTTCCTTGGCTTCCGGGCCGGAGCCCGACCCGCCCATCGCCAGTTCCCGGCGAAGCTGTGCGACCTCGTTCTGTGCTTGCCTCAAGTCCGCCTTCATCTTTTTGACACGCGCAACGAATTCATCTGGCACGGCATTCAGTTCCAGGCCCACATCGTCAATAATCTTGTAATGATGGTTGATATCAGCCTCACAGCCTAGGCCTGTGAGCGCCTCGATCCTGCGAACGCCCGCAGACGAGGCGTTCTCAGACAGGATTTTGAAAGCCCCGATGTCGCCGGTGCGCGCGACATGGGTGCCGCCGCAGAGTTCCAGCGAATAGGTCCGCCCATCCGTCCCCTTGCCGGAGCCATCGAGCAGCCCCATGGAAACGACGCGCACCTCATCGCCGTATTTCTCGCCGAACAGCGCCTGCGCGCCGATCGCCCGCGCATCATCGGGCGTCATGATCCGCGTATCGACCGGGCTGTTCTGGCGGATGTAGGCGTTCACCTCCGCCTCGACCTGCGCCAGCTCCGCCGCAGTCATGCCGGTGGCATGGCTGAAGTCGAAGCGCAGCCGGTCGGGCGCGTTGAGGCTGCCGCGCTGCGCGACATGATCGCCAAGGGCGCGGCGCAGCGCCTCATGCAGCAGGTGCGTCGCCGAATGGTTGGCGCGGATCTGGCTGCGGCGGGCATGGGCCACCTCCAGCTTCGCGGGCTGCCCTTTCAGGATCGCGCCCTCGACCACCCTGGCCACATGCAGGAAGACCCCTGCCGTCTTGCGGGTATCGGTCACCTCGGCAAGCCCCGTCGCGGTGCGGATCAGCCCCTGATCGCCGACCTGACCGCCGCTTTCGGCGTAGAAAGGCGTCTGGTTGACGACGATCTGCACCGAGCTGCCGGTCTGGGCATCGCCCACCGCCACCCCGTCGCGGACGAGCGCGGTGATCACCCCCTCCGCCGTCTCGGTGTCATAGCCGAGGAATTCCGTCACCCCATGCTCTTCCGCGATCTCGAACCAGATCTTGGCATCGGCCGCGCCGCCCGCCCCGGACCAGCTCGCCCGCGCCTTGGCCTTCTGCTCGGCCATGGCGGCATCGAAGCCTTCCACATCGACCGCCAGCCCCTTCTCGCGCAGCGCATCCTGCGTCAGATCCAGCGGGAAGCCATAGGTGTCGTAAAGCTTGAAGGCCGCAGCTCCCGGCAGGTCAGACCCCTCCGGCAGCCGCGCGATCTCGTCGTCCAGAAGCCGCAGGCCCCGGTCGAGCGTGGTGCGGAAGCGGGTTTCCTCCAGCCGCAGCGTCTCCTCGATCAGGCTTTGGGCGCGGGTCAGCTCCGGATAGGCCGAACCCATCTGCCGCACGAGCGCCGGCACCAGACGGAACATCACCGGGTCCTGCGCGCCGAGCATATGGGCATGGCGCATCGCACGCCGCATGATCCGGCGCAGCACATAGCCGCGCCCCTCGTTCGAGGGCATCACCCCGTCGGCGATCAGGAAGGAGGTGGAGCGCAGGTGGTCGGCGATGACCCGGTGGTGGATCTTGCCCGGACCATCGGGATCGGCCGAAGTCGCATGGGCCGACGCCTCGATCAGGCTCCGCATCAGGTCGGTGTCATAATTGTCATGCTTGCCCTGCAGGAGCGCGCCGATCCGTTCCAGCCCCATGCCGGTGTCGATGGACTGCATGTCCAGCGGGCGCATCGAGCCGTCGGCGAACTGCTCGTTCTGCATGAAGACGTTGTTCCAGATCTCGATGAACCGGTCGCCGTCCTCCTCGGCGGAGCCGGGCGGCCCGCCCCAGATATGCTCGCCATGGTCGTAGAAGATCTCGGTGCAGGGGCCGCACGGCCCGGTCGGCCCCATGCGCCAGAAATTGTCGTCGCTGGCGATGCGGATGATGCGGCTGTCGGGCAGGCCCGCGACCTTTTTCCAGATCGCCGCCGCCTCGTCATCGGTGTGATAGACGGTGACCAGAAGCTTGTTGCGGTCCAGCCCGAAATCCTTGGTCAGAAGCTCCCAGGCGAAGGCGATTGCCTGATCCTTGAAGTAATCCCCGAAGGAGAAATTGCCGAGCATCTCGAAAAAGGTGTGGTGACGCGCGGTGTAGCCCACATTGTCGAGGTCATTGTGCTTGCCGCCGGCGCGCACGCATTTCTGCGCCGTGGTCGCGCGCTTGTAATCCCGCGTCTCGACCCCGGTGAAAAGGTTCTTGAACTGCACCATGCCGGAATTGGCGAACATCAGCGTCGGATCGTTGCGCGGGACGAGCGGGCTGCTCTCGACCTTGCGGTGGCCGTTGCGCTCGAAGAAGTCGAGATAGGTGGAGCGGATGTCGTTCAGGCTCGGCATATGGGGGAACCCTTTGGGTTTTCTGGTGCAGGCCCCGTTTAGCCCCCCCGTTCCGGCCTGTCCACGGCTGTTTGGCCCCGGCCGCGGCATGGCTTTGAAAAAGGGCCGCACCGTGGCGGCCCCTCCTGCGTCTCCCGCCACGGAAGTCCCTTTGCGGCGGCCTCTGTGCGGCGATCCGTGGCGACGATCTGCGTGCGATGGCCCCGGTGCGAAAGCCTTTGCGGTCCTGCCCCCTCAGTCGTCGAGAACCGCGGACTCCTCACCCGTCGCCGTGAAGTCGAGCCCGTTGGCCGCGCGGATCTTGTCTTCGATCTCCGCCGCCACGCCGGGGTTCTGCTTCAGGAAGGTCTTGGCGTTTTCGCGCCCCTGCCCGATCCGCTCATCCCGGAAGGAATACCAGCTCCCCGATTTTTCCACGACCCCGGCCTTGACGCCGATGTCGATCAGCTCCCCGGTCTTGGAGATGCCCTCCCCGTACATGATGTCGAATTCGACCTCCTTGAACGGCGGGGAGACCTTGTTCTTCACCACCTTCACGCGGGTCGAGTTGCCGATCACCTCGTCGCGGTCCTTGATCGCGCCGGTGCGGCGGATGTCGAGCCGGACGGAGGCATAGAACTTCAGCGCATTGCCGCCGGTCGTCGTCTCGGGCGAGCCGAACATCACGCCGATCTTCATGCGGATCTGGTTGATGAAGATCACCATGCAGTTCGAGCGGCCGATGGAGGCGGTCAGCTTCCGCATCGCCTGGCTCATCAGACGGGCCTGGCTGCCCATCTGCATGTCGCCCATATCGCCCTCGATTTCCGATTTCGGCACCAGGGCCGCAACCGAGTCCACGACGATCAGGCTGACCGCGCCGGAGCGCACCAGCGTGTCGACGATCTCGAGCGCCTGCTCGCCGGTGTCGGGCTGGCTGATCAGCAGTTCGTCCAGATTGACGCCAAGCTTGCGCGCATATTGCGGATCGAGCGCATGTTCGGCATCGACGAAGGCGCAGACCCCGCCCTTCTTCTGCGCTTCGGCCACCACATGCAGCGTCAGCGTGGTCTTGCCGGAGCTTTCCGGCCCGTAAATCTCAATGATGCGGCCCTGCGGCAGGCCCCCGATGCCGAGCGCGATGTCGAGACCGAGCGAGCCGGTCGAGGTCGCCTCGATATCCAGCACCGCATTTTCCGCGCCGAGCTTCATGATCGAGCCCTTGCCGAACTGCCGCTCAATCTGTGCCAATGCGCTTTCGAGCGCCTTCGCCTTGTCCATATCCCGCTTCCCGTTCAAATCGAGGAGGTTCGCCACCGCCATTGCCGTCTCCCTTATGTCATGGCCGCGCCGGGGCGGCAATTCCGTGCGATGTTCGCAGTTTGTTTCCGTCATATGAGCACAAATGAGGAACAAGGCAACCGTTTTATCGTAAACCAAACTTTAATTCGCCAAGATTAAGGAATAGTTAGCGGCCGCCTGCACAGGATCGGGCACCTGACCCGCCCCCTGCGCCAACCTCAAGCCCGAGAAAAAGTCATGCTGGTCTTTTCCAAACAGAAACTGGTGTTCCTTGCGACGCCCAAGGCCGGCTCCACGGCGATCGAGACGGCGCTGAGCGGGCTCGCTTCGGTGGTGATCATGCGGCCGCCGCAGCTCAAGCATACGCCGGCGGCGCGGTTCCAGCGGTTTCTTGCCCCCTGGCTTCATGCCGCACAGGGCGATCAGTTCGAGCTTTGCGCGCTGATGCGCGAGCCGAAGGACTGGCTCGGGAGCTGGTATCGCTACCGTCAGCGCGAGGGGGTGCCGCCCGCCCGCTCCACCCGCGGGGTCAGTTTCGACGCCTTCGTGCGCGCCTATTGCAGCAAGGACCGGCCCGAATATGCCGATGTCGGCTCGCAGGCGCAATTTCTCTCCACCAAGGACGGCGCCGTGGACCACATCTTCCGCTATGAGCGGATGGAGGATTTCGTCGATTTCCTCGAAGAGCGGCTGGACTGCTCGATCACCTTGCCGCGGATCAACGTCTCCCCCGAAGGCGTGACGGAACTGTCGCGGGAAACGGCGGAGTTGTTGGCCAAAACCTGTGCCGCCGATTTTGCCTTGTATGAGAGCCTTGGCCGTCGCTGAGCGGGCGTGCTGGCCCCGTGCAGACCGCATCTCTCAAGGCTTGATCTTGATCACCTCCCGATGCGTCCCGGCGCAAAGTCGAGAAAAAGTGACGTACGGAGTAACGGAACCGCCGTTTTTGCAAGCTACGGGGTTGGGACTGCACCGATCACAGATCCGCGCCCGTCTTCTCCAGGAGATCTGACGCTTGCCTGGGACTGAGCGGATGTCCCGGTTGCGTCGGAGCTGGTTGCCGAATCATGCCGGGCAACCATCCTTCAATGCACCAGTTGCTCCTGCACGGTTGTCGTCAGGTCTGAAAGCGAGAAGGGTTTGGGCAGGAAGACCGAATTCGGAATCCGCGCCCGGGTTTCGCTCAGCGCCTCTTCGGCATAGCCGGAGACGAAGATCACCCGTACATCCGGCCGGTCCTCAAGAGCCCGCCGCACCCAGCTTGGCCCGTCCATCCCCGGCATGACCACATCGGTCACGAAGACATCGACCTCAAGCCCCGGATCCTCCAGCGTTTTCAGCGCGGCTTCGGCATTTTCCGCCTCCAGCACGGTGTAGCCGCGCAGCCGCAGCGCCCGGCTCGCAAAGGCCCGCACCGGCGCCTCGTCCTCGACCAGAAGCACAACACCCTCTCCCTGGCGCACCACCATGTTGCGACGGGTCTCGAAGGCGGCAACGGGCGCGTCTTCCGCCCCCTCATGGATCGGGAAATAAAGCTCGAATTCCGTCCCCTCGCCCTCGACGGAAGAGACGAAGATGTAGCCGCCGGACTGTTTCACCATGCCATAAGCGGTCGAGAGGCCGAGCCCCGTCCCCTCTCCCGGTTTCTTGGTGGTGAAGAAGGGCTCGAAGATCTTCGGCAGGCGGTCGGTCGGGATGCCGCAGCCGGTATCCGTCACCCTTATCACCGCATAGTCGCCCGCCGGCACCACGGCCTGATCGCGGTGCAGCTCTTCGCCGAGCGAACAGGCCTCCGTCTCGATGCGGATCGTGCCGCCCTCCGGCATGGCATCGCGGGCATTGACGACGAGGTTCATCACCACCTGTTCGAGCTTGCGCCGGTCCGCCCGGATCCGGCCGAGATCGGGCGCATGGGCGAGGCGCAGCTTGACCCGTTCCCCGACCAGCCGGTTGAGGAGATGGGCAAGCTCCGACAGGAGATCCTGGAGGTCCACCCGCTCCGGCTTCAGTGTCTGCTTGCGCGAAAAGGCTAGGAGCTGGCTGACAAGGGCCGCCGCACGGTTGGCATTCTGATGGATCTGGACCAGATCGGCGTAATCGCCATCCGCCGAATCATGGCGCAGCAACAAAAGGTCGCAATGGCCGGAGATCGCGGTCAGAAGGTTGTTGAAATCATGCGCCACCCCGCCGGCGAGCTGGCCGATGGCCTGCATCTTCTGGCTCTGGACGAATTGGGCCACCAGCGTTTTCATCGCCGTCGCGTCCTGCAGGACCACCAGCACGCCGGGGCGGCCAAGCTCCACCGTGCGGCGCAGGGTGACCTGCAGGAAGACTTCCGGCCCGAGGCCACGGGCGTTCAGCACCTCCGACCCGCCGGGGGAACGCTCGGCGGCCACATCGGCGAGCCAGTCGGCCACCGGGCGGCCCGGCCCTTCGAAAAGATCGTGGAAGGCGGGAAAGCTGTCGGGCGCGAGCTTCAGAAGATCGCGCGCCGCCCGGTTGGCCGCGCGCAGCGCCCCATCCGCGGTGAGCGTCATCAGCGGCACCGGCAGGTGATCGAAATCGGCAAGAACGGCGGAGGGGCCGGCCTCGGCCGGCACGGGCAGCAGGTAAATCTCCCGCCGCTCCGCCAGCCCCTCCACCTCCGCGAGAATGGCGCGCACCGGGCCGTCGGCGGCGGAAACCTCCACCTCCTCGCCCGAGCGGCGGGCGGGGCGGGCGAACACCCGGTCCAGATGCTTCGGGCGCCCGCCGAGGAGCCGCCGCATCGCCTCGTTGGTGAAAAGCACCACCCCGGCCTTGTTGGCGGTCAGCATCGGCAGGCTGAGGTTTTCGGCCCCGCGCCCGGTGCCGGAGCGATCCTGGAATTCCTCCAGCCGCCAGAGAAACTGCGCCTCCCCGAGCCGATGCACCGAAAGCCGCGTATGGCCGCGCCTCGTCACCACATCCTCGCGCGCGGCTCCCGTTGCCGTGGCGCGGGTTTGCAGCCGGTAAAGCACCGAGGCGGGCGAGGCGAAATGATCCTGCAGGGCGGCGGTCAGCGTGCCACCTTCCGGCACCGGAAACCGGCTGCGGGAGGCCGCATTCTGATAGGTGATCTGCCCCAGATCATCGGTGGTGAAACAGGGCGAGGCATCCTGCCCGGTCAGCGCCGCCAGCCGCTTCGCCATGGTCCGATCCTGCCAGACGCGCCACTGGCTGACGAGGCGCAGCTGCAGGATGAGCACCACCAGCGTCAGCCCGGCGCAGAGCGCCATCAGGCGCAGCGGCGCCGAAGGCGTTGCCACAGCGACGAACAGGCTGCCCGCCGCTGCGAGGAGAAGCACCCCCACGCCCGGACGCGCGCCCTTGCGGCCAAACACCTCTGCCAAGCCTGACACCGATCGCGCCACCGCTTCCTCCGTCCGGGGTTACGTCCTGGGGATTCGTTCCCGCATCCATACGGCGGTCAAATCGTTAAGCCCGGATTAAGCCCGACGGGGAAATCGCAAAATCTGCCTGAGGTTGTGTATCAGGATCGGAATTCGCGCGTCAACAAGGTCAGGAAGAAGCCGTCAGCGCCGGAAAGCGGTGAAAAGCGCCGCTGCAACCCCGCCGTCCAACCCTCTGACCGGGCAAGGAAAGCGGCGATCTGGCCTTCATTCTCCTCCCGCAGAAGCGAGCAGGTCGCATAGGCCAGCGTGCCTCCCGGCGCCACCATCGGCGCGCAACGGTCGAGGATGGCGGCCTGAAGCGCGCGCAGCGCCGCCAACCGCTCCTCCGTCAGCGCCCATTTGCCTTGCGGATCACGCCGCCATGACCCGGAACCGGAGCAGGGAACATCCGTAAGGATCAGGTCGTAGGGTGCTGTTTTCTCTGGCTTATCGCAAAGCGCCACCTTGACGCCGGCCCGCTTTGCCCGCGCGTCGAGATCGCGCATCCGGCGCGGCGCGGCGTCATGGGCGAAAAGCGCCAGCCGCGCCCGTGCCGCCATGGCGAGGGTCTTGCCGCCACCGCCTGCACAATGGTCGAGGACGCGCATCCCGTCCTTCAGCGGCAGCGCCTCCACCACAGCCTGCGAAGCGGCGTCCTGAAGCTCCACCCTGCCCTCCAGATAGGCCGGAGAGTTCTGGATTTTCCGCGCATTGCCCGTGACTTCCAGAGCGGAGCTCACCTCCGGATGCGGCACGGTGACAATCCCCGCCGCCGCCAGTTCCGCCTGAACCGCCGCCCGCGGGATCTTCGCCAGATTGACCCGCAGATAGGTGGGCGCGCGATGGCGCAGCGCCGCCATCACCGGAGCGAAATCGGCACCGAGACTGTCCTGCAAGCGCGGCGACAGCCAGTCGGGGCAGTCGAGCGCCACGTTCCCCCCGGGCAGCGACCCGGCTTCCTCCGCCGAGGGTGGCAGGGGCGCGTGGCCGATGCCGTCGAAAAGCGCCTCCTGCCCCGCTGCCCGCGCCCCGCCCAGCACCAGCCCGCGCCCGGTTTCCGCCCCGCCGAGCGCCGCGAAGGAGCGTTTGCAGCGCAGGGCCTCATAAACGAGATCGCGCAGCGCCGCCCGGTCGCCGGAGCCGGCAAAGCGGTTGGCCCGCCCCCAGTTGGTCAGCGCCTGCTCCGCCGCTTCCCCGGCCAGAACCCGGTCCAGCACCACGATTGCGGCCGAAAGCCTTGCACCCGGCGTCATCGCGCCCTCCCCGGTTTTTCCTGCCGACCCTTAGCCGCCAAGGCGGGGCAGCGCAACGTGCGCGCAATGGGGCTGGCAATCGGCCCTGTTCCGCCCCATCTCTCACCGGCGAAGGAGTGGGAGAGCATGGATCAACCGGACGACCTGCGGACCGAGCGCCTCTCGGAGACGCTGCTGCGGCTGACGGAAGGACCGGAGGAGGGCCGCCTCTCCCTCGGCGACCTGGTGCAGGGGATGGCGGCGCGGGCGCATCCCGCCCTCCTCATCCTGTTCGCGCTGCCGAACACGCTGCCGGGCATTCCCGGCACATCGGCGGTTCTGGGCGTGCCGCTGATCTTCCTGACCCTGCAACAGGCGCTCGGACGCGATCCCTGGCTGCCTGGGATCATCGCGCGCCGCTCCATCGGGCGGAAGGCGCTGCGCTCGGTGCTGACGCGCGCCCTGCCCTGGCTGCGGAAAGGCGAAAGCTATCTGCGGCCCCGGCTCCTGCCGCTCACCGGCAAGCTGGCCGAGCGCCTGATCGGCCTGATCTCCGTGGTGCTGTCGCTGATCATCATGCTGCCGATCCCCTTCGGCAACATGATCCCGGCGCTTGCGATCATCTGCTTCTCGCTCGCGCTGATGGAGAAGGACGGGGTCTGGACCCTGGCCGGGGCCGTGCTGGCCGCAGCCTCGCTGCTCATCGCCTCGACCGTGCTCTGGGCGCTGCTGAAGGCCGGGATCTTTCTGCTGATCGAGGCCTTCGGCTAGGGCTCAGCCGACCCGGTAGTTCGGGCTTTCGCGGGTGATCTGCACGTCGTGGACATGGCTTTCCTTCAGCCCTGCCCCGGTGATCCGCACGAAGCGGCAGTTGGCGCGCATCTCGGCCACGGTGGCGCAGCCGGTGTAGCCCATGGCGGCGCGCAAGCCCCCGACCATCTGGTGGATGACCGCCGCCGCCGTGCCTTTGTACGGCACCTGGCCCTCGATCCCCTCCGGCACCAGCTTGTCGGAGGCCGCATCCTTCTGGAAATAGCGGTCGGCGGAGCCGCGCGCCATGGCGCCAAGGCTGCCCATGCCGCGATAGGCCTTGAAGGAGCGGCCCTGCCACAGGATCACCTCACCCGGCGATTCGTCGGTGCCGGCGATGGCCGAGCCGACCATGGCGCAGGAGGCCCCCGCCGCGATGGCCTTGGCGAAATCGCCGGAAAACTTGATGCCGCCGTCGGCGATGACCGGGATATCCCCCGCCGCCCGCGCCGAATCCATGATCGCGGTCAGTTGCGGCACGCCGACGCCCGCCACGATCCGCGTCGTGCAGATCGAACCGGGACCGATCCCGACCTTGACCGCATCCGCCCCCGCCCCGATCAGCGCCCGCGTCGCCTCTGCCGTGGCGACGTTGCCGGCGACCACCTGCACGGTGTTCGACAGCGCCTTGATCCGCTCGACCGCGCGCGCCACGCCCTCGGAATGGCCATGGGCGGTGTCGATCACCACCATGTCGACCCCCGCGGCGATCAGCGCCTGGCTGCGTTCAAAGCCCGCATCGCCCACGGTCGAGGCGGCCGCGACCCGCAGCCGCCCCATCTCATCCTTGCAGGCCTGCGGGTTCAGCACCGATTTCTCGGTGTCCTTCAGCGTCAGAAGCCCGGTGAGCTTGCCCGCGCCATCGGTGACCAGCAGCTTCTCGATCCGCCGCGCCTTCATCAGGCTGATCGCCTGATCGCGGTCCACCGGCTCGCGCAGGACGGCGAGGTTTTCCTGCGTCATCATCACCGAAACCGGGGTCCGGTCGTCGGAGGCAAAGCGCATGTCGCGGTTCGTCACGATGCCGAGCACCCGGCCCGCGCCATCGACCACCGGAAAGCCGGTGATCTGGTAACGCTCCATCAGCGCCTTGGCATCGGCCAGCGTCTGCTCGGGGCGCAGGGTGATCGGCTGATAGACGACGCCGCTTTCAAAGCGCTTCACCCGGCTGACCTCGCGGGCCTGCGCCTCGATGTCGAGGTTGCGGTGGATGACGCCGATGCCGCCGGCCTGGGCCATGGCGATGGCCATGCGGCCCTCCGTCACCGTGTCCATCGCCGAGGACAGCAACGGAATGTTCATCCGGATGGATTTGGTCACGAAGGTCGATGTGTCCGCCTCCGAAGGCAGCACAGAGGATGCAGCCGGAACAAGAAGCACGTCGTCAAAGGTGAGCGCCTCGCGAATCTCCATGAAAACCTCCATCGGGGTCGGGTTGGGGAGTGTTCGTTTGACGGCTCCCCTTTTCACGGGCCGCGGCGGAGCGCAAGGGGCAATCGGGGCGCTCCGGCCCCCTTGCGGCGGCCCGCCGCCCGTGCAGACTGGCACCCCGAGCCCCGCCCGCGATCCCCGGAGGACCCAATGCGCGTCGCCATCGTCGAGAATACCGCCGTCACCCATCACGGGCAGGTGGGCGTGGCCCTGCATGAGGCGGGGGCGAGGATCGAGCTCTGGAAGCCCTGGCGCGACGGGCTGCTGCCCGCGCCGGAGAGCTTCGATGCGCTCGTGGTCTTCGGCGGCGAACAGACGGCGCTTGCCGATGACCTCCACCCCTATCTGCCGCGGCTGGCGAGCCTGATGGAGGAGACGGCGGCGGCGGGTCAGGCCGTGCTCGGCATCTGCCTCGGCGCGCAGCTGATGGCGCGGGGAATCGGGGCGGAGAACCGCATCGGCACCGCCCCGGAATTCGGCTGGCAGGAGGTGGCGCTGACCGAAGCGGGCGCGCAGGACCCGCTCCTGTCGCAATTGCCGCAGCACTTCCGGAGCTTCCAATGGCACAGCGACACCTTCACCCTGCCGCCGGGCGCGGTGGCCCTCGCCACCTCGCCCGTGGCCCCGGTTCAATGCTACCGCTTCGGCGTCAGGGGCTACGGGATGCAGTTCCATTTCGAGGCGAGCCGCGCCGTGGTCGCCGATTGGGTCGCAACCTTCCCCGCGATCATCGACCGCCTGGCGCCCGGCTGGCGCGCCACCTACCCCGAGGCCGCGAAAGGGCCGGGCGCGCAATCGGATGAGATCGGACTGACCCTTGCGCGGGGCTGGGTCGCCCTCATCTGATCCGGCCCCCCCTTGCCGCCGGGGAAGCCTCCGGCGGGGATATTTGAGCCAGTATGAAAGGGCTTTCTTCTCTTTCCAAATATCCCCCGCGGAGCGTCCGCGGCCTCAGGCCTCGGCGGCATTGGTCAGGGAGGCGAGCTTGCCCCCCGGCCATTGCGACAGCACCCGCCAGGCGAGCCAGGGGACGAGGCCGATCAGGGGGACAAGCAGCAGAAGGCCGAAATCTCCGCTCCGGCCGCCGCTGCCGATCAGGGCGGAGGCGAAGGCGGTCAGGGGCCAGGCGGTGATCCCCCAGAGCGGCGTCGGACCGGAAGCGATGATCCAGCGGGCGCAGACGAGAAGCGCCATGAGGATGACGGCCCCGAGGAGCAAGAGCACAGTCGCAAAAATCTCCATCCCGAGTGCCGCTGCCGTCGCTGCAAGCAGGCTCGCCGGGAGGAGATGCAGCACCAGCAGCGGGCGCAGCGGCGCGGGCGGGATGCGGCGCAGGAGCGTGACGGCGGAGATCGCCCAGACCACCCCTGCCGCCGTAAGGGCGACCCGGAACAGGATTGCGGCAAGCCCCGCCCAGCCGAGGTCCAGTGCCGGAAGGGCGGCGGCCACGGCCCCCGCCAGCATGAGATGCCAGCCCGGATCGACGGCACGCGCCTCTGCCGGCAGGCGGAAAAGCAGCCGCAGCCAGAGCGCCAGCAGCGCCCCATGGGCCAGCAGCCCTGCCCAGAGGAGCAGGGCCGCGACCTGCGGCAGGACCGGCACGAGCACCTCTGCCGCCGCCATGGCCCCGAGCGGGGCGCAGGAGAGGCCCACCCGTCCGGGCAGCACCCGCAGATCCTCCATCAGCACCGCCGGACGGCGCGCGATCTTCACCGCCATGGCCAGCACGGCAAAGGCCCAGAGCGCCACCACCGCCCCAAGGAGAAGATCGGCCAGCCCGTCCTCCAGCCCGAGCGCCGCCAGCCCCTGCCGCAGCGCGAGACCCAGGCCGAAAAGCCCCAGCACCGCCGGGAAGACCATCGGCGGGGTGCGGGCGAAGAGCTTTGGCCGGCGCGGCGGGAATTCCGGCGGCGGATAGCGGCGGGGGCGGGCTTTGGGCGGAAGTCGGGGATCGGAGGTGCTCATGGTCCCTCCCTAGCCCTTCCGGCCCGCAAGTCCAGCGGACCGGGTGCCGCAGGGGGGCTGCGGCGGTTCGGCCGTGAAGGCGGGGGCTGATTTCCTGCGCTGCCGGTGTCGGGAGCCGGAGACCTGTGCAGACCCCGATCCAGAGCATCCCCCCCCATGCGCCGCAGGTGCGCGGTTTGAAAGGATATGCGCGGGGTTCATCGCCCATGTGCCGCAGACGCGCGGTTTAGGAGACCGTCCTGTCTCCGAGGAAGCCCTGACGAGCCAGGAGGGGCCGGGCGGGGCTCGATGCTCCCGTCCGCAATCCTTCCCGGCGATCCCGCCCTTTCAGCTCCGCAGCACCGGGAACCAGTCTTCGCGCAGATGCTGGCCCGGCACCATCCCATGCCCCGGATAGGGCGGCGAGGTGCGGCCGGGCCGCTCCACATAGCGGGCATCCTCGCCGACGAGCCGCAGCGAGAAGGCGCGGCGGCGGCTCGCCGCCTCATTGCCGCGCGCGCCGTGCAGGGTCAGGTAGTTGAAGGCCACCGCATCCCCCGGCTCCATCTGCCATTCGCGCACCGGCATCCCTTCGGCATCCGGGTCCGGCACCGGCATGTATGTCTCGGGGTTCGGGTAGAAGGAGGTCTCGGCCAGCCATCGGGTCGGCAGGACTTCCTTTTCCCACAGATGGCTGCCCGCCACGCAGCGCAGCGAGGCCTCCTTCACCGGGTCGAGCGGCGACCAGAAGCTGACCGTCTGCTGGCCCGCGACGAAATAGTAAGGCCCGTCCTGATGCCAGGGCGTCGGCTTCGAGGTTCCCGGTTCCTTCACCAGCACATGATCGTGGAAAAGCTGCACGCGGGGCGACCGCATCAGCTTCGCCGCCACATCGGCCACTTCGGACTGGCGGATCACCCGCTCGAATTCCGGGATGCGGTCCCAGTTGCAGTAATCGTCGAAGAAGCGCCCGCCCTCGCCCGGTTTCAGGTTTTCGGCGGCATAGGGGCCGGGCTCGGCCATGTTGCGCGCCACGCCGGCGCGCAGATCCTCCACCCAATCGGCCCAGAGACCCTTGATCAGCACCACGCCCTCGCGCTGATAGGTGTCGATCATCTCATCGGTGACGGTGACGGGCATCGCGGCCTCCCCCTGCCTGTGTTGCGGATCATTCCTCTGGTCAAGGGGATGGCGCAGCCTTACCATAAATTCAAATCATACCTTTCAATGGCCGCCATAACTTCATGCTATCCCTGACCCTGCGCCAGATCGAATATGCCTGTGCCGTCGCCCGTCATGGCGGGGTGAGTGCGGCGGCGGTCGCACTCCATGTCAGCCAGCCGGCGCTGTCGGTGGCGCTCTCCCAGCTGGAGGCGCAACTGGGGCGGCCGCTGTTCCTGCGCCGCCCCGGCGGGCGGATGGCCGCCACCGCCTTCGGGCGCGGCTGGCTCGATGCGGCGGAGGTGCAGCTTGCCGGGATCGCGCGGCTGGCCGATCCGGCGGCGCTCGCGGGGGTGGAGATCCGGCTGGCGGTCTTCGAAGATCTCGCCGCCACCTGCCTGGCGCCCCTGCTGGCGCGCGTTGCGGGGGAGGACGGCCTCCGCATCGCCCCGCAGACCATGGGGTTCGAGGCGCTCGCCCGCGCGCTCCGGCAGGGGGAGGCGGATCTGGCCCTGACCTGGGATCTGGGACTGGAGCGCGACATCGCCCGCCGGAGCCTGCTGCGCGTCCCGCCCCATGCGGTGCTTTGCCCGGACCATCCGCTTGCGGCGCGCAAGAGCCTCCGCCTTGCCGATCTGGCCGGAGAACCGCTGGTGCTGGCCGATCAGGGCCTCTCCATCGGTCACATGCGCGGGCTTTTCGCCCGGCAGGGTCTGGCGCCGGAGATCGCGCATCGCGCCGCCACGCTGGACCTGATGCGGAGCTATGCGGCCAACGGGCTCGGGGTGGGCCTGTCCTATACCAACCCCGCCGCACGGCTCTCGCAGGACGGCAGGCCGCTCGTGACCCGCCCGATCCGCGATGCGGGGGCCGAGGCGCTCGTCCTCGCCCATGCCGCCCGCGCCCCCTTGCCCGAGGCGGCGATCCGCATTATCGCGCTTCTGCCCGAGCTTCTCGGACCCGCCGTCTTCCCCGACCGGGCGAGCTGAGTGATTCGCCGCAGCAGCGCGCGGCACCCTGCCTTCAAACCGATTTGGCGATGAAATCCCCGGTCGGAGCCTTATTTCTCCAAAGCGGTTTGACATCGACTTCACCCCTGTTTTTCCTGAAGTTGAAACGTTGATGTTACCGCAAACCCGCGCCGCCCGGCGATGCTGCGATTGAATGACTTTGACCGCGGGAGGAGCCGCGGCTAATGTCCGATCCGCAATCGTTTTGACCCCATTTCCGGACCCCCGATGAACCTCAAGGAACTCGCCAGCAAGCTCGGCCTCTCGCCAACCACGGTCAGCCGGGCGCTCAATGGCTATCCGGAGGTGAACGACGCCACCCGTGACCGGGTGATGGCGGCGGCGAAACGGCACAATTACCGGCCCAATGCGCGGGCGATCCGGCTGGCGACGGGGCGGGCGATGGCGGTCGGCCATATCTTCCCGGTGGCCACCAAGAACGAGATCATGAACCCGATCTTCGCCGATTTCATCGCCGGTGCGGGCGAGATCTATTCGGCCAACGGCTATGACATGCTTCTGTCGGTGGTGGCCGACGAAAGCGAGGAGGCGACCTACCGCGATCTGAAATCGCGCGGGGCCGTGGATGGGGTGATCATCCATGCGGTGCGGACCGATGATCCCCGCATCGCCGCACTTCAGGAAATCGGGATGCCCTTCGTGACCCATGGCCGGGCCTCGGGCATCCAGACCGCCTACAACTGGGTCGATGTGAACAACCGCCGCGCCTTCCTGCGCGCGACCGAATTCCTGCTGGACCTGAATCACCGCCGCATCGCGCTCGTGAACGGGATGGAGGACATGTCCTTCGCCGTCCGGCGCCGCACCGGCTATCTCGACGCGCTTGCGGAACGGGGCGTGACGGCGGACCCGGCGCTGATGACCTCGGGCCAGATGACCGAGCTTTCGGGCTTCAACGCCGCAAGCCGGATGCTGGCCCTGCCCGATCCGCCGACCGCCTTCCTGACCGCCTCCATGCTTTCGGGCATGGGCGTGCGGCGCGCGGTCGAGGCGCGGGGGTTGCAGATGGGCCGCGACGTTTCCGTCATCATCTTCGACGACGAGCTGAGCTATCTGAAGAACGGCGACGGCCTGCCGATCTTCACCGCCACCCGCTCTTCGGTGCGCGAGGCCGGGCGTCATGCGGCGGAGATGCTGCTGGACCTGATCGCCAACCCCGACCAGCCGCCGCGCCAGAAACTGATGGAGGCGGATCTGATCCTCGGCCAATCCACCGGCCCTGCCCCCGCCCGGCCCGCTTCGCAGGGCTGACCTTCCTTCCCTTCCGCCGATCTGATCCCCGGAGATCCTGATGACCGCCCCCCTTTCCCTCCTCGCCGATATCGGCGGCACCAATACCCGCGTTGCCCTTGCCGAGGGTAGGGTCGTGCGCCCCGACAGCATCCGGCGCTATTCCAATGCCGAGTTTCCGGGGCTGGAGCCGGTGCTGCGCCGCTATCTCCAGGAAGAGGGCCTGACGGGTGTGGAAGGCGCCTGCGTCGCCGCCGCGGGGCCGGTGCGCGACGGGGTGGCGGTGATGACCAACCTCGACTGGACGATCGACACCGACCAGTTGCGCGCCGTGGGGGCGAGCCGGGTGGCGATTCTCAATGACCTTCAGGCGCAGGGCCATGCGCTCGGCCATATCGCCCCGCAATATCTGCGGAGCGTGATCCCCGGCCCGCAGAAGCCCGGCGGCGCCATGCTGGTCGCGGGCGTCGGCACCGGCATGAACGCCGCCCCGGTGCATGAAACTCCTTGGGGCCGGGTGGTGGCGGCTTCCGAATGTGGCCATATCTCCATGCCGGTGCGGACCGAAGAGGATGAGCGTCTGGCCCGCTTCATCGCCACCGAAGGCCCCCATGCCCATGGCTTTGCCGGGGTGGAGGATGTGCTGGCCGGGCGCGGGCTGGAGCAGGTCCATGCCTTCGTCACCAAGGAACGCGGAGCGCGGCAGGACCGCAAGGCGGCGGAGATCATGGCCGATCTCGCCGCCGGAGAAGCCGCCGCGCGCGAAACGGCGCGGCTCTATGTGCATCTCCTCGGGCAGGAACTGGGCAATCTCGCGCTGATCCACCTGCCTTTCGGCGGGCTCTTCCTGATCGGCGGCGTGGCCCGCGCCATGACCCCCTATTTCGGGGAGATGGATCTGACCCGCCATTTCCGCGACAAGGGCCGGTTTGCGGGCTTCATGGAAAGCTTCGCCGTGACGGTGGTGGAGGATGATTACGCCGCCCTGACCGGCTGCGCCGCCTATCTGGAGGCGGGGGGCAAGGGCTGAGCCCGCCCCTCAGCCCGGCAGCCGCTCCTTCAGGAAGGCGAGCGCCACCGAGAGGCCATCGGGGGCAATCCCGTGGCCGCTGCCCTTCATCACATGGCCGAAGGTCTCGAAGCCCGCCGCCACGAGCGCATTGCCCGCCAGCGACATCTCGCGGAACTCCACCACCTCGTCCTGATCGCCGTGGATCAGCAGGACCGGCGGCTTGACCTTCACCTCCATCGGCAGAACCTGCGGCCGCAGAAGCCGGCCGGAGATCGCCACCACCCCGGCGATGGCCACCTCCCGGCGCGGGGCGACATGCAGGGCCATCATCGCGCCCTGCGAAAAGCCGACAAGCGCCAGAGCCTCCGGCCCCAGCCCCTCTTCGGCAAGGCGCGCGTCGAGAAAGGCGTTCAGATCCTCCGCCGCGCGGTTCATGGCGACGGCGGCATCCAGCTCCGAGGTGCCGTCAAAGCGCGGAATCCCGAACCATTGCCGCCCGAAGGGATTGCCGCCGCAGGGTTCCGGCGCATCCGGCGCCATGAAGACGGTGTCGGGCAGATGCGGCGCCAGCGGATCGGCCAGCCCCAGAAGATCCGCCCCGTCGGCCCCATAGCCATGCAGGAACACCACCAGCGATTTCGGCGTGCCGGAGGCCGCCGCCCGCCGCCCGAAGTTCAGCCCCCGCGTCATCCCCTGATCCCTTCCCGTGATTTTGCCACCCGGTAGTAGGCCCAAAGCAGCCGCGCCGCAACCGCCCGCCACGGGCTCCAGTCCTCGGCGATCGCGCGCAGGGCCTTGTCGGAGGGCCGCGCCTCCAGCCCGAGAAGAAGCTTCGCCCCCTCCTGCAAGGCCAGATCCCCCGGCGCGAAGACATCCGCCCGGCCGAGCGCGAACATCGCATAGATCTCCGCCGTCCAGATGCCGATGCCGGGAACCTTTGTCAGGATGGCGATGACCTCGCGGTCGGGCAGCCCGCGCAGCCCGTCGAAGTCGATCCCCGCTTGGGCGAGCGCGCGGCCATAGCGCGCCTTCTGCCGGCTGAGCCCCGCAGCCCGCAGCTCCTCGTCCGAGGCCGCCGCCATCGCCGCCTGCCCGGTCAGCCCCGCCGCCTCCATCCGCGCCCAGATCGCATTGGCCGAAGCGACGGAGACCTGCTGCCCGGTGATCGCATCCAGCAGCGCGGTGAAGCCGTCCGCCTGACGGCGCAGCGGCAGGGGGCCGGTCAGCGCATAGGCTTCGGCAAAACGCGCGTCCCTGCGGCAAAGCCAGTCCATGCCCTCGGCCACGCAATCCGCCGTCTCGATGATCCGTCCGACCATGATGCTCTCCTTTGCCGGCAGATTGCCTTCCGCCGCGGGGATTGGCCAGAGCCCGGATCGGACGCGCGGCGCCCCCCGGCTTCTGCGGAACGCTCCGCGGGGGATATTTGGAAAGAGAAGAAAGCCCTTTCATACTGGCTCAAATATCCCCGCCGGAGGCTTCCCCGGTTTCCGGCCCCCCGAAGCCGGACATTTCGCCCCTGCTGCGGGCGCTTCCACCCATGGGAAGCCCCTTGCCTCCGCCAAAGGACGGGCCTACGCCTTCTTCCATGTCAGAGATCGCCCAGACCCCGCCCGCAGATGACCGCCTCGCCCGCCGCAACGTGCTGGTGCTGGTGGCCGCCCAAGCCGTTCTCGGCGCCCAGATGCCGATGATCTTCACCGTCGCGGGCCTCGCGGGGCAGCATCTGGCGCCCAATGCCTGTTGGGCGACCCTGCCGATTTCGTTCATGGTCATCGGCTCCATGCTGACCGCGACCCCGATTTCCGCCTTCATGGCGCGGTACGGACGGCGGGCCGGCTTCGTCGCCGGGGCCATCGGAGGGGCGCTCGGCGCGGGGATCGGCGCGCTCGGTCTGATGCAGTCCTCCTTCCTGCTGTTCCTCCTTGGCGCCCTCCTTTCGGGGATCTACATGTCCGCGCAGGGCTTCTACCGCTTTGCCGCCGCCGATACCGCCTCTGACGCCTTCCGGCCCAAGGCGATTTCCTGGGTGATGGCGGGCGGGCTCCTGTCGGCGGTGGTCGGGCCGGAGCTGGTCAAGCTGACGGTGGAGGCGGCGCCGGTGGTCTTTCTCGGCACCTACCTGGCGGTGATCGTGCTGAACCTCGCCGGCATGTTCCTCTTTGCCTGGCTCAAGGTGCCGCCGCCGCGGCCGAAGGTTGCGGGTTCCGCGCAGGGGCGCAGCCGGGGCGAGCTGATCCGCGATCCGGTCATCGCGGTTTCGGTGATCTGCGCGGCGGTCTCCTATGCGCTGATGAATCTCGTGATGACCTCCTCGCCGCTGGCCGTCGTCGGCTGCGGCTT
>JAPUEK010000024.1 GCA_027492585.1 Paracoccaceae bacterium | reverse complement strand
TCGTTGTTCAGGATGAACTGCTTGACCGGGGCGCGGAACTGCATCGCCGTCCCCATCTCCTGCATGTTCATCAGCCATGAGGCTTCGCCGGCAACGTTGATCACCAGGGCCTCCGGATGCGCCATCTGCACGCCGATGGAGGCGGGCAGGCCGTAGCCCATCGTCCCGAGGCCCCCGGAGGTCATCCAGCGGTTCGGGTCCTCGAAATGCAGGAACTGTGCGGCCCACATCTGATGCTGGCCGACCTCGGTGGTGATGTAGCGGTCCATCCCCTTGGTCAGCGCCTCCAGCCGCTCAAGCGCGTATTGCGGCTTGATGGTCCTGGTGGAGGGCTTGTAGGTCAGGCATTTCACCGCCTGCCATTCGGCGATCTGCGCCCACCATTTGGCCAGACCTTCCTTGTTCACCTTGCGCCCGCGCGATTTCCAAAGACGCAGCGCATCTTCGAGCACATGGGCCACATCGCCGAGGATCGGCACGTCAACGCGGATCACCTTGTTGATGGAGGAGGCGTCGATGTCGATATGCACTTTCCGCGATTTCGGCGAGAAATCCTTCAGCCGCCCGGTGATCCGGTCGTCGAAGCGGGCGCCGACGTTGATCATCAGGTCGCAGCCGTGCATGGCGAGATTGGCCTCATAGAGCCCGTGCATCCCGAGCATCCCGAGCCAGTGCTTCCCGCTTGCCGGATAGGCGCCGAGCCCCATCAGCGTCGAGGTGATCGGAAAGCCCGTCGCCTCCACGAATTCGCGCAGGAGCTGGCTTGCCGCCGGGCCGGAATTGATCACCCCGCCGCCGGTGTAGAAGATCGGGCGTTCCGCCGTCTCCATCATCTCCACCATGCGGGTGATCTGGTCGAGATCGCCCTTCATCTGCGGCTGGTAATGGGCCACGCGGGTCTTTTCCGGCGCGGTATAGGCGGCGGTGGCGAACTGCACATCCTTCGGAATGTCCACGAGCACCGGGCCGGGGCGGCCCCTGGTCGCCACATGGAAGGCCTGATGGATCGTCTCCGACAGTTTGGCGGTATCCTTCACCAGCCAGTTCATCTTGGTGCAGGGGCGGGTGATGCCCACGGTATCGGCCTCCTGGAAGCCGTCGGTGCCGATCATGAAGGTCGGCACCTGACCGGAAAGCACGATGATCGGGATGCTGTCCAGCAGCGCATCGGTCAGCCCGGTCACGGCATTGGTCGCACCGGGGCCGGAGGTCACCAGCGCCACGCCCGGCTTGCCGGTCGAACGGGCATAGCCCTCGGCCATATGCACGGCGCCCTGTTCGTGGCGGACGAGCACATGGCGGATGTCGTTCTGCTGGAAGATCTCGTCATAGATCGGCAGGACCGCGCCGCCGGGGTAGCCGAAGACCACCTCCACGCCCTGATCCTTCAGCGCCTGCACCACCATGGCAGCACCCGTCATCGCCGCGCCTGATTTCGCCCCAATCATCGGTCTTTCCCCGTCTTCGGCCGTCGCCCGGCCCTGTGCAACAAAAAGCCCCCGGAGGTGTCTCTGGGGGCGCATGGGAACCTCATATGGTCAACCGTTACCGGCCCATGCACCTTCGCCCTACGATTACAAGAAGATGAAGCATTGCTGCCCCCTTGTTGATCCGCAGCGGACACTAGGGCGGGGTTTTGGGCGCGTCAACCGCAAATCGACATGGAAAGTGTCGCTGGATGGGGTGTTTTTGTATGTTTCTTGCTTGATATGGCAAGCTATCGCAACTTTCGGAAAATGCGGGGGTGGGTTTCTTGCGAAGGTGCTGCCCCGAGAATCACCGGATCGCACCTTGGGGCAGGCGTGGCCTAGCTCCGGAGAAGAGAAGTCTCGTATGCCGGAGCTCTTTGCGGCGCATCATTCAAGCTGGCAGGGGCCATCGCCGCTGCCATGCGGCACGGGTTCCCGCCATCCGCCGGTGGCCCCAAAGGCCGCCGGCCAGCCCCCGCCCCCCGGAGGGCGGGGGCTTCGCCCCCACCGGGGCGGGAACTGACCTCCGGCGTTTTGCGGGATAGGCGGCCCACTGGACCCGTTCCCACACGGGCGGGAAAACGCGGTGCGTTTTCTGATCCGCCCGAGATAAGGGGGAGCGGCGCCCCGATCCGGCCTCGCCTAGCCGCCGGACTTCGGCTCGATCAGGTCCCAGCGGTTGCCGAACGGGTCGCGCCAGACGGCGACGGTGCCGTAGGGCTCGTGGCGGGGGGCTTCCTCGAAGATCACTCCCGCTGCCCGCATCCGGGCATGGTCGCGGGCAAAGTCGTCGGTCTCAAGGAACAGCCAGACCCGCCCGCCGCCCTGCGCGCCGATCACCGCCTGCTGGTCCGGGTTCTCGGCCCGCGCCAGCACGATCCGGCAACCGCCGCCCGGCGGCTCCACCGTCACCCAGCGTTTGTGTCCCTGATCAATGTCCGCGGCCAGCGTGAACCCCATGACCCCGCAGTAAAAGGCGATGCCCTCCGCATAACCCGGCACGACAAGGGAAACCGCCGCCAGCCTTGCCCCGGTCATCTGCGGCTCATTCGCGGATCGCCCGCGCTTCGGGCAGGGCGATGCGCGCCACCTGCTCGGCAATGGGATCGACGGACAGGGGGTGCAACTCGGCCCGGTGATCGGCGGGCTCGCCGATCGGCTGCCAGACCCCGCCCTTGTAGATCTCCAGCGCATTGAAGCCGGATTTGTAGCCCATCTTCCGGCTCCCCGGCACCCAATAGCCGAGATAGACGTAAGGCAGACCCGCCTCCCGCGCGATCTCGACATGATCGAGGATCGCAAAGGTCCCCAGGCTCAGCCCCTGCATCGTGGGGTCGTAGAAGCTGTAGACCATCGAAAGCCCGTCATCGAAAACATCGGTCAGCGAGACCGCAACCAGCGGCCGCCCCTTTTCCCCCGGACCGGCGGCGCGGGTGTATTCGATGACCCGGCTCTTGATCGGCGTCTCCTCGATCATCGCGGCGAATTCGAAGACATCCATATCCGCCATCCCGCCATCGGCGTGGCGCGCGTCGAGATAGCGGCGGAAGAGCGCGAACTGATCCTCCGTCGCCCAGGGCGAGGTCGCATTGCGGCGCAGATGGGCATTGGCCTTCATCAGCCGCTTCTGCGTGCGCGAGGGCTGGAAATCCGCCACCCGGATCCGTGCGGAAAGGCAGGCCGAACATTCCGCGCAGGAGGGGCGGTAAAGCACGTTCTGGCTGCGGCGGAAGCCCTGCTTGGACAGGGCGTCGTTCAGCTTCTGCGCCTGATCGCCCTGAAGGGCCGTGAACAACTTCCGTTCCATCCGCCCCTCCAGATAGGGGCAGGGCTGCGGAGCCGTCACATAGAATTGGGGCGCGATCGGAAGGGTGTGGCGCATGTCTCGGGCGGCTGAAGGCTGGAATTCCGGCAGGTTAGCAAGGCTCACCGTCGCCGCCAAGGAGAAGTTGGGGCTTTTTCGTGCAAGAAGGCCCCCGCCGCGGGGGCAGGGGCCTTCTGTCGCAGGGGGGAACGTCCTCCCGGCGGCGATCAGTACTCGCCGGCACGCAGCGTGTCATTGCCGGCGGGCTTGGCCGCTTCGGTCACATCCGCGACATCGGTTGCCCGGTTGGCGCGGGCGCGGTCTTCCATGAAGGCGTCGAATTCCGACTTGTCCTTGGCTTCGCGCAGACGTTGCAGGAAGCTTTCAAAGGCGGATTGCTCTTCTTCCAGCCGGCGCAGCATGTCCGATTTGTAGCTGTCGAAGGCGGCATTGCCCGAGGGGCGCATCGCCTGCATCATGCTCCAGTGGCGGGCGCGATGCTCGGCGTGGCGGTTGAAACGTTCGGCGCGGCGTTGCGCGCAGTCGATGCGGCTGAACATGCGTTTGCTCCAGATCATATAGGTGAGAAGACCAAGGCCGAGCGGCCAGAAGACGATGAAGCCCAGCACCATGGCGGCAAGCCAGGCACCCTTGCCCCGGTGGTCGAGCCAGGCCTCGGCCCGGCGAAGCCGGGAAGAGAAGCCGCCGGGTGCGGCGGTGGTCGGATAGCTGTGCATCGGCGGTTGTCCCTTGTTGCGATGGCGTTTCGGTGTATGTGAATGTCTTTCACATGAGCCAAGATGCACATGCCGGGCCGGTGGATCAAGAGGTATGTTAAACTATTTTACATAAGGGGTGACGCGCGGGCGGAGGCGGGCGGAATTCTGCTGATCTCGCGGGCCGGGGCGGCTTCTGGCGTCAGACCGTGAACTCGGCCCGCTCAGCCCCGGCGAGGCGCAAAAGCGCCTCGGGCGCGATGGCGAAGATATGTCGAGGGGTGCCGGCGGCAGCCCAGACCTCGGCAAAGGTCAGGAGCCGCGCATCCATCCAGACGGGCAGCGGGGTCAGGTGGCCGATGGGGGCGACGCCGCCGATGGCAAAGCCGGTGGCTGCACGAACCTGATCGGGGCTGGCGCGGCCGAGCGGCTCCCCGGCGAGACCGGCAGCACGGGCGGGGTCCACCTGCTGGCCCCCGGCGGTCAGGAACAGGTAGAGCGCCCCGCTGTCCCCGCCCCGGAAGAGGATCGACTTCACGATCTGGTCAAGCGCGCAGCCGGCCGCCTCGGCTGCTTGCTGCGCCGTGCGGGTCTCCCCCGGCATCTCGACCGGAACAGCCGTTTCTCCCCCGGACCGCAGCGCCTCGACCACCCGTTTCAGGCTTTTGCTCATACGCCCCTCCGGCGTTCAGGAAGTGTCAATCTTTCGCGGTTCAGATGGAGCCTGCCGATGGAGGCCGCCATGTACCTGATCCTTGTCTTGTTAAGCCTTATGATGCGGGTCGCTGCCGGGCAAGGTCTTCGGGCGGGGCCGGCTTTGCCCTCCGCCGTCGCTCTGCGGATCTCCGGCGACCGGCAGCGGCAGACCCGCGCGACAAGCGCGGGGCCGAATCTGCGGGCAAGAACGGCACCGCCAATGAAGGCGGAGACAGAACCCATCCGCCACCCAAGGCCCGGATGATCCGGCACTTCGGGCTCTGTCGGGCTCTCTGTGGCGGGGAATGGCGCAGGGAACGGCATCAGGCGACTTCGGTCGATGGTGCCGCCATGCTCGGGGAGGGCGCAGCCTGTGTCCGTGCCAGCCAGTGAACGGCGCACCGGGGGAAGGGTTCCGGTATCGCTGGCCGGTCTGATCCGAATTGAGGGCGAACGGCGCAGGGAAGGCAGCGGCTGCAGCGCCGGACCGGCCGCAAGGCTGCTGCCGTGCCACAGCGTGCCACACCGGGGCAAAGCCCGCCACCGCGACTATCCGGCAGTTGACCCTCCCCCAAGGCTCTTTCACATTGGCGGAATGACCCAGACCTTCGCCGCCCGCCTCACCCGCGCCCCGCTTCCCTATGATCCCGAGCCTGCTGCCGAGATCGCCCGCGCTTTCAGCGATCTCGCACCGGAAATGCGCGGCCTTCTGTCGGCCACGGCGGGATGCAGCCCCTATCTGAAAGGGCTGATGGAGCGGGAGGCGGACTGGCTGCGCCCGGCGCTGGCCCTTGCCCCGGAAGAAGCCTTTTCCGGCGTTCTGGCCGCGCTGGAGCCGGTGCCGCCCGACCTTCTGGGCGAGGCGCTGCGGCAGGCCAAGCGGCGCGCGGCGCTGCTGACGGCGCTGGCCGATCTTGGCGGCGTCTGGGGGCTGATGCAGGTCACGGGGGCGCTCACCGATCTGGCCGACCGGGCGGTGCATCTGTCGCTGACCCGGCTCGTCGCCGAGGAGATCCGGCGCGGCAAGCTTCCCGGCGCCGTGCCGGAAGATGCGGCGACGGCGGGGGGGATGGTGGCGCTCGCCATGGGCAAGATGGGGGCGGGGGAGCTCAACTATTCCTCCGACATCGACCTGATCTGCCTCTTCGATCAGGAACGCTACCGCGAGGACTGGCAGGAGGCGCGCGCCGCGTTCATCCGCGTCACCCGCAAGATGGCGGCGCTGCTTTCCGACACCACGGTCGGCGGCTATGTCTTCCGCACCGATCTGCGCCTGCGCCCCGATGCCTCGGTCACGCCGGTCTGCCTTTCCATGGCCGCGGCGGAGGCCTATTACGAGGCCCATGGCCGCACCTGGGAACGCGCCGCCTATATCAAGGCGCGACCCTGCGGCGGCGATCTGGCGGCGGGGGAGCGGTTTCTCAGGACGCTCACCCCCTTCGTCTGGCGCAAGCATCTCGATTTCGCGGCGATCCAGGATGCCCATGACATGCGGCTCCGCATCCGCGAGCATCGCGGTCTCAACGGGCGGGTGGAGGTGGAGGGTCACAACCTCAAGCTCGGTCAGGGCGGCATCCGCGAGATCGAGTTCTTCACCCAGACCCGGCAGCTGATCGCCGGGGGCCGCGACCCTTCGCTGCGCGACCGCACCACGCTCGGCGGGCTGAAGGCGCTGGCCGCGCAGGGCTGGGTGCCGGCGGAGGTGGCGGAGGAGCTGTCCTCGCTCTACCTCGCCCACCGCGAGACCGAGCATCGGTTGCAGATGGTCAATGACGCGCAGACCCATGAGATGCCGGTGACCGCCGCCGGCGTTGCCCGCATCGCCGCCTTCTCGGGCGAGGGGGAGGCGGAGTTCCGCGCCGGCCTTCTCGACCGCATCGCGCGGGTTGACCGGCTGACCGAGGGCTTCTTCGCCCCCGGCGTGGCGGAGGAAGGGCCGGAACTCTCCGATCAGGCCCGCGCCATCGTCAAGGGCTGGTCGAACTATGCCGCCCTTCGCAGCGACCGGGCGCAGGCGATCTTCCGCAGGCTCGGCCCGGTACTGCTGAAGCGTCTGTCCCGCGCCGCCCATCCGGAGGAGGCGCTGGTGGCGCTGGATGGCTTTCTGGCCGGCCTGCCCTCCGGCGTGCAGATCTTCTCGCTGTTCGAGGCCAACCCCTCGCTCGTCGATCTCATCGTCGATATCGCGGCGACCTCTCCGGCGCTGGCGCTGTACCTGTCGCGCAATGCGGCGGTGCTCGATGCGGTGATCGGCGGCTCCTTCTTCGAGCCCTGGCCGGGGCGGGCGGCGCTGACGGCGGAGCTGGCCGCGCGGATGGCCGAACAGGGCGATTACGAGCGCAAACTCGATGCGGCGCGGCGCTGGATGAAGGAATGGCATTTCCGCATCGGCGTCCATCATCTGCGCGGCCTGATCGACGCTTTCGAGGCGGGCAAGAGCTATGCCGATCTCGCCGAAGCGGTGATTGCCGCCGTCTGGCCGGTGGTCACGGAGGATTTCGCGGCAAGGCATGGCGCGGCGCCGGGGCGCGGGGCGGTCGTGCTCGGCATGGGCAGTCTCGGGGCGGGGCGGCTCAACGCCGGCTCCGATCTCGACCTGATCATGATCTACGATGCCGCCGGGGTGGAGATGTCGGAGGGCAGGCGCCCTCTCGCCGCGCGGCCCTATTACGCGCGGCTGACGCAGGCGATGGTGACGGCGCTTTCGGCGCAGATGGCCGAGGGGCGGCTTTACGAGGTCGATGTGCGGCTGCGTCCCTCCGGCCGGCAGGGGCCGGTGGCGACCTCCATCGAAAGCTTCCGCAACTATCAGGAGACCGAGGCCTGGACCTGGGAGCATCTCGCGCTCACCCGCGCAAGGGTGCTGGCGGGGGAGCCGGGGCTGGCCGCGGAGGTGGAGGCCTTCCGGCGCGGGATCCTCGCCCGCAAGGGCCGCGGCGACAGGGTGCTGGCCGATGTGGCCGAGATGCGGGCGCGGCTCGCATCGGCGCGGCCGGGGGCGGGGCTCTGGGATGCCAAGCTCGGGCCGGGGCGGATCATGGATGTGGAGCTCCTCGCCCAGACGCTGGCCCTGCGGGCCGCCAATCCCGCCCGTCAGGTCGAACGCCAGATCGCTTCGGGCGGAACTGCCGCCGAAGTGTCGCAATCGGATCAGGCGGCGCTTCTGGATGCCTATAGGCTGTGCTGGCGGCTTCAGGCGGCCTCGCGGCTTCTGGCCGATCAGGCGGTCGATCTGGAGGCGCTCGGCGAAGGTGGCCGCAGCTTCCTTCTGCGCGAGACCGGGGCGGAAAGCCCCGAGGCGCTCGGGCAGCGGCTGAAGGCGGCGGCGGCGGCGGCGGATCTTGTGATCACCGCCACGCTCGGCGGGCAGGGGTGAGGGCGGCGGAATGGGGAGACGGGTGATGGACCTCGCGGAGGCGGACCCCAAGGGGCTGGTGCGCGAAAGCTATGCGATCGAGGGGATCACCCTTGGCGAATGCCGGTCGATCTTCATGGACTGGGCGCTGAGCCTGCCGGTCGGCGCCGATACGCCGGAGGCGCTGCGGGCGCTGATCGCCCATTATGGCGAGCTGCCCGGCGGGCGCGACCACCCGATGACCGGGGTGCTGACCGATGGCATGATGGCCCCGCAGGCGCCGCGCCGCCGGGGCGGGCGGGCCGCACGGGTGGCCGAAGGCACCTGAGGCCGGACGACCTGCAGATCTGACGTGGCGCCGCAGAAGGGCCTCTTCGCCTCCTTTTCCGTCCGAAAATATCCCGTGGAGAGGTCCGGAGGGGGCAAGGCGCCTCCGGGACCATGGCCCGGCGCAACGCTCTCCGACTAGCGATGCCCTAAACCGCCGCCGCCTCAAGCGCCGCGATGGCCATCCTCATCATGCTCCTCATCGCCTGCATGACCCGGCCTGTCGTGTCGGCTGCCAGCAGCCGGGGCAGGGCGCGCGGCAGGATCTGCCAGCTTAGCCCAAAGCGGTCCACCAGCCAGCCGCAGCGGCTTTCCTCCCCACCCCCGCGAGAAGCGCCTGCCAGAGGTGGCCGATCTCGGCCTGCATCTCGACACGGACCATGATCGAGGCGGCGGGGCTCAGCCGGTACTGCGGCCCGCCGTTCAGGGCCGGATAACACTGCCCGCCAAGGCTGAATTTCACGAGGAAAGCGCGGCCCGGCGGATCGCCGATCCGGGGGGGGGGCGGTGACCGACGAGCCGGGCGGCAGGCTGCAACAGAGCCGCGCCGCCGCCTCGGCGCCCTCCTCGAACCGGAGGCAGGTGGAAAGCGAGGCACTGGACGCTTGCGTGGAGGGCTGGCTTCCAGGGCGGGTCGCCCCGGCAGAGACCGGCAGCTTCGGGGTCTGGCGGAGAGGGATGCTCCGGGAGTTTGGCGGATCGGCGCCGAGACCCGAACGGGTGTCCGCGGCCGCCCGTTTGCCTGTCCGGGCCATACCCGCCCGCTTCACATCTCCCTGAAACGCCTGCCTTCCCATTGCCGCTTCAATCCCCTCCGGTCGCGCGCGCCTTGCGCCGATGGCCGGTGGCGAAGAGAGGCAATGAAGACCGAAATCAGAACCGGGAATTAAGACCGGGGCCGGGGAAGACAGGATTTCCCTCCCCGAACCGCCAAACCCTTCCTGCAACCGACCAGAGGACCGGCGGGCGACGGGTTCGCCCCCGGCAATCCGCCTCAGCGCAGAGCCTTGGCCTCGGCGGCAAGCTTCGTGATCGCCCCCCAGTCGCCTCGCGCCATCGCCTCCTTCGGCGCGACCCAGGAGCCGCCCACGCAGAGGATGTTCTTCAGCGTCAGATAATCCGGGGCGATCTTCAGGCTGATGCCGCCGGTCGGGCAGAAGCTGACCTGCGGGATCGGCGAGCCGATGGATTTGAGATAGGCCGCCCCGCCCGCCTGCTCGGCCGGGAAGAACTTCTGCACGGTGAAACCCTTTTCCAGAAGCGCCATGATCTCGGAGGCCGTCGCCGCGCCGGGCAGAAGCGGCAGCCCCTCATCCTCGCAGGCGGCGATGATGCGGTCGGTGGCGCCGGGAGAGACGCCGAAGGTGGCGCCCGCCGCCTTGGCCGCCTTCACATCGGCGGGGGTCAGGAGCGTGCCGGCCCCGACTGCGCCGCCCGGCACCTCCGCCATGGCGCGGATCGCATCGAGCGCGCAGGGGGTGCGGAGCGTCACCTCCAGCGCCGGCAGCCCGCCCGCCACCAGAGCCTCGGCGAGCGGACGCGCATGGGCGAGATCCTCGATCACCAGAACCGGGACGACGGGGGCGAGCCGGCAGATCTCGGCGGCTTTGCGGGATTGTTCGGCGGGGGTCATGGCAGGCTCCTCTCCTCCCGGCGCGGGAGTGTGGTGGGGGTGGGGAGCCTCCGGCGGGGATATTTTAACCAGTATGAAAGGGAGGGCGCTGGCACCCCCGCCTCGGGCCGGCGGCTTTTGGCAGCCGGGGGCGACGGGGGGCCTTTCACACTGGACGGTCATCGGCGTCCCCGCCTGTTCCGTGGTCCCAGTGTGACCGCTATTCCTTTCATACTGGTTAAAATATCCCCGCCGGAGGCGAAGGCTTCATCGAAGGGCGCGCGGTCAGACGACCACGGCCGCCCCGGTTTCAGAGGTGCCGACCATCTGGCGGAAGGCGGCGAAAAGCTCGCGGCCGATGCCGCTGGCATTGGCGGACAGGTCCGCGGTGACTGCGGGGCGCGTCTCGAAATCGGGCGCAAGGACGCTCAGCGTTCCGGCCACCGCGTCCAGCCGCACCAGATCGCCGTCGCGCAGCCGGGCGAGCGGGCCGCCGACCGCCGCTTCGGGCGAGACATGGATCGCCGCCGGCACCTTGCCCGAGGCTCCCGACATCCGGCCATCGGTCACGAGCGCCATCTTCAGCCCGCGGTCCTGGAGCACCGACAGGATCGGGGTCAGCGAGTGCAATTCCGGCATCCCGTTGGCCTGCGGTCCCTGGAACCGCACCACGACCACGGTATCGGAGGTGAACTCGCCGGCCTTGAAGGCGGCTTTCACCGCGGCCTGATCATGGAAGATGCGGGCCGGGGCTTCGATGACATGGCGTTCGGGCGCCACGGCGGAGATCTTGATCACCCCGCGCCCGAGGTTGCCGGCAAGCTGGCGCAGGCCGCCGGTCGGCTGGAAGGGATCGGCGGCGGGGCGCACGATCTTGTCGTTGAGGCTTTTCTGCGGCCCCTCTTCCCAGACGAGCACGCCCTCGCGCAGCTTCGGCTCCTTCCGGTACTGCGCCATGCCCTCGCCCGAGACGGTGCGCGCATCGGCGTGAAGAAGCCCTGCGTCGAGCAGTTGCCCGATCAGGAACTGCAACCCGCCCGCCGCATGGAAATGGTTCACGTCGGCCAGTCCGTTCGGATAGACCTTGGCCATCAGCGGCACCGCCTGGCTCAGGTCGTCGAAATCGGCGAGATCGAGGATCACCCCCGCCGCCCGCGCCATGGCCGGCAGGTGCAGCACGAGGTTGGTCGAGCCCCCCGTCGCCATCAGCCCCACCAGCCCGTTCACGAAGGCGCGCTCATCCAGGATCTCGCCCGCCGGGCGGTAATCGTTGCCGAGCGCGGTGATCGAGGCCGCGCGCTCCACCGCCGCCAGCGTCAGCGCCTCGCGCAGCGGCGTGTCGGGGTTGACGAAGGAGGCGCCCGGCAGGTGCAGCCCCATGAATTCCATCAGCATCTGGTTGGTGTTGGCCGTGCCGTAGAAGGTGCAGGTGCCGGGGCCGTGGTAGGAGGCCATTTCGGCTGCCATCAGGTCGTCGCGGCTGGCTTTCCCTTCGGCGAAGGCATTGCGGACGCGGGATTTCTCGTCATTGGGCAGGCCCGAGGTCATCGGTCCCGCCGGCACGAAGACCGCCGGGATATGGCCGAAGGCCGCCGCCGCCATGATCAGCCCCGGCACGATCTTGTCGCAGACCCCGAGATAGAGCGCGGAATCGAAGGCGTTGTGGCTCATCGACACCCCCGCGGCGAGCGCGATCACGTCGCGGGAGAAGAGCGACAGCTCCATCCCCGGCTGGCCCTGCGTGACGCCATCGCACATGGCCGGCACCCCGCCCGCGACCTGGGCCGTGGCGCCCATGCGCCGCGCGGCCTCGCGGATCAGCTTGGGATAATCCTCATAGGGCCGATGGGCCGAGAGCATGTCGTTATAGGCGGTGACGATGCCGATGTTCGGGGCGCGGGCGGCGGCGAGGGCGGGTTTGTCCCCCTCCATCGCCGCATAGGCATGGGCCTGGTTGCCGCAGCTCAGATGGGCGCGCACCGGGCCGGCACTGGCGGCCGCGCGGATCTGTTGCAGATAGCGCCCCCGGCTCTGGTGGGAGCGTTCGCGGATGCGGTCGGTGACGCGGGCGAGGGTGGGGTGCAGCGCCATGGCGGCTCCTTCCTGGGCGAGGGTTCGGCCCCGGCTTTGCGGCTGGGGCCTTACGGGTGCGGCTGATTGCTTCGCAGGCGGTTTAACAGATTACGTTAGCGCTAACAACCGCTGTTTCGCCGCAGTCGTGCGGCAAAGTCACGACAGGCGCGGCGCAGCGTGCCAGGGGATTTGTCATGCACGCGGCCCGGCAGTTTTGCTATCCTCGGGCGAAGCAGTCTCAACTCCGGTGGTTCATGCCCTTTCTTCGCCATTTCGTCCTGATCCTGGGCCTTTCGCTGGGCCTTGTCACGATCTTTGCAGGAGGGCTGCGGGCAGAAGCCTATGACGAGGCGCAATATCAGGCCGATATCGCGGCGATGGACCGGAAATACATCGCCGGCGATTATCCGGCGGCGGAGGCGGCGCTGCGCGGAATCATCACGAAGTCTCTGGCGCAATGGGGAGAGCTCGATCCCCATACGCTCGACATGGAGGCGGCGCTCGCCAATACCCTTCGCGCGCAATACAAGGGCGAAGAGGCGCTTGGGATCTTCCGCTCCGTCCATGGGCGCTGGCTCAAGGCCAAGGGCAAATACAATTTCAACACGCTCAAGGCCGGGATGCAGCTGTCCGTGCAGCTTTCCAGCATGGGGCGGGCCGAGGAGGGGCTGCCGCTGGCGATGGAATCGGTCCGGGCGGCCGAAATCCTTCTCGGGGCGGAGAATGCGACGGCGATCACTTGGCGTTACAACCTCGCCGGGATCTTCTACGAATTGGGCTATCTGGAGGAAGCCCGCACCGCCTTTGCCGAAACGCGCGACAAGATGCGGGGCAGCGTGTCGCTGGCGGACCGGCGGACGCTGGCGATCGCGGCGCGGCAGGTGGCGCGGGCCGAAGGCTCCATGGGGCGCTCGGCGGAAGCGGCGGACAGCTATGCCGAGGCGCTGCCGCTGCTGGAGGATGCCTATGGCAGGGAGCATCCGGTGGTGGCGGAGACGCTTTCGGAATATGCGCTGATGCTGTTCCGCTCCCGCGATCCGCTGTTGCCGCAGGTGCTGGAGCAGGGTGCGCGGGTGACCACGGTCGCCATGGGGGACGATAGCCTGATCGCCGCCGACCTTCTCAACGTAAAGGCGCTGATGCTGGCGACGGAGGGCGGACCGGACAGCCCCGCCTTTGCCGAGGCACTGGAGATCATGCGGCAGGCCATCGCCATCAAGGAGGCGCGGCTGTCGGCACGGGATGAGCAGGTGGGCAAGCTGAAGCTCGATCTGGCGGCGATGCTCGGCGACACCACCGACAAGACCCGGATCGGGCAGGCGCTTGCCGTGATGGGCGAGGCGGAGGCGGCGCAGGGCGTCTCGCGCGAGTTCTATTACCAAAGCTACAAGCAGGCCGAGGGGGCAGGGGTGCTGGCCCCGGAAGCCGCGGCGGCGGAGATGTTCCGCGTGGCACAGGCGAGCCTTGCCACGGCGGCGGCGCGGTCTGCCGAAAGCTACGGGGCGCGGCTGGCTCTCGGCCAGGGAGAGGCCGCGCAGAAATTCCGCCGGGCCACCGATCTGCGGAAGCAAAGCGGGCGCCTTCAGGCGGAGCTTTTGCAGCTTGTGACCCTGCCGCTGGCGGAACGCGATACCTCGCGCGAAAAGGCCGTCCGGGATCGTTCGGCGGCGCTTGAGGGGGAGTTCCAGCAGCTTGAGGCCGAGTTGCGGGCAGAAGTGCCGTCGCTTTCGGATCTGACCGGGGGCGGGGTGCTGAGCCTTGCGGAGGCGCAGGCGATGCTGGCGCCCGATGAGGCGCTCGTGGTCGTCGATCTCGCGGCGGAGCCGGAGGGCCGGCATTACATCATCGCCCTGTCGCGGGACCGGGTGATGTGGAAGGAACTGCTCTGGACCACGGATTCCTTCTCCGGCGCCGTTGCCGATATCCGCAGGAGCATCGCGCTCCAGATGGGGACCCGCGCGGCGGCGGCGCTTGACGGCGAGACGCCGGAGCAACCCAAGGGTTTCGACATCGCCGCAGCCCATTGGCTTTATGCCGAAACGCTCGGTCAGGTGGCCGAGGTGACGGCGGGCAAGGCGCATCTCTATCTCGATCTGCGCGGGGCCATGGCCTCGGTTCCGCCGCATCTGCTCGTCGTCAGCGATGATGGCGGCGTTGATCCGGCAAAGGTGGACTGGCTGGTGCGCCATCATGCGGTCAGCGTCATTCCTTCGGTCTTTTCGCTCAAATCCGCCGCCATGGCCCGCACCAGGGCGCCCGCGCCCGAGCCGCTGCTGGCCTTCGCCGATCCGGAATTCGACCTGGCCAAGGGCGGGGAACTGGTCGCGGCGCTCGACACCGGCCGGCAGGAGGTGCTGCGCGGGGCGCTGCAACCCCTGCCCGAAACCGCCGGGGAGGTGCGCGAGGTGGCCGGTGTGCTCGGGGCGCCGGCGGCGGCCTTGCGGCTTGGGGCGGCGGCCAGCGAGGCGGGGCTGAAGGCCGAACCGCTCGACCGTTTCCGGGTGCTGCATTTCGCCACCCACGGGCTTGTCGCGGGCGATGCCGTGGGCGGCACCGTGCTGGGCGAACCTGCGCTCGCGCTGACGCCGGGGCGGGGCGAGGACGGCTTTCTCACCGTTTCCGAGATCCTCGACCTGCGGCTCAATGCCGATTGGGTGGTCCTTTCCGCCTGCAATACCGCCGTGGGCAATGCGCCGGGAGGGGAGGCGCTTTCCGGCCTCGCACAGGCGTTCTTCTATGCCGGGGCGCGCGGGCTTCTCGTCAGCCACTGGCCGGTGGAAAGCCGCTCCGCCGCGCGGCTCATGACGGAGACCTTCCGCCTGCGCGCCGAAACCCCCGGCCTTCGCGCCGCCGAGGCGCAGCGGCAGGCGATGCTCGCCATGATCGACGCGCCGGGCGGGCGGTGGAGCCATCCGGCCTATTGGTCGCCCTTCGTGCTGGTCGGCAGCCCGGACTGACGGGGGCCGGCGGCGCGCGCGCCGCCGCGATCTGTGACAGATCGGATACAGTGGCCTCCACCCGCCCGAAAATGCACTGGATTCAACGCAATCCAGCCACATTTACGGGGGATTAACTCCGGTAACGGCCCCGCAGACCCATCGGGCCGATCCATCGGAGGATGAGCATGATCTCGCTTCGCAGTCTGACCGCCGTGACCCTTGCCCTGGTGCTGAGCGCCTGCGCCGGCACTTCCACACCGCCTTCGCGCGGGGTGATGACCGACGCCCCCGCCATCAGCGGCGCGCGCAACGCCAGCCAGTCCGGAACCGCCGGAACCGCCGGAACCGTGGTGCTGCAAAGCCAGTATCAGATCGTCGGCGCCAATATCATCGTGCCGCAAAAGCTGCGCGTCTCCGAAGCCAACATGTTCTACCCGATCGCCGATATCGTCTGGCGCGGTGAGCCGCGCGGCGACCGCTACCGTCAGGTCGAAGCGATCTATCAGGAGGCTTTCGCCGCCGGCACCGCCAAGATGACCTCGGGCCGCAAGGCGGTGGTGGACATCGAGGTGACGCGCTTCCATTGCCTGACCGAAAAGACCCGCTACACGGTGGGCGGCGTCCATTCGCTGCACTTCATGCTGACGGTGCGCGATGCCGATACCGGCGTGGTGATCGACGGGCCGCGCGCGGTCGTGGCCGATGTCAAGGCCGCCGGCGGAGCCCAGGCGATCGCCGAGGACGACATGGGCATGACCCAGCGGGTCGTGGTGGTGCAGCGCCTTTCGGAGGTGATCCACCGCGAGCTTTCGACCAAGATCACCGATCCGGCCCTTGTGAGCCGTTTCCTCGAAGGCCAGTCGCTGTCGCCCGCCGGTCTTGGTGGCTGAACGGCACGCTTTCCTAACCCGCCCGAAGACGCTAAGGGGAGGTCATCATGACCTCCCCTTCTTCCCTTTCCCCCGCCTCCGAAGACGCGATCCGCAGCCGCCCTGTGGTGCGCCTGAAACCCAAGGCCGAAGCCCGCGCCATCCGCCACGGTTTCCCCTGGGTCTATGCCGATGAACTGGTGACCGACCGGCGCACGCAGGGCCTCGCGCCCGGCGCGCTCGCGGTGCTGGAGGATGGCGAACGCCGCCCCCTTGGCCTCGTCACCGTCAACACGCGGTCCAAGATCATCGCCCGGATGCTCGACCGCGACCCGGAGGCGGAGATCGGCGAGGCCTGGTTCGCGGCCCGCATCTCCCGCGCCCTGGCGCTGCGCGAGCGGCTCTTTGCGACCCCGCATTACCGGCTGACCCATGCCGAGGCCGATGGCCTGCCCGGCGTGGTCATCGACCGCTTCGGCGATGCGGCGGTGGTGCAGCCCAATGCCGCCTGGGCGGAGGCGCTGCTGGAACCGCTGGTCGCCGCGCTGAAAGCGGTCACGGGGGTCGTCCATGTCGTCAAGAACGGCACGGGGCGCGCGCGGGGTCTGGAGGGGCTGGCGGAGGAGACGCTGCTTCTCGCGGGTCAAATCGACGCCCCGGTGCCGGTGCCGATGAATGGCGCGACCTATATGGCGGACCTGCTCGGCGGGCAGAAGACCGGGCTTTTCTACGACCAACGCCCGAACCATGCCTTTGCCGCGCGTCTGGCCAAGGGCGCGCGGGTGCTCGATGTCTTCTCCCATGTCGGCGGCTTCGCGCTTGCGGCCCTTGCCGGCGGGGCGGAAAGCGCGCTTGCCGTGGATGCCTCGGCAACGGCGCTTGGGCTTGCGGCGCGGGGGGCGGAGGTCTCCGGTCTCGGCGCCCGCTTTGCCACCCGCAGCGGCGATGCCTTCGAGGTGCTGGAGGCGCTCGGGGCGGAGGGCGCGCAATTTGATCTGGTGATCTGCGATCCGCCGGCCTTCGCCCCGGCCAAACCGGCGCTCGAAGCGGGCCTGCGCGCCTATGAGCGGCTGGCGCGGCTCGCGGCGCCTCTGGTCGCACCGGGGGGCTATCTCGGCCTCTGCTCCTGCTCCCATGCGGCGGACCTTGCCGCTTTCCGCAACGCCTCGGCGCGCGGCATCGGGCGGGGCGGGCGGCGCGGGCAGCTTCTGCACACCGGCTTTGCCGGGCCGGATCACCCGATGCTGCCGCAGCTTGCCGAAAGCGGCTATCTGAAGGCGCTGTTCTTCCGGCTGGATGGCTGATGAGGGCGGTTCTCGACGCCTGCGTGATCTTCCCGACCGTGCTGCGCGAGTTCCTGACCGGGGCGGCGGCGGCCGGGCTTTACGAACCGCTCTGGTCCGAGCGCATCCTGCGCGAATGGCAGCGCGCGGTGGTCAAGCTCGGCCCGCTCGCCGAGGCGCAGGCGGCGGCGGAGTTGGCGTCGATGCGGGCCGCCTTTCCCCGCGCCTGCCTGCGCGAGCAGCCGGGGATCGAGGCGCGCCTTCTGCTGCCCGACCCCGATGACGTGCATGTTCTGGCCGTGGCCATTGCCGGCCATGCCGATGCGATCCTCACCTTCAACGCGCAGGATTTCCCCCGCCATATCCTCGCGGAAGAAGGGATCGCCCGCCGCGATCCCGATGGCTTCCTGTGGGAGCTGTGGTCCTTCCACCCCGAGGTCATGGCCGCCCTTGCCGAGCGCATCCGGGCCGAGGCGGAGCGGCTTTCCGGCGAACCTGTCAGCCTGCGCGCGCTGCTGAAACGCGCGAAACTGCCGAAACTGGCCAAGGCGCTTCAGGCCTGAGGCCGTTCCGCAACGGCCCAACGGTGCTCGTTCGCCTCGATGGCGGCGATGCGGTCGGCGGTGCCGGGATGCGACAGAAGCCAGGCCGGAACCCCCTCGCCGGGAGCGCCGGTCAGCCCGCCGAGCTTGCGGAAGAGCGATTTCTGCGGCCCCGTGCCGATCCCGGATTTGATCAGGAGGGCGGTCGCATAGGCATCCGCCTCGAATTCATCCCGCCGCGACAGCCGGGCCATCAGCGCGGTCGAGATCAGATTGGCGATCCAGATGCCGATGAAGGGCAGAAACCGGCTCAGAAGCGCCGAAAGCATCATGAACACCGCATTCTGCCCGGTGAAGTCGATCATCCGCCGCCGGGCATGGCCAAGGGCGACATGGCCAAGCTCATGGGCGATGACCGAAGCCAGTTCCTCCGCCGTCACCTCGCCGCGCCGGTGGCGGTCCAGAAAGCCGCGGGTCAGATAGATGCGCCCATCGGGAGAGGCGAGGCCGTTCACCGCCTCCACCTCGAAGACATCGACCTCGATATGCGGCAGATCCATCGCCCGCGCCATCCGCGCCGCAAGGGCGGTCAGCGCCGGCTCGCGCAGGGGGGCGGAGTTCTGCGCCAGCATCCGCCGGGTGCGCCAGACCGAAAAGCGCATCATCAGAACGGCATAGCCGAGGGCGAGGAGGAGGGGAGCGAATTTCAGCATCCCTCCAGATAGGGGCGCGGGGAGGGGGGAGGCAAGCCGAAGATCGCAAAACGCCGCGCACCTTGCCGGCCTGAGCCTCCGGCGGGGATATTTGAGCCAGTATGAAAGGGCTTTCTTCTCTTCTCAAGTATCCCCCGCGGAGCGTCCGGCAGATCCGCCGGAGCGGGATCAGGCGTCATTCCGGCGCGCGCAGGTTGCCGCGCAGCCAGACGCCGAAGACCACCACGCCTGCCAACCCCGCCAGAAGACCGAGGACGGAGCCGAGCATGTCGCTCGCCGCTTCGATGTTGCCGGCAAAGCCGTAGCCCATCCCGACATAGAGCCCCGCCCAGACCGCTTCGCCCGCAAGTCCCGCAAGCGTGAAGCCGGGCCAGCCGAAGCCAGCGGTCCCTGCCGTCAGGTTGACCCAGGGTCCGAGCGGGCTGAAGAGCCAGCGGCTGAGGAAGACCGCGAGCAGGCCGTGGCGGTCCATCAGCGCGACGGCCTTGCCGACCAGCCGGTCGCGGGTCGGGTCCTGCCGCAGCCGGGCCAGCAGCCGCGCCCCGGCGCTGCGGCCGGTCCAGTAGCCGATCTGGTCGCCCGCGACCGCCCCGGCTGCTGCTGCGGCGAAGCTTTGCCAGAGCACCAGATCCCCGGAGGCGACGAAGCCGCCCGCCGTCAGCATCAGGATGGAGGCGGGAAAGGGCAGGGCGAGGCAGGAGCAGAAGGTCGTCGCCGCCAGAAGCCAGAGCCCGTAGGTCGGGACGAGCGCCAGAAGCCAGTCGGTCATGGCTTCGGCGCCACGGGTTTCAGGAGCTCCCGCGCTTTCAGGACGGCGATGGCCTTTTCGACCTCGGCGATGACCTCGGCGACCGGAACCCCGCGCCGGCTGGCGATCTCGGCCAGGGTCAGCGGGTGATCGCTTTCCTCCGGCCCCGGAAAGCCCGCCATGCGGTCGATCTCCGGCCCCGGCACCTCCCAGGAGCGCGCCACATAGCCCACCGTCATCCAGGGGCGCGGCACCTGGTTGCGATGCGCGGGATCGGCCCAGTAAAGCGCCGAGGAGATCAGGTTTCCGGCAAAGAACAGCGTCGCGGCACAGGCCAGAAGAAAGGCCGTTCCGACGAGGGGTCTTTGCCGCCAGAGGGTGAGGAGGCGGTTCGGCATCAGCGCAATTCCTTGATCCCGCGGGCGATGCCGTCAAGCGTCATCGGCACCATGCGGTCGGTGAAAATCTCCCGGATGAGACGGATGGAGGGGGGCTGGCCCCAATGTGCTTCCGGCACCGGATTGATCCAGAGATGGTTCGGCCATTGCCCGCAGGCGCGCTCCAGCCAGACCCGGCCCGCCTCCTTGTTCCAGTGCTCGTTGGCACCGCCGGGGTGCAGGATCTCATAGGGGCTCATCGTCGCATCGCCGACGAAGATCGCCTTATAATCGCCGCCATAGGTCCGCAGCACCTCGGCCGTCGGGGTCTGGTCGGCCCAGCGGCGGGCGTTGTCGCGCCACACCCCTTCGTAGAGGCAGTTGTGAAAATAGAACGGCACCAGGTGCTTGAACTCGGCGCGGGCCGCGGAGAACAGCTCCTCCATCACCTGCACATAGGGGTCCATCGAGCCGCCCACGTCGAGAAACAGCAGCACCTTCACCGCATTGCGCCGTTCGGGGCGAAGTTGCACGTCGAGCCAGCCGTGGTCCGCCGTCGCCCGGATGGTGCCGTCGAGGTCCAGCTCCTCCGCCGCGCCGTCGCGCGCCCATTTCCGCAACCGGCGCAGGGCGATCTTGATGTTGCGGGTGCCAAGCTCCTGCCGGTCGTCGAGATTGCGGAATTCGCGCTTGTCCCAGACCTTGACGGCGCGCTGATGGCGGGACTGGTCCTGCCCGATCCGCACGCCTTCGGGGTTGTAGCCATAGGCGCCGAAGGGGCTGGTGCCGGCGGTCCCCACCCATTTGTTGCCGCCCTGGTGGCGGCCCTTCTGCTCTTCCAGCCGCTTGCGGAGCGTCTCCATCAGCGCCTCGAAGCCGCCGAGCGCCGCGATCTTCGCCTTTTCCTCGGCGCTGAGGTGCTTTTCGGCGAGCTTTTCCAGCCAGTCGCGGGGCAGGTCGATCGCCTCCAGCACGGCTTCGGCGGGGATCGTCTCCAGCCCGCGGAAGCTTTCGGAAAAGGCGCGATCGAAGCGGTCGAGATGGCGTTCGTCCTTCACCAGCACCGTGCGGGCGAGATAGTAGAACGCGTCGATGTCATAGGTCGCAAGACCGGCGGCAAGCGCCTCCAGAAAGGTCAGATGTTCGCGCAGCGACACCGGCAGGCCTTCCTTCCGCAGCGCGAGGAAGAAGGGCAGAAACATGGTTCAGCGCGCCATGCGGTCGATGAAGATGGTGGCGAAAAGGCCGAGCAGCATGAAGGCGATGGCATAGCCGGCGGCGTATTGCAGCATGTCGAGCCGCCGTCCGCCCTGCCGTTTTGCGGTCAGGGCGCCCAGAGCCGCCCCGATCACCAGTCCCGCACCTACGATCATGCCGCCCGCTCCCTTGCCCTGACCGGGAGCGGGGGCGGCGATGCCCTTATCCGCGCCGACCGCGTGCGGCGAGCGAGGCGACTTCCGCCATGCGCGCGCGCACCTGTTGTTCCGAGCCGAAGCCATAGCGCGCCCAGCCGAGACTGTCGAGACGCAGCGCCCGTGCGCCCGCCGCATCGCCTTCGCCCTCGAGCGCTTCGGCCTTGATCAGCATCAGCGTCGCCAGAAGCGAGGCGTTCTCGGCCTGGCGCACCACCGGCAGGGCGCGGTCCACGAAGGAGATGGCCTGATCATATTGCCCCGAGGAAAGGGCGATGGCGGCAAGCTGCATGTCCACATGGGCGGCATGGACCTCCGCCCCCGGCAGGCTGCGGTAGATGCGGCCGGCTTCGGCAAAGGCTTTCACGGCAGTCGCCGGATCGGTTGCGACCGTCGTGCGGCCGATGGCGTAATAGGAGAAGGCGATGCGGGTATCCTCGCGCCAGCCCTGCGCCTTGGCGATGGCGAGCATGTTCTGCGCCGCTGCCGCCCTGCCGCTGGCCCCGCGCACGCCAAAGGCCGCCTCCACCGCGCCGACCCAGGCGCGCGGGGCAAGGGTCTTGACCTCGCCGTCAAGCCCCTCGCCGCGCGGGTTGAGACGGGCCAGCAGCGCCGGAACCACCTTGGCGGCTTCGGCCTCATTCATGCCGTTCCGCATTTCCGGGGCGTAGTGCATCCGCAGCATCAGCATGTCGAAGCCGGTCAGCACGGTGCGGAAGTTGTCGTCGTTGAAGACGGAATCGGGCAGCCGGTAAAGATCGTTCAGCGGCCCCATGGCCTGCGCCATTTCCTCGTGCAGGCAGTCGCGCACCTCTTGCGGGCTGGTGTCGGACGGCACGAAGATCGCCACATGCTCGCGGCGGGTCACGCTGGTCCAATCCACCTCGGGACCGCCGCGCGCGGCCTTGTATTCGGCAAAGGAGCGGACACGCGGCACCACGAAGCAGGCGGCGGTCGGCACCACGCGCTGCATCTGGGCGCGGGTCTGGAAATCGACGGTGATGGAGGCGTCCTCCCCGGCCTGTGCCGGGCGGATGTCGATGCCGGCCTCGGAACGGAAACGGCTGATGAGCTTGGCCAGCTCCGCCGGGGCGGTCGTCGGGATGTCGCCTTGCAGCCTGACCGTCACCGTGCCGTCGAAGCGGGTGAAGGTCGGGATGGCCCGGCCGCTTTCCATGCGGAATTCGAGGTCGAGGAAGTCGCGGGCGATCTCGCGGTTGGAGCGCTGCGGGGCCACCGTCGCGCCATGCACGAAGCCTTGCATGGCCGGCAGGCTGGCGCCGAGCGAGCTGTCTAGCGGCGCGCCCTTGGTGACTTCTGCCGAAGGCGTGGCGGTGCAGGCTGTGGCGAGGCACAGGGCGAAGACGGACAGATGGCGCATGGCTTGGCAGCTCTTCCAACGTGCAGGGCAGGGGCCGCGGCCCCCGGGTTGACAGGCAAGACGCCCGAGCCTGCAAAGCCCCGCCCCGACAGCGCTTCCGGCCCGGATGCCCCCGCATCCGGACCGGAAGAATGTGCTGCCTCAGCCAAAGCCCGCAGAACCGGTGCGCCACAAACCCCCGTTGCCGCAGCGGCAACCGAAGGCAGGACGCAGAACCCGGACGCGATCCCCGCCGCGCCCCGATCCCGGAAGTTTGCCCGCCGGTCCGTACCTGTCCCATCCGTGCCGAGCAGAGGCACGGAGGAGGTGCGGCCGCCCTTCGCGCCGACGCCGGGGCGGCAGATCGCCCCCGTCGCGCGGCTGCCCGCCATCCCCTTCCCCCCGCAGCGGGGGGCAGAAACGGCTTGTGGCAGAAGGCTTTGCACCATGATGACCTTTACAGACCTGCGAGTTCTCTCTGGATCGAGACAACAGGCCCCAAGTGTCGGTATCTGGGCGGTATAATGTCAATCTTTGGGTTTTTGCAGCCGGAGGCAGAGTCTACCCATCGCGGTGTGCCGGAGGCCATACGCCAGATATACCCGGCTTTGATCACGCATTATTTCAAATAATGTCTAAAATGTGCCTTGGCGTGAATAGATTGTGGCAAGACTGTGGCTAAATGCAGGCAGAATCGCCCGATTCGGACTTATCCACAGACACAATCGGGGGAAGGCAGGCGGAACTGTTTCCCCGGCAAGTTGTCGATCTCATCTGCCCTGTGTCCGGCGGGGGGCCTGCACAGGTCGGGTGGCAGAGGCCATCGCCCCTGCCATGCGGCACGGGCTCCCGACATCCGCCGGTGGCCCCAAAGGCCGCCGGCCAGCACCCGCCCCCCGCAGGCCGGGGGCTTTGCCGCGACCGGAGTGGCGCCGGCCTCTGAGGGTGAGCGGGATCCGCTGTCCCGATCCAGCGTTTCCGTAGGGGTGGACAGACGCAATACGTCTCCTGATCCGCCCGCTCCGGGCGATCAGGGCCAGTGCGATCCGGGGGCGATCAAGGGCCGGGCGATCAAGCACCGCCCGATCAGGGCGCCTCTTACCCCCGGCCGCGCGCCATGAAGGCCAGCCGCTCGAACAACTGCACGTCCTGTTCGTTCTTCAGCAGCGCCCCATAAAGCTTCGGCAGGCTGTGCTTGCCCTCGCGCTTGAGATCCTCCGGCGCCAGATCCTCGGCGAGCAGAAGCTTCAGCCAATCGAGCACCTCGGATGTCGAGGGCTTCTTCTTCAGCCCCGGCGTCTCGCGCAGCTCGAAGAACTGCGTCAGCGCCGTCGCCAGCAGGCTCTCCTTGATCTTCGGGAAATGCACACGGACGATGGCGGCCAGCGTCTCGGGGTCCGGAAAGCGGATGTAGTGGAAGAAGCAACGGCGCAGGAAGGCGTCGGGCAGCTCCTTTTCGTTGTTGGAAGTGATGATCACCACCGGCCGATGGGTGGCGCGGATCGTCTCTCCGGTCTCGTAGACATGGAATTCCATCCGGTCGAGTTCCTGAAGCAGGTCGTTCGGAAACTCGATATCGGCCTTGTCCACCTCGTCGATGAGCAGCACGACGCGGGAGGGCGCGGCAAAGGCCTGCCAGAGCTTGCCCTTGCGGATGTAGTTGCCGACCTCATGCACCCGCGCCTCGCCGAGCTGGCTGTCGCGCAGCCGGCTCACCGCGTCATATTCGTAAAGTCCCTGCTGGGCCTTGGTCGTCGATTTCACATGCCATTCCAGAAGCGGCATCCCGAGGCCCGCCGCCACCTGACGCGCCAGCTCGGTCTTGCCGGTTCCCGGCTCGCCCTTGACCAGAAGCGGGCGCTGCAGCGTTACCGCCGCATTGACCGCCACCGCGAGATCCGCCGTGGCCACATAGGTTGCGCTGCCCTCGAAGCGTCCGGTCATGCCTGCCTCCTTGTTTCACTTTCGGGGTAAAGGCTGACGGGGCGAAGGGCAAGCACCTGTCCCGGCGGCCTGACTGTCATGAAATGCAATTTCCGCCGGAATTTCCCGCACCCTGTCGCCTCAGGGTGGAAGCCGCGCTGCCCGATCATCAGAATGTTCCAACGGCTAGTGACAAGGTGGCGCCGATCAGCTACATGCGCGCCAACAGGAGCGCGCCCATGACAGAAGCCCACCTGTCGCTGCGATCCGATCAAAAGGAGAGTGTTGCGATGAAAGCCGAAGTTTTCCTTCCCGAGGACTATCGCCCGGCGGAAGGCGAGCCCTTCATGAATGACCTGCAACTCGAATACTTCCGGCGCAAGCTGCTGATCTGGAAGCAGGAGCTGCTGGACCAGTCCGCCGAGACCATCGACAACCTGCAGGATTCGGGCCGCAACGTTCCCGACATCGCCGACCGGGCCTCGGAAGAAACCGACCGCGCGCTCGAACTGCGGACCCGCGACCGGCAGCGCAAGCTCGTCTCCAAGATCGACGCGGCGCTGCGCCGGATCGAGAATGGCGAATACGGCTATTGCGAGATGACCGGCGAGCCGATCAGCCTCAAGCGTCTCGATGCGCGCCCGATCGCCACGATGACGCTCGAAGCGCAGGAAAAGCACGAGCGCCGCGAGAAGGTCCACCGCGACGACTGAGCGCAGGAGCGCGCCGGGGCCGGGCCTTGCAACCCCGCCCGCGAAGACGAAAGACTGGCGCCGGGCCGCAGGGTCCGGCGTTTTGCATTCGGGGGCGGGCCATGGCGGTCAAAGGCACAGAGATCACCATTCTCGGGGCAGGGGTGGCGGGGCTGGCACTGGCCCGTGCGCTTGCGCTGCGGGGGGCGGCCGTTACCGTGCTCGAACAGGCCGACGCCATCCGCGAGGTGGGGGCGGGGCTCCAGATCAGCCCCAATGGCGCGGCGGTGCTGCGCGCGCTCGGGCTTGGCGCGGGGATGGAGGCGGCAAGCCTCAGGGCGCAGGCGGTGGAACTGCGCGACGGCTTCACCGGCAATACGGTGCTGCGGATGGATCTGGCGCGGCTCCGGCCCGCGCAGGGCTATCACTTCTTCCACCGCAGCGACCTCATCGAGCTTCTGGCGCAGGGCGCGCGGCAGGCCGGGGCGCAGATCCGGCTTTTGCAGCGGATCGAGACGGTGGACCTCTCGGGCCGGCGGCCGCGCATCGTCACGGCACAGGGGGCGGAAAGCGAGCCCGCGCTGTTGATCGGGGCCGATGGGCTCCATTCCCGCGTGCGCGGGGCGCTCAACGAGGGGGCGGCGCCCTTCTTCACCCGCCAGGTCGCCTGGCGCGCGGTGATCGCGGCGGAGCCGGGGGAGCCCGCCATGGCCGAGGTCCATATGGGGCCGGGGCGGCATCTGGTGAGCTACCCCCTCCGCGGCGGGCGGCAGCGCAACATTGTCGCCATCGAGGAGCGCAACCGCTGGGTCGAGGAAAGCTGGTCGCTGCGCGACGATCCGATGGAGATGCGGCTGGCCTTCGAAGCCTTCAGCCCGCGGGTGCGGGGCTGGCTCGACCAGGTGGAGGATGTCTGGCTCTGGGGGCTGTTCCGGCATCCGGTGGCGGCGCAGTGGCAGCGGGTCCTGCCGGAGGGCGCGGCGGCGATCCTCGGCGATGCGGCCCATCCCACGCTGCCCTTCCTCGCGCAGGGCGCGGCGATGGGGATGGAGGATGCCTGGCTGCTGGCCGAGGCGCTCGACCGCCTGCCGCTGGCCGAGGCCTTGCCCCGCTGGCAGGCCTTGCGGGCGCCACGGGCCAGCCGGATCGTCGCGGCGGCCAACGGCAATGCGCGGGCCTATCATCTGTCGGGGCCGCTGCGCGGGATGGCGCATCTGGGCCTCAGGATCGGTGGGGCCGTTGCGCCGGGCTTCGCGCTGAGCCGGTTCGACTGGCTTTACGGCTATGACGTGACGGGGGTTGGTTTCTGATCGAAACCCGGCGCGCCCCGATGTGGCCCCGGAGGGGTTTTGCACCCCTCCAGACCTCCCCGCAGGATATTTGAGGCAAGATGAAAGGGGGCGCCGCGCCCGGTCCGAAGGGGGTCAGGCGGTCACCGGCAGCGCCGCGCAGGGCAGTTCCAGCCCGCCGGCATAGATCACCACATCCGTATCGAAGCGCAGGCGGAAAAGCCGCGCCTCGCTTTCCACTCCGGAGCGGACGAGGGCGCCATCGACCAGACGGTCCGCGGCAAGATGCGCTTCGGCCTGCCCGGTCAGCGCCCGCGCGCGCCAGTCGCGCAAGAGGACCGGCTGGTCGGGCGTCACCACCAGCGGCCCCTCAGGGCGGCCGGCGCCGAGGCTGTCGGCCTCCATCCGGATCACGCGGGCATGGCGGATCACCTGACACTCCACCCCGCGCAGAACCCTCGTGCCGGAGCGGGTGACGATCCGGTCCCCCGGCATCAGGAATTCCACCGGCAATTCGCCATCCGCGGTCAGAATCCGCGTTCCCATCAGCAGGCCATGGGCCTGTACTTCCGCAGATTGCGGCGCTTCCGCCGAAATCCGCCCAATTGCCACATGTGACATCGGGAACTCCTGCCTCATACTGCTCTTTGTTTTTTCGCAAGATTACGGCAATTCTGCGTTGACGGCGAGAGTTTTCCACAGATTTCGCCGCCATTTTTTCCTCTCGCTTCCCCCGCGGGCCTTTGTTAGAAGGGCGCGGATTTGCAAGGCGGTTCTGATCCGGCTTTCGGGCGGGGCAGGGTCGTCTTGGGCAATTTGCGGGTGTGGCGGAATTGGCAGACGCACCGGATTTAGGTTCCGGCGCCGCAAGGCGTGGGGGTTCAAGTCCCTCCACCCGCACCAGTTTGGGATGAGAAGGACGATAGATGCAAGTCACCGAGACCCTGAAAGACGGCCTCAAGCGCGGCTACACCATCACGGTGACGGCGGCTGAGCTGGAAGCCAAAGTGCAGGAAAAACTGATCGAGGCGCAGCCCGAGGTCGAAATCAAGGGCTTCCGCAAGGGCAAGGTGCCGCTGGCGATCCTGAAAAAGCAGTTCGGCTCGCGCCTTCTGGGCGATGCGATGCAGGATGCGATCGACGGCGCGATGAAGGACCACTTCGAGAGGTCGGGCGACCGTCCCGCGCTTCAGCCCGAAGTGAAGATGGTCGGCGGCGAGACCTGGGCCGAAGGTCAGGATGTCGTCGTCGAGATGTCCTACGAAGCCCTGCCGCCGATCCCGGATGTCGATGCCGGCAAGATCACGCTCGACCGTCTGGCGGTGAAGGCCGATGAGGGCGCCATCGAAGAGGCGCTGAAAAACCTCGCCGCGACCGCGCAATCTTTCACCGAGAAGAAGAAGGGTGCCAAGGCCAAGGACGGCGATCAGGTGACGATCGACTTCAAGGGCTCGGTCGATGGCGAGCTGTTCGAAGGCGGCTCGGGCGAGGATTATCCGCTGGTCCTCGGCTCCAACTCCTTCATTCCGGGCTTTGAAGACCAGCTCGTCGGCGCGGCCGTGGGCGATGAGGTCTCCGTCAACGTGACCTTCCCGGAAAACTACGGCGCGGCCCATCTTGCGGGCAAGGCGGCGGTGTTCGCCTGCACCGTCAAGGAGCTGAAGAAGCCGGTTCCGGCCGAACTCGATGACGAGCTGGCCAAGAAATACGGCGCCGAAGACCTCGCTGCGCTGAAAGGCCAGATCGCCGAGCGTCTGGAGGCCGAATACACCGGCGCCGCCCGTGCGGTGCTGAAGCGCAGCCTTCTCGACCAGCTCGACGCGCAGGTGAAGTTCGATCTGCCCGCCGCCCTCGTCGATGCCGAAGCCGCGCAGATCGCGCACCAGCTCTGGCATGAAGAAAACCCGGATGTGCATGACCACAACCACGGCAATGTCGAAACCACCGATGAGCACAAGAAACTGGCCGAGCGTCGCGTGCGCCTTGGCCTCGTGCTGGCCGAAGTGGGCCGCAAGGCCGAGGTGACGGTTTCGGATGCCGAGATGACGCAGGCGGTTCTTGCCGCAGCCCGTCAGTATCCGGGGCAGGAGCGCGCCTTCTTCGAATTCGTGCAGAAGAACCCCCAGATGCAGCAGCAGCTGCGCGCCCCGGTCTTCGAGGACAAGGTGGTGGATCACATCGTTGCCGGGGCGAAAGTCACCGACAAGACCGTGACGAAGGAAGAGCTGCAGAAGGCCGTCGAGGCTCTGGACGAGCTTTGATCGTCTGAAAGATTGCGGAAAGGCCGCCCTTTCGGGCGGCCTTTTTCATGGAAGGAAGAGAAGACGATGCCGGATTTCCTGCCCGATCTGCCCGAGGAGAAGATCCTCGCCTGCCTGAGCCGATCGCCGGGCAATGAGCTGCGCTCCGGCAAGTTCGACAGCCCGGAGTCCTCGGCGGCCCTTGTCGCCAATGCCTTCGGCTGGTTTCTGGAGCGGCCCGCGCTGCTGCCGCCCCTGCCGGGGGTGCCGGCGGGGCAGCCGCTGGACGTGGAGCTGGAGGCGGAGATGCGCTTTCCCTGGTCGGGCGGGCGCCACCCCTGGCTCGATGTCGGGATCGAGACGGCGACGACGCTGATCGGGGTGGAAAGCAAGCGCTACGAGCCGTTCCGTCCGGGCAAGCAGAGCGGTTTCTCCGAAGTCTACGACCGCCCGGTCTGGGGCGAAAAGATGAGCCGCTATACGGCCTTGCGCGACGATCTTGTGGCGGGTCGGATGGGCTATGACACTCTTGATGCAGTGCAGCTGATCAAGCACGCCTATGGCCTTTACACCCAGGGACAGAAACGTGCGCGCGGGGCTGTGCTGGTCTATCTTTACGCCGAGCCGCCGGTCTGGGCCTCGGGCAAGGCGGTGAGTGCGGAACGGATTGCGCTTCACCGGCAGGAGCTTGCGGATTTCGCCGACCGGGTGACGGGGGACAATGTGACCTTCGTGCCGCTGCATTGGGTGGATCTGCTCGGCCAGTGGCAGAAGCAGCCCGCGCTTGCGGATCATGTGGCGGCGGTGAAGGAACGGTTCGGGGCGCTCGGCTAGCGGCTGGATGTCTGGCAGGCGCCGGAGGGGTTTTGCACCCCTCCGGACCTCCCCGCAGGATATTTATGGCAAGATGAAGGGGGAAGGGGCTCTTGTCCGTGATCGTCAGGATGCAGGCTCTGGCTCGGTGCCGCGCAGCACATAGATGCCGGCGGCGATGATCAGGGCGATGCCGAACCAGCCCCAGCCGTTCGGCAGATCGCCCCAGACGAGCCAGCCCCAGAGCAGGCCCCAGAAGGCGAAGCTGAACTCGAACGGCGCCACGACGGAGGATTGCCCGATCCGGTAGGCCTGGGTCAGCAGCGTCAGCCCTACGGCGGCGATCCCCCCGCAGGCGCACATAAGGAACAGGTCGAAGCGGGTCGGCATCACCCAGCCACGGGTGAGGAAGGCGAGGCTCGGGTGGCTTTCTCCGACATGGGCGCCGCTGCCGTAATAGGCGGAAAGCACCGCCGCGCAGCCGAGAAAGGCGAGGTTGCCCCAGAAGGCCATGGCGGCGGCGCTGTCCCTGCGGCCCATGGTGCGGGCGAGGATCATCGACAGGGCATAGGCGAAGCCGCAGAAGATCGGCAGCAGGGCGGCCCAGTCGAAAAGATCGCTGCCGGGCTGGACCATCACCACCACCCCGGCAAAGCCGAGCAGCACCGCGACCCAGCGGGGGAGGGAGACCTTCTCCCCCAGCATCGCCACCGACAGCACGGTGATGATCAGTGGCGCGGTGAAGTAGAGCGCCACCGTCGTCGCCATCGGCAGGGCGGCGAGGGCGAGGTAATAGGCCGTATAGGCGGTGAAATTCAGCAAGCCGCGCAGGAACATCGCCAGCCAGCCGCGGGTGACGAGGCTGCGGAGCGAGCCGTCGAACCACCAGACGAGGCCCAGCATGAAGGGGATGGCCGTCAGGCTCCGCAGCACCATGGCCTGATGCAGGGGATAGCTGCCGGACAGCCATTTCAGGATCAGATCCTGCACCGAAAACACCGCGATACCGGCGACGAGGCAGAGGATACCGGCGGAGTTGCGCGAGAGGGCCATGGCCGGAGCCTATCCCGCCGCCCCGCCCGGTCTTTCCGGTTTCCGACTTGGCGCAGTCGCAATCGGGGGTCTTGGGCGGCTTGTCGGCGGTTCGTTGGCGGCGTGTGGGTAGACCGTCGGCCGCAAGAGGCGCTGCCGATCTGTCGGGCCGGACGGGGGGCGGCAGGCACCCTGCGATTGCGGCGGGGCTTTGGGAAGGCGCGGATCGGGAGGTGCGGCGCCAGGACAGCGCAGGGTCTTGCCCCTGCGGGCGGAGGCCAGATCCCGCCCAAAAGAAAAACCGCGCGAGGTTGCCCCCGCGCGGTCCTGTCACAGATCCCGAAAGGATCAGAGGTCTTCGCCGTCCTGGGCCGCGCCCATCTCGTCGAAAAGCTCGGCGATCTCGAATTCGGCAGCGGCTTCGGCTTCGGCGGCAAGCTCCTGGATGGATTTGCCCGAGGCCTGCAGTTCGGCTTCTTCGACCGAACGCGCCACGTTCAGCGTGATCTTCACGGTGACTTCCGGGTGCAGCACCACCGAGACGGTGTGCAGGCCCAGATCCTTGATCGGACGGTCGAGGACCACCTGACCACGGTTCACGGTGAAGCCGCCGGCGGTCGCGGCATCGGCGGCGTCACGGGTGGTGACGGAGCCGTAGAGCGCGCCCGCATCGGAAGCGGAGCGAATCACCACGAAGGCCTGACCGTCGAGCTTGGCGCCCACGGCTTCGGCTTCTTTCTTCGTCTCGAGGTTCTGGACTTCGAGCTGGGCTTTCTTCGCTTCGAACGACTTGATGTTCGACTCGTTGGCGCGCAGGGCCTTGCCTTGCGGCAGCAGGAAGTTGCGGGCGTAGCCGTCCTTGACGTTGACGACTTCACCCATCTGGCCAAGCTTGGCCACGCGCTGAAGGAGGATCACTTGCATGTCATCTGCTCCTTATTTCACGGCATAGGGCAGCAGGGCGAGGAAGCGGGCGCGTTTGATGGCTTGCGCCAGTTCACGCTGCTTCTTGGCCGAGACGGCGGTGATGCGCGAGGGAACGATCTTGCCGCGCTCGGAGATGTAGCGCTGCAGCAGACGGGTGTCTTTGTAGTCGATCGCCGGAGCATTGTCGCCCGAGAAGGGGCAAACCTTGCGGCGGCGGAAAAACGGTTTGTTCGCCATGGGTTATGGTCCTTATCTCAAGATCAGCGACGGAAGCCGCCACGGTCACCACCGCGGTCGCCACCACGATCACCCCCACGGTCGGGACGATCCCCGAAGGAGGGCCGCTCACGACGTTCGCCGCCGAAACCACCCTCGGGGCGGTCGCCGCGCTCACGGTCGTCGCGCTTCTGCATCTGCACGGACGGGCCGTCGGCATGGGTGTCGACCTTGATGGTCAGCACGCGCATCACGTCGTCATGCAGGCGCATCAGGCGTTCCATCTCCTGCACGGCCGAGGCCGGAGCATCGGATTTCAGCAGGGCATAGTGGCCTTTGCGGTTCTTGTTGATCTTGTAGGCCATGGTCTTCACGCCCCAGTACTCGCTTTCGACGACTTTGCCGCCATTGTCCGCGAGAACGGTCGAGAAGTGTTCCACAAGGCCTTCAGCTTGCGCGTTGGACAGGTCCTGACGCGAGATGAAAACATGCTCGTAAAGCGGCATGTGCACTCCGATATGTTCAAGGCGCATTTCATAGGACGGGCAAGAGCCTTTCCGAAGCCCGTCCACGAGAGGCTGCGCCGGTTCATGGAAATCCGGAAAGGATGCGGCCTTATACAGAAAGAGGCCGGGGATGCAACCCGCCCGTGGGGGCTGGCGTTGCTTCGCGCGGAAGCACAGGGTATGCGGGAGAAAACGAGGGAGGGCCGCGATGAGCCGTGCATTTGTATTTCCGGGGCAGGGCGCCCAGACCATCGGCATGGGCCGGGCTCTGGCCGAGGCCTATCCGGCCGCGAAAGCCGTCTTCGACGAGGTGGATGCGGCTTTGGGAGAGAAACTCTCCGCGCTGATCTGGGAGGGCGATATTGCCGAGCTGACCCTGACGCAGAATGCCCAGCCGGCGCTGATGGCGACCTCGATCGCGGCGCTGCGGGCGCTTGAGGCGGAGGGGATCGGGCTCGATCATGCGGCTTTCGTCGCGGGCCACAGCCTTGGCGAATATTCCGCGCTTTGTGCGGCCGGATCGCTGGGACTTGCCGATACGGCGCGGCTTCTGCGGACCCGCGGGCGGGCCATGCAGGAGGCGGTGCCGGTCGGCGTCGGGGCCATGGCGGCGCTTCTGGGGCTCGATTTCGCAGCGGCTGCCGAGGTCGCCGCCGAGGCCGCGCAGGGCGAGGTCTGTCAGGCGGCCAATGACAATGATCCGGCTCAGGTCGTCGTCTCGGGTCACAGGGGCGCGGTCGAGCGGGCTCTGGAGATCGCCAAGGCGCGCGGGGCAAAGCGCGCGATCCTGCTGCCGGTCAGCGCGCCCTTCCATTGCGCGCTGATGCAGCCGGCGGCGGCGGTGATGGCAGAGGCGCTCGCCGGGGTGGTGATCGCCGCGCCGAAAGTGCCGGTCGTCGTCAATGTGCGCGCCGAGGCGGTGACGGAGCCGGACCGCATCCGCGCGCTTCTGGTGGCGCAGGTGACGGGCTCGGTCCGCTGGCGCGAGAGTGTCCTGTGGATGGAGGGCGCGGGCGTCACCGAATTCTGGGAGATCGGGGCGGGCAAGGCGCTGTCGGGGATGATCAAGCGCATCGCCTCCGGGGCGGTGACGCGGGCGATAGGCCTGCCCGAGGATATTGCGGCGGTGAAAGGCTAGGGGCGAAGGGGGGCTGTCTGCCCCCCTCGGCGCGTTGCGCCTCACCCCCCGAGGATATTTGGACACAGTGGATGAGGCTTTCCGGCGGGGCCGGGCCGAACGGGAAGGACAGGACATGTTTGATCTGACAGGGAAAAATGCGCTGATCACCGGGGCTTCGGGCGGGATCGGGGCCGAGATCGCGCGCGCCCTGCACGGGGCGGGGGCGAGCGTTGCGCTTTCCGGCACGCGGACCGGCCCGCTGGAGGAGCTGGCGGCGGAACTTGGATCGCGGGCGCATGTGCTGGCCTGCAACCTTTCGGATGCCGCGGCGGTCGAGGCGCTGCCGAAGGCGGCGGCGGCGGCGATGGGATCGGTCGACGTGCTGGTGAACAATGCCGGGATCACCCGCGACAACCTCTTCATGCGGATGTCGGATGAGGAGTGGCAGTCGGTGCTGGACGTGAACCTGACCTCGACCTTCCGGCTCTGCCGGGGGGTGCTGCGCGGGATGATGAAGGCCCGCTGGGGGCGGATCGTCAACATCTCTTCCGTGGTGGGGGCGACCGGCAATCCGGGGCAGGGGAATTATGCCGCCTCGAAGGCCGGGATGGTCGGCATGTCGAAATCGCTGGCCGCCGAGGTGGCGAGCCGCAACATCACCGTGAACTGCGTGGCGCCGGGCTTCATTGCGACCGCGATGACCGACAAGCTCAACGACGAGCAGAAGGGCCGCATCCTGACCCAGATCCCCGCCGGGCGCATGGGCGGACCGGAGGAGATCGGCGCGGCGGTGCTTTACCTTGCCAGCCCCGAGGCCGGTTATGTCACCGGCGCGGTGCTGCATGTGAACGGCGGCATGGCGATGGTCTGAGCGCCGGGGCAGCCTTGAAAGGGTTTGCCATGTGGCCCCGTGCTTGCTATAGGCCCCGGCAAGCCTGCGGTCCTTCGGAATCGACGGCGCAGGGGGGCCGGACCGGAGCGGAACGGCCCTTCCGCCAGACATGAGATTATCGGGGGCGACCCCCGCAATGTGAAAGAGGAAGTGACATGAGCGACATCGCTGATCGCGTGAAGAAAATCGTCGTCGAGCATCTCGGCGTCGAAGCCGAGAAAGTGACCGAGAACGCCTCGTTCATCGACGATCTCGGCGCTGACAGCCTCGACACGGTCGAGCTGGTCATGGCTTTCGAGGAAGAATTCGGCATCGAGATCCCGGATGACGCCGCCGAAACCATCCAGACCTTCGGCGATGCGGTGAAGTTCATCTCCTCGGCCGCCTGATCTTTCGGGCATCGGTTTCGGAAAAGGCACCCTGCGGGGTGCCTTTTTCATTTTGCCCCGCTAGGATTGCCGAAAACGGAGGGACGGATGATGGCCGGGTTCAATCAGCCTTTGGGCGGCAATGAGATGGCGCGGTTCGGCGGGCCGGCGACGATGATGCGGCTGCCGGCGCAGGTGGGGGCGGCGGGGCTCGACGTGGCCTTCATCGGCATTCCGATGGATCACGGCACCTCCAACCGCTCCGGCACGAGGCTCGGCCCCCGGCAGATCCGGGACGAGAGCCGGATGCTGCGGCCCTTCAACATGGCGACGGGGGCCGCGCCATTCGAGCATCTGCAGGTGGCCGATATCGGCGATGTGCCGGTCAATACCTTCGACCTGAAGAAGACGGTGGACATCATCACCGATTATTATGACGGGGTGCTGGCGGCCGGGGCGATCCCCCTGACGCTCGGCGGCGACCATACGCTGACGTGGCCGATCCTGCGGGCGATGAAGAAGAAGCACGGGCCGGTGGCGCTGATCCATGTCGATGCCCATGCCGATATCAACGACACGATGTTCGGTGAGAAGGTGGCGCATGGCTGCCCCTTCCGGCGGGCCTGGGAGGACGGCTGCCTGATCAATGACAAGGTGTTCCAGATCGGTCTGCGCGGCACCGGCTACAGCCCCGACGATTTCGACTGGGGGCGCAGGAACGGCTGGACGGTGGTGCAGGCGGAGGAGTGCTGGCACCGCAGCCTGAAGCCGCTGATGGAGGAGGTGCGCGCCAGGATCGGCGATGCGCCGGTCTATCTGTCCTATGACATCGACAGCCTGGACCCGGCCTTTGCGCCCGGCACGGGGACGGTGGAGCCGGGCGGGCTGACGATCTGGCAGGGGCTGGAGATCGTGCGCGGGGCGGTGGGGCTGAACCTTGTCGGCGGCGATCTGGTGGAGGTCTCCCCCCCCTATGACCCTTCGGGCAATACGGCGCTGATCGGGGCGAACCTGCTTTATGAGATGCTTTGCGTCCTGCCGGGAGTGCCGCAGGGCGTGCGGCGTTGAGGGAGGCGCCGCGCGCCGCAAATTCCTGCGAAGGAATCTGGCAAGATACTTCGCAGGATCTTGCTTCGGCCCCGGTCCGGCGTTGCGCCCCGGTCAATCGTCGTCCCGGATGAGCAACAGCTCCCCCGCCCCTTCGAGTTGACGGATGGCGGTGATCACAGCCGTCATCGCCTCCTCCGCGTCTTTCTCCTTTACCTTGCCGCGGGCGGTCATCTCTTCCCGCAGGCCCTGCGCCATGCGCTGCGACATGTTGGAGAGCAGGAACTCCGCCGCCGCCGCCGTGCCGCTGTCGCTTTGGGCGGCCGCGAGGGCGGTGATCAGCACCGGCTGCTCAAGGATGCGGATCACCTTCGGCACATCGCGCGGGCTGAGCCGGGTGGGCAGGTGGACGAAGGTGAAGATCGCCTTCCTGACCTGTTCGGCAAAGCCCGCGTCCTGTGCCTCAAGGCCCCGCAGGACCTCCTCCCGCGTCTGGGCGGGGGAAACGTTGAGGATCGCGCCCACCCGTTCCACCGGCCCGGTCTCGAAGGCCTTGGGCGGCAGGGCGTCAAGCTGGCTGGCGAGCGACAGGCCGATCCGCCGCACGGTTTCGGGATCGACATTGCCGGTCAGCGAGACCGCATAGGCCACCCGCCGCGCCCGGTCCCCCGGCAGCTTGCCGAGGAGTTCCGCCGATTTCGCCACCGGCAGTTTGGAGAGCATGACGGCGGCGATTTCGGTGCTTTCCTCCTCCAGCACCGGCAGGAGCCGTTCGGCGGGAAGGGCCGTCAGCCGGTCCCAGGGATCCGCCTTGGCCGAGGCCCCGGCGAGCCGCCGCAGCCGGCTCGCGGCATTGGCGGAGATATGGCCGCCCATGACCGACAGCGCCGCCTCGATCCCGCCGGGGAAGGCGAGGCCGACCTGCTCCAGCTCCCCCAGAAAATCCTCGACCACCTGGGCGAGCGTCTGGCGATCCACCAGCCGCATATGGCTCATCTGTTCGGTGAGCGAGGCCTGGAGGTGGTCGGGCAGGCGCGAAAGCGGGATCTCCGCCCCCTCTGCCAGCAGAAAGCGCACGATCACCGCCGCCTTTTCGCGCGGTGTCAGCACACGCGGACCGGCAGGCGCCGGCTGCGCCATGCGCCGCGGTTCGATCCGCGCCAGACTCTGCTCCCCTGCCATGCCGCCCCCCGATTCCGTTTCCGGCTCCAGACTGGCAGGGCGCGGTTAACAGCCCCTTACGCGGCGCCGAAGACCCGGCGGAAGATCGTATCCACATGCTTGGTGTGATAGCCGAGGTCGAATTTCTCCTCGATCTCGGCAGGGCTGAGCGCCGCCGTCACCTCGGGGTCGGCGAGGAGCTCCGTCTTGAAATCGGCCCCCTTCTCCCAGACCTTCATCGCGTTGCGCTGCACGAGCCGGTAGCTGTCCTCGCGGCTGACCCCGGCCTGCGTCAGGGCCAGAAGCACCCGCTGGCTCATGACAAGGCCACGGAACTTGTTCATGTTCTTCAGCATGTTGTCCGGGTAGACCACCAGCTTTTCGACAAGCCCCGCCAGCCTGTGCAGCGCGAAATCGAGCGTCACCGTGGTGTCGGGACCGATGGCGCGCTCCACCGAGGAATGGGAGATGTCGCGCTCATGCCAGAGCGCCACATTCTCCAAGGCCGGGATCACCGACATGCGGACGAGGCGGGCAAGGCCGGTCAGGTTCTCCGACAGGACGGGGTTGCGCTTGTGCGGCATGGCCGAGGACCCCTTCTGGCCGGGGGAGAAGAACTCCTCCGCCTCCAGAACCTCGGTGCGCTGCATGTGGCGGATCTCGATGGCGATGTTCTCGATCGAGGAGGCGATGACGCCGAGGGTCGCAAAGAACATCGCATGGCGGTCGCGCGGGATGACCTGGGTGGAGATCGGCTCGGGCGTGAGGCCCATGGCGGCGCAGACATGCTCCTCCACCGACGGGTCGATGTTGGCGAAAGTGCCGACCGCGCCGGAGATGGCGCCGGTCGCCACCTCGGCCCGCGCGGCGATCAGGCGGGCGCGGTTGCGGTCCATCTCGGCGTAGAAGCGCGCGAAGGTCAGGCCCATGGTGGTCGGCTCGGCATGGATGCCGTGGCTGCGGCCGATGCGGATGCTGTCCTTGTGCTCGAAGGCGCGCGCCTTGAGCGCCGCAAGCACCCGGTCGAGCCCCGCGAGGAGGAGGTCGGAGGCGCGCACGAGCTGCACGTTGAAGGTCGTGTCGAGCACGTCGGAGGAGGTCATGCCCTGATGGACGAAGCGCGCATCCTCCGCCCCGATGTGCTCGGCCAGATGGGTGAGGAAGGCGATCACGTCATGCTTCGTCACCGCCTCGATCTCGTCGATGCGCGCCACGTCGAAGGTCACGTCTTTCGCCCGCCAGACCGCTTCCGCATTGGCCTTGGGGATGACGCCGAGCGCGGCCTGCGCGTCGCAGGCATGGGCCTCGATCTCGTACCAGATGCGGAACTTGGTCTCCGGCGACCAGAGGGCAACCATGTCGGGGCGGGAATAGCGCGGGATCATCACGGACCTCTGATTGGCAGGATCGGGCGAGGCCCGCTTAGACTGCGACGGACAGGGGCGCAAGGCCAAGGGGGCAGGGATGCGGCGATTGATGCTGGCTTTGGCGCTTTGGCCGGGCCTTGCGGCGGCGGAGGTCTGGGAACCGCTGAGCGGGCTGCGCCTGCACGAGGCGCTTTCGGCGCGGGTGCTGGCGGAGGAGAGCGGGGCCACGACGAATTTCTTCGCCGATGGCCGCAGCCTGCGCGAGGAAGGCAACGGGTCCGAATGGGGCAGATGGCGCGTCGACGGCGAGACTGCCTGCCTGCAGGCCGCAGCCGAAGAGGACTGGCAATGCTTCCAGGTGGAGCGGCAGGGGATCGACCTGCGCTTTTCCGGCGAGGCCGACGACATCCGCGTGATGCGCTATATCGACCTGCATTGAAGCGGTGGATGCCGGGCAGGGGGGCTGTCTGCCCCCCTCAGGGCCTGCGGCCCATTCACCCCCCGAGGATATTTTCGCACAGGGGATGAGGAAAAAGGATTTGGGGCGGCACGGGGGCAGGCACCCCGACGGGAGAACGGATCTTGCCGCGGGGTGCCATCCTCTGTGGCGGCCATCGGCGTCCCCGCCTGTTCCGCAGGATCAATCTGCGCGAACAATCTTAACAAATCCTGAACCCCGCCACCCTCATTCTCTGCCTTCATCCCCTGTGCGAAAATATCCTCGGGGGGGTGAGGCGCGGGACGCGCCGAGGGGGGCAGACAGCCCCCCTTCGCCGGTCAGGATCTCAGCCGCCCATCAGCCTTTCGTCGAAGGGATACCGGGTCAGGTTCTCGCAGCCGGTCTCGGTGATCAGCACCTGATCCTCAAGCTTGATCGAGAAATCCCCGCCTTCGGGACTGACGAGCGCCTCGGCGCAGAGCACCATGCCCGGCTCCAGCACCGCCTCGAACGCGCCTTCCATCCAGCCGTCGGGATAGGTCACATAGGGCCATTCGTCGCAAAGCCCGACACCATGCATCTTGCAGGAATATTTCTGCTTCCAGTAGCGGTCGTCAAGCTGATGGCCGCCGAAGGTCAGCTCGCGGATCGACACGCCCGGTTTCAGCCGCGCCTGATGGTCGCGGATATGGTCGAGCGCATGGCCATAGGCGGAGATCATCGCATTGGTGGGCCGGGCATCGCCGACCCACCAGGTCCGGCTGATGTCGATGCAGAAGCCGTAGCAGCCGACCAGATCGGTATCGAAGGCGACGATCTCGTTCGGCTGCACGATCCTCGGGCCACATTCCTGAAACCAGGGATTGGTGCGCGGACCGGAGGCGAGGAGGCGGGTCTCGATCCATTCGCCGCCGCGGCGGATGTTGGCGGCATGCAGTTCCGCCCAGATCGCATCCTCCGAGACGCCGCCCTTCGGCACGTTCTCGCGGGTGAAGGTCTCCATCTCCGCAATCCCCGCCTCGCAGGCGCGATGGGCGGCGCGCATGGCGAGAATCTCGTCCGGGGTCTTGATGGCACGGGTGCGCTCGGTCACTTCCTCGCCCTCCTCGACGGTGAAGCCCGCCGCTTCGAGGGCGCGCAACCCGTGGACCATGATCTTGTCCACCGCGAGGCGCCGGTTGGTCCCGGCATGGGCGCGCAGGATCTCGTCCACCTGCGCGGCGAAGGCCTTTGCCGCCGCCTCCCCGCGGTCGCCGGTGGAATTGTAGAAGAAGGTCGCGCCGGAGCGCAGCTCCTTCACCAGCGGGTTGAAGGTGACCAGAAAGGGGGAATTCTTGTATTCCCACATGACCATATGGCCGTCGGCGCAGAGCAGGCAGGCGCGGAACGGGTTGTGGGTGTTCCAGAGCTGCATGTTGGTCGTGTCGGTCGCATAGCGGATGTTCAGCGGATCGAACATCAGGAGCCCGGCATAATCGCGGTCCTGAAGGGCGCGGGTCAGTTTCTTCCAGCGGTCCTCCCGCATCCGGGCAAGGTCTGGCAACTCCACCCCCGCCGCTTCCCATTCGCGGAAGGCAAGCTGGGTCGGGCCGATCTCCACCCGGTCATTCTCGTTCGGGGTGCCGTCGCCGAGGCGGAAGCCCCGGCTGGGGTCGATCTTGCGGCGGTCGGAGGCGTGGCTCATGGCGGTCTCTTGCTTGGCGGATGGCTTGAGGGAAGTCTTGGCGCAGCATCGCCGGTGCCGGAGGGGCGGCTTGCCTCCCCGCGACGGGGGATGTCGGTTTCGCGGGGTTTCCTCGCCGCAGGCTTCGGCTAAAAGACCCCATGTCCGAACCGATCCCGCCCGAACCGATCCTGCAATCCCGTCTGCCCTTCGCCCCCTGGATGGACCCGCGCACCGCGCGGCTTCCCGGCATCCTGCCGGTGGAGGGCGAGGACTGGCTGCGGGTGGATGAGGCCTTCGCCGGCCAGATGGCCGAGCGTGACCGCCTGATCGCGGGTCACGAAGAGATCGTCCATGCGCTGACCGAGCCCGCGCGTCCGGCGGCGGAGGAGCTTTACGCCCGCGTGCTCGCCCATCTCGCGCGGCCGGAGGGGCAGCGGCAGGGCTACCGGGTCGGCTCCGCTTCGGTGCTGCGCCCGGACGGGGTGGAGGTGGACTTGCAGCCAGAGGCCCCGCTCCGCACGCTCGGGCGGCTGGTGCAGGAAGACCTCTGCCTGCTGGAAAAGCAGGGGGAGGAGCATGTCCTCACCGGCGCCTGCCTGTGCTTTCCGGCGAGCTGGTGGCTGGGCGAGAAGATCGGCCGCCCGATGACCGCCATCCATGTTCCGGTCAAGGAATATGACGAAGGCCTCGCCCGCCGGGTCCAGCGGCTTTTCGATGCGATCCGGGTGGAGCAGCCGCTCTGGCGGATGAATGCGCTCGTCTATGTGGACCCGACGCTGCACCAGCCGCGGCGGGAGGCCGATCCTCGCAAGGACCGGCGCGGCGGAAGCTATCTGCGGGCGGAGCGCCAGTGCCTGCTGCGTCTGCCGCAGACGCAGGCCGTGGTCTTCTCGATCCATACCTATGTCGTGCGGCTTGACGCCCTCCGCCCGGAGGAGATTGCCGGGCTGGAGGAGGCGCATCTCTAAGGTTTTTCAGACCCCGGCCATGGCCGCCATCTGCGCGCCGAGCCCGGTCTGCGCCAGAGCTGAGATCGAGCCGCCGAGAAGCATCAGCCGCGAGGACAGCCGCAGATCCTCGCCCCGTAGGATCGTATAGGTCATCACCGCCGCGCCGAGCGGCGCCCAGACCACGATCAGCGTGGCATTCATCGCATGGATGGCCAGCCGCATCTGCGCGCCCTGCGGACGGGTTCCGTCGCTTTCTTCCGGGCCGTAAAGTGCTTCGCGCAGCCGGGCGAGCACCGGATCGCCCGAAGGCACCTGCCGCAGCCGGTCGTTGGCGGCAAAGGGCGGCTCGGAAAGCTCCAGCGGCGGGCCTGCGCCGACGCAATCGGGCAGCCCCGGCAGCGTTTCCACCAGAAGGTCCAGCGTGTCGGAGCCGATCACCCCCTCGATCTGCCGCCACATCAGCGCGGTCGGTTGCAGGCGCATCTGCACCCGCTCCACCAGTCTGGAGCAGATGCTGTCATGGCGCTGCCGGCTTCCGGGGCGGGCGGTCAGCGGCGAGGGGCCGGTGGACAGGGTCAGGCAGCCGGCCAGTCCCTGTCCCGGATCGTCGCACCAGCCGAGCAGGATCCGCAGCCCCGGCATGTCGAAAATCGCCACGTCCTCATGGTCCCAGTTCAGCCGCACCTGATTGTCGGGAAAGCGGGCAAGCACCGCTTCCAGATCGCTCACCAGACGGGCGAAGTTCAGATTCGGGGTCTCGGCATAGAGCAACTGGGCAACTGTGGTAAGAGCGGCTTGAGGCATGGCACGGCTCCGTTGAATTTGGTTAACGTAAAATTCACCTATGATTGTGCCGTGATGCGGGACAGATTGTGTTTGTTTGGGGAATCTAACCGGAGGTTGTGTTCGGTTTCCGCCACAATGCAAAAGACCGCCCTGAGGCGGTCTTTGTTTCCGGATCGCGGGGGTTCGCCTCAGTCGATGCGGCGCAGATCCTGCCCGTTCAGATGCAGAAGCGCGGCCCTGATCGCGGCAAAAGGCAGGGCGACGGCGGTGGCACCCCAGCCGATGACCCGCACGGAAAGCTGCGCCAACCCGCGCCGGCTGGCGGCAACGGCGCTTTGGGTCAGGCGGCGGCCGGCAATCCAGCGGAAGAGCCGGAGGGATCGTGACGCAGGGGCGGAACCGGCAGATCCGACACCGGGTTCTCCGGTGCGGATTTCGACGGGGATTTCGACGCGGATTTCGACGGGGACGGGGGGCTGCCGGGCCGGCAAGGCCACAGGCTCCGGTCGCCGGGGGCTGACGGTGCGGGCCGGTTCCGGGGCCGGTTCCCGCGGCGGTGCCGGGCTGGCCTGCACCTCTGCCAGAAGCGCGCGGATCGCGTCGAGCTGCGGGTCCTGTTCCGCCGGAGCGGAAGAGGTTTCGGGGGTGGCGGCGGGTTTTGCTGGTGCCGGGCGCGGGCGCCTTTGCCGGGTTTCACGCACAGGCTCCGGCGACGCTTCAGCGGCGGGCTGCGGGAGCGCCGGTTTCGGCAGATCGGCCAGACGTTCCGCCTGCCGGTGGGTCTTGGGTGCGAGGCTCAGAAGATCGGGATGGGCGAGGGGCTCGACCGGGGCTGGCGGCGGCAGCACCATGTCGCTCGCCCCGCGGATCACGCCCGCGAGATGGCCGAGGCCGGCCGCGACCCGCTGATGGGAGGGCAGGTAGCGCCCGCTGCGGCCCAGACGTGCCTCCGGGATGCGGCCACGCCCCGCGGCGACCGCCGCCGAGCCGGCTGCAACGTGCCGCGCGGCGCTGTCCAGCACCGGCCCGGCCCCCTGCCGCGCAAGCAGCAGGCTCACCCGCCCGAAGGCGCGCAGATCGAACGGCGGTTGCTGACGCCCCTCCGCCCAGATCACCGGCTGGGACGGACGGGCGGATGTCTTCCGCTCAGGCGGGGAGGGCGGGGCCATGGCAACACCATCGGTCGGGAAATATCGGATCGGAACCGGACCAGCCTGCCGGAAGAACCGGGCCGGGACAGGGCAGGAAGATGGCGCGAAGGGGGCGATCGGAGGGGGCTGCGCGGCCTCGGCCCGGCGCGCCGCGTTCGCAGGCCTGTCGCTGCCGCCAGCCGCCGCTTTTCCTCCTCCGGAAACGAAAAGGCCGCCCGGAGGCGGCCTTTCCTGATCACGCCTGCCGATCAGCAGGAGTAATACATCTGGTACTCGATCGGGTGGGGCGTATGCTCATAGGCATAAACCTCTTCCCATTTCAGCGCCATGTAGCTTTCCAGCTGGTCCTTGGTGAACACGCCACCGGCCAGCAGGAAGTCCATGTCCTTCTCCAGCTCCTCAAGCGCCTCGCGCAAGCTGCCGCAGACGGTCGGGATTTCCGCCAGTTCTTCCGGCGGCAGATCGTAGAGGTCCTTGTCCGACGCCGGACCCGGATCAATCTTGTTCTTGATCCCGTCGAGACCGGCCATCAGCAGGGCGGCGAAGGCCAGATAGGGGTTGGCCGAGGGATCGGGGAAGCGGGCTTCCACACGTTTGGCTTTCGGGCTTTCCGTCCACGGAATCCGCACGCAGCCGGAGCGGTTGCGGGCCGAAAACGCGCGCAGAACCGGGGCTTCGAAGCCGGGGATCAGGCGCTTGTAGCTGTTGGTCGAGGGGTTGGTCAGGGCGTTCAGCGCCTTGGCGTGCTTCAGGATGCCGCCGATGAAGTAGAGCGCCTCCTGCGACAGGTCCGCATATTTGTCGCCGGCGAAGAGCGGCTTGCCGTCCTTCCAGATCGACATGTTGACGTGCATCCCCGAGCCGTTGTCGCCCTTCATGGGCTTCGGCATGAAGGTCACGGTCTTGCCGTAGGCGTGGGCGACGTTGTGGATGACGTATTTGTACTTCTGGATGTTGTCGGCTTGCTGCACGAGGCCGCCGAAGATCATCCCGAGTTCGTGCTGGCAGGTGGCAACCTCGTGGTGGTGCTTGTCCACCTTGATGCCGATGCGCTTCATGGTCGAGAGCATCTCGCCGCGCAGGTCCTGGGCTTCGTCGATCGGGTTGACCGGGAAGTAGCCGCCCTTGTGGCCGGCCCGGTGGCCGTAGTTGCCGCCCTCGGTCGCCGCGTCGGTGTTCCAGGCCGCGGCTTCCGCGTCGATCTGGTAGGACACTTTGGCGGGCGTCACGGAATAGCGCACGTCGTCGAAGATGAAGAATTCGGCTTCCGGCCCGAAGTAGCCGCTGTCGCCGATGCCGGAGGATTTGAGATAGGCTTCGGCCTTCAGCGCGGTCTGGCGCGGGCAGCGGTCATAGGCTTCGCCGGTGTCCGGCTCGACCACGTTGCAATGCACGCAAAGCGTCTTTTCGGCGTAGAACGGGTCCAGATAGACCGAGGAGGCATCCGGCATCAGCTTCATGTCGGACTGGTCGATGGATTTCCAGCCGGCGATCGACGAGCCGTCGAACATGAAGCCTTCCTCGAAGAAGTCTTCGTCCACGAGATCGGAAACCAGCGTCACATGCTGGAGTTTGCCTTTCGGATCGGTGAAACGAATATCGACATATTCGATTTCCTCGTCCTTGATCAGTTTCAGAGCCTTCGCAATCGCGCTCATCATGCTGCCTTTCGGGTTGGGTTTCGTTCTGGGCCTCGCGGCCCGGTTATTCACACTGCATCATCGCCGGTTTCGCCGGTGCGGATGCGGATGGCCTGTTCGACGGGGCTGACGAAGATCTTGCCGTCGCCGATCTTGTCGGTGCGGGCGGCGGAGACGATGGCCTCGATGGCGGTCTCCACCATGTCGTCGGTCAGGACGACCTCGATCTTCACCTTGGGCAGGAAATCCACGACATATTCGGCGCCGCGGTAAAGTTCCGTATGCCCCTTCTGACGGCCGAACCCCTTGACTTCGGTGACAGAGAGACCCTGAATCCCGGCTTCCTGAAGCGCTTCCTTCACTTCATCCAGCTTGAAGGGCTTGATGATCGCCTCGATCTTCTTCATCCGCCGACTCCCCCGTTTGGTCTGATCCTCACTGATCACTTCCCGCCGGGAGCGACAATCGGCTAGGGTTTGGCAGCAAGGCCCGAGCCGCGGGATTTTGCAGGTGCCGCCCATAAAATAATCAATGCGCCTGAAATTTAGGCTGTATGAGAACGGATTTGATCATGACGGAGTTGCTGACCGCCGCCCGGATGCGTGCCACCGAGCAGGCGGCCATCGAAAGCGGTGCCGTTACCGGGCTGGAGCTGATGGAACGCGCCGGGGCGGGGGTGGTCGCGGCGGTGCTGGCGGAATGGCCGGAACTGGCCACAGGCGCGCACCGGGCGGTGGTCCTTTGCGGGCCGGGCAACAACGGCGGTGACGGCTTCGTGGTGGCGCGACTGTTGCGGGAACGGGGCTGGGAGGTGCGGGTGCTGGCCGCCGCCGCACCCGAGGCGATGCCGCAAGATGCCGCCGAAAACGCCCGCCGCTGGCGGGCGCTTGGCGGGGTTGAGCGGCTGACGGAAGACGCCCTGCGGAGCGGCCCGCCGAATGATCTTTACGTCGATGCGATCTTCGGCACCGGCCTTTCGCGCCCGCCGGAGGGGGAGATCGCCGAGATCCTCGCCCATATCGGCGGGCGGGGGGGCGACAACGGGTATTACTCCCCCCGCCTCGTGGCGGTCGATGCGCCCTCCTGCCTGTGCCTCGACAGCGGCCGCAGCCTGCTGGTGGGACCGTTTCTGCCGCAGGCGCGGCTGACCGTGACCTTTCAGGCGCTGAAGGCCGGGCATGTGCTGGCCGAGGGGCCGGAACTGTGTGGCAAGGTTGTTGTGGCCGATATCGGTCTCGATCCCTGGCAACGGTTGGAGAAACCCCGGCAAAGCGGCGACCATTGGTCCGGGGCCTATCGCCCGGTGCATCTGGGTCTTGTGACGGCAGCGCCTGCCGGGGATACCGTAAGCTGGCTCCATCCGGGGGCGTTCCCCGCGCAGATGCTGGGCAAGACCCGCTGGGTCGCGGCGAAGGACACCCATAAATTCACCTTCGGCCATGCGCTTCTGCTGTCGGGCGGCGCCGGGCATGGCGGGGCTGCGCGCCTTGCGGCCCGTGCCGCGCTGCGGGTGGGGGCGGGGCTCGTGACGCTCGGCTGCCCGCCCGAGGCTCTGGCCGAAAATGCGGCGCAACTTACTGCGGTGATGCTGCGCCCGGTGACCGATGCTGCGGGGCTGGCCGAAGTGCTGGCGGACCGGCGGATCAAGGCACTCTGCCTCGGGCCGGGTTTCGGAACCGGGCCGCGCCAGCAGGACCTTCTGGCCGAGGCGCTGAAGACCCGCCGACTTGGAGAGGTGTCGCCGCATCTGGCGCATCTGCCGGAAGCCGTCCGTCAATCCATGCAGGAGCGGGCGGCGGCGTCTCTGCCGCTCGTCCTCGATGCCGATGCGCTGACACTCCTTGCGGGGCAGGCGGAGCTGTTCTCCGCCCTGCACGAGGGCTGCATCCTCACCCCCCATGCCGGAGAATTCGCCCGCCTCTTCCCCGACATCGCCGAAAGACTGGCGGCGCCCGCCACCACCGGCCCGGCCTTTTCCAAGGTCGATGCGACGCGCGAAGCCGCGGCCCGCGCCGGCTGCGTGGTGCTGTTCAAAGGTCCCGATACGGTGATCACGCATCCTTCGGGCCGCTGCGCCGTCCATGCCGCCGCCTACGATCGCGCCGCGCCCTGGCTGGCCACGGCCGGCTCCGGCGATGTGCTGGCGGGGCTGATCACCGGCCTTGTGGCGCGCGGCTTCTCCCCCTTCGACGCCGCCTGTGCCGGCGCCTGGCTGCATGTGGAGGCCGCCCGCAGCTTCGGCCCCGGCCTTATCGCCGAGGACCTGCCCGAAGAACTCCCCAAGGTCTTCCGCGCCCTCGGTCTTTGATTTCATCTTGCTCCAAATATCCCCGCCGGAGGCTCCTCTGGCCAGCCGGGGATGCCTCCGGCGGGGATATTTGAGAAGAGAAGAAAGGCAGATCAGGCGGCGAGCCGGATCCAGACCGGGACGTGATCGGAGGGCTTGTCGCCGCCGCGCACGGCCTTGTCGATCTGGCTGTCCTCCAGAAGGTCGGCGGCCTGCGGCGACAGCAGCAGGTGGTCGATGCGGATGCCGTTGTTGCGCTCCCAGGCGCCGGCCTGGAAATCCCAGAAGGAATAGTGTCCCGGCGCCTGGTTGCGGGCGCGGAAGGCATCGGTCAGGCCGAGCGCCAGCAGGCGGCGGAAGGCGGCGCGGCTTTCGGGCAGGGCGAGGGCATCGGTCACCCAGGCTTCGGGTTTCGCCGCATCCTCGGCCTGCGGGATGACGTTGTAATCGCCGCAGAAGACCAGCGGTTCCTCGCTCTGCATCAGTGTGCGTGCATGGGCGAGCATCCGCGCCATCCAGGCGAGCTTGTAGTCGTATTTCGGCCCCGGCGCAGGGTTGCCGTTCGGCAGGTAGAGCCCGCAGACCCGCACCGCCGTCTTGCCGATCACCGTGGCCTCGATCCAGCGGGCGTGCTCATCGGCCTCGTCGCCGGGCAGGCCGCGGCGCACGTCTTCCAGCGGCAGCCTCGACAGGATCGCCACGCCGTTGAAGCTTTTCTGGCCATGGGTTTCGACGCGGTAGCCCATGTCCTCGAAGACTTCCCTCGGAAAATTCCCGTCCACCGATTTGATTTCCTGAAGGCAGACCACATCCGGCTCCGCCTGACGGAGCCAGGCGGGCAGGGCCTCGATCCGGGCCTTGATGCCGTTGATGTTGAAGGTGGCGATCTTCATGGGCGGGCTCCCTGCGTCTTCCGCCATCTAGGCGGAAGCCGGGGCGGCGGGCAAGTCCCCCGACCGGCTCCCGCTGGCATGGGCGGCAAGCCAGAGCGCATCGAGATCGCGGAGGGCGACGGGGTCGAAGCGGTGCAGCTCCTCCCAATAGCGGCCGGAGGGCGTGACGTAATCCAGTTCCGCCTCGCGCGCCCTGGCGGCCGCGACGGCATCCGCGGCGAAGCGGCGGGGCAGGGCGGCTTGCAGATCCGCCAGCCCGGCGCGCGGAAAGACCAGCCGCGAGGGGCCGTCCGACAGATTGACCATGGCGCAGCCCTGCTCCGCGGCGAGGATCTCCAGCCGCGCGGCCTTCGCCTCCAGCGAATGCAGGGTGAGGTCGGGACGCAGGGGGTCGGGGCTGCCCTTGCCGTAGAAATGGGTGGGGCCGGTTTGCGGGTAATGCATGTCGCAGCCGAAGGCGGCGATCACCTTGGGGCGCAGCGCGTGCAGCGCCCAGTAGGCGGCGGTGAAGGCCATGGTCGCCCCGGCATAGACGAAGCCGCCGAGCGCGTTCTGGGCCGGAACGAACGCCGCTTCGGTGATCAGCGCCTGACCGGGCCGGGGCTCGGGCAGGGCTTCGGCCGGGAAATCCCAGGGGTGGATCATCAGATCCCAGTCGGGCCGCACCCGATGGGCATTGTTGATCGCCAGAATCCGGTCGAAGGCGGCCCGTGGCCAATCCCGCGCCGCCAGGACCTGCGGGCCGGAGCCCAGCATCAGAACAATCGACATACGCGCCTCCCTGCCGGGCAGGAGACTAGGGCGTTTCGCGCGAAAGGCGACTGTAAAGTGTGGGGAGGGACCTACACCTGGAGCGTGCTGCTTCCTTGGCACGTCCCGAAGGGGGGCGCCCCCCTCCGTCCTGCCACCGGCCCCTCGAACCGGAGGCAAACCCGCAGGATATTTTCCGACGGAAAATGGTGGAGGGCTCCGCAGGACGGGGGCGGTTTCCCGCCCCTCAGCCTCAGATCGAAAAGCTCGTACCGCAGCCGCAGGAGGAGGCGGCATTGGGGTTCTCGATCACGAAGCGCGCGCCGATCAGCTCTTCGGTGAAGTCGATCACCGCATCTTGCAGGAAGGGCAAGGAGACCGGATCGACCGCCACCCGCTGCCCGTCCTTTTCCAGCACCAGATCGTCGCCCGCAGGCTCGTCAAGCCGGATGTCGTACTGAAAGCCCGAACAGCCGCCGCCCTCCACCGCCACGCGCAGGGCGCGCGCCTCTCCGGTCAGTTCGGCAATCTCGGCAAGCCGCGCAAAGGCGCGGTCGGTGACGCGCGGGTGATGGGCATCGGCGGGCAGGGTCAGTTCCATGGCATTTCCCTATCCTTCGGGGTTCTGGGTGAATATAGGGGGAAGCAAAGACTTCAACAAGAACGGCAGAACCCCATGCTCGCCCCTTTCGCCTGCCAGCCCGACCAGTCGCGTGGACGGCTGCATCCCGAACAGATGTCCTCGTTCCGCTCGCCCTTCCAACGCGACCGGGACCGGATCATCCATTCCTCCGCCTTCCGGCGGCTGAAGCACAAGACGCAGGTTTTCGTGGAGCATGAGGGCGATTACTACCGTACCCGGCTGACCCATTCGATCGAGGTGGCGCAGGTGGCACGCACGATCTCGGGGGTCCTCGGGCTCAACACCGATCTGGCCGAATGCATCGCCCTTGCCCATGATCTCGGCCACACGCCCTTCGGCCATACCGGGGAGGACGCGCTCGAACGGCTGATGGCGCCCTATGGCGGTTTCGACCACAACGCCCAGGCCCTGCGGATCGTCACCCGGCTGGAGCGGCACTATGCCGATTTCGACGGGCTGAACCTGACCTGGGAATCGCTCGAAGGCATCGCCAAGCACAATGGCCCGGTGATCGGCCCCAATGCCGACAGGAAACATGACGGCCCCTTGCCCTATGCCCTGGCCGAGGTGAATGCCGAATGGGATCTGGAACTCGACACCCATGCGAGCGCCGAGGCCCAGGTCGCAGCCATCGCCGATGACGTGGCCTACTCCCACCATGATCTGCATGACGGGCTGCGCTCCGGTCTCTTCTCCGAGGCCGATCTGATGGAGCTTCCCGTCACCGGCCCCGCCTTCGAGGAGGTGGACCGCCTCCATCCCGGTCTCGAAAAGATGCGCCGCCGCCATGAGGCGCTGCGCCGGGTCTTCGGCCGCATGGTGGAGGATGTGATCGCCGTCGCCCAGAACCGCCTCTCCGCCGCCCAGCCGAAATCGGTGGAGGAGATCCGCGCCATGGGAACCACGGTGATCCGCTTTTCCAAGCCGCTCTATCAGGAGTTGAAGGCGATCCGCGCCTTCCTCTTTCACCGCATGTATCGCGCGCCCTCGGTCATGGCCGAACGCGCGCGCGTGACGGAGGTGCTGGACGGGCTCTTCCCGCTCTTCCTCGCCCGGCCGGAACTGCTGCCCGCCGAATGGCAGGCCGACATCGCGCGGGCGAAAAGCGAAACCGATCTCGCGCGCATGACCGCCGATTACGTCTCGGGCATGACCGACCGCTTCGCCCTGCAGGAAGGCCAGCGGCTCCTCGGCTGATCTTCTTCTCTTCGGAAATATCCTCGGGGGGAGCCGCAGGCGGGGGGCGGACAGCCCCCCTCCGCCTCAGCTCCGCCGCGCCGCGCGCAGCCAGATCGCGGCGAGGAACAGCGAGATCACCGTATTCCACCCCGCCATCGACACCCCGCCGAACTGCCAGGCGATCGCATCGCAGCGCACCGGCCCGCCGACCTGGATATCGGTATTGAGCAGGTCAGCGGCGCTGACCCCGGCCATCGAATTGACCGTGCAGGAGGCAAGACCCTCCCACCAGCCCTGCTCGACGCCGACATGGAAGGCCCCGATCCCCGCCGTCGCCAGAAGCGCGAGCGCCCCCAGAAGCGGCAGCACCCGCCCGCCGATCTTCATCCCCGCGATCCCCAGAACGATGGCCAGGGCATGGGGCCAGCGTTGCCAGAGGCAGAGCACGCACGGCAGCAGCCCGCCGATATACTGAAAGGCAAAAGCCCCCGCCAACAGCGCCACCGAACCGGCGGTCGCCAGCAGGATCAGGACATTCCGCGTCATTTCTTCCTCATTTCCGGCCCGATCCGGGATCGGGCTCAACGTTCAGGTCCAAAACCTCAGCACGGCCCAGGCAGCCAGGCACAGAACCACGATTGCCCCGGCAACCCAGGCAAAGCGGCGTTCCACGAATTCCGCCATGGCCACGCCATAGCGGCGCAGCAGCCAGGCCAGCAGATAGAACCGCCCGCCGCGGGCCAGGATCGCCGACAGGATGAACCATTTCAGGTCGAATGACACGAGGCCTGACAGAATCGTGACCACCTTCATCGGCGGCAGGTGCGAAAACCCCGAGGTGACGAGCAACAGCAGGATCATCCCGTCGCCGGTCTGGGCCTTCACCTCCTCGAAAGCGGCCATCTTGCCGTAGAAGTCCAGCATCGGCCGGGCGAGGAGGTCGAAGGCGTAATGTCCGATCATCCAGCCGATCACCCCGCCGATCACCGAGGTGATCGTGGCGATCAACGCATAGCGCATCGCCTTTTCGGGCCGGGCCAGGCACATCGGGATGAAGAGCACATCCGCCGGGATCGGAAAGACCGAGCTTTCCACGACCGAAACCACCCCCATCGCCTTCTCGGCATGGGGTGAGCCCGCCCAACGCAAGGTCCAGTCGTACAGCCTGCGAAACATCTTGCCCCCTTGTTTGCCCCCATTGGCCCTGATCGGGGCGCGAGGTCAAGCATGACAGGCCGAGGCGGCGGTCATGTGACAGGGGGAGGAGCTGCGGCAGGCGGGTTGGCGATTGCATCGGGGGCAGGGGTCGATATGCTTCATGCAAGGTATATGAAGAGGTGATGCCATGGAATGGCGCGGTCGGCGGGGCAGCAACAATATCGAAGACCGGCGCACCTCCGGCAGGGGCGGCGCCGTGCGGGCCGGAGGTGCCGGCGGGCTCGGCCTCGTGGCGGTGGTGGTGATCGCCATGCTGCTCGGCGTCGATCCCGCGCAGCTTCTGAACGGCACCGACATGGGCGGCACGACGGCGTCCGGCACGGCGCAGGAGCTGACGCCGGCCGACAAGCAGGCGGGCGAATTCGTCTCGGTGGTGCTCGGCTACACCGAAGAGGTCTGGACAAAGACCTTCCGCGACCAGCTCAACCGCAAATACAACCCGGTGACGCTGGTGCTGTACAAGGGGGTGACGTCTTCGCCCTGCGGCAGCGCCTCGGGGGCGACCGGGCCGTTCTACTGCCCCGGCGACAAGAAGGTCTATCTCGACACCGATTTCTTCACCACGATGGAGAAGGAACTGGGTGCCGGGGGAGATTTCGCCATGGCCTATGTCGTCGCCCATGAGGTCGCCCACCATGTCCAGGACGAACTCGGCATCCTCGGCAAGGCCAATGAGGTCCGCTCCCGCGTCAGCGAAGAGGAAAGCAACGAGATTTCGGTGCGGATCGAATTGCAGGCCGATTGCCTCTCCGGCGTCTGGGCCAAGGCGGTGCAGGGCCAGATCGGCGCCATCGAGCGCGGCGATTTCGAGGAGGCGCTGAACGCCGCCCACCAGATCGGCGACGATACGCTGCAACGCAATGCCGGCCGCGTGCCGATGCCCCATACCTTTACCCATGGCACCTCGGAGCAGCGGACCAACTGGTTCCTGAAGGGCCTCAAATCCGGCCGCATGGACAGTTGCGACACCTTCGCCGCGCGCAGCCTCTGACCGGCGGTGATGCCGGGGCGCCGGTCCTCGGCGCGCATGGCGCCTCCGGCAAGCCCCGGAGGCGGACCTCCCCGCAGGAGATTTTCCGACAGAAAATGAGGGGGAGGAGCGCGACCCCCGGCCTGAATGTCGGTTGTAAAGGTGATGACCAAAGTTGACGGGGGCGGGCGGGGCGGCTAAACCCCGCCTGTGCCGCTTTCGGGTGGCCCGGCGCTTTCGGTCGGCCTCTGCCGATCCTACCGGGAAAGCGCCGACGCAGGCGGGTGTGGCGGAATGGTAGACGCGACAGACTCAAACTCTGTTTCCGCAAGGAGTGTCGGTTCGAGTCCGACCACCCGTACCAGCCTTTCGCAGCTCTGTTGGTCCGTTCAGCCCTAAGGAAAAGGTTCCCCATGATGGGGTTTCCGCGCTTTTGCGGTGGTCAGTGCGATCCGGGTGATTCGGTCTTTCTTAAGGTTAACAGCGCCTTGTCCTGAACAGATCATGGTTAACTCGAAGAATTGGCGCTGTCCCGGCAACAGCGGAAAATCGCCCTGCACAAAATCAGGACGCAAAATTGCCTTATTGTTAACGGGGCTATGATGCGAATCTCTGTTTCTGTCTGAAGAACAATCCCGGCGCACCCGAATTTTCGCAGTTCCGGAATCCCCTGCGTCTGCAAATGGTTGCCCGGAACTTCTCAGAGATGTCGTTTCCGCCGCGGAAACCCGGTTCAACCTTGGGTGGCGCAAGTCCTTCCAAACTCGCTGGAATTTGACCCGAGGACGGACAAGGCGGGGCCGCAATTCCGGCTTTTTCCCCTTCCCGGAACGCTTAACGGGCGGTAATCAAGAATGGTCTTTCTGGGAAGACGAGTTGGCCGTGGGGGCGGTCTGTGAGTGGTGGCGCGCTGAAATGCGCGCAGGTTGTGAAGGAATGCTGCCGTCTGACCGGATTTCTGCGATCCGGTTTCACTTTCCGCGATTTCGGACTGTGCCGGGTCTTTTCCCGAGGCGATCGTGTTTTTTCCGACAACTCATGTGATCGGCAGTCATGGCGCAAGGGCCGGGGTCATCCGGTAGGCGCCGATCCGAGGTCGTCCGGAAGGGCGGCGCGGGAACTGGGATCGGATGGGTTGCCCGACGGCGCCCTTGCAGGAACGAGGGAATAGAAATGCCGATTATCGCGCAATACGACTTCAACGACACCGACAGCACCGCGCTCGACTCTGCGCTCGGCAATGGCGCGCAGAACGGCACTTACCGCAACGGGGCGGAGGCCTCGGGCGGGCAGGCGGTGCTGGACGGGCAGGACGATCTGGTCAAGATCTATCCCAGCGAGGCGTTCCAGATGGACCGCGGCACGCTGACGCTGAACTTCACGCTGAACGATGCACCGCTGGATCACACCCAGACCGTGCTCTCGCGGGACAGCGTGGGCCAGACGGCAGGCGGCTATCACATCGACATTCTCGCCGACGGCTCCGTGGTTGTCAGCCACGAGACCCCGAGCGGCACCACGACCTTCGGCACCGCGCCGGGCTTTGCCCATCCGGGCGACAGCATCAACCTGAGCTACTCCTGGGATCAGGGCGGCACGGGCGGCGCTTTGGTCGTGAACAACACCACCACCGGCGCCGATCACAGCGCCGACGTGCCGAACACCCTGACGATGGACCAGGGCTCCATCGGCATCAACCAGCCCTGGATCGTGGGTGCGGGCCAGAGCCTGTCGAACCCCGAACAGCTCAACGACATCAACCAGCATTTCGGCGGCACGGTGGATCAGTTCACCCTCTCCGACACGGTTGACAACGTGACCCCCGACGACGATCCGGTTGCCAATCCCGACACGGCCACCACCGATGAGGACACCCCCGTCACCATCGACGTGCTGACCAATGACAGCGACCCGAACGGCGGGCCGCTGACCGTGACCACCGCGACCTCCCCCAATGGCACTGTCACCATCAATGGCGACGGCACCCTGCACTACACGCCGGATGAGAATTTCAACGGCACCGACACGATCACCTATACGATCCGCGATCCGCAGGGGCATACGGCGACCTCCACGGTGACGGTGACCGTCAACCCGGTGAACGATGACCCGGTGGCGAACCCCGATACCGCGACCACCACCGCCGGCACGCCGGTCACGGTGCCGGTTCTGGCCAATGACACCGATGTCGATGGCGACCCGCTGTCGATCCTCGGCACGCCCACTTCGGCGGATGGCTCGATCACCGTGAACCCCGACGGCTCGCTGACCTTCACCCCCAATCCCGGTTTCACCGGCGAGGCCGTGGTGAATTACGAGGTCAGCGACGGTCATGGCGGCACCTCGACCAGCACCCTTACCGTCACCGTCAATCCGACCACGCCGGGCCGCGACGGGATCGTGACCGGGACTTCCGGCAATGACGTGATCGACAGCCATTACACCGGCGACCCGGATGGCGACGTGGTGGACGGCAATGACGCGCTCATCCCCGGCGACGGGCCGAATGATGACCGCATCTATGCCGGCGACGGCGATGATACTGCGCGCGGCGGTCTCGGCGACGACCTGATCTACGGCGGCAACGGCAACGACTCCCTTGATGGCGACTCCGGTTCCGACACGCTCTACGGCGGTGACGGCGACGACACGCTGCAATCGGGTGGCGACGGCAATGACTCGCTCTTCGGCGGCAACGGCAATGACTCGGTCCGGGCTGGCGATGGCGACGATTACATCGACACCTCGGGCGGCGGTCCGCTGCCGCTGCCGGATCGCGGTTATCCGGGGCTTTACCCGGCCGACAGCAACCCGCTCAACGACCTCGACACCGTTTACGGCGGCAATGGCAATGACACGATCCTGACCGGCGATGATGCCGACCTGGTTTACGGCGGCAATGGCAATGACTCGGTCGATGCCGGTTTTGACGACGACACCGTTCATGGCGGCAGCGGCAATGACACGATCATCGCTGCCGAAGGCGCGGACGAGGTTTATGGCGGCGATGGCGACGATCTGATCTACGGCGGCTACGGCCCCGGCGTGCCGGATGCGGTCAACATCCCCGATGCCACCGACCTTCGCCCCGACAACGGCACCGATCTTCTCTATGGCGGCGATGGCAATGACACCATCTACGGCATGGATGACGACGACACGCTCTACGGTGGCGCCGGTGACGACTATCTCGACGGCAACATCGACGACGACCTGCTCTTTGGCGGGGCGGGCCAGGACACGCTGCTTGGCTCCGAAGGCGATGACACGCTCTTTGGCGGTGCGGGAACCGACTCCCTCGACGGCGGCATCGGCGACGATGTGATCTTCGGCGGTGACGGCAATGACACGATCATCGGCGGGGCGGGGGCGGACACGCTCTTCGGCGGCAATGACCGTGACCTGTTCATCGGTGGCGGGGCCGGCGATTACATCGACGGCAACGAGGGCGGCGACGACTACGACACGCTTGATCTGAGTGGCGCCGGCCCGCTGGTGATCCACTATGCCGATGACAATCCGGAAAACGGCACCGTCGACTTCCTCGACGACGATGGCAATGTCACCGGCACGCTGACCTTCCGCAACATCGAGAATGTCATCCCCTGCTTCACCCCCGGCACGCTGATTGCGACGCCGAAGGGCGAGGTCCCGGTGGAAACGCTGAAGGCCGGCGACCGGATCATCACCCGCGACAATGGCATCCAGGAAATCCGCTGGACCGGGCAGAAACAGCTCGGCTGGCACGATCTGGCCGCCAACCCGCATCTGAAGCCGGTGCTGATCCGTCAGGGCAGCCTTGGCAACGGCCTGCCGGAACGCGACATGATGGTTTCGCCGAATCACCGCCTGCTGGTCGCCAACGATCGTACCGCGCTCTACTTCGATGAGCATGAGGTGCTGGTCTCGGCCAAGCATCTGGTGGCGGGTGCGGGGATCCAGACGGTCGACTCGCTCGGGACGACCTATATCCACTTCATGTTCGACCGCCACGAGGTCGTGCTGTCGAACGGAGCCTGGACCGAAAGCTTCCAGCCCGGCGATTACACGCTGAAGGGGATGGGCAACGCGCAGCGCGGCGAGATCTTCGAGCTCTTCCCGGAGCTGAAGACCGAAGCGGGGCTTGAGGATTATCAGGCCGCCCGGCGCACCCTGAAGCGGCACGAGGCGCGGCTTCTGGTCAAATAATACGGTTATGCAGCGCGGACCGGGTCCGCCTGCCGTTCCCGGATCGCAACGGAAAGGGGCCTTTTCCCGAAGGCCCCTTTTCCATTGTCTTGCCTTTTTGTCTATCTTTAGGAAACGAAGTATCTTTCTTTAACTCATTGGTTTCATTTTTGAAATCATGGGTTGAATTTGCCTTCTTTCTGCCGGGATTCATCCTTTCATCGCCGCAAACCCCCCGCGCTTTGACCATATTGGCCCGCTATCCGGGAACGTATGACCCCCTCCCTGCGGTTCGGAGGCGGGATGTGTCTGGAGTGATCGGTGATGCTGGCAAGGCGGACAGGGCAGATGCGGAGACGGGAAACCGTCGCCGCAGGGTCGTGTCCGGCCGTTGTCCGGTGCGGCGATCCGTGCGGGATCAGGTAAATGGCAACGGCGAACGAACTTACGATCAATTCCTCCGCATCCGCGATGGATATGGCCAATGCCATCTTCGGCGACGGTATCCAGATCCTTTCGGCGAGCTATACCGGGGATGCCGCCTCGGCCGGCATCTATTCGGGCGCCTTGACGACGATCCCCGGAATTTCGCCGACCGACAGCGGGGTGATCCTGTCCACCGGGCGCGCGGCCGATTTCACCAACTCCAGCGGCACGACGGACACCAATACCTCCACCGGGACCTCGACCGATACGGCGGGCGTCGATGGCGATGCCCAGCTCACCGCCGAGGCCGGGGCGGCGACCTATGACGGCGCCATCCTTCAGGCGAATTTCATCCCGGATGGCGACTGGCTGACGATGCAGTTCGTCTTCTCCTCCGAGGAATATCCGGAATATGTGAACGGTGGCTACAACGACGCCTTCGGGGTCTGGGTGAACGGGAACTTCGTGCCGGTGACGGTGACGGTCGGCGGGCAGGTCTCCATCGACACGGTGAACCCCGGCGCGAACCAGAACCTCTATGTCTCGAACGCCAACGATACCTACAACACCGAGATGGATGGCTTTACCTATGTGCTGTCCTTCAAGGCGCCGGTCCATGCCGGACAGGTGAACACGATCAAGATCGGTATCGCCGATGCCGGCGATACGGCCTATGATTCCAACCTGCTGATCATGGGCGACAGCGTGCAGACCTATGCGCTCGCCTTCGACGACCGGGTGCAGCTGACGCCGAACTCCAGCCGTGTCTTCGACATCCTGGCCAATGACCGCGACATGACCGACGGCGGCCTGACCATCACCAAGATCAACGGCATCTCGGTGGTGCCGGGTCAGACGGTCACGCTTCCCACCGGCGAGACGGTGACGCTCAACGCCAACGGCACGGTGACGATCACCTCCGATGGCGATATCGGCACCAATACGCTGAACTACACGATGATGGATTCCGAGGGGAATACCGATGTCGGCATGATCAGCATCGTCACCGCGGCGACGATCACCAAGGACGGGATCGTGCAGGGGACCTCGGGCGACGATGTGATCCAGGTCGGCTATCTCGGCGATCCGGATGGCGACCTGATCGACGCCAATGACGCGACCGGCGTGGGTGGCACCACCGGCGACGGCGACTACATCACCGCGGGAGCGGGCAATGACATCGTGAACGCCGGGGCCGGGGATGACCAGATCTTCGGCGGCTCGGGCAATGACAGCGTGACCGGCGGGGCCGGGAACGATCTTGCCGTGCTGGGCAGCGGGGATGATACCTTCGGGCTTTCCGGCGATGATGCCGGCAACGACACCGTCTGGGGCGATGGTGGCAACGACATCATCGAGACCGGGACCGGCAATGACGTGGCCTATGGCGGCGACGGCAACGACTGGATCTCCTCGGGGGCGGACAATGACAGCGTCTACGGCGATGCGGGTAATGACACGCTGACCGGCGGCAGCGGCAATGACGTGATCTACGGCGGCGACGATGCCGATCTCATCTATGCCGGAAGCGGCGATGTGGTTGTGGGCGGCGAAGGCGGCAATGACAATGACACGCTGGTTCTGAATGGCGTCACCAAGCTCATCTACGGGGGCGGCAACAACGAGGCCGGGACCGCCACCTTCACCGATGGCACCACGATGAGCTTCTCGGAAATCGAGCATCTGGTGCTGAACGGCGGCAACAAGGACGGTCTGATCTGGGGAACCTCCGGCAACGATTCCATCGGGGCCGGTTATGTGGACGGCAATGGCGACATCATCGACGCGGGCGATGCGGTCTATGCCGGAGCAGGGCCGGATGATGACGATATCTTTGCCAATGAGGGCAACGACACGGTTCAGGCCGGCGCGGGCAATGACAACGTTTATGGTGGCGACGGCGACGACAGCATCCAGGGCAACGCCGGCGACGACTACATGCAGGGCGACCTCGGCAATGACACGGTCGAGGGTGGCGCGGGCAATGACTTCATCCGCGGCGATGCCGGCAATGACTATGTTTATGGCGGAGACGGTGACGACAGCACCTATGGCGGGGCCGGCAACGACCACGTTTATGGCGGCGACGGCAATGACCACATGTTCGGCGGCTACGGCGACGATACCGTTTACGGCGGCGCCGGAAATGATGTGATCACCGGCTCGGGCGAGAACGATCTCGTCTATGGCGGCACGGGCGACGACTACATCCAGGGCTCCAACGGTGCCGACACGCTTTACGGCGACGAGGGCAATGACACGATGCTCGGCGAGGAAGACGCCGATGTGTTCTATGGCGGCGCGGGCGATTATGTGGACGGCTATGAGACCGTCACCACCGGCACCGACAATGACACGCTTTATGTGTCGGGCGTCTCTTCGGTAAGCTGGGATCCGGGCAACCCGGAGAATGGCACGGTCTTCTTCACCGGAGGCGGCCAGCTCGTCTTTTTCAACATCGAAAACCTTTATGTGGACGGGGTTCTGACCCATGCGCCCTCCGCTCCGAACTATATCGTCGAGGGGGGAGCCGGCGATGACCTGATCGACGGCGCCTATACCGGCGACCCGCAGGGCGACCGCATCGACGCCAATGACAATGCCACCGGCACCAATGCCGATCTGGTCTATGCCGGGGCCGGCAATGACACGGTGCGCTCCGGTCTTGGCAACGACACGGTTGATGCGGGCCTTGGCAATGATGTGGTCGAAGGCGGGGCGGGCGACGATATCCTGAACGGCGAGGCCGGCAATGACACGCTGTCCGGCGATGCCGGCAATGACGAGCTTTCGGGGGGCGATGGCGACGACCAGCTTGATGGCGGCACCGGGAACGACACGCTTTACGGCGGCGGCGGCAGCGACGCCCTGACCGATGGCAGCAGTGGCGATGACCTGCTGAGCGGCGGTGACGGCAATGACACGCTCACCAGCACCAGCGGCGCCGATACGCTTTACGGAGACGGCGGCAACGACGTGATCCATGCCAACGCCTCCTCCGGGACGGTGACGGTCTTCGGCGGCAGCGGCGACGACAGCATCTACGGATCGTCTTCGAGCGATCCGCTGACAGGCGCCGGGGATTCCCTGTCGGGCGATGACGGCAATGACAGTATCTTCGGCAACGGCGGCAACGACACGATCGACGCCGGCAGCGGCAACGATTTCGTCGATGCGGGCGACGACGAAGACATCGTGCATGGCAACGATGGCAATGACACGATCAGCGGCGGCCGGGGCGATGACACGCTGCACGGCGACGATGGCGATGACTCGATCCTCGGCGGCGACGGCAATGATGTGATCATCGGCGGCGAGGGGGCCGATACCCTCTCCGGTCAGAACGACCGCGACATCTTCTTCGGCGGCATCGGTGATGTGATCGACGGCGGCGAGGGAGGGGATGACTACGACACCCTTGACCTGACCGCCTATGGCTATGCCGCCACCAACATCATCTATGATGCGAACAACCATGAAAACGGCACGGTCGAGTTCCTCGACAATAACGGCGCCGTCGTCGGCACGCTGACCTTCACCAATATCGAGAACGTCATTCCCTGCTTCACCCCGGGCTCCCTGATCCTGACCGAGACGGGCGAGGTCGATGTGGCCGACCTGGCGGTCGGCGACCGGGTGCTGACCCGTGACAGCGGCTGGCAGGAGATCCGCTGGATCGGCCGCAGGGATCTGACGCGGGCCGAGCTTGTGGCCGAGCCGCGCTTCAACCCGGTGCGGATCGCCAAGGGCGCGCTCGGCGACGGGCTGCCGGAACGCGACATGCTGGTCAGCCCGCAGCACCGGATGCTGATGACGGGCGCGCGGGCCGAGCTGCTTTTCGGCGAGCATGAGGTTCTGGTCGCGGCAACCCATCTGGTGGGGATGCCCGGCATCAGCCGCACCTATCCGCCGCAGATCAGCTACATCCACATGCTGTTCGACCAGCATGAGATCGTGCGGGCCGATGGCGCCTGGTCGGAAAGCTTCCAGCCCGGTCTTGCCACGCTCGGCAGCCTTGAAGAGGAGCAACGCGCCGAGGTTCTGGCGCTCTTCCCCGACCTTGCCTTCGAGGCGAACTATCCCGCGGCGCGGCTGTCGCTCAAATCCAGAGAGGCGCGCGTGTTGATTGGGGCATGATTGGGGCCAAAAGCCCCGAAACCCCGGCTTTTGCCTAAAACTCTGCACAATCGGGCGACGCAGACCCTGAAAGCATCGGGTTTGCGCCGCTCTTTGTTCATTTTTGGCGCCTAGTTTTTCCGATGACGCGACCTGGTAGGTGCCGTTTCGGAAACAATATGCCTCAAATGAGAGGTGATTTGCGAAATGGACAAGCCGCCCCGGTCCGGACTGGTGGGTAGGGGCTGACCATGGCGACGATGACTTCAGGTTTGGGTGGGACCGCCGGCTACGGCGAGAATTCCTTCCGCACCTCCGCGTACAGCGGCAACCTTGATGACGGCTCCATTGCCGTCAACATCACGTCGGTCTTCGGTTCCGGCGGCATCGACTTCTACGGCACCGGCTACAGCAGCATCTACATCAACACCAACGGGCTGATCACCTTCGGCTCGGCCCATACCGCCTATACCCCCTCGGCGCTGACGGCGATCGGCAAGCCCTCGCTTGCGGCCTTCTGGACCGATATCGACATCTCCAAGGGCGGGGATATCTACTGGGATCTCGATCCTGCCTCGGGCAAGGTGACGATCACCTGGCTGAACGTCGCCCCCTATACCGGCACCGGCCGCAACAGCTTCCAGATCGTGCTGACCAACAATGGCGCGGGCGATGTCGGCGTCGAATACATCTATGATTCCATCGGCTTCACCAACGGCTATACAGGTATCGCCACGGTCGGCATGTCGAATGGCTCGACCTCGCAGGTTCTGGCGGAGGGGTCGGGCAATTCGGCCTTCCTCAGCACCTATCCGGGAAATGATTTCGACACCAACGATCCGCTCGGGGTCTACGGCTTCAATTTCGAGGGCGGGCAGCCCTTCACCGGCGACGGCATCGTCGATGGCACCGCCGGCAATGATCTGATCGACGCCGCCTATACCGGCGATCCGGGTGGCGACCGCGTGGATCGCAACGATGCCACCGGCTATGCCGGCACCACCGGCAATGACGACTACATCCGCGCCGGGGCGGGCAATGACACGGTGAACTCCGGGCTGGGCAATGACCAGGTGTTCGGCGGCAGCGGCAATGACGTGATCAATGCCGGCTATGGCAATGACACGGTGGACGGCGGCACCGAGAACGACAGCATCGACGGCGGCTCGGGCAATGACAGCCTGCTTGGCGGCACGGGCGACGATACGATCTACGGCGGCGCGGCGGGCGCAGGCATCACCTACACGCCGAGCTATACCGAGATCACGGCGGCGACGCAGACCGTCGCCGGCACCAATGGCCGCCCGAATTTCGCCGTCCAGTCGGTGTCGGGCGATAATGCCCTGACCGCCGGCACCTATGGCGCCGTCTCTGGCTTCAACATCGGGGATGGCGACGGGTCGGAGACGCATACCCACACCATGTCCTCGCAGGTGTCGGGCGGGCAGATCCTGTTCAACGGGCTCTCCACCGGCGAGACGCTGACCCTGCAGATCAACGGGACGACGATCGACCTCACCGCCGCCATTGCCAATGGCACGGTGACCTTCAACGGCGCCTCGACCTATATCATCAACGGCAACGGCCAGTTGACCCGCAACGGCGCGGTTTCCACCACTGTCGGCACGCTGACGATCAACGTCCCCTTCACTTCGGTCGGGCTGGTGGCGCTTGGCGGCAACGGCTCCTTCTATGAGCTTTACGTCAACACCAACCCGCCGAACGTCGCCGCCGAAGCCGGGGGCAACGACACGCTGCTCGGCGAGGCGGGCAATGACGTTCTTTACGGTGGCGACGGCGATGACAGTCTTTATGGCGGGGCCGACAACGACAGCCTTTCCGGCGATGCCGGCAATGACCAGCTTTTCGGCGGCGACGGGCGCGATACGCTGTCGGGCGGTGCGGACAATGACACGCTTTACGGCGGGGCGGGGGATGACAGCCTGTCGGGCGATGCGGGCCATGACAGCCTCTTCGGTGACGATGGCAATGACACGCTTGCGGGCGGGGATGGCAATGACACGCTTTACGGCGGCATCGGCAATGACAACCTTTCCGGCAATGCCGGTGATGACAGCCTGCTGGGCGGCGACGGGACAGATACGCTCAACGGTGGCGACGGCAATGATACCCTGTTCGGCGAAGCGGGCGATGACAGCCTGCTCGGCGGCGCCGGGGACGACAGCCTCTCTGGCGGCGACGGCAATGATGCCCTGTCGGGCGAGGCGGGCAATGACCGGCTCTATGGCGGGGACGGGCGCGATACGCTGTCGGGCGGTGCGGACAATGACACGCTCTATGGCGGGCTCGGCAATGACAGCCTTCTCGGCGATGCCGGCAATGACAGCCTCTGGGGCGAGGATGGCAATGACACGCTGAGCGGCGGCGACGGCAGCGATACGCTTTTCGGCGGCATCGGGGACGACAGCCTTCTTGGCGACGGAGGGGATGACAGCCTCTCCGGCGGCGACGGTGCGGATACGCTGAACGGCGGCGACGGCAATGACATCCTTTCGGGGGATGCGGGCAATGACAGCCTGCTGGGCGGGCTCGGCAATGACCAGCTTTCGGGCGGTGACGGCGACGATACGCTGAACGGCGAGGCGGGGAATGACAACCTCTCGGGCGGTCTCGGCAATGACAGCCTGCTGGGCGGCACGGGCGACGACACGCTGAGCGGCGATGCCGGCAATGACCGGCTGTTCGGTGAGGCGGGCAATGACAGCCTCAGCGGCGGTGACGGCAACGATTATCTCGACGGCGGCGATGACAACGACCGTCTGGAGGGCGGGGATGGTCGGGACACGCTTCTGGGCGGCAATGGTGCCGACCAGCTTTTCGGCGGCGCGGGCGACGACAGCCTTTCCGGCGGCACGGGCAACGACACGCTGGACGGGGGCGACGGCAATGACCGGCTCCTCGGGGGCGACAACGACGACAGCCTGAGCGGCGGGACAGGCGACGACCTGCTGGAGGGGGAGACGGGCAATGACCGCCTCTTCGGTGGCACGGGGAACGATACGCTGAACGGCGGCACCGGGGCCGACTACCTCGATGGCGCGGACGGCGACGATCTGCTGAACGGCGGCGACGGCTTCGATACGCTCTATGGCGGCGCGGGCAATGACACGCTGACGGGCGGGGCGGGGCCGGACCTCATCTATGGCGGGACCGGCAACGACGTGATCTTCGGCGACATCGGCGATACCGTCGATGGCGGCGAAAACCTCGGCGACCACGATATCCTCGACCTCAGCGCCTGGGGCTGGTCTCTGACCAACATCCACTACGACCCGCTGAACCATGAGAATGGCACGGTCGAGTTCCTCGATACGCTGGGCAATGTCATCGGCACGATGACCTTCTCGAACATCGAGGAGGTGATCCCCTGCTTCACCCCCGGCACGCTGATCCTGACCGAGCGCGGCGAGGTGCTGGTCGAGGAGATCCGCGCCGGCGACCGGGTGATGACGCGCGACAACGGCTGGCAGGAGATCCGCTGGGTCGGGCGCCGCGATCTGGGGCTGGCCGACCTGATCGTGCGTCCGCATCTGCGTCCGGTGGAAATCCGGCGCGGCGCGCTTGGCCACGGGCTGCCGCTGCGCGACATGAAGGTCTCGCCCCAGCACCGGATGCTGATGGAGGGAGCGCGGGCGGAAATGTTCTTCGGGGAGGCGGAGGTTCTGGTGGCCGCAACCCATCTGACAGCACTTCAAGGGGTGGATCAGGTGCTGACTGCGGGGATCAGCTATATCCACCTTCTCTTCGACCGGCATGAGATCATCTGTGCCGATGGCGCCTGGACCGAAAGCTTCCAGCCCGCGACGCGGATGCTGAACAGCATGGAAGAGGCGCAGCGGGACGAGCTGGCGGAACTTTTCCCGGAACTGGTGCTCGACGGGGTGGATTTCCCGTCCGCGCGGCTGTCGCTGAAGGCGCATGAAGCGCGGGTGCTACTCGGCGCCTGAGGAGCCGGCGGCGCGCCAGGCAGCCCAATCCTCCGGCGTGTCGAGATCGGTGATGGCATGGCGGCCCGGCAGCGGGAGGAGCCGCAGCCGGTCGGCATGGCGCGCAAGGACCGCGCGCGCGCCCTCGTCTCCATGAAGGGAAAGCAATTCGGCCCTGAGCCAGGGCGGAAAGCAGACCGGATGGCCGGGCGTGCCATCCGAGGCCGCACCGCGCAGGATCATCTCCGGGGTTTCCCGCATTTCGCGCAGCATCCGCCGAAGATCGTCAGCCGTGATCTCCGGCAGGTCGGCGAGGAGAAGCAGCACGGGCGCTTCCGGCGGAAGGCGCGCGAGGCCGGCGGTCAGGCTGGCAGAGAGGCCGGAAGGATCGGCGACGAGGATGCGGCTCAGGGGCAGGTCCTGCACGGCGGCAAGCCGCGCCGGGCGATCGGGTGGCAGGGTGAGGCTGACCGGCGCGCCGCTGGCAAGGGCCGTGCGCGCGACATGGCGGAGGAGCGGGACGCCCCCGACCGGCTCCATCAGCTTGTCGGCGCCACGCATCCGCGCGGAGGCCCCGGCGGCGAGGATCAGGATCTGGGCTTCGGCCATGGCACCTTTCCGTCGGATCGGACGATGCAAAATCCCCGGAAGGATTTTGTCAAATTTCCTGGAAGAAATCTGGCAGCACTGGCGGGGGCGCGCCGGTGGCGGGCAGGGGGGCTGTCCGCCCCCCGCCTCCGGCTCCCCCCGAGGATATTTCCGAAGAGAAGAAGATCAGCCGCGCATCCGGGCGCCGTCGCCGTCCCAGAGCGGGTCGAGGTGGACGATTGCGCGGCGGTGCTCGCCCAGAATCTCGATCTCGCAGGCGAGGCCGTCTTTCACCTTCTCGGCGGGCAGGAAGCCCATGGCGACGGATTTCCCGGTCCAGTGGCTGAACCCGCCCGAGGTGCAGAAGCCGACCACGTTGCCGTCCAGCCAGATCGGTTCCCAGGCGACGACATCGGCATCCTTCGCATCGACGAGGAAGGAGACGAGGCGGCGTTTGGGTCCGGCGGCCTTTTCGGCGAGGGCGGCGGCTTTGCCGATCCAGTCGGCGTCCTTGTTCCAGCGGATGAAGCGGTCGAGGCCGGTCTCTGCGGGGGTGTAATCCGGGCTGAACTCCCGCCCCCAGGAGCCGAACCATTTGTCGAGCCGCAGCGACATCATGGCGCGCATCCCGAAGGGGCGCAGGCCGAGATCCGTGCCGGCGGCGCTCAGCACCTCCCAGAGATGGCGGACGGACATGTGGTCGGTATAGATCTCATAGCCGAGGTCGGCGGTGTAGCTGACCCGTTGCACGATGCAATTGGCCATGCCGACGGTCATGCGTTTCACATCCATGAAGCGGAAGGCTTCGGCGGAGAGATCGGCGCGGGTGACGCGGGCGAGAAGCGCGCGGGCGTTCGGCCCGGCGATCTGGAAGCCGGAGCGGGCATCGGAGATGTTTTCCACCGTGACACCCGCGGTCAGGTGCTGCTCGAACCAGCGGCCGTGCCAGCCCTGCGCGCCATAGCTCGCCGTCAGCTGGAATTCGGTCTCCGACAGGCAGGAGACGGTGAAATCCCCGATGATCTTGCCGCTTTCGGCCAGCATCGGCGTCAGGCTCAGCCGGCCCGGTTTCGGGATGGCGCCGGCCATGATCCGGTCGAGCCAGGCACGCGCCTGCGGGCCTTTGACCAGATATTTGCCGAAGTTCTGCACCTCGTTGATGCCGACGCCTTCGCGGACCGCCAGCACTTCCTGCCGGGTCGCCTCCCAGGCGTTCGAGCGTTTGAAGGAGGGTTCCTCATAGCGCGGATCGCCGGGCAGGGCGTGGTAGTTCACAACCTCCAGCCCGTATTGCTGGCCCCAGACCGCATTCATGCCGTCGAAGATTTCATACATCGGCGTGGTGCGGAAGGGGCGGGCGGCGGGGCGTTCCTCGTTCGGATAGGAGACGGAGAAGCGCATCTGATAGTTCTCGATCACCTTCGGCACGGTGTAGCCGGGCGAGGTCCAGGTGCCGAAGCGCGCCACGTCGAAGCCGCGCGGGTCGCGCTCGACCTCGCCCTCGATCATCCATTGTGCAAGCGCAAGGCCCATGCCGCCGCCTTGGGAGAAGCCCGCCATGACCGCGCAGGCGGACCAGTAATTCCGCAGGCCCGGGACCGGGCCGATCAGCGGGTTGCCATCCGGGGCGAAGGTGAAGGGGCCGTGGATCACGCGCTTCACCCCGGTCCGTTCCAGCACCGGGAAGCGGCGATAGGCGAAGTTGACGGAATCCTCGATCTTGTCGAACTGCTCGTTCAGCAGCTCATGGCCGAAATTCCACGGGGTGCCGTCGACCGACCACGGCTCGCAGGGCTTTTCATAGAAGCCGATGCAGAGGCCGCGGCCTTCCTGGCGCAGGTAGCTTTCGCCGCCGGGGTCCATCACATGCGGGAACTCGTTGCCGCCCTTGAGGATGTCCATGATTTCCGGGATGTCGTCGGTGACGAGATATTGGTGCGCCATCGGCAGGAGCGGCAGATAGATCCCGGCCATGGCGCCGATCTCGCGCGCCCAGAGGCCGCCGGCATTCACCACATGCTCGGCGATGATCGTGCCTTTCTCGGTCACCACCTCCCAGGAGCCATCGGGGCGGGGGTTGGTTTCCAGCACGCGGTTGTGCAGGACGATCTCTGCCCCGCCCATCCGCGCCGCCTTGGCATAGGCATGGGTCGTTCCCGACGGGTCGAGGTGGCCGTCGAGCGGGTCGTAAAGCGCGCCGACGATGCCCTTGAGGTTCACCATGCCATAGGTGAACTTTTCGATCTCCTCCGGGCCGAGGATTTCGGTGTCGAGCCCCATGTAGCGGTGCTTGGCGCGCTCCGCCTTGAGTTGCTCGAACCGCGCCGCGTTGTCGGCAAGGGTGATGCCGCCCACATGGTGCAGCCCGCAGGACATGCCGGTGATCGCTTCCAGTTCCTTGTAGAGCCGGATGGTGTAGCCCTGAAGCGCCGCCATGTTGGTATCGCCGTTCAGCGTGTGGAAGCCGCCCGCCGCGTGCCAGGTGGAGCCGGAGGTCAGTTCCGAGCGTTCCACCAGCATCACATCCGACCAGCCGAGCTTGGTGAGGTGGTAAAGCACGGAGCAGCCGACGACGCCGCCGCCGATCACCAGAACGCGGGTGTGGGTTTTCATGGACAAACCTTTCATTCCTGCAAGGGGGAGGCGCATCGGGGCGCGTTTCCCTCTCAATATCGGCTTTTGGCAGGTGTGTCGGCGCGTCTGCGACAGGAAAGCGTCGCTTTCCGGGCCTCGCGCTCTGCTGGACGTGGGCGCTTTGCTTCGCTAGCAACAGTCAAAAGCGAAAGGCGGCGACATGCGCGACACTCGGCTCTGGCTTGTGCTTCTCGGGGTGGCTCTGGTTCTGGCGGACATGGTGGCGATGCGGCCGCTCTTGCCGATCGACGAGACGCGCTATCTCTCGGTCGCCTGGGAGATGCATCTGAGCGGCGATCCGGTGCATCTGACCAAGAACGGCGAGATGTATACGCACAAGACGCCGCTTCTGTTCGTGCTGATCAACCTTGTCTGGCTGCTCACGGGAGTTTCGGAATTTGCCGCGCGGCTTGTCGGTCCGGCCTCGGCGGTCGCCATGGTGGCGGGGACGGCGCTTCTGGCGCGGCGGTTCTGGCCGGGGCAGGGACGGGAGGTTGCGGCGGCGCTGATCCTTTGCGGCTTTCCGGTCTTCCTGATCTACGGCTCCGCCACGATGTTCGATGCGCTGCTGGGGCTCGGGGTGCTGGGCGGCGTGGCGGCGCTGTGGCGGATCGGGCAGGGTGGCGGGGGCTGGGTGGCTTTCGGGCTGGCGCTTGCTTTCGGGGTCTATGCCAAAGGGCCGGTGATCCTCGTGCATCTGATGCCGGTGCTGCTGACCATGCGGATCTGGGCGCCGAGGCCGCCGCGGCTGGCGGAGGCGGCGAAGGGCTTCGGCCTGTCGCTGCTGGTGGCTCTCGGCCTCGTCGCGCTCTGGCTGGTGCCGACGCTGCTGACCGCCACGCCGGAGTTCCGGACCGAGCTTCTCTGGACCCAATCCGCCGCGCGGGTGGCGGGCGGCATGGCGCATGACCGGCCCTTCTGGTTCCTCGCGGCGCTGCTGCCGGTGCTTCTCTTCCCCTGGGGCTGGTCGCTGCGGCTCTGGCGCGGCTTCGGCGGAAGCTGGGCGGACCCGGCGGTGCGGCTTTGCACGATCTGGGCGGGGACGACGCTGGTGCTCTTCTCGCTGATCTCGGGCAAGCAGGCGCATTACCTGCTGCCGGCCTATCCGGCGGTGGCGTTGCTCTTCTCGGTGGCGCTGTCGCGGGCGAAAGCTGGACGGGGGAGCCTCGCGGTCCTGCCGCTTCTCCTTCTCTCCGCCGGGGCAGGGGCGGTCGGGCTTGGGCTCATCCCCGCTTCGGGCGATCTGGCGCTTCTGGCGCCGGTCTGGCCGCTGACGGGGTTCGCGGTCGTCTGCCTCATGCTCGCGCTCCTCCTCTGGGTCCTGCCGCGCCTGCCGGGACATGTGCTGGCCGGGGTCGGGCTGGTGCTGGCGATCCATGGGGTGATCGTGACCACCGGGCTTTACCGGGCCTATGACGGCACGGACCTGGCCATGGCACTTGCCGGGCATGAGGCGTCGGGCCTCGCCGTCGCCAATGGCGAATACCATGCGGAGATCAACTTCCTCGCCCGGCTGACCACGCCGGTCGCGCTGACGCCCGATCCGGCGAGCCTGACCGCATGGGCCAGGGCGCATCCGCAGGGCATGGTCTTTGGCAGGGTTGAAGAAAACCCCCTGAAGGTCGCCCCTCAGGAGGTGTTCCGCTACATGGGCAAGGACTGGGGCCTCTGGCCCGCCGCCCTCATTTCTCCGGAATGAGGCCGCGCGGCGCGAAGCGCAGCACCAGCAGCAGCACGACCCCCAGCGTCAAGAGCCGCAGTTGCGAGGCGCCGTCGACCAGATGCGCCTTCAGCGCGCCATCGGGCAACGGATAGGTCACATAGCTCATCATCACCGGCCCGGCGTTTTCCACGATCAGCCAGAGCCAGCCGATCAGCAGCCCGCCCAGCACCGCGCCCCAGTTGTTGCCCGAGCCGCCGACGATCACCATCACCCAGATGAGGAAGGTGAAGCGCAGGGGCGAATAGGCGGAGGGCGTGAGCTGCCCCTCCATCGAGGTCAGCATTGCCCCGGCGATCCCGACAACGGCCGAGCCGATGATGAAGATCTGCAGATGGCGGCGCGTCACATCCTTGCCCATGGCCGAAGCCGCGACCTCGTTGTCGCGGATGGCGCGCATCATCCGCCCCCAGGGGGAGTTCAGCGCCCGCTCCGACAGCCAGATGACGAGCAGGAGCACCGCTCCGAACATCACCATGTAGAGCAGTTTCACGAAGATGGTGGAGGAGGTGATCGGGTCCCAGCCGTACCGGCTGGCGATGTCGAGGAACTGCGGGCTGACCTGAAGGTCGACCTCCTTCGGCACCGGGAAGGGCCGGGGCAGGCCGATGATGTTCTTCACGCCGCGCGCCAGCCAGTCCTCGCTTTTCAGCACCGTCAGGATGATCTCGGCGATGCCGAGCGTGGCGATCGCCAGATAATCCGACCGCAGGCCGAGCGCGGTCTTGCCGATGGCCCAGGCGGCGATGCCGGCCAGCAGCCCGCCCACCGGCCAGGCCCAGAGCGAATTCCAACCGAGCCCGCCGATATTGCCGGCGGTCGCGGGGTTGAAGGCCTCCACCGCTTCGACTGCGGGGTCGAAGACGGCGCGATAGAGGAAGAAGCCGCCGATCAGGATCGCCGCGACCGCCCAGCTCCGCGCCCGGCCCTTGGCCATCTTGCCATAAGTGAAGATCGCCGCCGCCAGAACCGCGAGACCGAGAAGCAGGGCGACCATGATCCGTGGTCCGCCCGCCGCCCAGCCTTGCGGCACGGGTGCGGCAGAGACCAGCACCACCGCCAGCCCGCCGAGCGCCACCGAACCCATGATCCCGGTGGAAAACAGCCCGGCATAGCCCCATTGCATGTTCACCCCGAGCGCCATGATCGCCGAGAGGATGCCGATGTTGAGGATCTGCAGGCTGAGGTTCCAGCTCTGCATGAAGCCGGTCAGCAGGAAGAGCACGCCGACCCCGGCAAACAGCAGCAGATTGCGGTGTTTCGCCATCTTACTTCCCCTTGAAGATGCCGGTGGGCATGAAGAGCAACACGATGATCAGAATGGCAAAACTGACCGCGAATTTGTAATCGGTGGACAGGAGCTGCAAAAGCCCCGTGGGCGCCATGTCGGCGGAGACGAGATAGGTCACGACTTTCTTCCAGGCATAGGTCACGAAGACCTCGGAGAAGGCGATGACGAAGCCGCCGGCAATCGCGCCGAGCGGGTTGCCGAGCCCGCCGACGATGGCCGCCGCCGCCATGGGCAGCAGAAGCTGGAAATAGACGAAGGGCCGGAAGCTCTTGTCGAGGCCGTAAAGCGTCCCGGCGATCACCGCGAGGGCGGCGGTGATGATCCATGTCACCTGCACCACCCGGTCGGGGTTGATGCCGGAGAGAAGCGCCAGATCCTCATTGTCGGCGAAGGCGCGCATCGACTTGCCGGTGCGGGTCTTTTGCAGGAACCAGAACAGGAGCCCGACGCAGAGGGCCGCGGCAACCACCGTGACGGCCGTGGTGGTCTTGATCGCCAGCCCCTCGGAGAGACCGGACCAGTCCTTGAACTCCTGCGCGCCGAGCAGGAAGCGCCCGCCATCGGCGAAATTCTGTTCCTCCACGCCGATGATCAGCCGCACGAGGCCGTTCATGATGAACATGACCCCGGTGGAGACGATGACGAGAATGATCGGCGCGGCCTTCTGGCGGCGGTAGAAGCGGTAGACGACCCGATCCGTGGTGAGCGTCAGGGCCGCCGTTACCGCGATGCCGACCGGCAGCGCGAGAAGGGCGGTCGGCAGCGGCCCGGCGCTGATGCCGAGCGACTGGAACCACCAGGTGCAGAGGATCACCACCATGGTCCCGAAGGCCATCGTATCGCCATGCGCGAAGTTGGAGAACCGCAGGACGCCGTAAACCAGCGTCAGCCCGAGCGCCCCGAGCGCCAGCTGGCTGCCATAGGCGAGACCGGGGATGAAGACGAAGTTGAGGAAAGCCACGAGGGCGTTGAGAATGTCCATGGCCTCAGCCCCCCAGGAACGAACGGCGGACTTCCGGGTCCGCGAGAAGCGCCTGCCCGGTGTCGGTAAAGCGGTTGGCGCCCTGCACCAGCACATAGCCCTTGTCGGCGATGTCGAGCGCCTGGCGGGCGTTCTGTTCCACCATCAGGATGGAGATGCCGGTGCGGGCGACCTCGATGATGCGGTCGAAGAGCTCGTCCATCACGATGGGCGAAACCCCGGCGGTCGGCTCATCCAGCATCAGAACCTTCGGCTGGGTCATCAGCGCGCGGCCCACGGCGACCTGCTGACGCTGGCCGCCCGAGAGCTCTCCCGCCGCCTGATGGCGCTTGGTCTTCAGGATCGGGAAGAGCTCATAGACCTGCTCCATCGTCGCCCGGATGTCGTCGCGGCGCAGGAAGGCGCCCATCTCAAGATTTTCTTCCACCGTCATGGTGGTGAAGATGTTGTGGGTCTGCGGCACGAAGGCCATGCCCTTGGCGACGCGGGCCTGAGGGGTCAGCGCGGTGATATCCTCCCCCGCGAGCCGCACATGACCGCCGCGCAGGCGCAGCATCCCGAAGACCGCCTTCATGGCCGTGGACTTGCCGGCTCCGTTCGGGCCGACGATCACCGCGATCTCGCCCTTTTCGACGGCCACGGTGCAGGAATGGAGGATATCGACCGGGCCGTAGCCGCCGGTCATCGCCTCGCCGATGAGGAAGGGTTCAGTCATTCCGCGTCCTTGAACCTGGGACCGGGGCGGGCGCGCCGCGCCCGGACCGGAGGAAAGCGTTGAAATCCGAGCGGCGGATCTTCTGCGAAGAGGCGGGACGGTGGCTGCGCTCAGCCATGGCCGACCACCTTGTTCTTCAGCCCGGTGCCGAGATAGGCCTCGATGACCCTTTCGTCATTCCTGACCTCATCGACCGTGCCTTGCGCCAGCACCTTGCCCTCGGCCATGCAGATGACCGGGTTGCAGAGGCGGGAGATGAAATCCATGTCGTGCTCGATCACGCAGAACGTGTAGCCGCGCTCCTTGTTCAGGCGCACGATGGCATCGCCGATGGTGTTGAGGAGCGTGCGGTTCACGCCGGCCCCGACCTCATCGAGGAAGACGATCTTGGCATCGACCATCATCGTCCGGCCCAGCTCCAGCAGCTTCTTCTGCCCGCCGGAGATGTTGGAGGCCTTCTGATCGGCCAGATGGCTGATGGTCAGGAAGTCCAGCACCTCATCGGCCTTGTCGCGGATGCGCCGTTCCTCGGCCGCAACCGCGCCACGACGGAAACAGGCATTCCACAGGCTTTCCCCCGATTGCGCCGCCGGCACCATCATCAGGTTCTCGCGCACGGTCATCGAGCCGAATTCATGGGCGATCTGGAAGGTCCGCAGCAGGCCTTTCGCAAAAAGCCGGTGCGGCGGCAGGCCGGAAATATCCTCGCCATCCATCAGCACGCGACCGCTCGTCGGCGGCAGGCGCCCGGCGATCACGTTGAACAAGGTGGTCTTGCCCGCCCCGTTCGGCCCGATCAGCCCGGTAATGGAGCCGGTCCTGATTTCCAGCGAAGCCCCGTCAACCGCACGAAACGCGCCGAAATGCCTGTGAAGGTCTTCGACTACGATCATTTCTATCTCCCCGTGGCCCGCCTCGTTTCACCGGATGGTGCGGGAGGGCTTTACTTGTGGCAACGGCCCGAGGTTTGCCTCGGGCCGCCGCATTTGGTCAGATCGTCCCGCTCAACGGAACTTGACGGTTTCGTACTTGCCGTCCTTGATCTCGAACTCCCGGTAGCGCCCGGCGGATTCGCCCGGCCCGATGAGTTCGACACCCGAGGCGCCGTCGTAGTCGATGTCGACGCCCTGGCTGATCAGCTCAAGCGCCTTGCCCAGTTCGCCGGGGAGGATCTTTTCGCCCGGTGCGTTGGCGATATCCATGATCTTGGTCGCATAGACCTTCGAATCGGTGGAATTCGCGGCCTGCATTGCCAGCATGATCAGCGCGGCGGAGTCATAGGCTTCGGACGCATAGGCCGTGGTGGAGTCGAACGGCGTGGGCTGGGCCTTTGCAATCTCGGCAAGCACGGCGTTGCCCGCGCTGTCAGATGCAGCGATCTGGCCGTAGGAGCCATTCAGGCCCGGCCCGATGGCGGCCGGAAGGGAATCGCCGACCATGCCGCCCGGCAGGCCGAACTTCGAGAAGGCGCCGGAATCGAGCGAGGCCTGGATGATGCCCTTGCCGCCCTGGTCGAGGTAGCCTGCCACGACGAGAATGTCGCCACCCGCCGCCGCCAGCGAGGCGACCTCGGCAGAGTAATCTGCCTTGCCGTCGTCATGGGGGATGTTGATGGTAACCGTCCCGCCCTTGGCGGTGAAGGACGACGAAATCGCATCGGCAAGACCCTTGCCGTAGTCGGTGTTGGAATAGGTCAGGGCGATCGACTTCACGCCATGTTCCATCAGGATGTCGGCCATCACTTCGCCTTCGCGCGCGTCCGACGGCGCGGTGCGGAAGAAGAGGCCGTCATCTTCGGCGGTGGTCAGCGCGGGCGAGGTCGCCGAGGGGGAGATCATGACGATCCCGTTCGGACGCGCAACGTTCTGCAGCATGGCGCCGGTAACGCCCGAGCAGCTTCCGCCGACGATGCCCTTGACACCTTCCGCGGTCACCAGACGCTCGGCAGCAGCCGTTGCGGCGGCCGCGTCACCGCAGGTGTCGTCTCCGCGCACGCCGATGAAGTTCCACCCGTTTGCCGCTTTGCCGGAGGCGTTCACCTCGGCAATCGCCAGATCGGCTGCCGCGCCGATTGCGGGCGCAATCGATTCGATGCCGCCGGTGAAGCCGGTCACGTTGCCGATCTTCACATCTTCAGCCGAAGCGGCACCAGCCAGAAGGGCCGAAGCCGCCGTGGCCAAAAGCAGTTTTTTCATTGTTGTCTCCCTTGTTGGATCGCAATCCTGTTGCAGAGCCTAGTTTGCGTCTGCCGAAAAGAAAAGCATCTTCCGGGATGCTGGCTGCGGGCGGTTTTCCCGCCTGTCCCCCCGGCATCGGGCGACCTTAGGAGAGGCGGGTAGTCATTTCAAGCTTGAAGTAATGGCGTGCTGCCGCCGGCCCGTGAAAATCGTGCCGGGGCGGACGGAAGGCCTTGCCGCGGTTGGGGGCGGTCCCGTCTTTGCCTTGGGGGCGGACCTTCGGCTCAACGTCGGACCGGCATGGGGCGGGCGCTGGTCCGGCGGCGGGCGCCGGAGGGGTTTTGCACCCCTCCGGACCTCCCCCCGGACCTCCCCGCAGGATATTTATGCACAGTGGATGGAAGCAGGCGGTTGCTGCGCCTTCTGCTTCGCCGTTCAGATCGACAGCCGCACCCCGATCCCCGGCGCCGGCATCCCCTGGGTGCCGCGCTCGCGGTACGGGGTGGTGTTGTAATGGCTGCGGTAGCATTTGGAGAAATGCGAGGGGCTGGCGAAGCCGCAGGCCAGGGCCACGTTGATCACGCTCATATCCGTCTGCATCAGGAGGTTGCGCGCCTTCTGCAGCCGCAGTTCCATGTAGTAGCGCTTCGGAGAGCGGTTGAGGTAGCGGCGGAACAGCCGCTCCAGCTGGCGGGTGGACATGCCGACTTCCTCGGCCAGGTCGGCGGGCGACATCGGGTCCTCGATATTGCTTTCCATCATCTGGATGACCTGCGAAAGCTTCGGATGCCGGACCCCGATCCGGGTCGGGATCGACAGGCGCTGCGTGTCCTGATCGGTGCGGATGGTGGAATAGATGAGCTGATCGGCCACGGTATTGGCCAGATCCTCGCCATGATCCGCTGCGATCACCTTGAGCATCAGATCGAGCGAGGCCGTCCCCCCCGCCGTGGACCAGCGGTTGCCGTCCATCACGAAGATGGATTTCGTAAGCTTCACCTCTTCGAATTCCTCAAGGAACCCATCCTGGTTTTCCCAGTGGATCGTCGCCTTCTTGCCGTCGAGCAGGCCCGCCTTGGCCACCGCATAGGCCCCGGTGCAGAGCCCGCCGATCGTCACCCCGCGCCGCGCCTCGCGCCGCAGCCAGTTGAGCACGGCGCGGCTCGACGCCTTCTGCACGTCGATGCCGCCGCAGACCAGCACGGTATCCTCGCGGTCGATCTCCTCCAGCCCGATGTCGAGCCGGAAGGACGCCCCGTTGGAGCAGGTCACCTGCGCGCCCCCCTCGCCGGCCAGAACCCAGGCGTAGATATCCTTGCCCGCGACGCGATTGGCGATCCGCAGCGGTTCCACCGCCGAGGCAAAGGACAGCATGGTAAAATGGTCCAGCAACAGGAAGACGAAGCGCCGCGGCGTCTCCGAATGGTCGATCTGGGTTGCCTTGCGCGCAGAGCTGGACATGTTGCGACCTGTTCGTGTCGTTTCCGGGCGAAGGAAACAGGAAATTTTGACCTCCGCAAGGACAATCCCGCTGCTTTTGCAGGCTTTCACCCTTTGCTTCGCCTGCGCTTTTCCTTATACCGCCACGCGATACCGCTAACGGATAGGGGAAATCCCATGACCAAGGGTTGGAGCAAGTCGGACTGGCGCGCAAAACCGCGTGTGCAGATGCCCGATTACGGCGACAAGGCCGCGCTGAATGTCGTCGAGGCACAGCTTGCGAAGTATCCCCCGCTGGTCTTTGCCGGCGAGGCGCGCAAGCTGAAAAAGCAGCTGGCTCTGGCGGCGGAGGGCAAGGCCTTCCTGCTGCAGGGCGGGGACTGCGCCGAGAGCTTTGCCGAATTCTCGGCCGACAACATCCGCGACACGTTCCGGGTGATGTTGCAGATGGCGGTCGTGCTGACCTATGGCGCCAAGGTTCCGGTGATCAAGGTCGGCCGCATGGCGGGCCAGTTCGCCAAGCCGCGCTCGGCGCCGACCGAGGTGATCGGCGGGGTGGAATACCCCTCCTACCGCGGCGACATCATCAACGGTTTCGATGCGACGGTGGAGGCCCGCAAGCCCGATCCGCAACGGATGCTTCAGGCCTATACCCAGGCGGCGGCCAGCCTCAACCTGCTGCGCGCCTTCTCCACCGGCGGTTTCGCCGATATTCACCGGGTCCATTCCTGGACCCTGGGTTTTGCCGAGCATGACAAGGCCGAGCGCTACCGCGAGCTGTCGAACCGCATTTCCGATGCGCTCGACTTCATGAACGCGGCGGGGATCAATTCGGATACGGCGCACAGCCTGTCCACGGTGGATTTCTACACCAGCCACGAGGCGCTGCTTCTGGAATACGAAGAGGCGCTTTGCCGGGTGGACAGCATCACCGGCCAGAATGTCGCCGGCTCGGGCCACATGATCTGGATCGGCGACCGGACCCGTCAGCCCGATGGCGCCCATGTCGAATTCTGCCGCGGCGTGCTGAACCCGATCGGCCTGAAATGCGGCCCGACCACCACGGCCGACGACCTCAAGGTGCTGATGGCCAAGCTGAACCCGGCGAACGAGGCCGGCCGTCTGACCCTGATCGCGCGCTTCGGCGCCGGCAAGGTCGGCGACAACCTGCCGCGCCTGATCAAGGCCGTGCAGGAGGAGGGCGCCAATGTGGTCTGGTCCTGCGATCCGATGCACGGCAATACGATCAAGGCGGCCTCGGGCTACAAGACCCGGCCCTTCGATTCCGTGCTGCGCGAGGTGCGGGAGTTCTTCCAGATCCACAAGGCCGAAGGCACGATCCCCGGCGGCGTCCATTTCGAGATGACCGGGCAGGATGTGACCGAATGCACCGGCGGCCTGCGCGCGGTGTCGGACGAGAACCTCGCCGACCGCTACCACACCGCCTGCGATCCGCGCCTCAACGCCAGCCAGTCGCTGGAACTGGCGTTTCTGGTGTCGGAGGAGCTGTCCTCGCAACGCGAGGCGGCGCGGCGCGTGGCGCTGTAAGCGCCTGAACGGTCTGAGTTTTGAGGGGCGCGGCACAGGGATGCCGCGCCTTTTGTTTGGATGGGCAATCCGCCCACCCTTACTCCCGCGAACTGACGAGCCGCAGCAGGGGTTTGCCCCGCGGCGGGCGGGGATGGAACGCTGCCGCCGTCTCGGCAAAGCCCGCCTCTGCCACCGGAGTCGGCTTCGGCAGGGCGGGAAGCTCCTCCCGCCGCTCTCCTGCGATGGCGAAGCGGCGCGGGCTGCGGCCCGGCTCCCCCGTCAGGCAGAGACAGCCGAGCGCCAGAAGCGGCTCGCCGCGCAGGCCTGTCACCGGCAGGAGCAGCATCCGCGCCGACAGCGCCGGCCGGCCGATGCCGCGTTCGGCTTCCAGCGACAGCTCCAGTACCTGCGGGCCGCAAAAGACCGGCTCCAGAACCTCGGCAAACCGCCCCCGTGAGGCAGGGTCCACCAGGGCGGACAGCGGCATCCCCCGCACCTCCATCCCCATGAGACCATTGAATACCATCCCCGCCAGCCGAAAGCGCGCGATGCCCGGTGCGATGCGTTCCACCAGAAACACCCGGTCGAGCGCCCCCGCCATGCCGCGCGGGTCGATCGCATCACGCCGGGGCAGGGCGCCGCCTTCCCGGAGGGCCTCCCAATAGGCGCGCACTTCCTGAAGGGCCGCAAAAGGCTCCGTCATCCCCGTTCTTCCCCGCCCCGATCCGTTGCCAAAGCCGAACATTGCCGCTCCCCGATGATGCTGCCGCCCTGCCGCAAATGACACGGTTAATTCTGGCGCAACACCTGTTACCAAGACCTTAATCTAGTCCGAATCCTTCGGCTTTGGCTGGAAATCTTTACAAATGGTAAACAGCGGACGGAGCGGCGGATGACGGTTTCGATGACGGGCTTTGCGGCGCGCAAGGGGCAGGGGGCGGGTTACGGCTGGTCCTGGGATATCCGCTCGGTCAACGGCAAGGGGCTGGATCTGCGCCTGCGGGTGCCGGACTGGATCGACGGGCTGGAGCTGGCGCTGCGCGGCGATCTGGCCAAGGCGCTGCACCGGGGCAATGTCTCGCTCTCTCTCAAGGTCGCGCGCGAGGGGGCGGAGACGGGCGAGGGCTTTGGGGTGAACAAGGCGGTGCTCGCCTCGGTCCTGATGGCGCTGCGCGCGGTGGAGGAGGAGGCCATGGCGGCGGGCGTGACGCTGGGCCAGCCGACCGGGGCGGATGTGCTGGCGGTGCGCGGTGTCATAGACACCGCGACGGCAGAGGTCGATCCCGCGCCGCTGCGGGCGGCGATCCTTGCTGACCTGCCGGGGCTTCTCAGCGATTTCAATGCGATGCGCGCCGCCGAGGGGGCGGCCCTTCAGGTGGTGATCGCCGGCCAGCTTGACCGGATCGGCGATCTGACCAAGGCGGCCGCGCTTGAGGCGGAGGCCCGCAAGGCGGCGGGCGCCGAGACCCTGCGCGCCCAGCTTGCCAAGCTGCTGACCAATGCCGAAGGGCTGGACGAGACCCGCATCGCGCAGGAGCTGGCGCTTCTGGCCGTCAAGAACGACGTGACCGAGGAGTTGGACCGCCTTGCCGCCCATGTGGAGGCGGCGCGGGGCCTGCTGGCCGATCCCGGCCCGGTCGGGCGCAAGTTCGACTTCCTGATGCAGGAATTCATGCGAGAGGCCAATACGCTCTGCTCCAAGGCGCAGTCGCTGGCGCTGACCCGGATCGGGCTTGACCTGAAGACCGTCATTGATCAGATGCGCGAACAGGTTCAGAACGTGGAATGAACATGCCGGAGACCTCTGCCCGCCGCGGGCTGCTTCTCATCCTGTCCTCGCCATCGGGGGCCGGGAAATCGACGCTGGCCCGGCGGCTGATGGACTGGGACGGAAGTCTGCGCTTTTCCGTCTCCGCCACCACCCGCGCCCCACGGCCGGGAGAGCAGGACGGGCGGGAGTACTTCTTCCGCAGCCGCGACGCCTTTGAATCCATGGTGGCCTCCGGCGACATGCTCGAACATGCCGAGGTCTTCGGCAATCTCTACGGCTCCCCCCGCGCGCCGGTCGAGGCGGCGATGCAGGCCGGGCGCGATACGCTCTTCGATATCGACTGGCAGGGCGGCCAGCAGATCAAGCAGGCGATGCGCGAGGATGTGGTGTCGATCTTCATCCTGCCCCCTTCCATCGCCGAACTGGAACGGCGGCTCCGTTCCCGCGCGCAGGACAGCGACGAGGTGATCCGTGGCCGCATGGCGAAATCCCTGGCCGAAATCAGCCACTGGGCGGAATATGACTATGTGATCGTCAATCACGATATTGAAAGCGCGTTCCGTGAGTTGACGACCATTCTTCAGGCAGAGCGCCTGCGCCGGACCCGTCAGCCCCGGCTTTCGGATTTCGTGCGGGGTTTGAACAGGGAGTTTGAAGCGCGATGATCTATGAGCTTGACGGAATCGCCCCGCAGATCCACCCGACCGCCTGGATCGCGCCCACCGCCGTTCTGATCGGCAGGGTGGTCGTGGAGGCCAATGCGAGCATCTGGTTCGGCGCCGTCCTGCGCGGCGACAATGAGGAGATCCGGGTCGGCGCCGGCTCCAACGTGCAGGAGAATTCGGTCCTGCATACCGATATGGGCTATCCGCTGGTCATCGGCGCCAATTGCACCGTGGGTCACAAGGCGATGCTGCATGGCTGCGTGATCGGGGAGGGCTCGCTGATCGGCATGGGGGCGACGCTGCTGAACGGCGCGCGGATCGGCAAGGGCTGTCTGGTGGGGGCAGTCGCGCTGATCACCGAGGGCAAGGAGATCCCCGATGGCTCGCTGGTCATGGGCAGCCCCGGCAAGGTGGTGCGCGCGCTTGACGAGACGGCGCAGGCGCGGCTGCTGAACTCGGCCGAAGGCTATCAGGCCAATGCGCGACGGTTCCGGGCGGGGCTTGCCGCCAAATGAAAAGGGGGCCGGCTGGCCCCCTTGATCCCCGGTTCCGGCGGCTTGATCAGCCCCAGACGGCCTTGCGGGCCAGAATTTCGGCATCCTCCGGGAAAATCCCGAGGTCGAGCGCGATGCGGCGCGGCATGGCGGCGATTTCGTCCCGCGTCTTGCGGTAGAGCGCGCGTTTGGCGGCGGCGTCACGGTATTGGGCGATGAAGCTTTTCATATCTCGTTCCTTTGCTTGCGATGGAGCGCCCGGATGGCTGGCTCCCGTTTCGCATGAGGGGAATATAGACCCTATGTTAGCGCCAACAACTGCCGGTGAAGGCGTGGCGCCATGCGGTCGGCGCATGGCTTCGGCGTTTTTTGCATGGCTGGCTCCCGGCAAAGGAAAAGGGCGCCCCGGTTGCCCGGAGCGCCCTTTTGCAGTCTTTGACCCTTGGTCAGATCAGCTTGCCCATCGCCACGGCGGTATCGGCCATGCGGTTGGAGAAGCCCCATTCATTGTCATACCAGCTCAGGATGCGGACCATCGTGCCGTCCATCACCTTGGTCTGATCCATGTGGAAGACGCTGGAATGGGGGTCGTGGTTGAAGTCAGAGGACACGTTCGGCTGGTCGGTATAGCCGAGGATGCCTTTCAGCGGGCCGTCTGCGGCGGCGCGGATCGCGTCGTTCACTTCCTGCACAGTGGTCGGGCGCGCGGCTTCGAAGACCAGATCCACCACCGAGACATTCGGCGTCGGAACCCGGATCGCCACGCCGTCGAGCTTGCCCTTCAGCTCCGGCAGCACGAGACCCACGGCTTTCGCCGCCCCGGTGGAGGTCGGGATCATGCTCAGCGCCGCGGCGCGGGCGCGGTAGAGGTCCTTGTGCATCGTGTCCAGCGTCGGCTGGTCGCCGGTGTAGCTGTGGATGGTGGTCATGAAGCCCTTGGAGATGCCGATGGCGTCATTCAGCACCTTGGCCACCGGCGAAAGGCAGTTCGTGGTGCAGGAGGCATTGGAAACGACGATATCCGCCGAGGTCAGCGTCTTGTCGTTCACACCGTAAACGATGGTCTTGTCCGCGCCGTCGCCGGGGGCGGAGATCAGCACCCGTTTGGCGCCGTTTTCCAGATGCGGCAGGCATTTTTCCTTGGAGGTGAAGATGCCGGTGCATTCCAGCACGATATCGACATGCGCCCAGGGCAGGTCCGCCGGGTTCCGGATCGCCGTCACCTGCATCGGGCCACGGCCCACGTCGATGCTGTCGGCGGTCGTCGTCACCGTGGCCGGAAAACGGCCATGGACCGAATCGAAGCGCAGGAGATGGGCATTGGTTTCCACCGGGCCGAGGTCGTTGATGGCGACCACCTCGATATCGGTGCGGCCCGATTCGATGATCCCGCGCAGCACGTTGCGGCCGATCCGGCCAAATCCGTTGATGGCGACTTTGACGGTCATGGAAACCTCCTGAAAAGACGCGCGACTCAATCGCACGATGCTAGCGCTAACATCGACAAAACAGCGCAAGTTTCAATGACAGTTTGCACGGCTCACCGCCAGAAGGCGAGATATTCCACCAGATCGGCGAGTTTTCGCATCAGAAAAAAGGAGGCTGCGCCCTGATTGGCCAGTACATCGGCAAGGATCGCGGCAAGGATCAGCCCGGCGAGGGCGAAGGCGATGCGGTCGGTCACGACCCCTCCGTTACTGGAGGAGCCGCCCCATCACGCCCGCCACATCGGCCATGCGGCAGGAGAAGCCCCATTCGTTGTCATACCAGGCCAGGACGCGGACGGTGCGCTTGCCCACCACCTTGGTCTGGTCCGGGGCGAAGATAGACGAAAACGGCGTGTGGTTGAAGTCGATCGAGACCTTCGGCTCCGGGTCATAGGAAAGAACCATGCCCATGTAACCCGCCGCCGCCTCGCGGACGATCTCGTTCACATCCTGCACGGTCACATCCTTGCCGGCTACGAAGGTCAGATCCACCGCCGAGACATTCGGTGTCGGCACCCGGATCGCCGAGCCGTCGAGCTTGCCGGCCAGTTCCGGCAGCACCTCGCCGATGGCCTTGCCCGCCCCGGTGGAGGTCGGGATCATCGCCATGGCGGCGGCGCGGGCGCGGTAAAGGTCCTTGTGGCGACGGTCGAGCGTCGGCTGGTCGCCGGTGTAGCTGTGGATCGTCGTCATGATCCCGCTCTCGATCCCGATGGAATCGTTGAGAACTTTTGCCAGCGGGGCAAGGCAGTTCGTGGTGCAGGAGGCGTTGGAGACCACAAGATGCTCCAGCCCAAGCTGCCGGTGGTTCACCCCGTAAACCACCGTCTTGTCGGCGCGCTTGGCCGGGGCGGAGACCAGCACCCGCTTCGCCCCGCGTCCGAGATGCACCGCCGCCTTGTCGCGGTCGTTGAACTTGCCGGTACATTCGAGGACGACATCGACGCCTTCCCAGTCCAGCTCTTCGGGGGCGTAGGTGGACATCACGCGGATCGGGCCGCGGCCGAGATCGAGCTCGTTGCCCTGCACCTTCACCATGCCCGGAAAGCGGCCATGGACGGAATCGTATTTGAGGAGGTGGGCATTGGTCTCGATCGGTCCGGTGGCATTGATCGCCACCACCTGCACATCGTTGCGGTTCGATTCGGCGATATGGGCCAGCGTGCAGCGCCCGATGCGTCCGAAGCCGTTGATGCCGATGGTAATGGTCATGCCGTGCCTCTTTCCCTTGCGTTCCTGATGCGGGATAGCCGCATCAGACGCGGAGTCAAAGCACAAAAGCGACGTGTTATCATGGTGTTAGCGATAACTTCGGATGTTCGCGCTAACAAGGGATCTTCGCGGGGCCTTGGCCTTTTCCCGAGGGCGCGGCTAAATGCGGGACAGGGTCGCAAAGGATGTGTCGATGAGCGGGTTACTGGCGCTGCTGGATGATGTGGCGGCGATTGCCAAGGTGGCGGCGGCTTCGGTGGATGACATTGCCGGGGCAGCGGCCAAGGCCGGGGCCAAGGCGGCGGGGGTGGTCATCGACGATGCCGCGGTGACGCCGAAATATGTGCATGGCTTCGAGGCCAAGCGCGAATTGCCGATCATCTGGCGCATCGCGCGCGGCTCGGTCTTCAACAAGCTGGTGCTGCTGCTGCCGGGGCTCTTGGCGCTCAACTATTTCCTGCCGGCGGCGATCACGCCCCTGCTGATGCTGGGCGGCGCCTACCTGTGCTTCGAGGGGGCGGAGAAGGTCTTTCACGCGCTCTTCCCCCATGGCGACGAAGAGGTGGAGGAGGATTTCGACACCAGGGACCCGGCGCGGCTGGAGGAGGAGAAGGTCGCGGGCGCGATCAAGACCGACTTCATTTTGTCTGCGGAAATCATGACGATAGCCCTTGCCGCCATCCCCGAGAGCGCGTTGTGGATGGAGGCGGTGACTCTGGCCGTCGTCGGCGTCCTGATCACGGCGGCGGTTTATGGCGCGGTTGCGGTGATCGTGAAGATGGATGACATCGGGCTGCATCTGGCGGCGACGGCGCGCACCGGAGCGGGGCGGAGCTTTGGCCGCGGGCTGGTCGTGGCGATGCCGAAGCTGATGAGCTTTCTGTCCACCGTCGGGACGGCGGCGATGCTTTGGGTTGGTGGCAATATCGTGGTGCATGGGCTGGATGTGCTGGGGCTCCATGAGCCCTACGGCACCATCCACCATTGGGCGGAGGCGGCGGCCCATGCCGTGCCGCAGGCGGCGGGGCTGGTGGCCTGGGCGGTGACGGCGCTTTGCGACGGGGTGATCGGGCTGGCGCTCGGCACGCTGCTCATCCCGGTGGCGACGCGGGTGATCGGGCCGCTTTGGGGCGCGGTGACGGGCAAGACAGCGGCGCATTGAGCCAAGGGCCTGGGAACGCAGGGTTAATCCTGAGGCTCCTGCGATTTCCGGCGCTTCGACCCGTCTTCACCGCGTCTTTTCCGCGTACGCACTTTGTAGTGCATCTGTAGTTACAGCGGACGCCGGGCGGGCCGTTAAGGCGTTCGGGCGAATCGGGAGAGGGATGGGCAGATTGCCCCTCCTGCGGGCGGAACGGAAACGGCCGCACCCGGAGGCGCGGCCGTTTCCATGCGAGGGGCAATCTGCCGTCCCCAACCGCAGGATGGGCAACCTGCCCATCCCTTCGGTCCGGATCAGAGCAGCGCCTTGGCCTTGGCCACGGCGGCTTCGGCGGTGATGCCGAATTCCTTGTAGAGCCGGTCGATCGGGGCGGAGGCGCCGAAAGTCGACATGCCGACGAAATCGGCCTTGCCCTCGCGCCCGCGCTCCCCAAGGAGGAAGCGGTCCCAGCCCATGCGGACCCCGGCCTCGATGGCGACGCGCACCGGGCCTGCGGGCAGGACCTTCTTGCGCCAGGCCTCATCCTGCGCGGCGAAAAGCTCCATCGACGGCAGCGAGACGACGCGGGTGCCGATGCCCTCGGCCTCCAGCATCTCGCGGGCCTTCAGCGCGATCTCCACCTCGGAGCCGGTGGCCAGCAGGATGACCTGACGCTTGCCGGTGGCTTCGGCCAGCACATAGCCGCCTTTGGCGGTCAGGTTCTGGTTGGTGTGGGTCTTGCGGACCGTCGGCAGGTTCTGGCGGCTGAGGGCGAGCACCGAGGGGCGTTTCTTTTCGCTCAGCGCGATTTCCCAGGCCTCGGCGGTTTCCACCAGATCGGCGGGGCGGAAGACGAGGGTGTTCGGCGTGGCGCGGCTGATCGCCAGATGCTCCACCGGCTGGTGGGTCGGGCCATCCTCGCCAAGGCCGATGCTGTCATGGGTCATCACATAGACGACCGGCACGCCCATCAGCGCCGAAAGCCGCATCGAGGGGCGGGCGTAATCGGTGAAGCACATGAAGGTGCCGCCATAGGGGCGCACCCCGCCGTGCAGCGCCATGCCGTTCATCGCGGCCGCCATCCCGTGTTCGCGGATGCCGTAATAGACGTAGCGGCCCTTGCGGTCCTCCGGGGTGAAGACGCCGAGATCGGCGGTCTTGGTGTTGTTGGAGCCGGTGAGGTCGGCGGAGCCGCCGAGGGTCTCGGTCGCAACCGGGTTCACCGCCGCCAGCACCTTTTCGGAGGCGGAGCGGGTGGCGATCTTCGGTGCCTCTTCCGAGGCGGCCTTCTTCACCGCGCGAATGGCGGCGGAAAGTCTGGCCGGGGTCTCGCCGGCCATGATCCGCGCAAATTCGGCCTGTTTCGCCGCCGAGAGGGCGGAGAGCCGGGCCTGCCAGTCTGCATGGGCCTTGGCCCCGCGGGCGCCGAGGCTTTCCCACCAGCTCTTGATCTCCGCCGGGATCTCGAAGGGCGCATAGGGCCAGCCATAGGCGGCCTTCGCGGCCTCCATCTGGGCCTTGTCGGTCAGTGCGCCATGGCCCTTGGAGGTGTCCTGCGCGGCATGGCCGAGCGCGATATGGGTCTTGCAGGCGACGAAGGCCGGGCGCGGGGAGGCCTTGGCGGCGGCGAGGGCGCGGTCGATATCCTCCGGGTCATGGCCGTCGCAGGCGAAGACATCCCAGCCCGAGGCGGCAAAGCGCGCCATCTGGTCGGTGACATCGGCGATGGAGACCTTGCCGTCGATGGTGATGCCGTTGTTGTCCCAAAGGACGATCAGCCGCGAAAGCTGCTGCTTGCCGGCGAGGGTCAGCGCCTCCTGGCTCACGCCCTCCATCAGGCAGCCGTCGCCGGCGATGACCCAGGTGTGGTGATCCACCACCTTCGAACCCCAGCGGGCGCGCAGGTTTTCCTCGGCGATGGCGAAGCCCACCGAATTGGCGATGCCCTGGCCGAGCGGGCCGGTCGTCGTCTCGACCCCCGAGACATGGCCGTATTCGGGGTGGCCGGCGGTGATGGCGCCCCATTGGCGGAAGTTCCTGATCTGCTCGATCGTCACATCGCCGTAGCCGGTCAGATGCAGCAGCGCATAGATCAGCATGGAGCCATGGCCGGCCGACAGGATGAAACGGTCGCGGTCGGCCCAGCGGGGGGCCTTGGGATCGAACTTCAGATGCTTCTCGAAGAGAACCGTCGCCACGTCGGCCATCCCCATCGGCATCCCCGAGTGGCCCGAATTGGCGGCAGCCACCGCATCGAGCGTCAGGGTGCGGATCGCGCAGGCACGCATCCAGTGATCGGGGTGGCGGGTGCGGAGCGTTTCGATATCCAAGGCCGGTATCCTGTTCCTGAAGGGGTTCGCAGGCTCATACCAGCCTCGGCGGCAAGATCAAGCGCGCCCCGCAAGGCCTTGGTCGGAAAGGGGGGACCTTCTTCCGTCGATTGCGCTAAGATGTGTCTTGACGGGGAGCGGAGCGATTCGCACCCTGCGGGAAGGCAGTTTGGAAGGGGCGCAAGCCGGATGCAGGACATCGCAGAACTGGAACGGCGGATCACCGCGGCACTGGAACGGATCACGCGCGGCGTGGACACTCTCGGCGCGGCGGCCTCCGAAGCGGCGGCTCCGGCGGAGGACAGCGCCGAGATCACCCGCCTGACCGAGGCGCTCGACGAGGAGCGGATGGCCAATGCCCAGCTGAACGAGCGGCTGCGCGTGATCCGTGACCGCGAGGCGGAGGCGCGGGCCGGGCTGGAGGCGAAGATCGCGCAGCTCACCGCCGAGCTTGAGGCGCTCCATGCCAGCCGGGCCGAGGCCGTTGCCGAAATGGACGATATCCTGACTGCCCTGACCCCCCTGATCGAGGAGGCTTCCCCCCATGCCTGATCTTGAGGTTTCCATCGGAGGCCGCGCCTTTTCCGTCTCCTGCCAGCCGGGGGAGGAACATTTCCTGCGCGCCGCCGCCCAGATGCTCGACAATGAGGCGGCGCCGCTGGTCGCCCAGCTCGGCCGCATCCCCGAAGTGCGGATGCTGCTGATGGCGGGGCTGATGCTGGCCGACAAGACCGCCTCGGTGGAGGATGAGAACCGCAGCCTGAAGGCGCGGCTCGCCGAGATCGAGGCGCGCCCGGCGCCGGAACGCGAGAAGGTCGAGGTGCCGGTGGTGCCGCCGGGCCTGCGCGAGACGCTGGCCGAGATCGCGGCGCGGGCCGAGGCGCTTGCCGAGGCGGTCGAGGAGCGCGCAGCATGAAGGCGGGGCTTTTTCTGCTGGCGCTGCTGCCGGTTCCGGCCTTTGCCGAAACCCAGATGCTGACCACCCGTTACACCTGCGCCCGCGACGTGGAGGTGCCGGCAACCTATGTGAATGCCGAGGATCTCCAGGTCGCGGTGATCACGGTGGAAGGGCGCCAGATCTCGCTTTACAGCGAAGAGGCGGCTTCGGGTGCGCGTTATGGCTGGCCGTCGGACGGGTCGAATTACGTCTGGTGGACGAAGGGCGAGGAAGCGACGCTTTACTGGAAGGATGGCGCGACCGGAACGGAGAGCGTGGTGCTCGACGGTTGCGTGCAGGCGCAATAGGGCCGGGAAGGATGGCGGATTGCCCGTTGAACGGAATGCCCGGCAGTTTCCCGGCCCGTTGACTCGCGGTTGCTTGGCCCCTCCCGTTCAGACCGGACCAGCCTCCCCTGCGGGGAACGCTCCTCCGCCTTCATCCACTCTCTTCATCCCCTGTGCATAAATATCCTGCGGGGAGGTCCGGAGGGGTGCAAAACCCCTCCGGCGCCGCCAGCATGGCGCAGCAGGCGCCGGAGGGAGAGACCGGCCGGGGACAGGCAATCGCCCCGACGATCTGACGGCCGCTCAGGCGTTCGCTTCGCGGATCTTGTCGGCGGCAGCCTTGTCGAAGGCCACGCCCTTGGTTTCCAGAAGCTGGTCGAGTTCCCCGGAAAGGGTCATCTCGGTGACGATATCGCAGCCGCCGACGAATTCGCCCTTCACATAAAGCTGCGGGATCGTCGGCCAGTCGGAGAAGTCCTTGATCCCCTGACGGATCTCGGCATCGGCCAGCACGTTCACATCGGCATAATCGACGCCGAGGTAGTTCAGCACCCCCGCCACGCGCGAGGAGAAGCCGCATTGCGGCATCATCTTGGTGCCTTTCATGAAAAGCACCACGTCGTTCTTGCTTACCGTCTCGCGGATCGTGTCAATCGCGGTTGTCATCTCGATACCTGTTTCCATTTCATCCGATCATCCCGGCAGCCCGTCGGGGCAGGAGACCGGGCCGCTTCGCTCTGTCGCCGGAGGCCGCAGCCCCCGCCGGAATCCCTAGGGCCTGCGCCCATCTTCCCGCGCCGCGAGATAGGAGGCCATGCGGCGTTCCATCTCGGCCAGTTCCGCCGCGCGGCGGTCCTCGCCGGCATCGGCGGGGGTGGCCCCCTTGCCCCGGCGCGCCCGGACCAGCCGCACGAGCCCCACCATGGTCATCGCCACCATGCCGAGGCTGCCGAGCGTGCCGGCGGCCATCTACTCCGGCGCCTTCGTCGTCAGGGCGAGCGCGTGCAGCTCGCCATGGGCGCCGTCCATCTTGCCCTTCAGCGCCGCATAGACCGCGCGCTGCTGCTGGACGCGGTTCATCCCGCGGAAGCTTTCGTCCACCACCTCGGCGGAGAAATGCTGGCCGTCATCGCCTTCGACGATGATGCTGGCGGCCGGAAAGGCGGCGCGGATCAGGTCTTCGATGTCGCGGGCTTGCATGGCCATGGCGGGCTCCTTCGTTCAGGCAAAATGTAAGGCCGGGGCAGGGGGGCCGCAAGGTGCAAGTTATGCGTCGTCTGCGACCTTGGGGAGCAGGGACCATTCGTCGCGCAGCATCCCGTAAAGCATCAGATCGACGGTACGGCCGAGGGCGGGGCGGAACCAGTGGGCGCGCTGCCGGCCTTCGAGGGTGAAGCCCGCCCGCAGATAGGCGCGCTGCGCCCGCAGGTTTTCGGAGCTGGCATCGAGCCAGAGCCGCGCCGCCCCCAGATCGGCAAAGGCGAAATCGACGAGGGCGCGCAGGAAGCCGGCGCCCCTGCCCGTGCCGGCCTCGGCCAGAGCCAGGCGGCGCAGCTCGACCGCGCCGGAGGGGTCGCCGATTTCCGCATAAAGCGCAAAGCCTTGCGGGCCGTGATCGTCTTCCCAGATCAGGAGCCGGTCTTCGGGCGTGGCCAGATGGGCGGCAAGCGCCGCCTCATCCTCGTCCGACAGGAAAGGCGCATAGTCCGGCCGCTGCACCAGCGACCGGATGAAGGCGAAATCCGCGGCCTGCGCGGGGCGCAGCCGCATGGGTCAGCCGACCGCGCCGGCAAACGCCCCGCGGTAAAGCGCCGAAAGCTCCGCCAGCGGGGCCTTTTCCGCGCCGAAGGCCACCGTGCTGCCGCCGAAGCGGCCGATGCGGGTGGTTTCGATGCCGGAGATGAGGGCGGCGGCCTCAAGCGCGCTTGCGCCCTCTTCGGTCACGGCGACGAGGTAGCGGGCCTGATCCTCGCCGAAGAGCGTCGGGATGTCGCCCGGCACCAGCGTCATGCCGAGGCCCGCGCCTTCCGCCATCTCGAAGGCGGCAAGCGCAAGGCCGCCGTCGCCGAGATCGGTGGCCGCGCGCAGGGATTTGCGGTTGGCCAGAAGGAAATCGCCATTGGCCTTTTCCGCCGCCAGATCGACGCGGGGCGCATCGCCCGCCTCAAGGCCGAAGGCCTCGGCCAGAAGGGCGGACTGGCCGAGATGGCCGAAGGTTTCGCCGATGACCATGGCGATGTCGCCTTCCGCCGGGCGGCCGGAGATGAGGTCGTCGAGGCTGGGCAGAATCCCGACCGCGCCGATGGTGGGGGTCGGCAGGATGCCCGACCCGTCGGTTTCATTGTAAAGCGAGACGTTGCCCGAGACGATCGGCATGTCGAGGGCGGCCACCGCCGCGCCGATGCCTTTGATCGCGCCGACAAACTGGCCCATGATCTCGGGCTTTTCGGGGTTGCCGAAGTTCAGGTTGTCGGTGGTGGCGAGGGGACGCGCGCCCACCGCGATCAGGTTGCGGTAAGCCTCGGCCACCGCCTGCTTGCCGCCCTCGAAGGGGTTGGCCTTCACATAGCGCGGCGTCACGTCGGAGGTGAAGGCAAGTGCCTTGCCGGTGCCATGGACCCGCACCACGCCCGCGCCCGCGCCGGGGGCCACCACGGTATCGGCGCCGACCATGCTGTCATATTGCTCGTAGACCCAGGCCTTGTGCGCGTAGGACGGCGAGCCGATCAGCGCGCGCAGCCCGTCCAGGGCGGCAATCGCCGGAATGGCGCCGAGCGGGGCCGCCGCCGGGGTTTCGACCCAGGGGCGGTCATACTCCGGCGCGGAGGAGGAAAGCTTCGACAGCGGCAGATCGGCTTTCACCTCGTTGCCGTGCAGGATCAGGAAGCGGTCCTCGGGGATGGTCTCGCCGACGATGGCGAAGTCGAGATCCCATTTGACGAAGATGGCGCGGGCAACCGCCTCCAGCTCCGGCTTCAGGACCATGAGCATCCGCTCCTGGCTTTCCGAGAGCATCATCTCATAGGCGGTCATGTTGGTTTCGCGCTGCGGCACGTCATCGAGTTGCAGCCTGATGCCGAGCCCGCCCTTGTCGCCCATCTCCACCGCCGAACAGGTGAGGCCCGCCGCGCCCATGTCCTGAATGGAGATGACGGCACCCGAGGCCATGAGTTCAAGGCAGGCTTCGAGCAGGCGCTTTTCGGTGAAGGGGTCGCCGACCTGCACGGTGGGGCGTTTCTCCTCGATGGTCTCGTCGAATTCCGCCGAAGCCATCGTCGCACCGCCCACCCCGTCGCGCCCGGTCTTGGCGCCAAGGTAGACCACCGGCATCCCGACGCCGGAGGCGACCGAGTAGAAGATCTTGTCGGCATCGGCGAGGCCCGCCGCGAAGGCGTTCACAAGGCAGTTGCCGTTGTAGGATTTGTGGAAGCGCACCTCGCCCCCCACGGTCGGCACGCCGAAGGCATTGCCGTAGGAGCCGATGCCCTCGACCACGCCCTTGACCAGATGCGCGGTTTTCGGATGGGCCGGCACGCCGAAACTCAGGGAGTTCATCGCCGCAATGGGGCGGGCGCCCATGGTGAAGACATCGCGCAGGATGCCGCCCACGCCGGTCGCGGCGCCCTGATGCGGCTCGATATAGGAGGGGTGGTTGTGGCTCTCCATCTTGAAGATCACCGCCTGACCGTCGCCGATATCGACAACGCCCGCATTCTCGCCGGGGCCGCAGATCACCTGCGGGCCGGTGGTGGGCAGGGTGCGGAGCCATTTCTTCGAGGATTTGTAGGAGCAATGCTCGTTCCACATCGCCGAGAAGATGCCGAGTTCGGTGAAGGTCGGCACGCGCCCGATGATCCCGAGCAGCCGCTGATACTCGTCGGGCTTCAGCCCATGGGAGGCGACGAGTTCGGGGGTGATTGCGGGCTCGGTCATGGTGGCTATCCCTGATGCGGCATCTGCCCTGCGCTTTAGGGGAAAGGCCGCAGAAGGGAAAGGGGAGAGCCGGGCGGAAGAGCCAGAAATGACAGGTGCCGCATCTGGCGCGGGCGGAAAGACGGGTGCGGAAAGACGGGCGCGGGACGGCGAGGTACGGGCAATAAAAAACCGGCCGCAAACGCGGCCGGTGATGAATGGCGCTATGGACCTTGCCAGACCGGATGGCCATGCACCGAGCTGACAGCGGTCTTCGCCGTTCGGGCCTCAGCCGCCGGAGCCGGCCTTCGAGGCGATCTGCGCGTCAAGCGCGCCGACCATGTCGGCCTTCGTCCAGGGAAGTTCCACCTGGCCATCCGCGGTTTCCGTCGGTGCCAGGGTCACGGTGAAGAATTCCGCCTTGGTGCCGGCCTCCTGGCCCACTTGTACCAGCAGAATCGTCAGCCCTTCCGCGGTCACGGCCGATTTCTGGACCGTGCCGATCGCCGTCCCGTCCGAGGAGGTGACGGCATTGCCGACGAAGGCTTCGGATGCGGCAGTCGAGGTCTGTCCCGGCGCGGTGCCGACGTTGGATTCCCCGGCCTTGTAGGCCATGACCGCGGCCTGAATGTCAGTGGTGGGAACCGTACCTTCGGCAAAACCCGGAAGTGCCATCAGTGCGGCCAGAGCGGTTCCTGCAAAAAAGGTTTTGAACTTGGTCATCTATCGTCCTTTCGGCGTTGAATGATCTCCGTTCAGGAGAAGGACAGATTGCCAAAAAATTCCGGTTTGTCAGGTGCTTTTTCGAAGGCGGGCGGTATGTGGCGGCAGGTTGCCGGATTCCGGTCGCTCCTGTGGCGGCGGTCTGCCGAGAGCGCCGTCGGCAGATTTTGGGCGGATCATCGCCGAAGCGGCGGGCGGCTTCTTTTGCCGCCGTCTTTCTGCGCCCTGGCCGCAAAAACAGCCTGCACAACGGGCAGAACCGGATTTCCTGCCGAAAAACCAAAAAAAAGGCCGAGCTTTCGCTCGGCCAAGTCCAACAGGGAGGTATGAAGCGGCAAGAGCGAACTCGATTACCGCTTCGAGGATGTATCTATACGGAGGCGCCGGGATTCTCAATGCCGGCTATGCTGCGCCTGCGGCAATGCCGCCATGCATCATGTGCATGGCTGTTTCGTGTCTGGCGGGGCAGGTGCTGATTTTATTTACAAAAACATCACGCCAATCAACCCTTGGTTGAAATCAGTCCTGATGGCGTTTGCGGAAGCTGAAGATTTCCTCGGTCACGAACTCCCGGAAGGCCGAGACCCGTTTGGAATGGCGCAGCTCCTCCGGATAGGCGAGGAAGACCGGCACTTCGCCCGATTCCACCTCGGGCAGCACCCGCACCAGATGGGGGAAGCCCTCGGTGATGTAATCGGGCATGACGCCGATGCCGAGATGGTTCAGCACCCCCTGAAGCACCCCGAAATAGTTGTTCACCGTCAGGGTGGAGGGGATGTCATGGCTCATCAGTTCGGCCACCAGAAGCGCGCCGGCGGCGACCTGGGCGGTGCCGGCGTGCTGGCAGATCAGCCGGTGCTGGCTGAAATCCTCCATGCTCAGCGGGGTGCCGGCCTGCGCGAGATATTCCGGCGTCGCATAAAGCCGCATCTTGATCTGCATGAGCCGCTTGCGGATGAGATCGGCCTGAGAGGGCTCCTTCATGCGGATCGCCACATCGGCCTCGCGCATCGGCAGGTCGAGGACGCGCTCCTCCAGCATGAGGTCGATCTTGAGGCTCGGGTATTTGGCGTAAAGCGCGGGGAGGCGGGGGGCGAGCCAGAGCGTGCCGAAGCCGGTCGTGGTCGTCACGCGCAATTCGCCGAAGACCTCATCCTCCGAATCGCGGATGCGGGCGGCGGCGGCGTCGAGCCGCTTGACCATGGCCTGCGTCGCGTCGAAGAGAAGCTCGCCCTGTTCTGTCAGGATCAGCCCGCGCGCATGGCGGTGGAACAGCGTGACATTGAGGCTTTCCTCAAGCGCGCGGATCTGGCGGCTGACGGCGGACTGGCTCAGATGCAGGACATCGCCCGCATGGGTGAGGCTGCCCTTGTCGGCCACCGAGTGGAAGATCCGCAGCTTGTCCCAGTCCATTCCCCACCTCTCCAGCCTGCAAGACGCTAGCATGTTCGCGTCTATGTAGGCAGAAAAATCGTCCTGTAAATCCATGAGCTTGCGAAATCTTCGGCAGGATGACGGGGAAAGTGGCGGCTTTCGCGTCATGCAAAGCTGTCATGGCACCGTTGCAAGAGAGTGATATTGGCCGGGAAAAGCGACCGGAAGGGTGGGGGAGTGCGGGCATGATCCGCGATGTGACGGAGGATATCAGCTATGCCGCCTCGGCGCGGAGCCGCGCCGGGCGCGCGGTGATCCGGGCGCTTGAGAATGTCTCGGGCCGCCGCGCGCTGATCCGGCGGGCGGCGGGCTATGAGGCGGAGATGGCGCGGGGACGCTCCTTCTGGCAGGTGATGCCGGAACGCTATGGCCTGACGCTGGAGGTCATCGGCGGCAGTCTGGCGAACATCCCCGCCAACGGCCCGCTGGTGCTGATCGCCAACCATCCCTACGGCATCCTCGACGGGCTGATGATGGGGCATCTCCTGGACAGGATGCGCGGCGATTTCCGCATCCTCGCCAATTCCGTCTTCCGGCGGGCGGAGGATCTGAACAAGGTCCTGCTGCCGATCTCCTTCGACGAGACGCGGGAGGCGGTGGCCCAGAACCTTGCCACCCGCGCGGCCGCGCTCGATTATCTGGGGCGCGGCGGGGCGATCGGGGTGTTTCCAGGCGGGACGGTTTCCACCTCCGCCCGGCCCTTCTCCAGGCCGATGGACCCCTGCTGGCGCAACTTCACCGCCAGGATGATCAGCCGTTCGGACGCGACGGTGATCCCGGTCTGGTTCGAGGGTCACAACTCGCGGCTGTTCCAGATCGCCTCGCGGATCCATTCCAACCTGCGGCTGGCGATGCTGCTGCACGAGTTCCGCGCCCGCACCGACGAGCCGGTGCGCGTGGTGATCGGCGCGCCGGTCCCGGCGGAGGAGCTGGCCCGCCTGCGCCCCGACCCGACCGCGATGATGGAAAGCCTGCGCCGGGCCACCTATGCGCTTTCCCCGGTGCCGCTTCGGTCCTATGATCACGGCTACGAATTCGAGGCGAAATACAAATCCCGCTGAACCGCAGCCCCAAGCCTGCGGCGCGGGCAGAGAGCGGGGGCTGGCATGGCGGTAGGGGTGTTCGATTCCGGGATCGGCGGGCTGACGGTGCTCGATGCGCTGCAAAAGCGCCTGCCGGAAGTGCCGTTCGTCTATTACGGCGACAATGCCCATGCGCCTTACGGGGTGCGGACGGCGGAGGATATCTTCAACCTGACCTGTGCGGCAACCGAACGGCTCTGGGCGGAGGGCTGCGATCTGGTGATCCTCGCCTGCAACACCGCTTCCGCAGCCGCGCTGAAGCGGATGCAGGAGACCTGGCTGCCGCCGGGCAAGCGGGTGCTCGGCGTCTTCGTGCCGCTGATCGAGGCCTTGACCGAACGGCAATGGGGCGACAATTCCCCGCCGCGCGAAGTGGCGGTGAAACATGTGGCGCTGTTCGCCACTCCGGCCACGGTGGCGAGCCGCGCCTTCCAGCGGGAGCTGGCCTTCCGCGCCATCGGGGTGGATGTGGAGGCGCAGCCCTGCGGCGGCGTCGTCGATGCCATCGAGCAGGGCGACGAGATCCTGGCGGAAGCTCTGGTGCGCTCCCATGTCGAGGCCTTGAAGCGGCGGATGCCGCATCCGCAGGCGGCGATCCTCGGCTGCACCCATTACCCCCTGATGGAAAAGACCTTTGCCGAGGCTCTGGGGGCGGAGGTGAAGGTCTACAGCCAGGCCAATCTGGTGGCCGAAAGCCTCGCCGATTACCTTGCCCGCCGCCCGGAGTTTCTGGGCAGCGGCACCGCGTCGCGTTTCCTGACCACCGGCGATCCGGTGTCGGTATCGAGCAAGGCGACGCAGTTCCTGCGCCGCCGGATCGCCTTCGAGGCGGTGTGAGATGGGCGCCGATCCTGCCGGACTGACCGCGTGGAAGGCTGATCGGCTGGCGGCGTTGCAGGCCGAAGACGGCTGGCTGAACCTGACCGACCGGCTGGAGATCCCGCCGGGGCCGCAGCGGGTGGGGGCGGGGGCGGACAACGATCTGGTGCTGTCACGCGGGCCGGCGCATCTCGGCGTGGTCGATGCGGGGGCGGGAACCTTCACGCCCGAGGGCGGGACGGCGCTGGCCTTCCAGCCCGCGCCCGGCGGGTTTCCGCAGCTGCGCCTGCCGCCCTTCCTGCTGGAGCTGCATACGGTTGACGGCATCCCCGCGCTGCGCGTCCGCGATCTGACCCTGCCGCGCGAGGTGGTGCTGCGCGCCTTCCCCTACCGCCCCGACTGGGTGATCCAGGCCCGCTGGGAAGTGCTGGCCTCCCCGCAGGCGCAGGCCGTGGCGCAGAAGGGCGGGGCGGAAACCTCCGTCTCCCTCACCCATCGCGCCCATTTCGAGCGCGAGGGCCGGACGATCACCCTGCTGCCGACCCATTGGAAGGACGGCAAGCCGATGTTCGTGATCCGCGATGCGACGAGCGGGCGCGAGACCTATGCCGCCTCGCGCTTCCTGATCGGCGAGGTGGAGGGAGAGGTCGTGACGCTCGACTTCAACCGCGCCTTCACCCCGCCCTGCGGCTTCACCGACTTCGCCATCTGTCCCCTGCCGCCGCGCGAGAACGTGCTGCCGTTCCGGGTCGAGGCGGGGGAATGGGCGCCGGAGGGCGTTCCCCACGCTTGAGGGCGGCAGCGGGGGTTTCACACCCCCGCACCCCCGTGGGATATTTATGCACAGTGGATGGAGAAGAGCGCGCGCGGGGGTCGCTCTGAGGCGGACTCCCGGACCGATGGCGAAACCCTTGGCTGGTCCCGTGGGATTAAGGCACAGAGGATCGGGAAACAGGGCGCGGGGGCTCGGAAGCGGTCTCCCGGACCGATGGCGAAACCGCTGGCTGGCCCCGTGGGGTATTTAGGCACAGAGGATCGGGGAGGGGCTTTGGTTCGCCTTGGGCGCTCGCCTCGGAAGCGGTTTCAGATGCCATGCGATTTGGGGGCGAAGCCGTGCTGTTTTCGGACCGGCGGCGAAGCGGCTGTCAGACTCCACTGGTCTTTGGCGCCGGGAAGAGTGGGAGGAGGAGGGGCGGCGCGGTTCCTTCGGAGGTCACGCGATATTTCCGCCGGGCGGCTGGGGCCGGGCGCGATCCGGCTTGCAACGCTCGGGAAATCGCCGCAAGTAACGCGCGATCCTTCAGGTCTTCGCACAGGAGTTCGCCATGAGCCATCGCATCGCAATCCTCGGCGCCTCGGGCTATACCGGGGCGGAGCTTGTGCGTCTGATCGCCACCCATCCCGAGATGGAGATCGTGGCGCTGACCGCCGACCGCAAGGCCGGGCAGAGCATGGCGGAGGTCTTTCCCTTCCTGCGCCACCTGGACCTGCCCAGGCTCTGCAAGATCGAGGATGTGGATTTCTCCGCCGTCGATCTGTGCTTCTGCGCGCTGCCCCATGCCACCACCCAGCAGGTGATCTCCGCCCTGCCGCGCGATCTGAAGATCGTCGATCTTTCGGCGGATTTCCGGCTGCGGGACGTGGCGGAATATGAGAAATGGTATGGCCAGCCCCATACCGCGCCGGAGTTGCAGAAGGAGGCGGTCTACGGGCTGACCGAATTCTACCGCGACGAGATCCGGGGGGCGCGGCTGGTGGCCGGCACCGGCTGCAATGCCGCGACCGGGCAGTTCGCCCTGCGGCCGCTGATCGCCGCCGGGGTGATCGACCTGGATGACATCCTCATCGACCTCAAGGCCGGGGTTTCGGGTGCGGGGCGCAGCCTGAAGGAGAACCTCCTTCATGCCGAGCTGTCGGGCGGGACCCACAGCTATTCGGCGGGCGGCAAGCACCGGCATCTGGGGGAGTTCGATCAGGAGTTCTCACGGATCGCCGGGCGGCCGGTGCTGGTGCAGTTCACCCCGCATCTCTTGCCGATGAACCGCGGCATCCTCGCCTCGATCTATGTGAAGGGCGATGCGAAGGAGGTTCACGCCACGCTCGCCGCCGCCTATGCCGAAGAGCCGTTCCTTGAAGTGCTGCCTTTTGGCGCACTCCCCTCGACACGCGACATCGCCGGCTCCAACTATTGCCATATCGGGGTGGTGGGCGACCGTCTTCCCGGCCGGGTGCTGGTGGTGGCGGTGCTGGACAATCTGACCAAGGGGTCCTCCGGGCAGGCGATCCAGAATGCGAACCTCATGCTCGGCATCGAGGAGACGGTGGGCCTGAGGCTGGCGCCGCTCTTCCCCTGAGCGGGTATTTGGCCGCGCCTTGACCCGGATCAAGGCGCGGGGGCCGGTTTGCGCCAGAAGGAGCCGGAACGTGGAGCGGGAGAGAACCATGGAAGCGACGGCACGACGCCCGTTCCGCGGCATGAAGGGGCTGAAGAAGCAGCGGCGCATCCAGATCGTGCTGCTGGCCTTTGCGGCTTTGGTCATTTCCACCGCGCTCATCGGCTATGCGATGCGCGACGGCATCAACTTCTTCCGTTCGCCGAGCCAGGTGCTGAGCGATCCGCCCGCGGTGGGCGAGGTCTTCCGCATCGGCGGGCTGGTGGAGGAGGGCAGCCTCGTGCGCGGTCAGGGCGAGGCGATCACCTTCCGCGTCACCGATACCAACCAGTCGGTGCCGGTGACCTATACCGGCGTCCTTCCCGATCTGTTCGAGGAGGGGCAGGGCGTGGTCGGCACCGGCTCCATGCAGGGCGGAGTGTTCGTGGCGACAGAGATCCTCGCCAAGCATGACGAGACCTACATGCCCAAGGAGGTCATCGACAGCCTGAAGGAACAGGGGGTCTATGTGGACCCGAAGGCGAAGTAGCGCCCGCTGCATTAGCCGGTCTTAAGGCTGCGCGTCCAGCATGGCTCCCGTTTCCAGCCGGGGGTCCGCATGAAAACCGTCACCGAACTTGCCGAAGAGATCGTCGCCCGCGAGGGCGGCTTCGTGAACGATCCCGATGATCCGGGCGGGGCCACCAATTTCGGCGTGACGCTCGGCACGCTGCGGCGGCTCGGCATCGACCTGACCGGAGAGGGGCGGATCGACGCGGAGGATATCCGCCGCCTGACCCGCCATCAGGCGGTCGGCATCTATGTGGAGCATTTCTTCACCCGCACCGGGATCGGCTCCCTGCCGGAGGTGCTCCAGCCCTCGGTCTTCGACATGTATGTCAATGCCGGGGCCAATGCGGTGAAGGTGCTGCAACGGCTGCTGGCCCAGATGGGCTTCGCCTGCGATCCGGATGGCCAGATCGGGCCGCAGACCATCCGGGCGGCGCAACTCGCCTATGAGGCGGCGCCGAACCATCTGGCCGATGCCTACGGGATCGCGCGGCGCAACTATTACTACGGGCTGGCCGATGCCCGCCCGGCGAGCCGCAAATATGCCCGGCGCAAGGATGGCGGCAAGGGCGGCTGGATCACGCGGGCGGAAGAATTCATGGCGCCGAAATACCGGCTGACCGAGGCGCAGCACAAGGCACGGGTGGCGGCATGGGCATGATCGACAAACTGGTGGGCGGGCCGTCGGCGGTGACGGCTTTGGGCTCTGCGGCCAAGGGGGTGGCGGAGGTCTTCATGCCGTCGGCCACGCGGCGGATGGAACTTTCCGCAGAGGCGCAGATGGCGGCCCTGCAGGAGCTCGGGCTGGAGTTCCAGCTTCCCTCCCTCGGCTGGTTCGACCGGGCGGTGAACGGGCTGAACCGCCTGCCGCGCCCGCTTCTGGCCTTCGGGACCATCGGGCTTTTCATCTATGCGATGATGGACCCGCAGGCCTTCGCCTTCCGCATGGTCGGGCTCAATGCCGTGCCGGAGCCGCTCTGGTGGCTGCTCGGGGCGGTGGTGGCCTTCTACTTCGGAGCGCGCGAGACGCATTACTTTCGTACCCGTCCGGGTGCGGGCGCGGCCGCGCCGACCCCGGCGGGCGAGGAGAATGCGGCGCTTGCCGAGTGGCGGGAGGGGCAGGGGTAAGGGGCAGGCCAAACGTCTGGCACCGCGCGCGTTGGCCTTGTGCTTCCGTGGGGAGCCAGCCCACTTCGTGGGCGGACCGGGAAACACGTTCTGTTTCCCGCTTGGGCGGAAGCGAATGCGTCCGAGCATCCGCCCCAGAAACGCTTCCGGCGAACGATCTGCGGGGGGGAACGCTCTTCGAGAGGGGCAGGGAGCCGTCCTGCGGCCTGTTCTCCCCGTATCGCCTGCCCTGCGGGGTGGGGAAACTGCTGGGGCGGGCAAGGATCGGGGGCCTGTCCCGTTTCCGTTTGCCTGCTGATGGCCTTGGGCTGTGTGCTGCGGCTGGGACCGATGCAGAGCAGGGCTCGGGTTTCCTGCCGAGGCGGGAAAGATGCCGAATGGGCAAGGCAATCTTCCCTGCAAGGGGGCAGCACTCTCAACCGGAAACAGCAATCTTTTGGCGGCTGACGGGCCTCATCGGTCTGCATCCCCTTCCCTCCTGAAGGAGGGATGCCCTGCGTAGGTAAGGGGTGAGGCGGCCGGGGCGCCGGTGAAAGCGCCGCGGCCCGGCACGGCGAACGCGGCCGCATTGCTGATCCGTGCGGGCTGGCCGTGAAGGGGGCCTCAGCCTCCTCGGTCTGGCCCGGCGCGGATGCCGGTCGGTCCCGCCATCCTCCGGGGCTTGACACACCTGCCCCAGCCGCTACCCCTTCTGCGTCAGGCTTGACGCGCTTGAGACCTGCGGTCTGGAATATTTGTTCCATGCCGCGGGCTCCGCGCGCCGGGCCATCGCGCAAAGGATGATCATGGACGAGACCGCCGACCCCCCGCCGCTTTCCGCCCCGGCCACGGTGGAGGAATTCCGGGACCGGCTCGCCGATCTTGCCGAGCGCCTGCCGCGCCGCCTGCGCCAATGCGCCGATTACATCGCCGCCAATACCGACCGCATCGCTGTCTCCACCGTGGCGGAACTGGCGGCGGGGGCCGACGTGCCGCCCTCTGCCCTTATGCGCTTTTGCCAGATCCTTGGCTTTTCGGGCTTTTCCGAAATGCAGCGCCTTTTCCGCGAGGCCTATTCGCCGGGCTGGCCCGATTATTCCACCCGGCTCCAGAACCTCAAGGCGGGGGAGGCGGGCAGCCCCTCCGCCCTGCTCGGAGAGTTCATCGAAGCGGGGCGGCTCTCGCTGGAGGCTCTGGCGAAATCGGTGGACGAGGCGGCGCTTTCCCAGGCGGTGCAGCTTCTCAGCCGGGCGGAAACCATTCACATCGTCGGTCTTCGCCGCGCTTTTCCGGTGTCGAGCTATCTCGCCTATGTCTTTGAGAAGATGGCGGTTCCAGCGATGCTGCATGACGGGGTGGGCAAGCTGGACCACCGCTTTGCCCTGCGGCCCGGCGATGCGGTCCTTGCCATCACCTTCGCGCCCTATTCCACCGAGACCGTCGCCCTTGCCCTTGACGCGCAGCAGCGCGGCCTGCCGGTGGTGGCGCTGACCGATCTGCCGACCAGCCCGCTGATCCGCGCCGCTTCGGCGGTGCTGATGGTGCAGGAGGTGGATTTCGGCGCTTTCCGTTCGCTCTCGGCCACCATCGCGCTCGCCATGACGCTGGCCGTCGCGGTCGGTTCTGCGCGAGGGTGAAGAATTCTCTTTCGCTTTGCGGAAGAATGGAATAAAAATTCCAAAATCTGGCCCAAGCCTGAGTCCCGGCCTCATGTTCCTGCCGGAAGTCTGCCGCCCTGCGCTCTGGAGGATAGAGATGAAAGCCCTTGATGTCATCACAATTGGCCGCGCCTCGGTCGATCTTTACGGCGCGCAGATCGGCGGACGGCTGGAGGACATGGGCTCTTTCCAGAAATATATCGGTGGCTCGCCCACCAATATGGCGGCGGGCATGGCGCGGCTCGGGCTGCGTTCGGCGCTGATCAGCCGGGTCGGGGATGAGCACATGGGCCGCTTCATCCGCGAGGAACTGCAACGCGAGGGGGTGGATGTCCGCGGCCTCGTCACCGATCCGGAGCGGCTGACCGCGCTCGTCCTTCTGGGCATCCGCGACGACAAGCAGTTTCCGCTGATCTTCTACCGCGAGAATTGCGCGGATATGGCGCTTTGCGAGGCGGATATCGCCGAGGATCACATCGCCTCCGCCCGGTCGGTGATCGCCACCGGCACCCATCTGTCGCATCCGCGCACCGAGGCGGCGGTGCTGAAGGCCCTGCGGCTGGCGCGGGCGCATGGCGCGCGGACGGCGCTCGACATCGACTACCGGCCGAACCTCTGGGGGCTGGCGGGCCATGGCGAAGGCGAAAGCCGCTTCATCGAAAGTGCGGCGGTGACGGCGAAACTTCAGGGAACGCTCGGCCTCTTCGATCTGATCGTCGGCACGGAGGAGGAGTTCCACATCGCCGGCGGCTCCACCGACACCATCGCCGCGCTGCGCGCGGTGCGGGCGGTGTCGGGGGCGGTGCTGGTGTGCAAGCGCGGCCCGATGGGGGCGGTGGCCTTCACCGGCGCCATTCCCGACACGCTGGACGAGGGAGAGACCGGGCCGGGCTTTCCGATCGAGGTCTTCAACGTTCTCGGTGCGGGGGATGGCTTCATGTCCGGCCTCACGCGCGGCTGGCTCGATGACGAACCCTGGCCGGTGGCGCTCAAATACGCCAATGCCTGCGGGGCGTTCGCGGTCAGCCGTCACGGCTGCACCCCGGCCTATCCGAGCTGGGAGGAATTGCAGTTCTTCCTCGCGCGCGGCGTGCTGGCCCCGGCCCTGCGGAAGGACGCGGCCCTGGAGCAGATCCACTGGTCCACCAACCGGCGCAAGCAATGGGATGCCGTGCGGGCCTTTGCCTTCGATCACCGCTCGCAGATGGAGGAATTGCCGGGGGCCTCGCCCGACCGGATCGGGCGGTTCAAGGAGCTGTGCCTTGAGGCCACCCTTCAGGTCGCGCAGGGGCGGGAGGGTTACGGGCTTCTGTGCGACAACCGGCTCGGCAAGGCGGCGCTGCACCGCGCGGCGGGGCAGGGGCTGTGGATCGGCCGTCCGGTGGAATGGCCCGGATCGCGCCCGCTGACGCTGGAACCGGAGCTGGGGGCCGATTACGGCGGCCTGTCCGAATGGCCGCTGGAGCATGTGGTGAAGGTGCTCTGCTTCTGCCATCCCGAGGATGCGGTGGAAATGCGGGCTGAACAGGAGGCGGTGATCACCCGGCTCTTCGAGGCCTGCCGCCGCAACCGTCTGGAGTTCCTGCTGGAAGTGATCCCGTCGAAGGTCGGTCCGGTCGATGATGCGACGACGGCCCGGCTGATCGAGCGCTTTTATGACATCGGCATTTATCCGGACTGGTGGAAGCTGGAGCCGATGCAGACCGATGCCGCCTGGGCGGCGACCTGCGGGGCGATCCTTGCCCGCGACCCGCATGTGCAGGGTATCGTGGTTCTGGGTCTCGGACAGTCCGAGGCAGAGCTGGCGAGCGCCTTCCGCCTTGCCGCCGCCTATCCGCTGGTAAAAGGCTTTGCGGTCGGCCGCACCATCCACGGCCATGCCGGGCGCGACTGGCTGGCCGGAAAGATCGACGATGCCGCCGCCGTGGCCACCATGGCCGCCAATTTCCGCCGCCTTTGCGGCATCTGGGACGAGGCCCGCAAGGGCAGGGGAGAAGCCGCATGATCACCACCATCAGACTGACTGCCGCTCAAGCCATGGTCCGCTGGCTTTCGGTGCAGATGACCGAAGAGGGCGAAAGGTTCCTCGAAGGCATCTGGGCGATCTTCGGCCATGGCAACGTGGCCGGGATCGGCGAGGCGCTTGAAGCCCACCGCGATGTCTTCCCGACCTGGCGCGGCCATAACGAGCAGACCATGGCCCATGCTGCCATCGCCTATGCCAAGGCGAAGAAACGGCGGCGGGCGATGGCGGTGACGACCTCCATCGGGCCGGGGGCGCTGAACGTGGTGACGGCGGCGGCGCTTGCCCATGTGAACCGCCTGCCGGTGCTGATCATTCCGGGCGATGTCTTTGCCAATCGCGCGCCCGATCCGGTGTTGCAGCAGCTGGAGGATTTCAACGACGGCGCCCTGTCGGTGAACGACTGCTTCCGCCCGGTGAGCCGCTACTTCGACCGGATCTCGCGGCCGGAACACCTGCTGACCGCGCTGCCGCGGGCGCTGCGGGTGATGACGGACCCGGCCGATTGCGGGCCGGTGACGCTGGCCTTCTGTCAGGATGTGCAGGCCGAAGCCTATGATTACCCGGCCTCTTTCTTCACGCCGAAGGTTTGGAAGATCCGCCGCCCCGAGCCCGATGCGGCGGAGCTGGCCGAGGCGATCGCCGCGATCAAGGCCGCGAAGGCGCCGGTGATCGTCGCCGGGGGCGGGGTGATCTATTCCGGGGCGGAGGCGGAGCTGGCCGCCTTTGCCGCCGCCCATGGCATCCCGGTGGTGGAGACGCAGGGCGGCAAATCGGCGCTTGCCCATGATCACGGGCTGAACTTCGGCCCGGTGGGCGTGACCGGGGCGGAAAGCGCCAATATCGTCTGCGGGGCGGCCGATCTGGTGATCGGTCTCGGCACGCGGTTCCAGGATTTCACCACGGCGAGCTGGTCCTTGTTCCGCAACCCGGAGCGGCGGATCCTGTCGATCAACGTGGCGGCCTATGATGCCTACAAGCACGGGGCGCTCAACCTCGTCTCCGATGCGAAGGTCGCGCTGCAAGCCCTTGGCAAGGCTTTGGGATCGCAGAAATGGGCCGCGCCTGCCGGATTGCAGGCCGATTGGGCGGCGGCCACGGCGGCGGTGAAGGCGGCGCCCTCCTCCGGCAATGCCCTTGCGACCGACGCGCAGGTGATCGGGGCGGTCAACCGCTCCGCCGGTCGCGCGACGGTGGTGATGGGGGCGGCTGGCACCATGCCGGGCGAGCTGCACAAGATCTGGGATGCCGCGCAGGGCGGCTATCACATGGAATACGGCTTTTCCTGCATGGGCTACGAGATCGCCGGGGCCATCGGCATCAAGATGGCCCGGCCGGAGGCGGATGTGATCTGCATGGTCGGCGACGGCAGCTACATGATGGCCAATTCGGAACTGGCGACGGCGGTGATGATGGGTATTCCCTTTACCGTCGTGCTGACCGACAACCGTGGCTATGGCTGCATCAACCGGCTCCAGAAGGCGACGGGCGGGGCGGGCTTCAACAACCTTCTCGACCAGAGCCATCATGTGAACCCCTCCCATATCGACTTCGTGGCCCATGCGGCGGCCATGGGCGCGCGGGCGGTCAAGGCGGGCTCCATCGCCGAGCTGGAAGCGGCTCTGGCGGAGGCGAAATCGGCGACGATCCCGGTGGTGATCGTGATCGACACCGATCCCTGGCCCTCGACCGAGGCGGGGGGCTTCTGGTGGGATGTGGCGGTGCCGGAGGTTTCCTCGCGCGCCGAAGTGCGGGAGGCCCGCGAGGGCTATGAGGCGGCGACGGCGCTGCAACGGGCGGACTGACCATGGATCTTTTGCGGAAACCCAGCGGCAGCGCCGGCAAGGTCCATGACATCACCCCGGAAAGCGCCGGCTGGGGCTATGTCGGCTTCGGGCTTTACCGCTTGTCGCCGGGACAGGTCGCGGCGGAAACGACCGGCGACCGCGAGGTCATTCTGGTCCTTGTCGAAGGCAAGGCCCATGTTACCGGCGCCGGACAGGACTGGGCGCAGGATTGGGGGGTGATGGGCGACCGCATGGATGTCTTCGAGAAGACCGCCCCGCATTGCCTTTACCTTCCGAACGGCAGCGACTGGCGGGCGGAGGCGACGACCACCTGCACGCTCGCCGTCTGCTCCGCCCCCGGCAAGGGCGGCCACGAGGCCCGGCGGCTCGGGCCGGAGGGCATCAAGCTGACCCAGCGTGGCATCGGCGCCAACACCCGCTTCATCAACAACATCGCCATGGAGGCGCTTGACGTGGCCGACAGCCTGTTGGTGACGGAGGT
>JAPUEK010000023.1 GCA_027492585.1 Paracoccaceae bacterium | reverse complement strand
CCGCGAAGGCGGCCGCACCGTCGGCGCAGGCGTCGTGTCCAAAATCATCAAGTAAGACTCCGGGATGGGCGGTACCGCCCATCCCGCGGGAATTCCAGAGGCGCGCCGGGCAACCGGCGCGCCTTTTGCGTCAGTCAGCCTTGCCGGCGGTTTTCCAGTCGGTCCGGTATCGGGATTGACCTTGATCCGCCGCATCGGCCGAGGCAGGCGGGCGATGCCCGGCCGTCTTCGCGGACGGCCAGAACAAGCGCGGCTCGGCCACGGATGCGGTGGGTCCTGAGGGCGCCGCATATATATCGGGGCGGCGGAGCGTCAGCATAAGCCCGGCGCCATTCCGGGAACGCGCCTTCAGAACCGCTCGCGCGAAATCCGCTATCCAGCTTTCGGAAAAACGCCTACACTTCCGGCATTATTTGCAGACCAGGTTTTCAATCAATCCTCTGGAAGGTCCGGGATCATGCCCTATTCCGCTACAGATGCCATTGCCTTTGCCCAACGTCAGGTCGGCCGCTTCGAGGACGGGGAGTGTTGGACGCTCGTCGAAAAGGCCCTGATCGGCGCGGGGGCGAAGTCCTCGCGGGTTCTGACCCCGAATTTCAGCGCGACTTCGGCCTATGTCTGGGGAACGGCCGTGCAGCTCAGCGCGGTGCAGGCGGGCGATGTGCTCCAGTTCAGCCGCTATGTCTGGGACAAGTCTGTGACGGTCGATGTGACCAATCCGGATGGCAGCGGTTCTGTCGATACGCAGAACCGGCAGGAAAACCGGGGTGATCCGCAGCACTCCGCCCTTGTGGTGCGCGTGGTCTCGCCGGGGGTCGTCGAAGTGGTCGAGCAGAACATTCCGCGCAATACCGGCCCTGTGCAGACGGTCGAACTGGTCCTGGTCGCCCCGCCGCCGAGCACCGTCACGACGCGGGTTCCGCAAGGCACCGGCTCCGTTGTCACGGTGACGACGACCACCCATTCGATCCGCAATCCGCCGACCTGCTACCGCCCGACAAACGCCTGAACCGTGCGGGGTGCCGCGACGGGACGATGTGCGGGCCTGCGCCCGCGCCGGGGGATCGTCTTTTGCCGATTCCCCCCTTGATTTCCCTCTCGGCCTGCCGTAACCCCCCGCACAGGCCTAGGAGTTTAGCTCAGTTGGTAGAGCATCGGTCTCCAAAACCGAGGGTCGTGGGTTCGAGTCCCCCAACTCCTGCCAGGCCACTTTCCCCAAAAGACAGTTGCGACGGCCTTCGGCGCATCGCGGCTTGAAATCACCGCCGGGACCGCGTATCTCGCGCCGATCAGGCAGTTCCCGGAAGCAATCCCATGGCCAAGACCAACCCCGTCCAGTTCATCCAGCAGGTGCGCGCCGAAGTGGCCAAGGTTTCCTGGCCGTCGCGGCGCGAGGTGATGCTGACGACGATCATGGTCTTCATCATGGCGGCGCTCACCTCGACCTTCTTCAGCCTCGTCGATATGGCGATCCGCGCCGGTCTGCATCTGATCGTCGGCGCGAGCTGAGGGCCCCTCCGGGCGGCGGCGACCCGCGCAAGCGGCGGAATATCCTTGAAATCGGGGGCGCCAGACGGTATTCGGCGCCCAACTGAACGGGAACCGGCGCGCAGCGATTCGTGTTGCGCGCTGTTTTTTGTTCCTGAAAAGGCGGCACAACCGCCTGACAATGCAAAAGAATCGGGCGGCTTGCCGCTCGGGCAGACAAGGTGAACGGCATGGCGAAGCGTTGGTATTCGGTGAGCGTCCTCTCGAACTTCGAGAAGAAAGTTGCCGAGCAGATCAGAACTGCCGTGGCCGATGCCGGTCTCGAGGAAGAGATCGACGAAGTGCTGGTGCCGACCGAAGAGGTCATCGAGGTGCGTCGCGGCAAGAAGGTGACGTCCGAGCGCCGCTTCATGCCGGGCTATGTGCTGGTGCGGATGGAGATGTCCAACCGCGGCTATCACCTGATCTCCTCGATCAACCGGGTGACGGGGTTCCTCGGCCCGCAGGGCAAGCCGATGCCGATGCGCGACGCCGAGGTGAACCAGATCCTGAACCGGGTCGAGGAAGGCGAGGCTGCGCCGCGCAACCTGATCCGCTTCGACGTGGGCGAGAAGGTCAAGGTTACCGACGGCCCGTTCGAGGGCTTCGACGGTATGGTCGAGGATGTGGACGAGGCGCACAGCCGCCTGAAGGTCTCCGTTTCTATCTTTGGACGGGCAACGCCCGTCGAGCTGGAATTCACCCAGGTCTCCAAAGGGATCTGAGTGCATCGCGTGGGAGGCGAGCGCGGGCAACCGTGACGGACCGGACCACTAAACCGCGCCATGTGGCGCTGTGACAAAGGAGAGGCCAGATGGCCAAGAAGATTATCGGCAGCCTCAAGCTGCAAGTGAAAGCGGGCCAAGCCAACCCGTCCCCGCCGGTCGGTCCGGCTCTGGGTCAGCGCGGGCTGAACATCATGGCCTTCGTGAAGGAATTCAACGCGAAGACCGCCGACATTCCGCCGGGAACCCCGACCCCCGTCATCATCACCTACTACCAGGACAAGTCCTTCAGCCTTGAGCTGAAGACCGCTCCGGCCTCCTTCCTGCTGAAACAGGCCGCCGGCCTGCCGCCGGTCGGCAAGCGCAACCGCGCCAAAGGCTCCGTCAAACCGGGCCGTGAAGTGGCTGGCAAGGTGACTGTGGCGCAGATCCGCCAGATCGCGGAAACGAAGATGAAAGACCTCAACGCGAACTCCATCGAGGCCGCGATGAACATCATCCTCGGCTCGGCGAAGTCCTGCGGCATCGAAGTGAAGGGCTGAGACCATGGCAAAGCTTGGAAAACGCACCCGCAAGGCGCAGGAAGCCTTTGTCGGCAAAGTGAACATCACGGTTGAGGACGCGGTTGCGCTGATCAAGGGCGCGGCTTCGGCCAAGTTCGACGAGACGCTCGAAATCGCCATGAACCTCGGCGTCGATCCCCGTCACGCGGACCAGATGGTCCGTGGCGTGGTGACCCTGCCGAACGGCACCGGCAAAACCGTGCGCGTGGCGGTCTTCGCCCGTGGCGGCAAGGCGGATGAGGCCAAGGCGGCTGGCGCGGATATCGTCGGCGCCGAAGACCTGATGGAACAGATCCAGCAGGGCAAGATCGACTTTGACCGCTGCATCGCCACTCCGGACATGATGCCGCTCGTCGGCCGTCTCGGCAAGATCCTCGGGCCGCGCAACCTGATGCCGAACCCGAAGGTCGGCACGGTGACGATGGACGTGGCCGGCGCCGTCGGCAATGCCAAGGGCGGTGAAGTGCAGTTCAAGGTCGAGAAAGCCGGTGTCATCCATGCCGGGATCGGCAAGGTCTCCTTCTCCGACGACAAGCTGGCACAGAACGTCCGCGCCTTCGTCGATGCGGTGAGCCGTGCGAAGCCCTCGGGCGCCAAAGGGGCCTACCTCCGCAAGGTTTCGCTCTCCTCGACCATGGGGCCGGGCGTGTCGGTGGACCTGTCCTCGGCAACCGCCAACTGACCCTAGCGGCTGCGCGCGATCGTGCAGCCTGCCTGGACTGGAACGGCCGCCCGCATGGGCGGCCGTTTCTGTTTGAGCGCGCGGAATGACCGCCTGGCCCCGCCCATTCCGCACCTTCTCTTCATCAGGGCTTGGAAACCGCCGTGCGGGCGGGTAAGGAACGCGGATGCCCGGCTCGCGTGATTCGTCACGCGGTCTGGGTATGCTTTGTCCGAGACGGTGGGTGGCGCGCAAACGCCTTAATAGTCCCTCCCGAGATGGGGTTCGAGACGATTTTCACCGGGGCTCCCTTTGCGGGGCAAACCTCGGGTGATCTTGGCTCTCGGTCCAACATCGTGGACCCGACCGCGGCGGGCCTCGCCCGACGCGCAACATGAGCCGGGGGGAAACCCCCAACCTTGGAGTGAAACTGTGGATAGAGCCCAGAAAGAGAAAGTGGTCGAGGAACTCGGCCAGATCTTCGAAAGCTCTGGCGTCGTGGTGGTTGCCCACTACGCGGGTATGACGGTTGCACAGATGCAGGACCTGCGCGCGAAGATGCGCGAAGTTAGCGGGTCCGTTCGCGTTGCCAAGAACAAGCTCGCCAAGATCGCCCTTGAAGGGAAACCCGGCGTCAAGATGGGTGACCTGCTCACGGGCATGACTGTGATGGCCTATTCGGAAGACCCCGTGGCTGCGGCCAAGGTCTGCGAAGCCTACGCCAAGACGAACGAAAAGTTCGTCATCATCGGCGGGGCAATGGGCGACACGGTTCTGGACCAGGCCGGTGTGAAAGCCGTGGCCGCCATGCCGTCGCGTGAAGAGCTCATCGCTCAGATCGTGTCCTGCATCGGTGCGCCCGCGTCGAACATCGCCGGGGCCATTGGCGCGCCTGCTTCGAACATCGCGAGCATCCTTTCGACCATCGAGGAAAAGGCAGCCGCCTGATCCTCGGACCCGCGTGGTTGAACACCGCGCCGTTGGAACCCATCTAAACTGAACGGAATGTAAAATGGCTGATCTGAACAAACTCGCCGAAGAGATCGTTGGTCTGACCCTTCTCCAGGCACAAGAACTGAAAACCATCCTCAAGGACAAATATGGCATCGAGCCCGCTGCTGGCGGCGCTGTGATGGTTGCTGGTCCGGCTGCTGGCGCTGCTGCTCCGGCTGAGGAAGAAAAAACTGAATTCGACGTCGTTCTGACCGACGCCGGTGCGAACAAGATCAACGTGATCAAAGAAGTCCGCACCATCACCGGTCTGGGTCTGAAAGAAGCCAAGGACCTCGTCGAAGCTGGTGGCAAGGTCAAGGAAGGCGCTTCCAAGGCCGACGCCGAAGCGATGAAGAAGAAGCTCGAAGAGGCTGGCGCCAAGGTCGAGCTGAAGTAATCGGGCAGGGTGCCTCCGGCACTCTGATATCGGTTTGCTGGCTGGGTCCGAAGAAATTCGGGTCCAGCCATGCGCGTCTTGGCAGCGGCTTTTGCGAAAGCCGGTCCCAAGGCGCGGCATCTGGTTCGGGAGCCTTCCTAAGGGACGGGGGGCATGAATGGAACCTTTGCCCCCTCTCGCCAAGCGGCGCGCTTCCGTGGCCCGACGGAAACCGCGCCGGCGAAAATTTGAAAGGTTACGACGAGCATGGCGCAAGCTTACGTTGGCCAGAAGCGAATCCGCCGGTATTTCGGCAAGATCCGTGAAGTCCTGGAAATGCCGAACCTGATCGAGGTTCAGAAATCCTCCTACGATCTGTTCCTTCGGTCGGGCGACAGCCCGAAGCCCCTGGACGGCGAAGGCATCCAGGGTACCTTCCAGTCGGTGTTCCCGATCAAGGACTTCAATGAAACCGCTGTGCTGGAGTTCGTGAAATACGAGCTCGAAAAGCCCAAATATGACGTGGACGAGTGCCAGTCCCGCGACATGACCTACGCCGCACCCCTCAAGGTGACGCTGCGTCTGATCGTGTTCGATGTCGATGAAACCACCGGCGCCCGGTCGGTCAAGGACATCAAGGAACAGGATGTCTACATGGGCGACATGCCCCTGATGACCGCCAACGGCACGTTCATCGTGAACGGGACGGAGAGGGTCATCGTCAGCCAGATGCACCGTTCGCCCGGCGTGTTCTTCGACCATGACAAGGGCAAGACCCATTCCTCGGGCAAGCTTCTGTTCGCCTGCCGGATCATTCCCTACCGCGGGTCGTGGCTGGACTTCGAGTTCGACGCCAAGGATATCGTCTTCGCCCGGATCGACCGCCGCCGGAAGCTTCCGGTGACGACGCTGCTCTATGCGCTCGGCATGGATCAGGAAGGCATCATGGATGCCTATTACGAGACGATCGACTTCCGCTATCAGAAGAACAAGGGCTGGGTCACCAAGTTCTTCCCGAACCGCGTCTCCGGCACCCGTCCGTCCTATGATCTCGTGGATGCGGCGACCGGCGAAGTCATCCTGAAAGCGGGCGAGAAAGCCACGCCGCGGATGGTGAAGAAGTGGAAGGATGAAGGTCAGGTCACGGAGCTTCTGGTTCCCTTCGACCACATCCTCGGCCGCTATGTGGCCAAGGACATCATCAACGAGGAAACCGGCGAGATCTGGGTCGAAGCCGGCGACGAGCTGACGATGGAATACGACCGCGACGGCGAGCCGAAAGGCGGCACCGTCAAGCTTCTGCTCGATCAGGGCATCACCGACATTCCGGTGCTCGACATCGACAATGTGAACGTCGGTCCCTACATCCGCAACACCATGGCTGCCGACAAGAACATGGGCCGCGACACCGCGCTCATGGACATCTACCGCGTCATGCGTCCGGGTGAGCCGCCGACCGTGGAAGCCGCTTCGGCGCTCTTCGACACGCTTTTCTTCGACAGCGAGCGTTATGACCTCTCGGCCGTGGGCCGGGTGAAGATGAACATGCGTCTGGACCTCGGCAAGCCCGATACCCAACGCACGCTCGACCGCGACGATATCATCGCATGCATCAAGGCGCTGACCGAGCTGCGCGACGGCAAGGGCGAGATCGACGATATCGACCACCTCGGCAACCGCCGGGTGCGCTCGGTCGGCGAGCTGATGGAGAACCAGTATCGCGTCGGCCTGCTCCGCATGGAGCGCGCGATCAAGGAGCGGATGTCTTCGGTCGAGATCGACACGATCATGCCGCAGGACCTGATCAACGCCAAACCGGCTGCGGCGGCGGTGCGTGAATTCTTCGGCTCCTCGCAGCTTTCGCAGTTCATGGACCAGACCAACCCGCTGTCTGAAGTCACCCACAAGCGCCGCCTTTCGGCCCTCGGGCCGGGCGGTCTGACCCGTGAGCGTGCAGGCTTCGAGGTCCGCGACGTTCACCCGACCCACTACGGCCGGATGTGTCCGATCGAAACGCCGGAAGGTCAGAACATCGGTCTGATCAACTCGCTGGCGACCTTCGCCCGCGTGAACAAGTATGGCTTCATCGAAACCCCGTATCGCAAGGTCGTGGACAACAAGGTGACCGATGAGGTCATCTACATGTCCGCCACCGAGGAGATGCGCCACACGGTCGCCCAGGCGAACGCGGCGCAGGATGCCAGCGGGCGCTTCACGGATGATCTGATTTCCTCGCGGAAAGCGGGCGAATTCATGCTCAACCCGCCGGAAGCCATCGACCTCATCGACGTGTCGCCGAAACAGCTCGTTTCGGTCGCGGCCTCGCTGATCCCGTTCCTTGAGAACGACGACGCCAACCGCGCGCTGATGGGCTCCAACATGCAGCGTCAGGCCGTGCCGCTGCTCCAATCGGATGCGCCCTTCGTCGGCACCGGGATCGAGGCGGTCGTCGCCCGCGATTCCGGGGCGGCCATCATGGCCCGCCGCGCCGGCGTCATCGACCAGGTGGACGCCACCCGGATCGTCGTGCGCGCCACCGAGATGCTGGAACCGGGCGAGCCGGGGGTGGACATCTACCGCCTGCGGAAGTTCAAACGTTCCAACCAGTCGTCCTGCATCAACCAGCGTCCGCTGGTGAAGGTCGGCGACACGGTTCTGCGCGGCGAAGTGGTGGCCGACGGCCCCTGCACCGATTTCGGCGAACTGGCCCTGGGCCGGAACGTCGTCGTCGCCTTCATGCCGTGGAATGGTTACAACTACGAAGACTCGATCCTGATTTCGGAGCGGATCCTCAAGGATGACGTGTTCACCTCGATCCACATCGAGGAATACGAAGTCGCCGCCCGCGACACCAAGCTTGGCCCGGAAGAGATCACCCGCGACATTCCGAACGTCGGTGAGGAAGCCCTGCGGAACCTCGACGAGGCCGGGATCGTCTATATCGGCGCCGAAGTGCAGCCGGGCGACATTCTGGTCGGCAAGATCACCCCGAAGGGCGAAAGCCCGATGACGCCGGAGGAAAAACTCCTCCGCGCCATCTTCGGGGAGAAGGCGTCGGACGTGCGCGACACCTCGCTGCGCCTGCCGCCGGGGGCCTATGGCACCATCGTCGAAGTCCGCGTCTTCAACCGTCACGGCGTCGACAAGGACGAACGCGCGCTCCAGATCGAGCGTGAGGAAGTCGAACGTCTGGCCCGCGACCGCGACGACGAGCTGGCGATCCTTGAGCGCAACATCTACTCGCGCCTGAAGACGCTGGTTCTGGGCAAGACCGCCGTGAAAGGCCCCAAAGGCATCAAGGCCGGGTCCACCATCGACGAAGAGCTGCTCGGCACCCTGTCGCGCGGCCAATGGTGGCAGCTTGCGCTCGGCGAAGAAGCCGATGCGAAAGAGGTCGAGGCCCTGCACGACCAGTATGAGGCGCAGAAACGCGCGCTCGACATGCGGTTCGACGACAAGGTGGAGAAAGTCCGCCGCGGCGACGATCTGCCTCCGGGCGTGATGAAGATGGTCAAGGTCTTCGTCGCGGTGAAGCGCAAGCTGCAACCGGGCGACAAGATGGCGGGCCGTCACGGCAACAAGGGCGTCATCTCCAAGGTCGTTCCGGTCGAAGACATGCCGTTCCTTGCGGATGGCACGGCGGTCGACCTCGTGCTGAACCCGCTCGGCGTGCCGTCGCGGATGAACGTCGGGCAGATCCTCGAAACCCACATGGGCTGGGCCGCGCGCGGTCTGGGCCTGCGGATCGACGAGGCGCTGAAGGAATATCGCCGTTCCGGCGACATGACCCCGGTGCGCGAGGCGATGCGTCTGGCCTACGGCGACGAAACCTATGACGAGGCTTTTGCCGACCGCGACGAGGCTGATTTCCTCGAACTTGCCGGCAATGTCACCAAGGGCGTGCCGATTGCGACCCCGGTGTTCGACGGCGCCAAGGAGCAGGACGTGAACGACGCCCTGACCCGCGCGGGCTTCGACACTTCGGGCCAGTCGGTGGTCTTCGACGGCCGCACGGGCGAGCAATTCGCCCGCAAGGTCACGGTGGGCGTGAAATACATGCTCAAGCTCCACCACCTCGTCGACGACAAGCTGCACGCCCGTTCGACCGGGCCGTATTCGCTCGTCACCCAGCAACCGCTTGGTGGTAAAGCGCAGTTCGGTGGTCAGCGTCTGGGGGAGATGGAGGTCTGGGCGCTCGAAGCCTACGGCGCCGCCTATACCCTGCAGGAGATGCTGACGGTGAAGTCGGACGACGTGGCCGGCCGGACGAAAGTCTACGAAAGCATCGTCAAGGGCGAGGACAATTTCGAGGCCGGCGTGCCGGAATCGTTCAACGTTCTCGTCAAGGAAGTGCGCGGCCTCGGCCTCAACATGGAACTCCTGGATGCGGAGGAGGAGTGACCGGAATTTTCGCAAATTCCGGGCCGGTTTCTTCAAGGAAACCGGCTCCTCTGACCGCAACCCTCTGATTGGGAAGATGAAATGAACCAGGAACTCTCGACCAACCCGTTCAATCCGGTGGCTCCCGTCAAGACCTTTGACGAGATCAAGATCTCTCTGGCCAGCCCGGAGCGGATCCTGTCTTGGTCCTATGGCGAGATCAAGAAGCCGGAAACCATCAACTACCGGACCTTCAAGCCCGAGCGCGACGGTCTGTTCTGCGCCCGTATCTTCGGGCCTATCAAAGACTACGAATGTCTCTGCGGCAAATACAAGCGCATGAAGTATCGCGGCGTCGTCTGCGAGAAATGCGGCGTTGAAGTCACGCTGCAAAAGGTCCGCCGCGAGCGGATGGGCCATATTGAGCTTGCCGCCCCCGTTGCCCACATCTGGTTCCTGAAGTCGCTGCCCTCGCGCATCGGCCTCATGCTGGACATGACGCTGCGCGATCTGGAACGCATCCTCTACTTTGAAAACTACGTCGTCATCGAGCCGGGTCTGACCGACCTGACCTATGGCCAACTGATGACCGAGGAAGAATTCCTCGACGCGCAGGACCAGTATGGCGCCGATGCGTTCACCGCGAACATCGGGGCGGAAGCGATCCGCGAGATGCTGGCGGCGATCGACCTCGACACCACGGCCGAACAGCTCCGCGCCGACCTCAAGGAAGCGACCGGGGAACTCAAGCCGAAGAAGATCATCAAGCGTCTGAAGATCGTCGAGAGCTTCCTCGAATCCGGCAACCGTCCGGAATGGATGGTGCTGACCGTGCTTCCGGTGATCCCGCCGGAACTGCGTCCGCTTGTGCCGCTGGATGGCGGCCGCTTTGCGACCTCCGACCTCAACGACCTCTATCGCCGCGTCATCAACCGGAACAACCGGCTGAAGCGCCTGATCGAGCTGCGCGCGCCCGACATCATCGTCCGCAACGAAAAACGGATGCTGCAAGAGGCTGTGGACGCGCTCTTCGACAACGGCCGTCGGGGCCGCGTGATCACCGGGACCAACAAGCGCCCGCTGAAATCGCTGTCCGACATGCTTAAGGGCAAGCAGGGCCGGTTCCGTCAGAACCTGCTCGGCAAGCGCGTGGACTTCTCGGGCCGTTCGGTCATCGTGACCGGGCCGGAGCTGAAGCTGCACCAGTGCGGCCTGCCGAAGAAGATGGCGCTCGAACTCTTCAAGCCCTTCATCTACTCGCGGCTGGAGGCCAAGGGCCTCAGCAGCACCGTGAAGCAGGCGAAGAAGCTGGTCGAGAAAGAGCGCCCCGAGGTCTGGGACATCCTCGATGAGGTGATCCGCGAACATCCGGTTCTGCTGAACCGCGCGCCGACGCTGCACCGTCTTGGGATTCAGGCCTTCGAGCCCACGCTGATCGAGGGCAAGGCGATCCAGCTTCACCCACTGGTCTGCTCGGCCTTCAACGCCGACTTCGACGGCGACCAGATGGCTGTCCACGTCCCGCTCTCGCTGGAAGCCCAGCTTGAAGCCCGCGTCCTGATGATGTCCACGAACAACGTGCTGTCGCCCGCAAACGGCGCGCCGATCATCGTGCCGTCGCAGGATATGGTGCTTGGGCTTTACTACACCACCATGGAACGCAAGGGCATGGTCGGTGAAGGCATGGCCTTCCGCGACATCGAGGAAGTGGAGCACGCGCTTGCCGCGGGTGCCGTCCATCTGCACGCCCGCATCAAGGCGCGGATCAAGCAGATCGACGAGGAAGGCAACGAGGTCTGGAAGCGCTACGAGACGACCCCCGGCCGTCTGCGCCTCGGCAATCTCCTGCCGCTGAATGCCAAGGCCCCGTTCGAACTGGCCAACCGCCTGCTGCGGAAGAAGGACGTGCAGACCGTCATCGACACCGTCTACCGCTACTGCGGCCAGAAGGAATCGGTGATCTTCTGCGACCAGATCATGGGTCTCGGCTTCCGCGAGGCGTTCAAGGCCGGGATTTCCTTCGGCAAGGACGACATGCTGATCCCCGACACCAAATGGACCATCGTCAACGAAGTCCGTGATCAGGTGAAGGAATTCGAGCAGCAGTATATGGACGGCCTGATCACTCAGGGCGAGAAGTATAACAAGGTGGTCGATGCCTGGTCGAAATGCTCCGACAAGGTGGCGGGCGAGATGATGGCCGAAATCTCGGCGGTCCGTTTCGATGATGCTGGCGCCGAGAAGGAGCCGAACTCGGTCTACATGATGTCCCACTCCGGGGCGCGGGGCTCGCCGGCGCAGATGAAGCAGCTTGGCGGGATGCGCGGCCTGATGGCCAAGCCCTCGGGCGAGATCATCGAGACGCCGATCATCTCGAACTTCAAGGAAGGTCTGACCGTTCTTGAATACTTCAACTCGACCCACGGCGCCCGGAAGGGTCTGGCCGATACCGCGCTCAAGACCGCGAACTCGGGCTATCTGACCCGTCGTCTCGTGGACGTGGCGCAGGATTGCATCGTGCGGAGCCATGATTGCGGCACCGAGCGGGCGATCACGGCCGAAGCGGCCGTCAACGATGGCGAAGTCGTCCAGTCGCTTGCCGACCGGGTGCTTGGCCGGGTGGCGGCGGATGACGTTCTGGTTCCCGGCACCGATGAGGTGATCGTGGCCAAGGGCGAGCTGATCGACGAGCGCCGCGCCGACCTGATCGAACAGGCGAACGTGGCGGTGATGCGGATCCGCAGCCCGCTGACCTGCGAGGCCGAAGAGGGCGTCTGCGCCATGTGCTACGGCCGCGACCTCGCTCGCGGGACGCTGGTGAACCAGGGCGAAGCCGTGGGCATCATCGCGGCCCAGTCGATCGGGGAACCCGGCACGCAGCTCACGATGCGGACCTTCCACATCGGCGGCATCGCGCAGGGCGGCCAGCAGTCCTTCCTCGAAGCCTCGCAAGAGGGCAAGATCGAGTTCCGCAACGCCAACCTTCTGTCCAACGCCAATGGCGAGCAGATCGTGGTGGGCCGGAACATGGCCATCGCCATCATCGACGAAGCGGGTCAGGAACGGGCTGTCCACAAGATCAGCTACGGGGCCAAGATCCACGTCAAGGACGAGCAGGCGGTCAAGCGCGGCACGAAGCTCTTTGAATGGGACCCCTACACCCTGCCGATCATCGCCGAAAAGGCGGGGGTCGCACGGTTCAAGGACCTGATCTCGGGCCTCTCCGTCCGCGAGGACACCGACGAAGCCACCGGCATGACCCAGAAGATCGTCTCCGACTGGCGCTCGGCCCCGAAAGGGAACGAGCTGAAGCCGGAAGTGATCGTGATGGACCCGGCCACCGGCGAGCCGGTGCGTGGCGACAACGGCAATCCGATCACCTATCCGATGTCGGTGGACGCCATTCTGTCCGTCGAAGACGGGCAGGAGATCCGCCCCGGCGACGTTGTGGCCCGGATTCCGCGCGAAGGCGCCAAGACCAAGGACATCACCGGGGGTCTTCCCCGCGTGGCGGAACTGTTCGAGGCCCGTCGTCCGAAGGATCACGCGATCATCGCGGAAGCGGATGGTTATGTCCGCTTCGGCAAGGACTACAAGAACAAGCGCCGCATCACGGTGGAACCCGTGGATGAAACGCTTCAGGCGATGGAATACATGATCCCGAAAGGGAAGCACATTCCGGTGCAGGAAGGCGATTTCGTCCAGAAGGGCGATTACATCATGGACGGCAACCCGGCTCCGCACGACATCCTGCGGATCATGGGGATCGAGGCGCTGGCGAACTACATGATCGACGAAGTGCAGGACGTTTACCGGCTGCAAGGCGTGAAGATCAACGACAAGCACATCGAGGTGATCGTGCGTCAGATGCTCCAGAAGTACGAGATTCTGGACTCGGGCGAGACGACACTGCTCAAGGGTGAGAATGTCGACAAGTTCGAGCTCGACGAGGCCAACGAAAAGGCACATGCCCACGGGATGCGTCAGGCCACCGCCGAGCCGATCCTGCTCGGGATCACCAAGGCGTCGCTGCAGACCCGCAGCTTCATCTCGGCGGCCTCGTTCCAGGAAACCACGCGGGTTCTCACCGAGGCTTCGGTGCAGGGCAAGCGCGACAAGCTGGTCGGCCTGAAGGAGAACGTCATCGTGGGTCGTCTGATCCCGGCGGGTACGGGCGGGGCGACGAGCCGCGTCAAGAAGATCGCCGCGGACCGCGACAACACGGTCATCGAGGCGCGCCGTTCGGAATCCGAAACGGCGGCGGCTCTGGCGGCTCCGATGGATGTGGTGGACTTCGGCAGCGAAAGCGGCCTCGTGGACACGGTGGAGAGCCGCGAGGAATAATCCCCTCCGGTTCCCGAAACACAAAGGGCCGCGCAGCGAAAGTTGCGCGGCCTTGTTTTTGGCACTGAGCCTTTCTGCTGGCCTGGTGGCAGGGCCGTCAGGATCGCATGGGTTCCGGTGCGGTTGCCGGTTTGGACAGCAGCCGCGGTCGCTGTCCGCTTCCTGTCCTCACGGCAGGAGGCCGCGATCAGTGGATTACGGTGTCCTCGCCTCTTCCCGGAGGCCAGACTTGCAGGTTTGGAGGGGGCAAGCGGGGCAGCAAGGCGGCGTGAGTATGCCGGTTCCGATGCCCAAAAATTCCGCTTTTCCCCTTGCAATCCGCCCTCTGGCCGGACCAATCTGGATCATGCCCGCTCCGTCCCCCGCTCCTTCCGGCCTGCGTCTTCAGGTGCTTGGCCTGTGCCGCTTTTCGGTGCCGAGCCTCGGGGCCTTTCAGGTGGAGCATGACAGCATCGAAGCCCGCAGGGCGATGCTTTACGACCCCGAACGCCTTGCCCGCCGCTTCCTGTGGTTCGAGCATGTGCTGCTGCCCTCCATCCGCGGACAGGTGGACAAGGATTTCAAGCTGATCGTGCTTCTCGGGGAAGATTTCCCCGAACCCTGGCTGTCGCGGATGCAGGCGCTGACCGGGCCGGTCCCCCAGATCGTGCTGGAATTCGCTCCACCCGAAAACCACCGGCAGGTCTGTGGCCTCGCCATGGCCAGCCATATGGAACCCGAAGCGACGGCGGTGGCGCAGTTCCGGCTTGACGACGACGATGCCGTGGGGGTGAATTTCACCCGCCGGCTGCGCCGGGACTTTCAGGCGCAGGCCCGGTTTTTCGCACGGGCGGGGATGCTCGCCTTCGACTACGGCCGTGGCATCGTGCTGCGCGGTACGGAAACGGGATTGCGGGTCGAGCCCTGCCTGACCCGCTACTGGACTCCGGGCCTGGCCATCCTCACGCGGCCGGACAGCGGCAAATACATCCTCGATTTCCAGCATCATCTGATCTGGAAGCAGATGGCAACGCTGACCCAGGTGGACCAGATCATGTTCGTGCGCGGCGCCCATGGCAGCAATGACAGCGCCATTCCCGCGCAGCCCCACAGCTTTCCCCTGAAGCCCGAAGCCGCTCCGACCATGCTGCGCGAGCGCTTCGGCATCGACCTTGCGGCCTTTGAGGCTGCCCTTTCCGGAATGAGATCCTGATGGTCCTCAGCGACAACCTGCGCGGCATCCTTTACATGAACATCTCGATGTTCGCCTTCACGGTAAACGACAGCTTCGTGAAGCTCGTGACGCAGAGCCTTCCGCTGTTCCAGACCATCGCCCTGCGCGGTGCGCTGGCGACGCTGGCGCTTCTGGTGATCGCGCGGCTGACGACCGGGGGGCTGCATCTGCTGCCGCCGGGTCCGGATCGGTTGCGGCTGGTGATCCGCTCGCTCGCAGAGGTCGGCGCGACGGTGACCTTCCTCGGCGCGCTCGTCCACATGCCGATCGCCAACCTTTCGGCGATCATGCAGAGCCTGCCGCTGGCGGTGACGCTGACCGCCGCCCTCGTCTTCGGGGACAAGGTGGGCTGGCGGCGGATGCTGGCGATCCTTGTCGGCTTCGCGGGCGTGCTGATCATCATCCGCCCCGGCAGCGAGGGGTTCGACCAATGGGCGGTCATGGGGCTTCTCTCCGTCGCCTGCGTGGTGGTGCGCGATCTGGTGACGCGGGGCATGTCGAAGAGCCTGCCCTCCGTTTCGGTGGCGATCTGGGCGGGGGCTACGGTCTTTGTCCTTGGCGCGGTCGGCACCGCGGTCGAGGGCTGGCAGCCGGTCTCCCTGCGGGAGATCCTGCTGATCCTCTGCTCCGCCACGGCGCTGATCGGCGGCTACATGTTCTCGGTCATGGTGATGCGGGTGGGCGATATCGGACTGATCGCACCGTTCCGCTATACCTCGCTGCTCTGGGCGATCCTCTTCGGCTGGCTGATGTTCAGCACCCTGCCGGATGAATGGACGCTGGTGGGCGCGGTGATCGTGGTGGCAAGCGGCGTCTACACCCTGATGCGGGAACGGCAGTTGCGCCGGGCGGCGCTTGGCCGTGCCAATGGTCGTGCCGGTGCGTGACAATTGCATGGGGCGGGCCTTGGCCCTATAGAGGCGGCACGGGGGCCGTTCCCCGGCAACCGGCCCCAATGATCCCTTGTTGATCGAGTGTTGATCCAGCTTTGCCCATGACCAAGCTTTCCATCGTCATTCCCGCCCGCAACGAAGCCGAGAACATCGTCGCCCTTGTCGAGGGCATCGACCGGGCGCTCGACGCCCATCGACCCTTCGAGATCATCGTTGTCGATGACGGCTCCACCGATGCCAGCGTCTCCGTCCTGCGGGAACGGGCCAGGACCCTGCCGCATCTGCGGGTGATCCGGCACGACCGTTCCGGCGGGCAGAGCGCGGCGGTTCATACCGGAACGCTGGCGGCGACGGCCCCCATCGTGCTAACGCTGGACGGCGACGGCCAGAACCCGCCGGAGGAGCTGCCGAAGCTTGCGGCACCCCTGCTGGCGGATACGACCGGCCGGATCGGGCTGGTCGCGGGCCAGCGGGTCGGGCGGCAGGACACCTTGTCGAAGAAATGGGCCTCCAAATTCGCCAACAGCCTGCGCGCCTGGGTGCTGAAGGACGACACCCGCGATACGGGGTGCGGGCTGAAGGGCTTCCGGCGCGAGGCCTTTCTGGCGCTCCCCTATTTCGACCACATGCACCGCTATCTGCCGGCGCTCTTCAAGCGCGACGGCTGGGAGATCGCCCATGTCGATGTCGCCCACAAGGCGCGCGGGGCGGGGCGGTCGAATTACTCCAATCTCCAGCGGGCGCTGGTGGGGGTGGTCGATCTTTTCGGGGTCGCCTGGCTCCTGCGGCGGCGCAAGAAGGCGCGGCCCCTGTCCGGGTCGCCCCTTTCCGGGTCGCTGCCGGGGGATGGCGCCTGATGCACACGATCATGAGCCTTCTGGGCGCCGAGACCGCCAATGACGCGCTTTGGCTCGCTGTCGGGCTGGCCGGGCAGTTGATGTTCACCGCGCGCTTTCTGGTGCAATGGATCGCCTCGGAGAGGTCGGGACGCTCGGTCGTGCCGGTGGCCTTCTGGTATCTCTCCATCGCGGGCGGTCTCATCGTTCTGGCCTATGGCATCCACAAGCGCGATGCGGTGATCATCCTCGGGCAGTTGCCGGGCGTGGTGATCTATGGCCGGAACCTCTGGCTCATCTCCAAAAGCCGGGCGCAGGATGCGGGCTGATATGTCTGCGGCTCCCGCCGGGCGCGGCTGGTTCGGACCGGCGCTGGCCATCGTGGCGGCGTTCACGCTGCTGCGCTGGCTGCTCCTCGCCTTCGACCGCACCGATCTTTTCGTCGATGAGACGCAATACTGGCTCTGGGGGCAGGAATTCGCCTTCGGCTATTACTCCAAGCCGCCGCTGATCGGCTGGCTGATCGGCGGGGTGACGGCGCTTGCGGGCGATGCGCCCTTCTGGGTGCGGATGCCGGGCGCGGCGCTGCACGGGGCGACGGCGCTGATCCTTTCGGCCCTTGCGGCGCGGCTTCATGGGGCGCGGGTCGCGGTCTGGGTGGCGGCGGCCTATGTGACCCTGCCGATGGTCGCGGTCGGCAGCCTGATCATTTCCACCGATACGGTGATGGCGCCCTTCTTTGCGGCGGCGCTGCTCTTTCACCGCAGGCTGGTGGAGCGGGACCGCCCGGCGGATGCATTCTGGCTCGGGCTCATGATCGGCCTTGCCTGCATGGCGAAATATGCCGGGGTCTATGCGCTGGCGGGCGTGGTTCTGGCGGCGGCTCTGCGGCGGGACCTGCGGTTCGGCTGGGGCAGGGCGGCGGTGATGGGGCTGGCCTTTCTGGCGGTGATCGCGCCGAACCTGATCTGGAACCTGACCCACGGGCTTTCGACCCTTTCCCATACCGCCGACAATATCGGCTGGGTGCGGGAAAAGAGCGGCCCGCAGCTTCACCCCGCCGGCATGGCGGAATTCCTGCTGAGCCAGTTTGCCGTCATGGGGCCGGGTCTCTTCGCGGCGCTGCTGGTCGCGCTGCGCCGGCCGGCGGGCGGAACCGGGCTCGGCCTTTTCACGCTGCCGCCGCTGGTCGTGGTTTCGGTTCAGGCGCTGCTCGACAAGGCCTATGCCAACTGGGCCGCGGCTGCGTTCTTTGCGGGAACCGTGCTGGCGGTGGCGCTGCTGTCCTCCCGCCCGCGGTTGCGGATGCTGGCGGTGGCGGTCAATGCCGCGCTCTGTCTTGCGCTGCCGCTGCTGACCCTCGCGCCCGATCTGCCCTACAAGGGCAAGCCGCTGCTGGAGCGGTATCTGGGTCGGGCCGGGATGAGCCGCCAGATCCTCGACCTTGCGGCGCGTTCGGGCAATCTCCCGATCCTCGCCGATGACCGCGATGTGCTGGCCGACCTCTTCTATACCGGGCGCGACAGCGGGGCGGTGATCTTTGCTCCCCGGCCCAAGGGGCGCCCGATGAACCATTACGAGCAGAGCTATCCCCTGCCCGAAACCGCAACCGGGCCGCTCCTGCTGGTGACGGCGGCGGCGGCGGCCTGTGCGGGGGCCGCGATCCCCCTTGCGGCCGAGGGCGGCGCCTATGCGCGCAGGGGGCTGGCCGCTTATCTGACCACGGCGGATTGCGTGAATGGCCAGTAACCGGCTGATCCTTTCCCTTCTCGCGGGGCTGGCGCTGACCGGCGCCGTCTTCTGGCTTTTCCCCGCGCTCGATCTTCTGGTCGCCGGCTGGTTCTATCGGGTGGGGGAGGGGTTCCCGTTTGGCAAGACCCTGCTCGCAGAGATCGTCCGGCGCGGGATCTGGGGGGCCTCCGGGGCGATGGTGGCACTGGCGCTGATCCTCGGGGCTGTGGCGGTCGTGCGGGGCAAACCGTTGTGGGGGACCCGCGGGCGGCTCTGGGCCTTCATCCTCCTTCTTTACGCGATCGGTCCGGGGATCGTGGTGGAATGGGGTCTGAAGGGCCATTGGGGACGTGCGCGCCCCCATGCGGTCAGCGAGTTCGGCGGGCAGAGCCTGTTCACCCCCGTCTGGGAGGTGTCTGACCAATGCCTGACCAACTGCTCCTTCTCCGGCGGCGAGGCCTCCGGGGCGACGGCGCTGGCGATCAGCCTCTGGCTGCTCCTCGCCGCCCTGGGCCCGAGGATCGGCACGTCCACGCGGCGGATCGGGCAGGGGTTCGCACTGGCAGCGCCTCTTCTGGTCAGCCTGCAACGGTTGGTGGTCGGGGCGCATTTCCTCTCCGACATCGTGACCTCCTGGTTTCTCGTCGCGCTCATCGCGTGCCTCCTGTCGCGCCTTGTCCCGCCGCTGGGCCGCCAGAAGCCATCGACCTTCAATCCGGCGGCACCGCCGCCCTGAGGGGCTTCCCCTCATTTTCTGTCTGAAAGTATCCTGCGGGGTTTGCCACGGGTTCGAGGGACCGGAGGGCAGGACGGAGGGGTACAAACCCTCTCCGGCGCCCGCCACGGGTCGCAGCACGCGCCGGGTGACGCCCGGCCCCTCCTCCCGCGCAGGCGGATGCCCCGCTGTTGACTTCCCGCGCGACTCCCTCTATCAGCCCGCTCACCTGTGCCGGGGTCCTTCCCCGTGACGGGTCTGAATGCTTGATGTGGTCACGATCCGGGCCGTAAGTCCCCGATCCTCTGGAATTCCACCGTCTCGTCCCCTGCAAGGGTGCGGATACGGTGTTTGCGTTTTGCGATTCGCGCAAAATGCCGTCGAGAAGCAGTGTCCCGGACATCGGGGCGAGTATTGACAGCCCCGGCGATGGGGCAACACGAGGAACGTGAATGCCGACGATTCAACAGCTTATCCGCAAGCCGCGGGAAGCCAACGTGCGGAAGTCCAAGTCCCAGCACCTGGAATCCTGCCCGCAAAAACGTGGGGTTTGCACCCGCGTCTACACCACCACCCCGAAGAAGCCGAACTCCGCCATGCGGAAAGTCGCCAAGGTCCGTCTGACCAATGGCTTCGAGGTGATCTCCTACATCCCCGGCGAGAAGCACAACCTGCAAGAGCACTCGGTTGTCCTGATCCGCGGCGGCCGTGTGAAAGACCTTCCGGGTGTGCGTTACCACATCCTGCGCGGTGTTCTGGATACCCAGGGCGTCAAAGATCGTCGTCAACGCCGGTCGAAATACGGCGCCAAGCGTCCGAAGTGAGGGTTTAGAACATGTCTCGTCGTCACGCCGCAGAAAAGCGCGAAATCCTCCCCGACGCCAAATATGGCGACCGGGTTCTGACCAAGTTCATGAACAACCTGATGCTCGACGGCAAGAAATCCGTCGCTGAAGGCATCGTTTATGGCGCCCTTGAGCGTGTTCAGGCCCGCCTGAAGCGCGAACCGATCCAAGCCTTCCACGAAGCTCTGGACAATGTGAAGCCGTCGCTCGAAGTCCGCAGCCGCCGCGTCGGCGGTGCGACCTATCAGGTTCCGGTCGAAGTGCGCTCCGAACGCCGCGAAGCCCTCGCCATCCGCTGGCTGATCATCGCTGCCCGCAAGCGCAACGAGAACACCATGGAAGAGCGTCTGGCCGCCGAGCTGGCCGATGCGGTGAACAACCGTGGCACGGCCGTGAAGAAGCGCGAAGACACCCACAAGATGGCGGATGCGAACAAAGCATTCAGCCACTACCGCTGGTAAGGTTTCATCATGGCACGCGACTATCCGCTTGAGCGTTACCGCAACTTCGGGATCATTGCCCACATCGACGCGGGCAAGACCACGACCTCCGAGCGCATCCTCTACTACACCGGCAAGTCCCACAAGATCGGCGAAGTCCATGACGGCGCCGCCACGATGGACTGGATGGAGCAGGAGCAGGAACGCGGGATCACCATCACCTCGGCTGCGACCACGACCTTCTGGAACCGCACCATTGATCCGGGCGTGGACACCGACAAGTCGAAGAAGTTCCGCTTCAACATCATCGACACCCCCGGCCACGTTGACTTCACCATCGAAGTCGAACGTTCGCTGGCCGTTCTTGACGGCGCCGTGGTTCTGCTTGACGGCAACGCCGGCGTGGAGCCGCAGACCGAAACCGTGTGGCGTCAGGCTGACCGCTACAAGGTTCCGCGGATCGTCTTCGTCAACAAGATGGACAAGACCGGCGCCGACTTCTTCAAATGCGTCAAGATGATCAAGGACCGGACCGGCGCCAATGCCGTTCCGATCGTTCTGCCGATCGGCGCCGAAGACCGGCTGGAAGGCGTGGTCGATCTGGTGACGATGGAAGAATGGGTCTATCAGGGTGAAGATCTGGGCGCCTCCTGGGTGCGCCAGCCGATCCGTGCGGACCTCAAGGATGCCGCCGACGAATGGCGTCTGAACCTGCTCGAAACCGCTGTCGGCCAGGACGATGCGGCGATGGAAGCCTATCTGGACGGCAACGAGCCGACCCCGGAAGAGCTTCGCGCCCTGATCCGCAAAGGCACGCTGGCCATCGACTTCGTTCCGGTGATGGCGGGGTCCTCGTTCAAGAACAAGGGCGTGCAGCCCCTCCTGAACGCCGTGATCGACTATCTGCCCTCGCCGCTGGACGTGCCGCCCTACCTGGGCTTCGCACCGGGCGACGAGACCGAGACCCGCAACATCGCCCGCTCCGCGGATGATGATCAGCCCTTCTCGGCCCTGGCGTTCAAGATCATGAACGACCCCTTCGTCGGCTCCCTGACCTTCACCCGGATCTATTCGGGCAAGCTGGCCAAGGGCGATGCGATGATGAACGCGACCAAAGAGCGCCGTGAGCGCGTTGGCCGCATGATGATGATGCACGCCATCGAGCGTGAGGAAATCACCGAAGCCTTCGCGGGCGACATCATTGCGCTCGGCGGTCTCAAGGAGACCACCACCGGCGACACGCTTTGCGATCCGGCCAACCCGGTCGTTCTCGAAACCATGACCTTCCCGGTCCCGGTGATCGAGATCGCGGTGGAGCCGAAAACCAAGGCCGACCAGGAAAAGATGGGCATCGCGCTCGCCCGTCTGGCTGCCGAAGACCCGTCCTTCCGCGTGGAAACCGACCTCGAAAGCGGTCAGACCATCATGAAGGGCATGGGCGAACTTCACCTCGACATCCTCGTCGACCGTATGCGCCGCGAGTTCAAGGTCGAGGCGAACATCGGTGCGCCGCAGGTGGCTTACCGCGAGACCATCTCGCGCGAGCATGAGATCGACTACACGCACAAGAAACAGACCGGCGGTACCGGCCAGTTCGCGCGCGTGAAGCTGGTGATTACGCCGACGGAACCGGGCGAAGGCTATTCCTTCGAGTCCAAGATCGTGGGCGGTGCCGTTCCGAAGGAATACATCCCCGGCGTCGAGAAAGGCATCAAGTCGGTCATGGACTCCGGTCCGCTGGCAGGCTTCCCGGTCATCGACTTCAAGGTCGCGCTGATCGACGGTGCGTTCCACGACGTCGACTCCTCGGTGCTCGCCTTCGAGATCGCCTCGCGCGCTGCGATGCGGGACGGCCTGAAAAAGGCCGGCGCGAAACTGCTGGAACCGATCATGAAAGTCGAAGTCGTCACCCCGGAAGAATATACCGGCGGCGTCATCGGCGACCTGACCTCGCGTCGGGGCATGGTCACGGGGCAGGACAGCCGTGGCAACGCCAACGTCATCTCGGCGATGGTGCCTCTGGCCAACATGTTCGGCTACATCAACAACCTGCGCTCCATGTCTTCGGGCCGCGCGGTGTTCTCGATGGAGTTCGACCATTACGACGCCGTTCCGCAGAACATCTCGGACGAGATCCAGAAGAAATACGCATAAGCGGGATGGGCGGATCGCCCATCCTACCATCCCGTAGGGTGGGCAGCAGGCCCATCCGACCGTAACAGGAGGCCATCATGGCAAAGGCAAAGTTTGAACGGACGAAACCGCACGTCAACATTGGGACCATTG
>JAPUEK010000022.1 GCA_027492585.1 Paracoccaceae bacterium | reverse complement strand
CAAATTCAAACGCCGACTCTGGCCTCAGCCGGATGAGCATCGGGGGGCACAGCACCGCGAACCGCTGCGGAACCCGCTTCCGGAGGTGATAGGTGGCGCCGCGCAGGATTGGATTCATGAGCAAAAGCTAGCAACTACCGCGCGCGCAAACAAGACAATGTGTAGCAAAACGTGTAGCAAAATGAGGAGATGGCGGCTCCAAAACGGAGGCCATGAACCTGCCACATTTGAGAAATCAAAACATTACAAATGCTTAGTGGATGGTTGTGGAGGCAGGTGTGGCGGAAGCGGTGGGATTCGAACCCACGGTGCGGTTCCCCGCACGCTGGTTTTCAAGACCAGAGCCTTAAACCACTCGGCCACACTTCCTTGGCGACCGTTTGATTGACCTGACCTGCACAGAAGCGATCACTTCAGGCCTGGCTCCGGTGGACGCACACGGTCGTGTAGACATAAACTCTCCCACGGTCCAGTCCAGCCTTAAGGTCAGGCCTCACTCCCGTGTCATAGCCAGAAGAGCATGACGGTCGCGGCCGAACGCAACAACGGAGTGGAAGACCTTCTGACACCTGCCATGGCGGGTTGAGACATGTGCCGGTGAGGAGCGCTCCCCACCCTGACCGGGGGATGCAGACCAACGGTCGACTGGCAGCATCGCCGGTCTTCAGCCGGGTCTTTTGGAAAACCTTCAGGACCGCCTGCGCTGGCCGACCAATCTGGTCCTTGCGGCAGTGCTGCTGTCATTCTGGACCAGTTCTCTGGTGCGGACCTTTGCCCGGATCGTGATCCTTGGTGCCAACAGCCTTCCCGAGGTCCAGTCCTTCCTGAGGATCGCCATGCAAGCCCGCTCCCTCGCTCCCACGCATCAACAGGTCCTTCGGTCGAAAGCTTCACGTCCATGCCGCGCGCGATGTCAGCCAGGTGCCCGGGCCAGACAGTTTATGCCCCTCCCCGGCACTTCGGGGTCAGGCAAGACTGCAATCCTGATCAGGATCGTCGGGCTCCGCCCCCCGCTTCGGGCCGCATCAGCCCCGGCGCAACACCGGCATGGCATTCCAGAATTCCGTTCCCGAGCAACGGCCTTTATGCTCTCATAGTCGTTGAAATGGCTGACAGGTCATGCTGATCTGCCGCCGGTTTGCGGACAAACCGCGCCAGCCACAGCAGACGGAAGCCCGTCTAGACGCCAGATAGGCGGGTCATGATCCCGGCATTACCGGCGGGAGCGGACGACCGCTCAAGATCCGACCAGAACTGCTGACGGGATCAGCAGGAAACCGATCAGCGCCAGATAGACCGCCCCGAACAGGACCAGACCCGCATAATCGGACCAGCCCGGCCGGGCGCTTCGGAAAAGGCGGTTCATCGGGACATCCTTTGTTCGGTAAAGAGGTTGCGGCCCTGCGGGCGCGGAGCGGAGCGCGACAGCAAATCGTCGCGCAATTCCTTTCCATGCGCCCAGGGCCCGAAGCCCGAGGCGACGTTGACATGACCGGCAAAGCCGAGATCGACCAGATCGGCCCCCCAGTCCCGTGCCAGTTCGCGGGCGCGGGTGAAGGTCATCCAGGGATCATTGCGGCTGGCGACGAGGGTGGTCGGGACCTGCATCGCGCGCCGGGGGATCGGACCGAATTGCGCGATGCGCGCCGCACCCTCGGTCTCGGCCGGGGCCACCAGCAGGGCCGCGCGGACCCGCAGGTGCCGGGCGGAGGCCAGAAGCCGCGTGATCAGCACCGCGCCGAGCGAATGGCCGACAAGAACCGCATCCGGGTGACGCAGGATGCAGCCCGCCAGCTCGGCCTCCCAGACAGCCGGGTCCGGCCGTTCGGGCTCCGACAGATCGACCATCAGCGCGCCGGGATCGGTCGCCGCCCACCAGTGCTGCCAATGCGGCGCGGGGGAGCCATCCAGTCCGGGGACGATCAGTGTCTTCGTCATGTGATTCTCCTTTCTGCTCGGGTTGTCACGTTAAATCTATCAATTAAGTCGTGAATGAGGCTTCCAAAGACTTGTCCCGAAAGAGAAGATCCTTCTCCTCAGGTCCACCTGGCCAGCCGCCCGCACCCGCCAGCGCCAGCGCCAGAGCCTCCGGCGGGGATATTTGAGCCAGTATGAAAGGGCTTTCTTCTCTTCTCAAATATCCCCGCGGAGCGTCCGGTGCCTCAGCAGGCGCGCGCCTTCAGAACCCGCGCGCCCTCAGCGGTTGCGCGTATCGACCGGATAGGCGGTGGTGAACTTCATCCGCTCCATGGCGAAATGCGAGGTGACATTCTTGATCGGCACCGCATCGGTCAGGCGCTTGTAGAGCATGTCATAGGCAATCATGTCCGGCACGGCGACACGCAGGAGGTAGTCGAGCTCCCCCGCCATGCGGTAGACCTCCATGATCTCCGGGATCGCCTCGACCGCCTTGCCGAAGAGCACGCGCCAGTCGGCGGAATGGTCGGGCGCCTCGATGCCGACGAAAACCGTCATGCCGAAACCGAGTTTTCCCGGATCGCCGAGCGCTACCCGCGCCGTCAGCACGCCCGCGGCCTCCAGCTTCTGGATGCGTTTCCAGCACGGCGTCTGCGACAGCCCCACCTTGTCGGCGATCTGGGCCACGGGCAGCGTGGCGTCGGCCATCAGCTCCGCCACGATCTTGCGGTCGATCAGATCAAGGTCATCCATGGGGTTCTCCTGCCGGGCAGCCCCGATTTGGCGGGGTTTCCTCAGGATGGCGCAAAAATCTTTTTTGTCTACCATATTTATCGTGTATTGCGGAAATCCTGCAATCCATTGCGATCAAATGAGATTATCCTCCTTTCACCTCCGGGCAACCGCAGGCGCGTCAGAATCCCGGCGTTGATTCCCCGGTCTGCTCGCCTTAGGTTTTGCGGATGATCACGCAGAAGATGAAATATGCCCTGAAGGCCCTTCTGGTCCTCGCCGACGAAGCGGAAAAGGATCAGCCCGAACCCCTGACGATCGAGCAGATCGCCAAGCGCTCCGGTACGCCGAAGCGCTTTCTGGAGCATATCCTGCTGGAGGTCCGCAACGCCGGGGTGATCGCCTCAACCCGCGGCCGTTCAGGCGGCTACAGCCTGATCAAGAAGCCGACCGATGTGTCGATCTCGGAGCTTCTGCGGCTCATCGACGGGCCGATCGCCCCCCTGCCCTGCCTGTCGCGCCGCGCCTATCAGCGTTGCGAGGATTGCACCGACGAGGCCACCTGCCGCATCCGCAAGGTCTTTGCGGAGGTGTTCTGGTCCTATCTGCTGATCATCGACTCCCTCACGCTGGAGGATATGCTGCGTTCCTCCGCCGTCGCCGATCAGGTCATCGGGGCATAACCCTCTGATTTTCATGGCATGAACTCGTCGCACCACCGGCCCCGGCTGGCGGCGGCGATAGAATTTTCTTCTATAATCACGACAAAAATGAGCGTGAAATTTCTGTTGCAATACTCGACTATCTCTGTCGTTATTTAGGGTATCGGAACGGCAACCGCCGCGCCGGATGACTTCAGGAGTTCACCAGGATGATCGCAGCAAGCGCCTTTGATGTGTCCGCCAGGGACACGACCGTCACCGCCCAGCGGATGCCGATGCCGGCCATGGCGCGCACCTGCGCCGTGCAGCTCATCGACCGCCGCACCGGGGCCGCCCACCGGATCAACGGCACGCCGCTGGTGATCTACACCCGGCGCCCGGACGAAGCGGTGGCCGAACTTCTCCGGGGTCGGGACGCCCGGATCTGGGAAGCGCGCGTCGAAGCGCTCGAACCGGAGCCGCGCCGATGACCACGCAGATCCAGACACATTCTCCCCGCCCCCTTCCCCCCTCCCTTTCCGCCCAGAGCGATCGTTTCCAGGAGACCGCCATGCTGACCACCATCACCATCGCCGGCCATGTCTCGGCCCAGGGCATCAAGCTTGCCGACCATGCCGACGGCCGCGTGACCATCTCGACCGGCGACCAGCGGCTGACCGGCTGGCCTGTCAGCCGCATCTTCAAGGGCGCGCTGACGGCGCTCGCGCTGCTGGCGCTGCCCTTCGTCGCCCCGCACTCCGTTCAGGCCGAAACCCTGCTGAACGTCAGCTACGACCCGACCCGTGAGCTGTACCGCGATTTCAACGAAGCCTTTGCCAAGCATTGGGAAAGCCTCGGCAAACCGGCAGCGACCATCGAGGCCTCCCATGGCGGCTCCGGCGCCCAGGCCCGTGCGGTGATCGACGGGCTGGAGGCGCAGGTGGTGACGCTGGCGCTCGCCTCCGACATCGACAAGATCGCGGCGGCGGGCAAGCTGCCGGCGGACTGGCAGTCGAAACTGCCGCACAACTCCTCGCCCTACACCTCCACCATCGTCTTCCTCGTCCGCGAGGGCAATCCGAAGGGCATCAAGGACTGGGGCGATCTGGTCGGTGACGGGGTGGAGGTGATCACCCCCAACCCGAAAACCTCGGGCGGGGCGCGGTGGAACTACCTCGCCGCCTGGGCCTGGGCCGAGAAGAACGGCAAGGACCCGCAGGAATTCGAGAAGGAGCTCTTCGCCCATGTGCCGGTGCTCGACTCCGGCGCGCGCGGCTCCACCACCACCTTTGCCCAGCGGGGCATCGGGGATGTGCTGCTCGCCTGGGAAAACGAGGCCTATCTCGCCCTGAAAGAGCTTGGCGACGACCAGTTCGACATCGTGGTGCCGTCGGTCTCTATCCTTGCCGAGCCGCCGGTGGCGCTTGTCGAAGGCAACATCAAGTCTGAGGAGCAGCGCGAACTGGCGACGGCCTATCTCGACTATCTCTACAGCCCCGAGGGTCAGGCCATCGCCTTCAAGAACTTCTACCGGGCCTGGGATGCTTCCGCCGCCAATCCCGAAGACGTGGCGCGCTTCCCGAAACTGGAGCTGGTGGACATCTCCCACTTCGGCGGCTGGGCCAAGGCGCAACCCGAGCACTTCGGCGACGGCGGCATCTTCGACCAGATCTACGTTCCGAAGTGAGCGACCCGATGGCCCCGGCAAGCCGACGCCCGCTGATCCATCGCTCCCCCATGCCCGGCCTCGGGCTGAGCATGGGGATCACCCTGACGATGCTCTCCCTCGTCGTGCTTCTGCCGATCGGCGCCCTTCTGTGGAAGGGCGCCTCTTTCGGCATCGGCAACATCTGGGACACGGTGAACCGCGAAAGGGTCTGGGCGGCCCTGTTCCTGTCGTTCCGGCTCTCGCTCTTCGCGGCGCTCTTCAACCTCGTCTTCGGGGTGTTGCTCGCCTGGGTGCTGGTGCGCTACCGCTTCCCCGGCCGCCGTATCCTCGATGCGGCGGTGGACCTGCCCTTCGCCCTGCCGACAGCGGTGGCGGGCATTGCCCTGACCGCGCTTTACGCCCCGAACGGCGTCTTCGGCGCTCTTGCCAAGGAAGTCGGCGTGAAGATCGCCTATACGCAATGGGGCATCTTCCTTGCGCTGATCTTCGTCGGCCTGCCCTTCGTCACCCGCACCGTGCAGCCCGTCGTCGAAGAGATCGACCGCGAGGTGGAGGAAGCCTCCGCCACCCTCGGCGCGAGCCGCCTGCACACCCTGCGCCGCGTGATCCTGCCCATGCTCGCCCCGGCGGCACTGACGGGCTTCGCCCTGTCGCTCGCGCGGGCGGTGGGCGAATATGGCTCGGTCATCTTCATCGCCGGGAACATCCCGCTGAAGACCGAGATCGCCCCCCTCCTCATCGTGATCCAGCTCGAAGAGTTCAACTATGACGCCGCCGCCGCCATCGGCATCGCCATGCTGCTGATCTCCTTCGCCATGCTGCTGGTCATCAACCTCATCCAGGTCTGGAGCCGCCGGAGGATCGGATATGTCTGACACCACGCTCACCCCCAACCGCTTCCGCCGCCCCTCCCGCTTCCGGCCTGTGACCGAGGAGACGCCGCTGGCCCGCCGCCTGCTGATCGGCCTGGCCGTCGCCGGGATCGGGGTGCTGGTCGCAGCCCCCCTGCTCGTCGTCTTCGCAGAAGCCCTGTCGAAAGGCTGGACCGCCGCCGTGGCCAGCCTCGGCAACCGCGATGCGCTGTCGGCGATCAGGCTGACGCTCCTGATCGCCGCCATCGCCGTGCCGCTCAACGCCGCCTTCGGCATCGCCGCCGCCTGGGCGATCACCAAGTTCGACTTCCGCGGCAAGGCCTTCCTCATCACCCTGATCGACCTGCCCTTCTCGGTCTCCCCGGTGGTCGCGGGCCTCTGCATCGTCTTGATGTTCGGGACGAATTCTCTGGTCGGCGGCTGGCTCGTCGCCTCCGGCTACCCCATCGTCTTCGCTTTGCCGGGCATCGTGCTTGCCACGATGTTCGTGACCTTCCCCTTCGTCGCCCGCGAGCTGATCCCGGTGATGATCGAACAGGGCCGGGCTGAGGAAGAAGCCGCCCTCACCCTCGGCGCCTCGGGCTGGCGGGTGTTCCTGACGGTGACGCTGCCGAACATCCGCTGGGCGCTGCTGTACGGCGTTCTTCTCTGCAATGCCCGCGCCATGGGGGAGTTCGGCGCCGTCGCGGTGGTTTCCGGCAAGATCCGCGGCCAGACCGCAACCATGCCCATCACCATCGAGATGCTCTACAACGAATATCTCTCCGTCGCCGCCTTCTCGATGGCGGCGCTGCTGACCGCGCTTGCTCTCCTGACGCTCCTCCTCAAGACGGCCCTCGAACGCCGCCATGCGGATGCGCTTGCAGCTACCCGCCGCCACTGAATTTCCTGTCTTCAGATATCCCCGCCGGAGCCTCCGCCCCTCCCCTCCGGCCCCGCCAAAGGACGAAACCCATGCGGATCGAAATCGACGAAATCTCCAAGCAGTTCGGCATGACCGCCGCCCTGAACCCGGTCTCGCTCGCCATCCCCTCCGGGGCGCTCGTCGCCCTCCTCGGCCCCTCCGGCTCCGGCAAGACCACGCTCCTCCGCATCCTCGGCGGGCTCGAATTCCCGAACTCCGGCCGGGTGCTGTTCGACGGGCAGGATGCGACCGGCCTCTCCGTGCAGGACCGCCGCGCCGGCTTCGTCTTTCAAAGCTATGCGCTCTTCCGGCACATGACGGTCTTTGAAAACATCGCCTACGGCCTCAACGCCCGCCCGCGGGCAAGCCGCCCGCCCAAGGCGGAGATCGCCCGGCGCGTGACGAAGCTCTTGGAGCTGATCCAGCTTCCGGCCATCGGCAGCCGCTATCCGAGCCAGCTTTCGGGCGGCCAGCGCCAGCGCGTCGCCCTCGCCCGCGCCCTTGCGATCGAGCCGCGGATGCTGCTCCTCGACGAGCCCTTCGGCGCGCTCGACGCCAAGGTGCGGAAGGAACTGCGTCAGGGCCTGCGTGACATCCATGACGAAACCGGTCTCACCACCGTCTTCGTGACCCATGATCAGGAAGAGGCGATGGAGCTTGCCGATCTCGTCGTCGTCATGTCGATGGGCCGGATCGAGCAGATCGGTCGCCCCGCCGATATCCGCGCCCGTCCGGCAACCCCCTTCGTGCGCGAATTCATCACCGGCTGAGGATCAGGGGCCATCCATTCCGCAGAAACCGGACAACTGGATTGCTCCTCGCTTTCGCAAGAGTTGTGCTAAGCTGCGAATGAAATCTTTTTCATCCGGGGTTTTCCATGCAGCGACGCAGGGCGGGGATTGCGGCTTTGCTGGTCCTTTTCGGGGTGGCGGGCTGGCTGGCCGGAGTGATCTCGCCAAGCCCGCTGCCAGCGCCTCCCGGCTCCCTCGCAAGCCCGCAGCCCCCGCCCGGACCGTCGCAAGCCCGACCCGAGGGCTCCCATCCCGAACCCGGCCCGGTTGCGGAAACCATCCCCGAGACCCCGCCCGCGCCAAAGCCGGACGAACCCAGCCCTCCGGCGGAACCTGAACCCACCCCCGCCGCAACCGTGGCCCCCGAGGAGGAAACCGCCCAGGCCCCCGCCTCCGGTCCGACCATCCGCGCGGCCCTCGCCGCCCTGACGGCCGGCCAGCCCGTCGCCTCCCTGCCGTTGCCGCCGCTGCATTACGACGACCAGAACGCGCTCTTTCCCGAAGATCAGGCCTTCCTGAAGGAGGTGGGCGAAATCCTCTTCCGGCACTGGCCGGGGCGGGTCACGATGGTCTTCTCGCCCCGCACCGCGCCCGGCAAAAGCAGCCCGGAGGAGGAGGAGACCGAGCTTCACCGCTTCGATGCCGTCTTCGACGCGCTCGGCCGCGGCGGCAGCCCGGAGATCGCCACGGTCAGTTTCGATCCCCGCCCGCCGGAGCCGCAACCGCTCGGCACCGAAATCTCGATGCGCCTGATCCTCTTTGCCGCGACCGATCCCAATGCGCCGCTGCCGGAACCGCTGCCCGGCTCCGATCCCGGCCCGATTGCGACCCTCGGCTTCGGGCAGACGGTGGACCTGCCGGACGCCCGGTTCACCCCCGGCACGTCGGAACTGACCGAGGCCTCGGCCGAGATGCTGGCAACCCTTGCCAGCCGCACGGATGCGCTCGGGGCGGAGCGGTTCCGCCTGCTGATCCTGCCGCAGGCCGCACCGGAGGAGGCGGCACAGAGGCTGGAACAGGCCCGCTTTGCCGCGATCGCCGCCGCGCTCTCCACGGAGGGGTTCGGCTGGCAGGGGATGACGGTCTCCGGCCCTGCCCCGGTGCCGCCGAAAACCGGCACGACCCCACCCTCTGACAGCCTCCCCCTCGCCCTGACGCTTCTGCGCCTGCCGGAGGCGCTGCCGCCCGACTGGCTGGCCACCAGGGGCGCCCCCTGGGATGGCGATGCGATGCGCTTCGGTCCCGGACTGCCCGGCCAACGCTTCGCCATCGGCGATCCCCGGATGCTCGCGGCCAGCCCCCGAGGCATGGTCGATCTGTGGACCTCGCCGGAATGGCAGGCGCTGAACGGTTACGATCCGGTGCTGCTGACCCTCACCGACGGCAGCGACACCTCGCTGGAACTGCATGTTCTGGATGACCGCTCCGGCCTTGCCGTCTGGACCGGGGGCCAGGGGATCTACCTCTCCCTCAGCCATGATTTCACCGGAAACCGCCCCTATCACATCTCGGTCTCCAGCGACGGCACGACCATGTCGCTGGAGGTGGACGGCATCCCGCTGGAGCCGCAGATCCCCCTGCCCTTCGGCAAGGCGGCCCCGATGACGGTGATCGTCGGCGATGATGCAGAGGGTGCGGAGACTTATACCGGGCGCATCGGGCGGGTGCGGCTCTGGCATCAGGCGCCCGAAGCCGGGGATCTTGCACGGCTTCGGACGGAGGCCGATCTCATCCCTGCCGATTTCGACCCGCTGGCCGCCAGCCTCTCGGCGGTGATCTGGAAGAACCCCGAGCGGGACGGGATGGAGCTGCGCCTCGCCCCCGAACAACTCGCCCCCACCGAAGGCTGGTGGGCCGCCCTCGGCGAAGGCGATATCCGCCTTCTCAACCCCGGCGAGTTCGAGGCGGGGCAGGAACCGCCGGTCTTTTCCGACATGCAGGGCGACTGGCAGGACGGGGTGGAGCGCAGCGCCACCCCCGCCAACCCGGCGGGCGGCAGTCCGCTTGCCCGGACCAACCCCCATTTCGCGGTCAGCCGTTCCGTCCTGATCCGCGCCGATGACGGCATAGACCTTGCCCCGCTGACCTACACGCAACCGGAGACCTCCGACCTGCGCCTGCGGCAGAGCTGGCAACCGGGGGTGCAGAACGCCGGGCTGAGGGTGATGACCGATGACAAGGGCGTGCTGGCCATCCGGCCCGACACCTGCTCCACCAGCCGGCGGATCGACCGCTGGACCTGCCCCGACCCGATGCCGGCGGGAGAGGTTCTGCTCCCCTTCGATGCCGACGAATATGTGACGGGCCTGCATTGGGAACTGTACGACAGCGGGGTGCGGAATCTCTTCTTCACCACCAACAAGCGCATCACGCAGGCCTTCGGCGGCACCCCGGCGGCGGGAGAGCAGCCTCAGGAATATTACACGCTCGCCCTGCCCGCCGGGGTCACGCCCACCGGCAGCGTGATCTATTGGAACAATGCCAAGGACCGCATGATCGGCCTCTCGCTCAGCTACGATCCGCTTGTCACCCGCCCCGGCATCACCCTGATTTCCGAAACGGGAAGTGCCATGCGCTTTGCGCGGCAATGGCCCGATCAGTTCGTGGCGGTGGTCAGGGACGCCCCCCTGCTCCGGGCCTTGGCCCCGAACCAGGTCTCGGTCGGGCCGGGGCTGACCATGGTGGATGCGACGCGCTTCCGCATCGACGGGATCGGGCCGGATTTCACCCTGCAGAAGGGCCATCCCGAACCGGAGCGCGGCACCGCGTTCAACGACACCTTCGTGTCGCTGTCCAAGGCAGTGAACCTGCAATCGAGCTATGCCGGCTATGACATCCTCACGATGGACCCGCTCTATCTCATGCGGACCGGCACCACGCATCCCGTCTTCCGGATGCCCGATGGCGACAGTACCGATTATTATGATGCCAACCGCATCTTCGTGCCGCGCGGCCTGCATTACTTCCCCGAATACACCGGCCAGAACCACGCCACCGTCACCACCGCCGATACCTATTCGGAATATTTCGACAGCTTTTCCGATACCGTCTCGGTCGGTTTCGGCGGCAAGAACGCCCCCGGCTCCTTCAGCGCCAGCCTTACCATGTCCGGCGCGAAGAAAAGCATCTCGGAGGCGAAGAACAGCCGCACCCGCGGCCTGTCGCGCGCGATCTTCTATGACCTCGTTCTGGACAGCGAGCAGATGGAGCTGGACGACCGCTTCCGCATCGAGGCGGCGCGGCTGGTGCAGAGCGGCGATTACAACAGTTTCATCGACATGTTCGGCACCCATTATCCGGTCGGGGTGGTCTATGGCGGCATGGGGGTTCTGGAAATCGACGCCAGTGAATCCATGCGCGAAACCATGCGCCAGAACGGCATTTCCATCAAACTCGAAGCCAGCGTCATGGTCGATGCCGAGACCAAGAGCTCGGTCTCGGCGGGCTACGAGCACGAGGCCCAACATGCCCAGACCTTCCGCGACGTGATGGGAACACAGGTCGAGAATTTCTACTGGATCGGCGGCACCCATGCCGGGCAGGAGCATTCGAGCTGGACCGTCGGCACCGATGGCGTCGTGCCGGTCCATGTGCAGTTGCGCCCGATCTGGGAACTGCTCTCGCCGGTCTATTTCGAGGACCCGCAGATCTACACCTTCATCCGGGAGCGGATGAAGGATGTGGTGGACCGCCGCCTCGCCCTCGCCGCCGCCAGTGATCCGCAGGATCAGGACGACGACGATTATGTGGTGGAACTGCGGGTCGATCAGGTTGCCTGCACCTCCGACGCGGCCGGCTCCATGGTGGAACCGGGTCAGGCCAGAACCTCCGAGGGCAAGATCAAGCTGACCTCGCACCCGGTGCAGATGTTCCCGATGTATGGGCTGTCGGTGGTGGATTCACGCTCGCGCCTCCTGCGGAACCTTCAGGATCATGAGGTGAATGCGGATGAGGAGTACAAGCCCCTGACCGTCCACTGCCCCTCGCAGGTGAACATGCTCGAACGCTCGCCCTATGCCACGGCGAACCAGATCTTCCGCTATGAGATGTCCGCCGAGGAGATCCTCGGGGGACGAACGGAGCTGCTGGTCCTTGACCGGCTCGATCTGGAATCGAATGTTCTGGTGCCGCCGGTCGATGCCACCAAGGCGGATGTGAAGGGCAAGGCCTTCCTCGCCGGACTGACGCTCGGCATCAGCGTGCTGGTGGATGAACTGACAAATGACAACGGCTCGCCCATCGTGCAGGCCTTCAAGAAGGTGGACAGGCCGAAGCTGCAACAGACCCCGCTGAACCTGCGGGCGCAGATCTGCGATGCGAAGGGGCGCTGCCCGCGGACGAAGGCCGATCTCGACCGGATCAACGGCCAATGGGTGAAGCACAGCGAGGTCATGCTGCGCGGCTGCGCGACGCTGATCGGCACGTTCGGCATCCCGGCCGGCAGCATCCCGTTCTTCTGCTACCCGCGCAGGCTCGATTATTCGGTGAGGATCGTGAAATGACCCTGATCCGCCCCCTGCGGGGCCTTCTCGCGCTGCCCCTTGCCATGATGCTCGCCCTCGGGCCGCAGGCGGTCCCCGCCATGATCACCGATGGCGAGGAGGAAGCCGCTGCCTCCACCACCAATGCAGCCACGACCACCGCCAACCGCGTCCTGTCGGACGACAACGACGATGACGGTGACGCCCCGCCCGGCGATCCGCCCCCCGCCGTCCCGCGCACCTCGGAACGGGAGCGGGAAGCCGCCCGTGTCGATGAACTCGGCAGGCGGATGCAACGGCGCTATGAACAGCGCCAGACCCTGCTTCTGGACCGGCTCCTGCGCGAGGAACTGGAAGCCGGGATCGCGGCAGATGCCTCCGCCACCACCTCCGCGAGTTCGACCACGACGGCCGGCACCGCCGCCCGTGCCGCCCCCGCGCCCGCCACCGCCGCCGAAGCCGCCCGCGGTCTCGATGCCCGCACCGGGCGCGGCAAGCTGTCCCGGCAAGGGGCGGCCTACAACCTGAACCGTGCCACCGCCGCGCTTTCCCGCCCGTCGGAGGTGGAGAGCCGCAGCGCCTCCACCACCGCCGCAACGACCGCCATCACCCCGCCGGAGTTGGAGCGCGATGTCACCCCTCCACCGCCCAAGGTCGCGTCGACGGTCCTGACTGCCTCCGCCGATGCGTTTGAAGCGGAACTCGCAAAGGGCGAGCCGCCGAACTATGCGCTGTTCCGCGAAAATAGCGCCCCCAACCGGCGGGAGGATGTGCGGGCTGCGCTCCGCAGGCTCGATCAGGCGCCTCTTGAACCCACCGCGAAGGGGCTCGGCATCCTGCCGCCGGAGCTTGTACGCGCCCTGCTCAAAGCCGGCGATCAGCCCGACGGGATCGCCCTGCTCCGTGCAAGCGCCGATCCGGTGCGTGGCATCGCAACGGACGGGAAGGGCAATTTCATCATCAATCCGGGCGAGTTGATCACCGAGCGGCTGAAAGCCCTCGATGAGGTGGAGAAGACCGCGAAGAAGGCGAAGGAAGATTACAAGAAAGGCTCCCCTCTGCGCGTCGCGCTCAAGGGGATCGCCGAAGGGGCGGCGGCGGAGCGCAGGGCGCTCATCGCCCTTCTGAACGAAAGCCTGTCGGACTATCCCTTGCCGCTTGCCGAGGTGGATCTTCCAAGGGACGCGCTCGGCAAGGTGCTCGGCAGCGGGGCCAATTCCTCCGTTCAGGGGCTGAGCTTCGATTTCGCCACCGGCAAGGTGCGGGCCGGCGGTCCGGTCAATGCCGTCTTCAAGGCGACGGAAACCGAAATCAAGGCCTCTGCCGGGCTTGAAAATGCCGGGGTGGATTTCAACGACAACACCCCCCTGCGCCTTGAACAGCGCGCCATCGCCACGCGGCGGGTGGCCGAGGCGCTCGGCTATGGCGCCATGGTGGTCGATACCCGCATCGCCCGGCTGACCGAAAGCGACGGCACCGCGCACATGGGTCTTGTGATGGAACGCGCACCGGGTCGTCAGGCAGTGGCCGACGTGCTGCTGGATCAGGTGGACGCCGCCGACCTGGGGACCTTCCTGGATCTGGAAGCGCAGATGCAGGAAGCCACCGACATGCTGGCGTTTCTCAATGGCGAGCGGCCGGCACCGCCGCAGATCCCGAACCGTCCAGGCCTCGACCGGACCAACTGGCAGAAGTCCAATTGGGAGGCAAACCGGGACAGCCTGGCCGGAATGATGGACAGAATGGCGATCCGCAATGTGCGCGATGCCAACGGGCGGACGCATTATTACTCGCTCCGCCAGATCCGGACCGTCACCGACGCGCATCTGGCGGACCCCGACCTCCGGCGGCAATTGTCGGATGCCCAGTTTCTCGACCTCATCTGCGGGCAGGCCGACCGCCATATGGGCAATCTCGTCATCGACACCTCGGTCAGCCCGCCCCGCCTGCGGCTCATCGACAATGACCTGTCCTTCGGCTCCGTGAACGCGGGCTACGGGCTGAAAGGGGATACCTGGAACACCTTCCTCAGCCTGCCCACCCTTCCTGTGACCATCGACTTTTCCATGCAGAAAGCCATCCTCAGCGCCGACCCGGACACCCTGCGCGCCGCTGTCGGCGGTCTTTTGAGCGAAGCGGAAATCAACGCCATGGTGGAGCGGCTGACCTGGCTGAAAGCCTATGTCGCCTCCGACAAGGTGCGGGTCGTCGATATGCCGTTCCGCGCCCGTCCCCGCGCCCTGCGCTGGGATGGCGACCCGGCGGTGCTGTTCATCGGCGATCCGGTGAACGGCCCGATTTCGGCCAATGGCGCCCCCACCAGCAATTACAGCCTCCTGAAAACCCGCTCCGAAACGCCCCGGCTCGATCGCTGAGCGGCTGCGGCCCTTCCCTCGCCCGGTCAAAGCGACTAGGTGAGGGAGAGTTCCAACCGGGGGCCGCCTCATGTCCTTCTTCAAGAAACTCCGCGACCGGATGTTCCGCTCCTCCGACAGGATCGGCGAGGGGCTGGACGCCCTGGTCGCCGAGGAGCCGCCGGCGGCGGCCGGAGCCGCGCCGGAGGAGGCGAAACCGGCCGGACAAGGCGCGCCCGACCCGAAGCCGGGCCTTCTCGGCCGCCTGTTCTCGCGCGGCGAGGAACCGGCCCGCGTCGTCGATGATGCCATGCTCGAAAGCCTCGAAGACCTGCTCATCCAGGCCGACATGGGGGTGGAGACCGCAACCCGCGTCACCGCCAACATCGCCGAAGGCCGCTTCGGCCGCCGCATCTCCTCGACCGAGCTGCGCCGCGCCCTTGCGGATGAGGTGTCGCGCATCCTGACCCCCGTGGCCCGCCCCCTGCCGCTTTATCCGCAAAAGCCGCAGGTGGTGCTGGTTGTGGGCGTGAACGGCTCCGGCAAGACCACGACCATCGGCAAACTGGCAAGCCAGTTCCGTGCCGCCGGAAAAACGGTGGTGATCGCGGCGGGCGACACGTTCCGCGCCGCGGCGGTGGAACAGTTGCAGGTCTGGGGACAGCGCGCCGGGGTGCCGGTGCTGACCGCCCCCGAAGGCTCGGACCCCGCGAGCCTCGCCTTCGACGCGCTCACGCGCGCGCAGGCGGACGGCGCCGATCTTCTGCTCATCGACACGGCGGGGCGCCTGCAGAACCGCGCCGATCTGATGGAGGAACTGGCCAAGATCGTCCGCGTCCTGCGGAAGGTCGATCCGGCGGCCCCGCACAACACGCTTCTGGTGCTCGATGCGACGACCGGGCAGAACGCCCTCGCGCAGGTGGAGATCTTCCGCAAGATCGCCGATGTCTCCGGCCTCGTGATGACCAAGCTCGACGGGACGGCCAAGGGCGGGGTTCTGGTGGCGCTTGCCGACCGCTTCGGCCTGCCGATCCATGCCATCGGGGTCGGCGAGCAGATCGACGACCTCGCCCCCTTCGACCCCGAGGATTTCGCCCGCGCACTCGTGGGTCTCGACGCCTGATCTCTCCATCCTCTTCCCTCCCGCCTGCCTGTCACAGCGAAAGACCCCGAGATGGCCACGAAAAAGCTGAATCCGATGGTGAAACTGGCCCTTGAGCTTGGGCCGATCCTGCTGTTCTTCGTGATGTTCGGCCGGCTGAAGGACCAGAGTTTCACCCTCTTCGGCACCACCTATTCCGGCTTCATCGTGACCACCGCAGCCTTCGTGGTGCTGATCGTGGTGACGACCGCGATCCTGTGGCTCCTGACCGGCAAGCTGTCCAAGTCGCAGATCCTGACGCTGGTTCTGGTGCTGGTCATGGGCGGGCTGTCGGTCTGGCTCAACGACGAGCGGTTCATCAAGATGAAGCCGACGCTGCTCTATCTGGCGTTCGGCGGCATCCTCGGTTTCGGGCTCCTGCGCGGGAAAAGCTATCTGAAAGTGGTGATGGAGGAGGCCCTGCCTCTGCAAACCGAGGGCTGGATGATCCTGACCCGGCGGCTGACGGCCTTCTTCTTCGCGCTTGCGGTGGCCAATGAGGCGGTGTGGCGGCTGATGTCCACCGAGGCCTGGGTGAATTTCAAGACCTTCGGCCTGACGGCGGCGTTGTTCCTGTTCTTCATGACGCAGGGCAAGCTGCTGGACCGCTATTCGGTGAAGGACGGCGGCGAGGGCTGAGACCGCAAGGCCACGGCGAGGCCCCCCTCCCTCTCCCTCCCCCACGAGGGGGGAGGGAAGGCCCGGTCCTGCTGGCCTGTGCTTTGGAAGAACGCCGGTTTGGCAGAGGCCATCGCCTCTGCCACGCGATGAAAGTGCCTCTTGCCGCCAGTGGCCGCAAAGGCCGCCAGCCCCCCCCGGAGGGCGGGGGCTTCTCCGGTCGATTGAGGCGGGCGGTCCCGGTCGGGCGCTTCCACGCGGGCGGGAAAACCGGATCGCGTTTTCTGATCCCCCGATGCGGGCAGGTTCAGGCCTTGGTGATCCTTGCAGGCTCGGTCGCGCGGGCGAAGGCGGCCACGACCTCTTCGGCGCCATGGCGGACCGAAAGGCGCATCAGCGCGAAGCGGATGCGCGCCACCTCCCGGTAATAGCCGAGATAGGCGGCATTGAGCGCCGCCCCCGTCACCGCCCCCAGAACCGGCACCGCCTGCGCGGCAAGCTTTTGCCCCATGGCGGCGGCAAGGCGCGGCGCGACGAGAGCGACAAGCTTCTGGATCGCCGGGCCGGTCAGCGTCAGCCGGGCCGACAGAAAGCCGGTGTTCAGCCCGTCATCGGCGGCAATCGGGGCGCCTGCCGAAAAGACCTCCAGACAGGCGGCGCGGATGCCCGGCTCCTCGGGATCGAACCCGGCAGCCTTCGCCTCCTGACGGATGGCATGGAGGAAGAGCGTGATCGTCACCGGCAGTTCCGCCACCGCCGTCACGATCCCGCCGCTGCCGCCCGCCGCCCCGGTCGCCACCGCCGCGGCGAGCGTACCGCGCCTGCCCGAGGCCGGGAGCCTGCCACCCAGTCCCGCCACGCCATGGGCAGCCATCAGCGCGGCAACCGTCGCCCGCTCCAGCTCCGCCCGCAGGCCCGGCGGGATCAGTGCCACCTGTTTTTCAAGGCTGCCGCCAAGCCGGTTGACCAGCGACATCACCGGCCCGTTCGCACGCCGCATCGCCCGCGCCAGCGCGTCGATCTCCCGGTCGAAATCGGGGGCAGGCAAAGCGGGCAAGGTCGTGGTCATGGCGGTAATGTGGGGGAGCGGGCGGCGGCACGCAAGAGGCGCCTGCGGGGGAATGGCGGGAGCGTTCTGCGGCGGTTCCGATGGAGGAAACTGGAGGATCCGGATATTTGGACCAGTATGAAAGGCAGAGGCGGCGATCTTCGGCAGGCGAGAGGGCGCAAAGGGCGCGCGGGTTCTGCAAGGCCGGTTCTGCGGCACGGTCGGGAACCGGATACTCGGACAAAGGTGAGGGGGGCGGCCGGGCGGCTCCCCCTCGTCAGTTGCCGGTGGCTTTCGTGACCGCCCCCCGGACATTGGCCCAGGCGCCCTTCTTCAGCTCCAGCCCCAGCACCCGGTCGGGGTTCGTCGGCGGCGGCATCTGCACGCCTTCGAGCTTGCGGAAGCCGAAGCGGTTGTAATAGGGCGCATCGCCGACGAGCAGCACCCTTTCCCAGCCGAGCCGCCGCGCCTCCGCAAGGCTTTCGTTGATCAGGAGCCCGCCGAGCCCCTCCCCCTGCCGGGTCGGGTGGACGGCGACCGGGCCAAGAAGAAGCACATCCTCGCCCCCGACCTCCGCCGGCCAGTAGCGGATGGCCGCCGCCAGCGTGCCATCGGCATCGCGCAGCACAAGGCAGAGCGCCGCCACCGTCGGCACCCCGTCGCGCAGCCGGTAGGAAGACAAAGCCGTACGCCCCGGCGCAAAGCAGAGGTCGTACAGCGCCTCCACCTCCCACCAGTCGGCCTCGGTCTCTTCTTCAAGCTGGTACAAGGGGGTCCGGCCTCATCGGGGAATCATCTGGCAACGCGCGTAACATGCGGATACCTCAGGATCAAACACCGCCGCATGACAGAGGGACGCCGCCATGTTCTACCGCCCCGAAGAGGGTCACGGCCTGCCGCACAGCCCGTTCAGCGCCATCGTCGCCCCCCGGCCGATCGGCTGGATCTCCACCCGCGGGCCTTTGGGCGACAATCTGGCGCCCTATTCCTTTTTCAATGCCGTCGCCTATCACCCGCCGCAGGTGATCTTTGCCGGAGATCTCGCCGACAGCCTCCGCAACGTGCAGGACAGCGGTGTTTTCGCGGTGAACGTGGTGGAGGAGGCGATGATGGCGCAGATGAACGCCACCTCCGCCGGGGTGGCGCGGGGGGTGGATGAATTCGGGCTGGCCGGGGTGGAAAAGGCCGAGTGCCAGACCATCGACTGCCCGAGGGTGGCGCGCGCGCCGGCCACGCTCGAATGTGTGCTGCAAGAGATCGTGACGCTTGCCGGCAAGGACAATCTCATGGCGATCGGGCGTGTCACCGGCGTCCATATCCGCGACGATTGCCTGACGGAGGGCCGTTTCGATGCCGCCCGCTTCGGGCTGGTCACGCGGCTCGGCTATTTCGATTACGCGATCCTGCGCGAGCGGGTGGAGATGAAACGCCCGCGATGAGTTTTTCTTGCGGGAAAAACTGAACAGGTTAATCTTCCCCCTGCCACCCGGCCGGAGGACCAGAGGAAGCCCATGTTCGACCCGCGCAGCATCACCATCGAGGCTCTGGAGAGCGATCCCTTCCCGATCTACGCCCGTCTGCGCGCCGAGGCGCCGCTGACCGGGGTTCCGGTCGCCAATTGCTGGTTCGCCACCCGCTGGAAGGATATCGAGGCGATCAACCGCTCTGCCGATTTCACCGCGGCGTCGGATGAGGCGCCGGTCAACGAGGCTTTCGGGCGGCCGAACGTGCTGACCACCGAAGGCCCCGTCCATGCCGAGCTGCGCGGCGGGATCGAGCCGCACTACCGTCCGAAGAAGGTCGCCTCCTATATCGAGGCGCTTGTCCGCCCGATCGCAGAGGCGCAGCTCGCGCCGCTGCTGGCCGCAGGCGGCGGCGATCTGATGGCGGAGTATTTCGAGCCGATCTCGGCCCTGTCGCTGGCACGGTCCTTCGGGCTGAGCGCGGTCGATGTGGCGACCCTGCGCCGCTGGTTCCATGGTCTCTCGCAGGGGGCGATCAATTTCGAGCGCGACCCGGCGCGCAAGGCGCAATGCGACCGTGCCGTGGCCGAGATCGAGGCGCTGCTGCTGCCGCTTCTGGCCCGGCTCGCGCGGGAGCCGGATGGATCGCCGCTGTCCCATCTCCTCCATTCAGGGATGCCGGAGGGCGAGACCCGCGCGCCGGAGCGCATCCTGCCCTCGGTGAAGGTCACCCTCCTCGGCGGGATGCAGGAACCGGGCCACGGCGCCGGCACGACGCTGACCGGGCTCTTGCAGGCGCCGGAGCAACTGGCGGCGCTGCGCGCCGATCCGGACGGGCTGATGGCGCAGAGCATCGACGAAGGGCTGCGCTGGGTCGCGCCCATCGGCACGATGATGCGGACCGCCACCCGCGAAACGGAGATCAACGGCACATCCATCGCCCCCGGCACGGCGATTTCGCTGATCATGGCCTCGGCCAACCGCGACGAAAGCCGCTTTCCCGATCCGGACCGTTTCGACATCTTCCGCCCCCAGACCGCCCATATGTCCTTCGGCGCGGGCGCGCATTTCTGCGCGGGCAAGTGGTTCGCCAAGGCGCAGATCGAGATCGCGCTCCGCACCCTGCTGGAGGCGGTGCCGAACCTGCGGCTCATGGAAACGCCGGTCTTTCGCGGCTGGGAATTTCGGGCGCCTCAGGCCTTGCGGGTCAGGTTCTGACGGTCCGGCGCGTCTCTCCCCCGCGGCATCCGGTCGCCATGGCCGCCGGTCACCCCTGATTGCCGGCGGGAGCCGCTTTCCCCCTTTCCCACCCCGCCTGCCCCGCCTAATCTCTGCCGGCGCAAGGAAAGGGTGAACCATGCAGACCATGATCGGTGTCATCGGCGGCTCCGGCGTCTATCAGATCGACGGGCTCGAAGGGGCCTCCTGGGTCAAGGTCCGCAGCCCCTGGGGCAAACCCTCGGACGAGGTGCTGGTCGGGCGGCTGAACGGCGTGCCGATGGCTTTCCTGCCGCGCCATGGCCGGGGCCATGTGCAGACCCCCTCCTCGATCAACTACCGCGCCAATATCGACGCGCTGAAACGGCTCGGCTGTACGGATGTCGTGGCGGTTTCCGCCGTCGGCTCCCTGCGGCCGGATTTCGTGCCGGGAGATTTCGTCATCGTCGATCAGTATATCGACCGCACCTTCGCGCGGGAGAAGAGCTTCTTTGGACCGGGCTGCGTCGGGCATGTCAGCCTCGCCCATCCGACCTGTCCCCGGCTCTCCGCCGCCTGCGCCGAGGCCGCGACGACGGCCGGGGTGCGGCTCCATCAGGGGGCGACCTACCTCGCCATGGAGGGGCCGCAGTTTTCCACCCTCGCCGAAAGCCGCCTCTACCGCAGTTGGGGCGCCGATGTGATCGGCATGACCGGGATGCCGGAGGCGAAACTCGCCCGCGAGGCGGAACTTTGCTATGCCTCCGTCGCCATGATCACCGATTTCGACTGCTGGCACGAGGATCACGGCGCCGTCGATGTGGCGCAGGTGATCGCGACGCTGACCGCCAATGCCGGCGCGGCGCGGCGGCTGGTGGCGGCGCTGCCCGGCCTTTTGCCGGCAGAGCGCGCACCCTGCCCCCATGGCTGCGACCGCGCGCTTGATCATGCGCTGATGACGGCACCGGACAAGCGCGACCCCGAACTTCTGTCCAAGCTCGACGCCATTGCCGGGCGGGTGCTGGGACCCCAGGCGTGAGACACCCCATGGGCCTGCGCCCCCTGAAAGGCCTCCTCCTCTCCGGTCTGCTTCTGTCGGGCCTTGCCGGTGGCGCGCTCGCCTCCGATGGCGTGCCGTCTTCCGGCAAGCTGACCGACAAGGACTTCTACCGCCTCGCCACCTGTGGCGCGGCACCCGGCGATAGCTGTCAGGGGCCGGTCGTGCGCTGGCGCAAGGCGGTGGTGACGGTGGCGCTGCGCCCGGCGGAACCCGGCTATCCGCCAAAGCTCGCCGCCCGCGTCGATGCCGCCCTCGACCGCGCCATCGAACGGATCAATGCCGCAGGCTCCGGCCTGACCCTGCGCCGCGACGACCGCAAGCGCGAGGCCGATATCCTCGTGATCCGCCCCGATCTGGTCGAGGGCGACCCGACCCGCAACATCCCCCGGATGCCCGACGGCGAACTGATCGGCGTCGGCTTCATGTGGCTCTGGTGGGATGGCAACAAGAATGCCACCGAGGCCTCGCTGCTGATCTCCGCCGACATCTCGGCCGGGGACCTGCCCTCGGTCATTCTGGAAGAGCTGTTCCAGTGCCTCGGCTTTCTCTACGACATCGAGAACCCCGCCTATGAGGGCGTCTCGATCCTCGCGCAGGACAGCAATTCGACGCTCGACATCATCGGGCAGGATCGGGCGATCCTGCGGATGCATTACCCCGTGAAATAAGGCCAGACCATGCAGAAAACCGTCAAGGACTACATCCGCACCATCGTCGATTTCCCGCATGAGGGCATCCTCTTCCGCGACGTGACCACGCTTTTCGCCGATCCGCGCGGCTTCCGGATGTGCGTGGACCAGCTTCTGGCGCCCTATGCCGGGCTCAGGATCGACAAGGTGGTGGGGCTGGAGGCCCGCGGCTTCATCCTTGGCGGGGCGGTGGCGCACCAGCTTTCCACCGGCTTCGTGCCGATCCGCAAGAAGGGCAAGCTGCCCGGCCAGACCATTTCGCAGGCCTATACGCTCGAATATGGCGAGGCGGTGGTGGAGGTCCATGACGATGCGATGAAGCCGGGGGAAAAGGTGCTGCTGGTCGATGACCTGCTGGCCACCGGCGGCACGGCGGAGGCGGGCATCAAGCTGATCGAGCGGCTCGGCGCCCAGGTCATCGGCTGCGCCTTCGTGGTGGACCTGCCCGATCTCGGCGGCCGCCGGAAGCTGGAAGCCCTGGGCATGGAGGTCCACGCCCTCTGCGCCTTCGAGGGGCTGTGAGCCGCAGCGCCCCCGTCCTTGCCGCCCTCGCCGTGCTGGTGCGGGGGCAGGAGGTGCTGCTCGTCCGCCGCCGGAACGAGCCGGATGCCGGGCTCTGGGGCTATCCCGGTGGCCATGTCGAGCCGGGGGAAACCGCCCTTGCCGCCGCCGCGCGGGAGTTGCGGGAGGAAACCGGCGTGGTGGCGGAACCGCTGGACTATCTCACCAACCTCGACATCGTGCTGCGCGATGATGCCGGCGGGCTGCGGCATCACTACTTCCTCGCCGCCGTCCTGTGCCGCTACCTCTCCGGCACGCCGCAGGCCGCCGATGATGCCGAAGACGCCGGCTGGTTCCCGATTCCCCGCATCCTCGCCCGCGACCTGCCGATGAGCGCCGATGTGGACCGCCTGCTGCGCGCCGCTCTCGCCCATCCGGGTTGCGGCCAAGGGTGAAACCCCGGCAGCATTAACCAATCCTTGAGGGAATCGCCCTAGACCTGAGGCTGTCCGGTCTACCCAGCCGGATGTCACGCTGCTTGCACATTCGTGACACCCACCCCAAGGCCCCGCCGGTCGCTCCGGCGGGGTTACTTTTGTCGGGCGAAATGGACGGCACTTGCGCGGTGGCGGGCCGGGGGCGCTCCGCGGCGGATATCTGAAGACAGAAATGTGAAAGGGCGGAATTGAAAGCGCGCATCCGGCACGGGCAGGACCGGGAGGCGCACCGGCTCAAGGCAGAGGAGAGGAAAGGTCTTTCTTCTCTTTCCAAATATCCCCGCCGGAGGCTCCTGCCCGAAGGGCCGCGCGCGCTTTGCCGGCTATTCCGCCGCCTCGCCCTTCAACAGCCGTTCCGCCTTCTTGCGGACGAGGACGGAGCGCAGGTCGTGCATCGCCAGCAGCAGCACATCGGTGATCACGTCGAGCTGCTCTTCGGTGGCGCGCGACTGCACCCATTGCGTCGTCAGGTTCATGTGATCGACGGCGCGCAGGATGTCATCGACCTCGCGCTCGGCCAGAAGGTCCTGGCGTTCTTCGAGCCAGCGTTCGATCTCCGCCTGTTCTTCTTCGGTCAGCTTGCGCTCGCCATGCGGCTTGATGTTGCCGTTGCGGACATTGACGGTGGCGATTTCCTCAAGGTCGATGCGCCGCTGCCGGTTTTCGGTATCGACCCGAAACACCACGGCCCCGTTCTCGCGGATGCGGAAGTAGAATTCAGGCAGATCGCCCGCCATCGCCCAGCCTTTCAGTCCGCCCCGTCCGCGTTGTCCAGAACCCGCAGCAGAGAGCCATCCTCATCCACCACCGCGAACATGCGCGGCGCCCCGTCCAGCTTGAATATCCCGGTCAGCCGGGGAATGGCCGTCCGCTCAGCGGGCAGATCCGCGGCAAGCCAAGCCTGACGCAGCCCCTCTATATCATCGACGCGCACGCAAGCCGAGAACCAACTTGTCCATTTGTCGAGTTCGGGATGCGGGAAGAACTCCAGCACCAGCGGGCCACGCGACAGGATCATCCAGCCGTCGTTGCGGAAATCCTCCGAAAAGCCGAGCTTACCGTAAAAAGCGGCCGTCGCGGCGAAATCCTTGCTCGGCAGGTTTGCGGTGATCCGGTCGGCCATGGGTTCCCCTATTTCAGCCCGGCGCAAAAGGCCTGGATGCGCTTGCAGGCCTCTTCCAGAACGGCGTTGGAGGTAGCGTAGCTGACGCGGAAGTTCGGCGAAAGCCCGAAGGCCGCGCCGAAGACCACCGCCACCCCGGTTTCCTCCAGAAGCGCCGTGGCGAAATCCTCGTCATTGGCGATCTTCGCGCCCCCGGCAGAGGTCTTGCCGATGCAGCCGGAGATGTCGGGATAGACGTAGAAAGCCCCTTCCGGTTTCGGGCAGGTCACGCCTTCGGCCGCGTTGAGCATGGCCACGACCAGATCGCGCCGCCCCTCGAAGAGCTTGCGGTTCGGCGCGAGGAAGTCCTGCGGCCCGGTCAGCGCCTCAAGTGCCGCGTACTGGCTGACCGAACAGGGGTTGGAGGTGGACTGGCTCTGGATCGTCCCCATGGCCTTGATCAGCGCCACCGGCCCGCCGGCATAGCCGATCCGCCAGCCGGTCATCGCATAGCTTTTCGACACGCCATTGCAGGTCAGCGTCCGGTCATAGAGCGCGGGTTCGATCTGCGCCGGGGTAGTGAACTCGAAATCGTCGAAGACGAGGTGTTCATACATGTCGTCCGACAGGATCCAGACCTGCGGATGGCGCAGCAGCACATCGCAGAGCGCCCGCAGCTCCGCCCGCGTATAGCCGGCGCCGGTCGGGTTCGAGGGAGAGTTGAAGATGAACCACTTGGTCTTCGGCGTGATCGCGGCTTCGAGCTGGGCGGGCGTCAGCTTGAAATCGGTCTCGATCCCGGCCACGACCGGAACGGGGGTGCCGCCGGCCAGCAGCACCATATCCGGATAGCTTACCCAGTAAGGGGCCGGGATGATCACCTCGTCCCCCGGATTGCAGGTCGCCATCAGCGCATTGTACAGGATCTGCTTGCCGCCGGTTCCGACGGTGATCTGGTGCGGCGCGTATCTGAGACCGTTCTCGCGCTCGAACTTCGCGCAGATCGCCTTTTTCAGCTCCGGGATGCCATCGACCGCCGTATAGCGGGTCTTGCCGGCGTCGATGGCACGTTTGGCGGCCTCGCGGATGTTTTCCGGCGTGTCGAAATCCGGCTCCCCCGCGCCAAGGCCGATCACGTCGCGGCCCGCGGCTTTCAATTCCTGCGCCTTGGTGGTCACCGCGATGGTCGGCGAGGGTTTGACGCGGGCAAGGGTCTCGGACAGGAACGCCATGGCAAGCTCCGGGGTTGGTGGGGGGCTGGTAAGGATACGCAGGCTGTCATAGGCTTGCGGCGCAAGGGGATCAAGGGACGCTAGGGTATGGAAACGGCGGAAGCGCGGCTGAAGCGCATGGCGATGCGGTCCTGGCGGCGGGGAACGAAGGAGATGGACCTGATCCTCGGCCCCTATGCCGAGACGCATCTGGCCGCGATGCCGGAGACGCGTCTGGCGCTCTATGACCGGCTTCTGGGCGAGAATGACCAGGACCTGCTACCCTGGGTGCTGGGCCAGCAGGAGCCGCCGGAGCCTCTTGCCGGGCTGATCGCCGAGATCGGCGCCTTCGCGCGGGCGCGGCTCACGAAGACCGCAGGCTGACAATTCGTCGAAAACTGTCGGCATCTCGCCCGGGGAAACCGGTACAAATCCGGGCAAACTCGCCACGAGTTTACCTTATGTTTGCGGTTTGTGCCGAATCTGCCCCTATTCCTCTGGAGGCGGAGAGCAAGATGACCATGCACACACCCCTGCTCGACGGCGCGCAACGCGCGCTCATGGCCGGGTATCTCGACAACCTCGCCCTGCTGGAACGCCTTCACCGCCTGCTGCTCGACGTGATCAAGGATGAGTTCGAGAGGCTGGGAATCCTGGAGATCAACTCGGTTCAGGCGCTGCTGCTCTTCAACATCGGCGAGAACGAGGTGACGGCGGGGGAGCTGAAATCGCGCGGCTATTATCAGGGCTCCAATGCTTCCTACAATCTGAAGAAGCTGGTGGAGCTGGGCTACATGCACCACCAGCGGTCGGAGATCGACCGGCGTTCGGTGCGGGTGCGGCTGACGGAAAAGGGCCGGCGGGTGCGCGGGCAGGTGGCGGAGCTGTTCGGGCGCCATGCCGAGGGGCTGGCCAAGCGCGGGCTCATCGACGTGGAGGGGATGGAGGCGATGAACCAGTCGCTGAAGCGGATGGAACGCTATTGGACGGAACAGATCCGCTACATCTATTGAGGTCGCCGCGGGGGGCGGCGGCGGAGCCTCCGGCGGGGATATTTGAGGCAAGATGAAAGGCTCAGCGCCAGAGCCGGGCATGGGTGGCGAAGCGGCCCTGCAGTTTGGCCAGCAGGCGCAGGCCGAGGCCGGGGCGCGGCAGGTCGCCTTGGGCGAGGCGTTCGACAGCCACCTCCGGCGGACAGGCGCGGCGGGAGACGGGGTCGTAATAGCGCGGATAGCCGATCAGCGCGGCATGGATCAGATGGGTAAGGGCGGGGCGCGGCAGCGGGTGGCCATCGGGCGCCTGACGGCGACGCGCCGGCACCGGGCCGAGGTCGCGGGTCAGGCCCCAGCCTGAATAGAAAGGCGCGCCGAGGCAGGTCACGGGCTTGCCGCGCAGCAGCGCCTCGAAACCGAGGAGGGAGGTCATGGTCCAGACCTCATCGCAGGCGTCGATCAGCGCCACCGGATCGGCCGTGCGTGCGGTGACATCGGTGAGGCCCGCGAGGTCGGGGTCGCTCAGGGCGCCGGGTCGCAGACCCGCCTCGACATCGGGATGGGGCTTGTAGACCAGCACCGCCTCGGGATTGGCCGAGCGCGCCGCCTGCAAAAGGCCGAGGTTGGTGCGGATCTGCCCGGCGCCAAGCCGGATCGAGGCGTCATCCTCCACCTGCCCCGGCACGAGGATGCGCCGCCCCTCGGGCAGGTCGGGCAGCGCGCCGGGCAGGTTGTATTTCGTCACCCGCGCCGCGATCAGCGCCTTTTGCAGCGCCTCGGCCCGCGCGGCGCCACCGGCGGGGAGCGGCGCGCGGATCAGACGCTCCAGCCGGCTTTCGCGGGTCGGGTCGTAGTAGATGCCGAGATCGTCGGTCACGAGGCTGAGCGGCGGGATCAGGGCCGCGCCAAGGCCGCGGGAACGAAGGAAACCGTCCTCCACCCGTCGCAGGGTCACATCGGGAGCGGCAAGCTCGGGACGGTCGCGGCCTGCCCAGACGAGGAGACCCCCGCCCTTGGCACGCGACACGGCTTTTGCGGCATCCTCCTGGAATTCCAGCGGTTTCTCTGTGCCGAAGACCGCCTGGAGGCGGCCCCGCTTCCACATCCTCATCCCGTGGGCGACATGGCCATGGCGATCCTCGCGCCAAGCGCGCACCTCGGCCTCCAGCTGGTTCAGCGCCTCTTCAAAGCTGGCAAGGCGGTCCCGGCAGGGGTCGAACCAATGCGGCGCAAGGATCATCGCCCCGGCAAAAAGCTGCGTCCGGGTCAGCGCCCGTTTGCGGCGCGGAGGCGGGGTGCGGTCGTCGGTCAGGCCCCAGCCGGCATAGAAGGGTTGGCCGAAGACCTTGGGGCGATGCCCCGCCAATACCGCCTCGAAGCCAAGCTGGGAGGAGACGGTATAGACCGCGATCGCCCCGTCCAGAAGACCGCGCGGCGAGACAGGCGCGGTCAGCAGGCTGACGCCCGCGCCCTCGTCCTCCGGCCCGAAATGACCCGCGCGCAGGCCAAGCGTGGTTTCGGGATGGGTCTTGATCAGCAGGCGGGCGGTCGGGTGATCTTCCCGCGCCTGCACCAGCATGTCCCGGAATGTCGCCTCCGTCGCGCCGGAATGGCGGACCGAGGCATCGCCGCGGGTCTGGTCCACGACCAGCACATAGCCGGGCGCGGGCAAAGGCAGGGCCGGATCGTGCATATTGTATTTGGACAAATCCATGGCCTTGATCCGGGCCATTCCATCCCTCGCACGAGCCAGAAGGTTCGAATCGTCCAAAGGGTGCCGGGCCAGAAGCGCCTCCAGCGACGAGGGCGAGGCGGCATCGAAATGCACGCCCTGCCCGTCTATCATCAGGCCGAGCGGCAGGCCCCCCATCCGCCCCGGCTTGACCGAACGCAGGAAGGCATCCTCGATCCGGACCAGCGGCACGCCGCGCCGGGCCGCCACCGCCTCGCCGCGCCGGGCATAGGGCGAGCGGCCCCAGACCACCACCCCATCCTCCGGCCCCGGCAGGCCGAAGGCCAGCTCATGCCCGGCCAGCGCCAGCATCCGGCGGAACCGGACCATGCCGGCATTGTAAAAGAAAAGCCGCCGGGGAAGCACCCCGGCGGCCTGATCCATCTGTCCGGAGGCGGACAAGCCTCCTCCTCACCCGCCTGCGGCGGAGGACACCGTCCTCGCGGCCCCCGCAGTGCCGGTGAGGACCGATAGCGATTTCTGCCACTGCACATAGGGGGCTTCGGTGACATAGACCGTGTCGCCATCGCGGATCAGGAAATCGCGCGCCTCGAACATGCCGGTCGGCTGGGTGAGGTCGAGCACATAGACCATGCGCTGATCCCCTTGCAGGTCCTTGCGGCCGAGGACGGCATTGGCGATCTCTGCCGGTTCGTTGCGGAAGACGAAAACCCCGGTCGGATCGGCGCTCGCGGTCGAGAGGCCGCCGACGATGGCGATGGCCTCAAGCGCCGAAAGTGTCTGATTTTCAAAGGGAACGCGGTTCTGCGTGCCGGTGGCGCCCAGGGCGACGAAGGCGCGGGTATCGCGCTCCACCACGATATGGTCGCCGGGGCGCAGCGCGATGTCGAGCGAGGGGTTGGCATAGAGATCCTGGAGCCAGACCTGCCCGGTCTTGCCGCCGCGCGTCACGCGGACAAGCGCCACCGCCGGCTCGATCGCCACGCCGCCGGCCTTGGCGATCATCGACGACAGGGTGCGGGTCGGCCGCTCGATCGGATAGACCCCCTGCCCGTTGATCGCGCCCGAAAGCGTCACGGTGGAGCCGTCCCCCGCAAGCCGCTGGACCTGAACCTGCGGGTCCGGGGTCTGGGTGTCGAGCTTCTTGGTGATGATGTTGCGAAGACCGTCCGGCGACTGTCCCGCGGCCTTGATCTTGCCCGCATAGGGAACGAAGATATAGCCCTGCCCGTCCACCTGGATCTCGGTCAGCGCCGAAACCCTCTGGCCGGTATTGCCGAGCAGCGGGTCGTCCTTGACGTTTTCGTAGATCGTCAGGCCCAGCACGTCGCCGGGCGAGATGGTATCGGACCCCACCACCCCGGCATTGCGGAAAGCCGAGGAGAAGCCGAAGGCCGGCGTCACCGAGGTGGCCCGCGTCACCCGTGAGTTCACCGAGACGATGAAGGCATCGCCTTCCTTCAAAACGGAGCCCTTGAAAATCTCGGCCTTGTTCGGCCCGGACCGGGGCAGACCGCAGCCACTCACGGCGCCAACCAGCGCCACAAGGGCAAGGGCCGTCGCCCCCCTTGATACCATTCGTTTCACTGCTCGGGCCCCTTTGACTGGTTTTGCCTCAAGTTTTGCCTGCAACCCTACAGAAACGCGAAACAAAAGGCCAGTCTTGGTTTCTTTGGTCAGGTAACGAGGCGCAACTGTTGCCGTGGTGCCGCGTTGCCGGAGACCAGCGCGTCATAGGGATCTTCGGCTTGCAGCATCATATCCACTACCTGTCGTAGCAGCTCGCGCCGCCCCCGCGAGGAATAGAAGCCGCCCGCCACCTGGCTGGTTTCCAGCAGGTAATGGCGGTAATCGCGGTAGGCGCGGCTGTCGGGGCGGGTCGGCAGGGTGAAAAACTCCGCCAGCCCCTGGGTGGAGACGAATTCGGGCTTGGCATAGACCGCCGCGCCGAAGGTTTTCAGCGGCAGACCGCGCCAGAGCGCCTGCTGCGCGGCGGTGGAATTCACCGTCACGGCGGAGCGGGCGTGGTTCAGAAGGGCCGCCAGCTTGCCGCCGCGCACGAAATGCACCCGCCCCTCGACGCCATGGAGTTTCGCAAGGCGGCGGATCTCTTTTGCGACCGGCACGCGGCCATCCTCCAGCGGATGGGCCTTGAAGACGATGTGGTGATGGGGTGCCGCGCCGCGCGCGAAGCCCTCCATCACCACGGCCAGAAAATCGGTCATGGAGCGGAAGGGCGAATGCATCTGGAAGCTCGCGTCATGTTCCAGTTGCAGCAGGACGAGGTGATAGGGAAAGCCGCCATGCTTGATGCGGAAGGTCGCGGCCATCCGTTCCCAGCGGTGGAAGGGCAGCAGCAGCAGACGTCGGCAGTAAAGCAGGAACTCCTGCCAGACGGTCAGCGCCCGGTGCGGCCGGAAGTTGCGGTAATCCCAGAAGCCGGTCAGCACGAACCAGTGATAAAGCGCGCCCCAGAACATGTGCTGGCGCATGTCGCCCCAGCGGGCCGGGGCATCGGGCAGATCCATGTCGAGATGTTCGAGCGCCTTCTGCATCTGCGGCACCCCCATCTGCATCAGCCGCGAATGGCCGTTGGAGCCGCCGCGCTCATAGGTCACCCAATAGGGCCGCAGATAGCCCTCCTCGAAGACATGGACCGTCAGCCCCTCGGCACGGGCGGCCTTCACCGCCTCGGCATGGACGGGGCGGGTGTCGCCGTAAAGCACAATATCGGTGATGCCCTTCGCGGCGATCAGGCTGCGGACGGCAAAGGGCCAGTCCTCAATCCGGCCCTTGAAGGGGATATAGGTGTCGGAGGGCCAGAAGGCCCGGTCGCCGCGGTTGAAGCCGACGCGCCAGACCTCGGCCCCGGCAGCGGCCAGCATCCGGCCAAGCCGGTGGAAATAAGGCCCATGCGGACCTTGCAGGAACAAGAACCGCCGACCCTGACCAGAAAGGCCCATACCTGCCAAACCCATCTTCCTTTGCGCGACATTCCCCGGCCCTGCGGCCAGCGTAAAGGGGGAATCCTCCTCAACCCTTACCCTCTACGCCCCGGAGCGGGCAAATTTGCGGCAGTTTCGTGCCGGGCTTGCGCCGGACTTGCGATCGGGCGCGGGCGGGTTTACCTCCTTCGGCAGACAAGGGGAGAGAGCGGCATGTTCACAGGCATTGTCACCGACATGGGCGAGGTGCTGGAACTGGAGCAGCGCGGCGATCTGCGCGCCCGGATCGGCACGGCTTACAACGTCGCGGGCATCGACATCGGCGCTTCCATCGCCTGCGAGGGCGTCTGCCTGACGGTGGTGGCGCTCGGTGCCAACCCGCGCAACTGGTTCGACGTGCAGATCAGCGCCGAGACGGTGAGCAAGACCAACCTTTCCGGCTGGGCGGTCGGCAAACGGCTGAACCTCGAGCGGGCGCTGAAGGTCGGGGATGAGCTGGGCGGCCATATCGTCTCGGGCCATGTGGACGGGGTGGCGGAGGTGATCCGCACCGCCCCCGAAGGGGACTCGCTGCGCGTCACCTTCCGCGCGCCGGAGCCCCTGGCGAAATTCATCGCCTCCAAGGGGTCGGTGGCGCTGAACGGCACCTCGCTGACGGTGAATGAGGTCGAGGGCTGCGATTTCGGCATCAACTTCATTCCCCATACGCGGCAGGTCACGACCTGGGGGGCGGTGAAGGCCGGGGACCGGGTGAACCTGGAGGTGGATACGATGGCGCGCTATGTGGCGAGGCTGCGCGAATGGGGCTGATCGGTCACAACGGCGGCCCGTCGATGGAGGGCGGCGCCTCCTGGCGGCGCCATGCCTGGGGTCAGGCGCGGGCCGCACTGCTGCCGACCCTGCCGATCGAGGTGGTGCGGCTGCGGGTGAAGCGGGCGAAGGCCATCGGGCTCGATTACCGCACCTATGCCTCTGTCCGGGCGGCGACGGGGCAGGATGTGGTGGCCTTTCTCTTTTCCTCCAACGCCTTGCGGGCGCATCTTGCCGGGCCGAAGATGCCGGGGGACCGCGCGGGGAAGCTGGCGGGGATGGAGTGCGACCGGATCGGGCTGGCCACGCCCCCCCTGCCCGCCACCGCCCTTGCCGCCGCAAACCCCGAGCTGCACCGGGCCGAACCGGCCCCCTATCCCCTCGCCCGCTTCCGCGATCAGGCCCGGCACCTGCGCGCCCTGCTCGGCACCCTGCCCGGCGACCGGGTGATCCTGGTGGGCGAGACCGCCCTGGAACAGGAATGGTGCGCCGCCGGCCGCCTCGCCGCCTGGCTTCCGGCGGAGCGGTTCTTTGCAGTCCCTGTCACGCCCTAGGGGCGCGTGCTGCGCCCCGCTGCGGCCCCGGAGGGGTTTTGCACCCCTCCGGACCTCCCCGCAGGATATTTGAGGCAAGATGAAAAGGGGCGGCGGGCAGCTTCCTGTCCGGGCGGCAAGCGATCTGCGACCGGGCGGCTGGTCTTCCGCTGGCTTTTGCCCGGCGCTCGCGCTAATGGGGCGGAGAGAGCTTTCGGGACATCCAGCATGAGCACGCAAAAGACCGAATATTCGGATGCGATCTCCTCCATCGAGGAGATCATCGAGGATGCCCGCAACGGGCGCATGTTCATTCTCGTCGACCACGAAGACCGGGAGAACGAGGGCGATCTGGTGATCCCCGCCGAGATGGCGACGCCCGAGGCGGTGAACTTCATGGCCACCCACGGGCGCGGGCTGATCTGCCTGACGCTGACCGGGGCGCGGATCGACCAGCTCGGCCTGCCGCTGATGGCCTCCAAGAATTCCTCGCGCCACGAGACGGCCTTCACCGTTTCCATCGAGGCGCGCGAAGGGGTGGAGACCGGGATTTCCGCCCGCGACCGCGCCATCACCATCGCCGCCGCGATCAACCCCGCCAGCGGCCCGCAGGATCTGGCGACGCCGGGCCATGTCTTTCCGCTGCGCGCCCGCGACGGCGGCGTGCTGGTTCGTGCCGGCCATACCGAAGGGGCGACCGATATCAGCCGCCTCGCCGGGCTGAACCCTTCTGGCGTGATCTGCGAGATCATGAAGGACGACGGCACCATGGCCCGCCTGCCCGATCTGGTCGGTTTCGCGCAGAAGCACGGGCTGAAGATCGGCACCATTTCCGATCTGATCGCCTATCGCCGCCGCCATGACCATCTGGTGCGCGAACGCTCGGTCCAGAGGGTTCATTCCGCGCATGGCGGCGACTGGCTGATGCGGATCTTCGCCGACGAGACCCAGGGGGCCGAGCATATCGTGCTGACCAAGGGCGATCTCGGCGGCGAGGCGCCGGTGCTGGTGCGGGTCCATGTGCTCAATCCGCTCGAAGATGTGCTCGGGGTCGGGACGGCCCCTGTCGGCGATCTGCAGGGCGCGATGCGGGTCATCGCCGCCGAGGGGCGCGGCGTGGTCGTGCTTCTGCGCGACACCGGCATGAAGATCGTGGCGCAGGGCGAGGCTTCGCCCCAGACGCTGCGGCAATACGGGGTCGGCGCGCAGATCCTGTCGGCGCTCGGCCTGACCCGCATCACCCTTGTCACCAATTCCGCCGCGCCGAAGGTCGTGGGCCTCGATGCCTATGGCCTGACCATCGCGGGAACCCGCCCGATCGGAGCTTGAGCCATGGCTGCCAGTGAAACCCATTACACCCTGCCGCTGCCGGTCTTCGACCGTCCGGTGAAGCTGCTGATCGTGGTGGCGCCCTATTACAAGGACATCGCGGACAACCTCGTGGCCGGGGCGAGGGCCACGGCCAGGGCCAGCGGGGCGGAGACGGACGTTGTCGAAGTGCCGGGCGCGCTCGAAATCCCCTCGGCCATCGCCCTGGCCGAACGTCTGGCGGAGTTCGACGGTTATGTCGCGCTCGGCTGCGTGATCCGCGGGGAGACCACCCATTACGATACCGTGTGCAACGACAGCTCGCGCGGGATCACCCTGCTGGGGCTGCAAGGGGCGGCCATCGGCAACGGCATCCTGACGGTCGAGACCCGCGCGCAGGCCGAGGTCCGCGCCGATCCTGCCGGGCAGAACAAAGGGGGCGGTGCGGCGGCGGCGGCCTTGCATCTCGTCGCGCTCTCGCGCAAATGGGCGCGCGATACGAAGGGGATCGGGTTCCGCGCATGACATCGGCCGACAAGAAACAGATGAAATCCGCCGCACGGCTCTATGCCGTTCAGGCGCTCTTTCAGATGGAGGCCTCCGGGCAGACCGTCGAGACCATCACGCGGGAGTTCGAGACCCACCGCTTCGGCGCCACCTATGACGACGAGGAAATGGTGGAGGGCGACGTGGACCATTTCCGCGCGCTCATCAACCATGCGGTCAACCATCAGGCCCGCATCGACCAGATGACCGACCGGGCGCTTGTGGCGAAATGGCCGATTGCCCGCATCGACCCGGTGCTGCGTGCGCTGTTCCGCGCCGCCGGGGCGGAATTCGCCGAGCTGCCGACCCCGCCCAAGGTGGTCATCACCGAATATGTCGATGTGGCCAAGGCCTTCTTCCCGGAAGGGAAGGAGCCGAAATTCGTCAATGCCGTACTCGACCACATGGCGCATGAGGCGAAGCCCGGAGCGTTCTGATTTTTTCCGGAACCTGCCAAGGAAGGGCGAAGCGGCTGCGTCACAGGATGGACATTCCCCAACGGAGCCGTGAAATGCGCCTGATCCTTGCCTGTATCGCCCTCTCCGCCTGTGTCTCGACCGGCGGTGCAGATGAAACCGCCCTTGCCCCGGATTTCACGAAGATGGACTGGCGCCTTGTGGAAGTGGACGGCAAGGCCCCCGGCTATGAGGCGACGCTGAACCTGGGCGAGCAAGGCCGGATCACGGGTCAGGCGCCCTGCAACCGCTATTTCGCCGATCTGACCCGCGAAGGCGACCGCTTCACGCCCGGCATGATCGGCGCGACCCGGATGGCCTGCTTTCAGATCAAGGGCGAGGCGGAATATTTCACCGCCCTTCAGGGTGTGACCACGCAGAAGCTCCAGCCCGGCAGGCTCACCCTGTCGGGGGGCGGGCATGAGCTGGTTTTCGTGCAGCCCATCGACTGAACTGCGGCAATTCGGGCGCTGCCCCGACTCTCCGGTCCGTGCTAGGCTCTGGGCATCGGAGGTGCTGCCATGCCCAAACTCGTCCGCCTTTACATCGTCAACGTGCTGATCGGCTTTGCCGTGGCGGGGCTGTTCGTGGCCCTTCTCCTCTGGCTCGACGTGGCGCATCTGCGTCAGCTCGTCTTCGGCAAGGGACCGGCGGGGCAGTTCAACCCCATTGCCTTCGGGCTTCTCTTCGTCTCGCATGGTCTGGTCTTCGCCGGGGTGCAGTTCGCCATCGCGGTGATGTCCATGGCCGCGCCGAGCGAGCCGCCGCAGGGCGGGCTGCGCGCGCCGCTGCTCACCTCCCGGCTGGAGCCCGTGAAGCTGACCCTGCCGCCGAAGCGCGGCTGAAAGGCGCGGCGCTACGCAGCTTGCCGTCTGGCGGATCAGGGGGAATTTCGCTGACCTTGCGTCCCCCGGCGGTTTTGCGCGGGAAACCGCTTTCTCTAACCCTCTGAAACGGCGAGGTTTCGCCGTCGCGTATTGCTCACCTTCTTTTCACGCCCCCCGTCCTTGAAGCCCTCTGCCCCGGCGACCTATCTGCCCGGCATGGCCCAATTGCCTGTCAGGACACAGCACCTGACCTGCTATGTGTGAAAGGACAGTAAATGAAATCGCATGTGTTCCCCCTCGGCGCCGGCGCCCTGGCGCTTCTCCTCGGCTCCTCGGCTTTTGCCCAGACCACGCTGACCGGCACCCAGGCCCTGGATGACCGGATCGACGACATCAACACCGCCGTCGCCGACGATCTGGCGCGCGCCGAAGATGCGAGCCGCTTCGGCAACCCGGAATATCGCCCCGGCCTCTCCGGCTCGGCCTCGCTCGGCTATTCGGGCAAGACCGGCAACAACGAATCGCAGGAATTCTCGCTCGGCGCCAAGCTGCGCTTCGCGCAGGGCCAGATGGTCCAGAACATCGGCGTCGCCATCGACTTCGCCGACAATGCCGGCGTTTCGACCAAGGAAGATGTGTTCGCCGTCTATGACGCCAACTACTACCTGAACGACAAGTTCTACGTCTTCGGCCTCGGCCGCGTGGAAAATGACGGCCTGGCAAGCACCGCCGCCGACATCCGCACCGATGCCTTCCTCGGCTTCGGTCCGGGCTACCGCATCGTGAACCAGGACAACATGACCTGGCGCGTGCAGGCCGGTGTCGGGGTGAGCTATCTGGAAGACGGCCTCGGCGACCATGAAACCGAAGTCGGCTACATCGCCTCGTCGCGCTTCTTCTACAAGTTCAACGAGAATGTCTTTGCCACCAATGACACCGACATCCTGAAATCGGATGCCGCTCTGCGGATCAACAACGACTTCGGCGTGAACTTCAAGATGACCGACAGCTTCTCCACCCGTGTCAGCTACCTGACCGAGTACAACGACAGCCGCGCGATCCGCGCCGACAACAAGCTCGGCGTGTCGCTCGTCTACGGCTTCTGAGCCGGACTTCGGTTTTTCCCTTCGACTGGGGCAGGGCAACCTGCCCCTTTTTCTTTGCGGAGAGGGAAAGGGTGGCGAGCCCGCAGCAACCGTGGAGACGGGGTTTTTCCCGAGAGCCAGAGGTCTCAGGTGGGCGCCAGGTAGCAGGACCAGGATCCTGCCAGAGCCAGCCCCCGTTCGCTTGCTTATCGGCCACTGGAAAAGTTGCCTCGCACGCGAAGAGCAGCACTCGCCACTGACCTAGATAGGCCCGCGCGGCCCTTGCTGCAAGGCTTGCGTGATGTTCACCTTTGGTTCATATTCCCGCCATGGACAGCCTGCCCGACCTTCTTCCGCCCATGCCCGGCCAGCGTCTTGCCCGCGGGGTGGCGCGCGCCTTGCGCCAGTTCGATTTCGTCACCGTCGAAGAGATGATCCCCACCCCCGGTCTGCGCGTCGATCTGATGGCGCTTGGTCCCAAGGGCGAGATCTGGGTGATCGAGTGCAAGTCGAGCCGGGTGGATTTCCTGACCGACCGGAAATGGCAGGGCTATCTGGAATGGTGCGACCGTTTCTTCTGGGCCGTGGATGGCGATTTCCCGACCGATCTGCTGCCCGAAGGCTCGGGCCTGATCCTCGCCGACGCCTATGATGCGGAGATCCTCCGCATGGGGCCGGAAACTCCCCTTCCCGGCGCGCGGCGGAAAGTGATGGTGCAGAAATTCGCCCGCCATGCGGCGTCACGGTTGCAAGCCTACCGCGATCCGGGCGTGGCCGGGCTGGTTACAGTGTAAGATCGGCGAGGCCGTGGCGCCAGCCGCGTCTCAGCGCTTCTTCTTCGGCTTGCCCCCGCCCCCGCCTGCCACAAGCCGCGCCGCTTCCGCCGCCGCCCGCAGTTCCTCGGCGATTTCCTCGGCCTCTTCGGGGTCGAAATCCAGCGGCAGTTCGATCCCGCCCTCGGCCTCGACATAGATCCGCACCATACCCTGATCGGTCGGCCCGATCTGGATATTCGCCGCGATGTCGCTTTGCTTGTCGATGCCCATGGCCGGCCCCCTTTATCTTCCCCTTCGCCTAGCGCGGGGCGCAAAGCTTGGCAATCCTGCTCTTGCAATCCCCGGCGGCGAGGGCTAAATGGCCCGCGAGTGCCGACTTAGCTCAGTTGGTTAGAGCACTAGATTGTGGATCTAGGGGTCCCCCGTTCGAGCCGGGGAGTCGGTACCATCCTTTCATCGCCAGCACTCGCAGCCGCCCCTTCCGGGGGGGTGCGGCGACGTTTCGCCTGCGGCTGATGTGGGGCAAAGCAGCAGGGCAAAGCCCCTTGGCCCCGGCGCGGACGGGCTGTAAGGTCAGCCTCCGACCTCAAGGATGACCCGATGACCCCCGAAGCTGCCCGCCGTATCCCCCTTGTAATCGCTGCGGAAATTGCCGCCACCCCCGCGCAGGTCAGCGCCGCCGTGGCGCTTCTGGACGAGGGTGCCACGGTGCCGTTCATCGCGCGCTACCGCAAGGAGGTGACGGGCGGGCTCGACGACACCCAGCTTCGCACCTTGGCCGAACGCCTCTCCTATCTGCGGGAGCTGGAGACGCGGCGGGCGGCGATTCTGTCCTCCATCACCGAGCAGGGCAAGATGACCGAGGCGCTCTCCGCCTCGCTCGCCAAGGCCACGACCAAGGCGGAGCTGGAGGACATCTACCTTCCCTACAAGCCGAAGCGCCGGACGCGGGCGATGATCGCGCGGGAAAACGGGCTCGGCCCGCTGGTCGAGGCGATTCTCGCCGACCGCGTCGCCGATCCCGCAGCCCTCGCCAAGGCCTATGTGACCGAAGCCGTTGCCGACACCAAAGCAGCGCTCGAAGGCGCGCGCGACATCATCGCCGAAGGGCTGGCGGAAAACGCCGATCTTCTGGGCCGCCTGCGCGGACATATGAAGCAGGTCGCCCGGCTTTCGGCAAAGCTGGTGGCGGGGAAAGAGACGGAGGGGGCCAAGTTCTCCGACTATTTCGCCCATGACGAGCCCTGGGTCTCGGCCCCCGGTCACCGGGTTCTGGCGATGCTGCGCGGCCAGAACGAAGGCTTCCTGACGCTGGATCTGGAGATCGACGCCGATGCGCCGAAAGGCGAAAGCCCGGCGGAGCGGGCCTGCGGGGCGGTTCTGAACACCGCGGGCAAGGGGGCGGGCGATCTCTGGCTGCGGGAGGCGGCGGCCTGGGCCTGGCGGGTGAAGCTGCGGACCTCGCTGACGCTTGACCTCATGGGCGAGATGCGCGAGCGGGCGGAGGCGGAGGCGATCACGGTTTTCGCCCGCAATCTCAAGGACCTGCTTCTGGCGGCACCGGCGGGCGGCAAGGCCACGATGGGGCTCGATCCGGGCATCCGCACCGGGGTCAAGGTTGCCGTCGTCGATGCCACGGGCAAGGTGCTGGCCACGGAAACCGTCTATCCCTTCCAGCCGAAGAACGATCTGCGCGGCGCGCAGGTGGCGCTTGCCCAGCTTATCGCGCGCCATGGGGTGAAGCTCATCTCCATCGGCAACGGCACGGCGAGCCGCGAGACCGAAAAGATGGTCGCCGATCTTCTGGCCCACCTGCCCGGCGAAAAGCCGGTGAAGGTGATCGTCTCGGAAGCCGGGGCCTCGGTCTATTCGGCGTCCGAGCTGGCGGCGAAGGAATTTCCGGGGCTGGACGTGTCGCTGCGCGGCGCCGTTTCCATCGCGCGGCGCCTTCAGGACCCGCTGGCGGAACTGGTGAAGATCGAGCCGAAAAGCATCGGCGTCGGGCAGTATCAGCACGACGTGGACCAGTCGCGCCTTGGCCGCAGCCTTGAGGCGGTGGTCGAGGATGCGGTGAACGCGGTCGGCGTCGATGTGAACACCGCCTCGGCGCCGCTTCTGGCGCGGGTCTCGGGTGTGGGGCCGGGGCTGGCGGAGGCGATCGTCGGCCACCGCGATGCCAATGGCCCCTTCCAGACCCGGCGGGAGCTGCTGAAGGTCGCACGGCTCGGCCCCAAGGCTTTCGAGCAGGCGGCCGGCTTTCTGCGGATCACCGGCGGGAAGGAGCCGCTCGACGCCTCCTCCGTCCACCCCGAAGCCTATGATGTGGCGCGCAGGATCGTGCAGGCCTGCGGGCGCGACATCCGGGCGCTGATGGCCGATCCTTCGGTGCTGAAGGGGCTGGACCCGCGCCGTTTCGTCGATGAGAAATTCGGCCTGCCCACGGTGCGCGACATTCTGGCGGAGCTGGAAAAGCCCGGCCGCGACCCGCGCCCGAGCTTCCGCACCGCGACCTTCGCCGAGGGGGTGGAGGATATCAAGGATCTGAAACCGGGCATGATGCTGGAAGGCACGGTGACGAATGTGGCGGCCTTCGGGGCCTTCGTCGATATCGGCGTGCATCAGGACGGGCTCGTGCATGTCAGCCAACTGGCCGACAAATTCGTCAAGGACCCGCATGAGGTGGTGAAAGCCGGCGATGTGGTCAAGGTCCGGGTGGTGGAGGTCGATGTGGCGCGCAAGCGCATCGGCCTGACCATGAAGGCCGACAGCGGCGAGGCGCGCGCGCAAAGCCGCGAACGCGCGGCGGAGCGCGGCGCCCCCGCTCCGAAAGGCCGGCCCGGCACCATGAGCGCCAGCCCGAAACCTGCGGCCCCTTCCGGAACCGGCGCTTCGGGCGGCAATGCCTTTGCCGAGGCGCTGAAAGGCAAGTTCAACCGGAGTTGAGGGCGGCGGGTCAGCCCGCCTCCCCCCTTATCCAGCGCGAATAGGTCGCCCCCGCCGGGATCTGCAAGGCGCGGGCGGTGATCGCCGCCTTCTCGCGCCGCTCCGCCATCGGCATCTCGCCCAGAAGCCCGCCGAGGCTGTCGATATATTCCGGCAGCCGCCCGGAATAGAGGAGTGCGACGCTCAGCGGCAGGTCCGGTTTGATCACCTGCACCAGCCGGTAGACGGTCGAGGTGCAGTTGGCGGTGACGGTGTTGTAGAATTCCGGCGTCTCCGCCAGCCGGTTGCCAAGGTCGAGATAACTCAACAGCAGCGTCTTGCGTTGCCCGGCGTCAAGGCGGATCGGATAGATCCGCACATCCTCCTGCCGCTGGTTCGTCCGCAACTGCACGATGTCCGCCTCGTCCGCCGCGATCAGAGCCAGCTCGAACTTGCGGAAGAACCCCCCGAGGATGGAAAAGCTTTCATGCGCCTCCTTGCGGATCTCCACCGAGAAGGCGAGATGATCGCCCCCCGCGAAGCCGAAACTTACGATGAGATGCGCGATCTCGGGGTTGTCCCAGACCGAGGTGAACATATCCACCGTCTCAAGCGTCGCCAGATCATAGCTGCGGGTTTCCCATCGCGGCGTCGCCTCGGTTTCGCTGGTCCAATGGAAGTTGCGGACATCGTGGACCGTGAGCATATCGCCTTCGCGCGTGGAGGTGACGATATGGGCGACATCGGGCGCCCAGTCCCGGTCGCCGCGCGGGGTCAGGCTCAGATACCAGCCCCCCGTCGCCAGCAGGCCCAGAAGGAACAGTCCCCAGGACAGGCGGCGGTTGCGCCAGCGGAAGACGAGGCTTGCGAGTGCCACCGCCCCGAGAAGCGCCCAGAGCAACCAGAGGGTCGGCCCCTCGAAATGAACATGGAGCGCCGTGGCGCCGAGGGCGGCGGTGGCAACGAGCAACAGGCAGAAGCCGGCATGGCCGGCGAGGCGGAGAACGGGCATTGAAGCTCCTGAAACACAGCGGCCGGATCGCCGGGCCGGCCCGAGGAAGTCTAGCCGCCCCGAGCCGCCACTTCCATCAGCAAGCGCGTCGCCTCCAACCTTCCGGGTTTCGGGGGATTTGAACAGGTTTCGGCAAATGCTTCGCGCACGCCGCGCCCAACCCTGTCGCGGCCAACCTGTCGTGCGGTTTCTGCGCCCGTTCGCTGCCGCACGGGGATCTGGGGATGGCGCAGGCGAAAGCGGTTCCCGGACAAGACCTCCGCCGCCGCCCTGATCCTGAACGCCGCCTGCAATCCGCCAGGGCGGAAACTCCCGCGATCCGCTGTCGCCGTGTGATCCTGCACCGGACCACCAGCGGAAGCGGCAATTCCCCCAACGTCGATGGTTTTCGGGGGACCGGAGCCTTCCTGCCACTGCCGTTGCATGGCGCAGATGCAGGCATTAGGCTCCGCCCATGTCGCCCCGCCCCCGCATCGAGGTCAAGCAGACCCAAAGGCTCGCCCTGAATGCAAGCCTCACCTCCTCCATCGAAATCCTGCGGGCCGATGCGGCGGGGCTGACCCGCTTTCTGGAAGAACAGGCCATTGAGAACCCGCTTCTCCATGTCACCCCGACCCCGCCTGCGCTTGGGGACTGGCTGCCCCGCTGGACGGCGTTCCTGACCCGCAGCGGCGGCTTTGCCGCAACCCCGGACGGCATGGCAGAGATCGCCAGCCCCGCCCCCGGACTCATCGCCCATGTGATGGCCGGTGTGGAGGGTCTGTCGCTGCCGCCGCGCGCCCGGCGCATCGCGCTCGGCCTGACCGAGGCTCTGGAGCCCTCCGGCTGGCTCGGGCGCCCCCTCGCAATGATCGCGGGGGAATGCAGCGCCTCCGTCCCGGAGGTGGAGGCGGTTCTGGCACGTCTTCAGACCCTTGATCCGCCGGGGATTTTCGCCCGCACTCTGGCGGAATGTCTGGAATTGCAACTGCGCGACGCCGGACAGATGGACGGGGTGATGAAGCTCCTGCTGGCCAATCTGCCGCTGCTCGCCAGCGGCGATACCGCCCGGCTTTCGCGGCTGTGCGGAGCGGATGAAGCGGGCATCCTGCTGCGGTTTCGCCGGATCCGGGCGCTGAACCCCAAGCCGGGGGCGGATTTCATCTCCGGTCGCGGCGCGACCTTGCGGGAGCCGGATCTGCTGGCGGAACCGGGAGAGAACGGCGGCTGGCGGGTCTCGCTCAACCGCTCCGCCCTGCCCTCGGTGGAGATCCGCTCCGGGCCGGGTGCCAAGACCGGCAACCGCAGCCAGGCCCGTGCGTTGCAGAACCTTGTCGCGGCGCGCAATGCCACGCTGCTGGCCGTTGCCAGCGAGATTGCCTCCCGGCAGGCGGCGGCGCTGCATCACGGCCCGGCGGCGCTCCTGCCGCTCCGGATGGCCGAGGTCGCCGAGGCGCTTGAGCTCCACGAAAGCACGATCAGCCGGGTGGTGGCGGGAGCGAGCCTCGACACGCCGCGCGGGACCTGGTGGCTGCGCCAGATGTTCGGGGGCGCCGTCGGGGGCAGCACCGGGGCGGAGGGGGCCGGTCAATCCGCCGCCGCGATCCGCGCCCGGCTGGCGGAACTGGTCCGGCAGGAAGATCCGCGCCGGCCGCTTTCCGATCAGGCGATCGCCGAGGCTCTGGCGCAGGGCGGCATCCGTATCGCGCGGCGCACGGCAGCGAAATACCGGGAGGCGGAGGGCATCCCCCCGGCCCCCCGGCGCCGGCGGCGCTGAGGGCGGACGCTGCGAAGCGGGCGCGCCCGCCCGAGGATATTTGCGGGCGGAAAATCAGGGGCCGTGACCTTCCCGTTGTGGCGGGCTATCAGGGCGCAGGCAGCGTGAGGCGAGGCAGATGGCATATTTTCTCGGGGTCGATACCGGCGGCACCTATACGGATGCGGTGATCGTCGATGAGGCGGCGGACCTGGTGATCGGCAAGGCCAAATCGCTGACCACCCGTGCCGATCTGGCGCTCGGCATCGGGCGGGCGGTGGATGCCGCCCTTGCCGGGGCCGGGGTGGCGGCGGCGGAGATCGCCCTCGTCTCGCTGTCCACGACCCTTGCCACCAATGCGCTTGTCGAGGGTCAGGGCGGGCGCGTGGCGCTGATCTTCATCGGCTTTGACGCCGATGATCTGGAGCGCGGCGGGCTGACCGAGGCGCTGAAGGGCGATCCGGTCGTGCTTCTGCCCGGCGGCCACAGCCATGCCGGGATGGAAAGCGCGCCGCTCGATCTGGCGCGGCTGGAGGCGGAGGTGACAGCGCTTGCCGATCAGGTCATGGGCTTTGCCGTCGCCGCCCGCTTCGCCACCCGCAACCCCGCCCATGAGATCGCCGCCCGCAGCCTGATCCGCCGGATCACCGGCCGCCCCGTCACCTGCTCGCATGAGCTGTCGGCCCAGCTCAACGGGCCGAAGCGCGCCCTGACGGCGGTGCTGAACGCCCGGCTGATCGGCATGATCGACCGGCTCGTGGCCGCCTGCGAGCGCCATCTGAAAGCAATCGGCATCTCCGCCCCGCTGATGGTGGTGCGCGGCGATGGCGCGCTCATCTCCGCCGCCATGGTGCGCGAGCGGCCGATCGAGACCATCCTCTCCGGCCCCGCCGCCTCCATCGTCGGGGCGGGCTGGCTGACCGGGGCAAAGGACGCGCTCGTCTCCGACATCGGCGGCACGACGACCGATGTGGCGCTCCTGCGCGGCGGCCTGCCGGAGATCGACCCGCAGGGCGCGCGCGTCGGCGGCTTCCGCACCATGGTCGAGGCGGTGGCGATGCGGACCACCGGGCTCGGCGGCGACAGCGAGGTGCATCTGAAAACGGCGGGGCTGGAAGGCGGGCTGACCCTTGGCCCGCGGCGTCTGATGCCGGTGGCGCTTCTGGCGACCGAGGCGGGGGAGATGGTTCATGCCACGCTTGACCGCGCGCTTTCCACCGAAACGGCGGGGGAATTCGACGGCCGCTTCGTCGTGCCGATGGTCGCCGCCGCCGGAGCCACCGGGGGCCTGAGCGCACGCGAAGCCACGGTGCTGGCCCGCATCACCGCGCCGATGCCGCTGGCTGCCGCGCTGACCAGCCGGATCGAGGTCGCAGCACTCGAACGGCTCGTCGCACGCGGTCTGGTGATGCTGTCGGGCGTGACCCCCTCGGATGCCTCCCATGTGCTCGGACGGCTCGACAGCTGGGACGGGCTGGCGGCGCAGAAGGCGCTCACCCTGCTGGCCCGGAGGCGCAATGGCGCAGGCGACCGCTTCGCCCCCGATGCCGCGACCCTTGCCGCGCAGATCGTCGATCAGGTCACCGCCCAGACCGTCGATTGCCTGCTGGAAGCCGCCTTCGCCGAGGAGCCCGGCTTTGCCGGCGAGGCGCCCGAGGCTCTCGCCCGGCACCGCCTGCTCTCGGCGGGCCTCGACCATCACCGCGGCGTGGTGGAGCTGACCGCCCGCCTCGGCGTGCCGGTGATCGGCCTCGGGGCCTCCGCCCCCTCCTATTATGGGGCTGTCGGCGAACGGCTCGGCTGCGAGATGATCCTCTCCGAACATGCCGGGGTGGCCAATGCCATCGGCGCCGTCGTCGGCCAGATCAGCCAGAGGATGAGCGGGCTCGTCTCCTCCCCCTCCGAAGGCCGCTTCGTCGCCCATCTTGCCGAGGGGCTGCAAGCCTACCCGACCCGCGACGAAGCCCTCGCCGCCATGGAGCACTGGCTCGCCGCCGAAACCTCCGCCCGCGCCCGCGCCGCCGGGGCCGAGGATCTGCGCCTGACGATGAGCCGCGACCTGCGCGAGGCGGATGTGGAAGGCCGCGCGATGTTCCTCGAAGGCACCGTCACCGTCACCGCCTCCGGCCGCCCCCGCATCGCGCGGTGACGGCGCCCTTCCCGTGCTGATCCGGCCCGTGCCGCTCAGACCCGTGCCGCCCAGACCCGCGGCCCCTGCCCATCCCCTGTGCTCAAATATCCCCGCCGGAGGCCCCGGCCAAAGCCCGGCGCGCGCTCCGGAGCTCCTCACAACCAAGGGAGATTCCCCCTTGACCTCCCCCGCCCCCCGCCCTATTCACCGCGTCAGTGGCTAGGTAGCTCAGTTGGTTAGAGCACACGACTCATAATCGTGGGGTCGAGAGTTCAAATCTCTCCCTCGCCACCATCCTCCCCCTTCGGTTCAAAACGCTATCGGCAGCTTCCTGCGCTCCCGGAGTGCCTCCGCCGGTCTCCCCGGTGACAAGACCCGCTGCCTCCGACATTCTGGCTCCGGACAGAGAGGGAGCCCGTGATGCCCGACCCCACCCCCTTCCGCGTGGCCCTCTGGCAAGGCCCCTCCCCGGCCGGCGATGCCCAGGCCGGGCTCATGAGCCTCGCTCCCGCCCTGCGGGCCGCCGGGGCTGCGGGGGCGAAGCTGCTCGTCGCGCCGGAATGTTATCTGCCCGGCTACAACTCCGACCGTCTGGCGGCGCTCGCCCAGCCGCGCGGCGGTGACTGGCACCGGGCGGCAGCCATGCTCTGCCGCGAGGCGGGTTGCGCGCTGATCCTCGGCTATGCGGAGCGCGACGGCGGCAAGGTCTACAATTCCGCCGTGGTGATGGGACCGGACGGGGCGGAACTGGCCCATTACCGCAAGATCCAGCTTTACGGCCCGCGCGAGGCGGCCTTCTACCATCCCGGCGAGCGCTATTGCACGGTGGAGATAGCCGGCCGCCTTGCCGGCATCCTCATCTGCTACGATGTGGAATTCGCCCCCCATGTCGCAACCCTCGCGGCGGCCGGCTGCGAGATGCTGCTGGTGCCGACGGCCAACATGCTGCCCTTCACCCATGTCGCCGAAGCGACGGTGCCGGCCATGGCCGCCAATCACGGACTGTCGATCCTCTACGCCAATCTCTGCGGCCGGGAGGGCGATCTGACCTATGCCGGCGGCTCGGTCATCTGCGGCCCGCATGGCGAGGTGCTGGCCCGCGCGGGTCAGGGACCGGCACTGCTGATCGCCGACCTGCCGCCGCCGGACCCGGACCGGCTCTCCACCCAGCGGCAGGATCTCGTTGCGGTCCCGCCACCGGAACCGAAACCCGTCTGAACCCGGTCGCCGGTCAGGCAGGAGGCCGCAACCCGGCGCAAGGCCCCCTCCCCCCTTCATCTTGCCATAAATATCCTGCGGGGAGGTCCGGAGGGGTGCAAAACCCCTCCGGCGCCCGACCAGGGGGCTCCCCGCGCCGAATAGTCCCGCCTAGCGGCTGTAGCCCGGCTTCTGGCTCCAGCCATGGGCGTCGGAGATCATCTGCTGGAGGGTGGAGCGTTCCGGCCGCCAGCCCAGTTCCTCCACCGCACGCTGCGAGCCGGAGACGAGCGATGCCGCATCCCCCGCCCGGCGCGGCCCTTCGATCACCGGGACGGCGCGGTTGGTGACATGGCGCGAGGCCTCGATCACCTCTTTCACCGAGAAGCCGCGCCCGGAGCCGAGGTTGAATTCCCGGTTGCCGCGCCCGTCGAGCAGCCATTGCAGCCCGAGCACATGGGCCTGCACCAGATCGGAGACATGGACGTAATCGCGCACGCAGGTTCCGTCCGGTGTCGGGTAATCGGTGCCGAACAGGGTCAGCGCCGGGCGCCGCCCCTCGATCGCATCGAGCATCAGAGGAATGAGATGGGTCTCCGGCCGGTGCTGCTCGCCCAGCTCCCCCTCCGGGTCCGCCCCCGCGACGTTGAAATAGCGGAAGATCACATGCTGCAACCCCGAGGCCGCGCCGAAATCGCGCAGCATGTCCTCGATGGCGCGCTTCGATCCGCCATAGGCATTGATCGGGCGCTGCGGCGTGGTTTCGTCCAGCATCACCCCGTCCTGATCGCCATAGGTGGCGCAGGTGGAGGAGAAGACGAAATTCAGGCAGCCTTGCGCCACCGCCGCCTCGATGAGATTGAGCGCCGCGCCGGTGTTCACCCGCCAGTAGCGGCCGGGGTCCTTCATCGAATCGCCGACCAGCGACAGCGCCGCGAAATGCATGACCGCCACCGGGCGATAGCGGGCAAAGGCCGCCTCCACCGCCGCACGGTCCAGAAGATCGCCCTGCACGAGCGGGCCGAACCTCACCGCTTCCGCCCAGCCGGTCGAAAGGTTGTCGAAGGCAACCGGGATGAACCCCACCCCGGCCAGCGCCTTGCAGGCATGGGAGCCGATGTATCCCGCCCCCCCCGTCACCAGAACATGCTGCATCGTCTTTTCCGTCCGAAGCCTTCGCGCCAGCGGTGTCTTGCCGCGTTCCAAAGCGTTCGTAAAGTGCAAACAGCTTGGCTCAGAAGAGGAAATCCGCCGCCGTCAGGGTCAGCGGCGTATTGGTGGAGGAGGTGAGGACAAGCTGCTCATTGCCATAGCTCACCACCGCCCCGGTGCTGGTGGAGGCGATGGTCAGCGCCTCTATCCCGTAGATCCGGCCCCAGTCGCTGACATCGAGCCGGTCGATGCCCCGCTCGAAATCCAGCACCCGGTCCACCGCCCCGTCGCGGGCAAAGACGAAGACATCCGCCCCCGCCCCGCCGCGCAACTGGTCCGCCCCGCCGCCGTCATGGATCCAGTCATTGCCCGCCCCGCCCTGCAAGGTCTCGGCCGCAGCGGAGCCGAGGATGCGGTCGTCGAGCGCGGTTCCCGTCACCACCCCGCCGTTGGCCGTGATGATCTGACCAAGGCTGCCCAGGTCCAGCTCGAAATGGCTGATCCGGTCGCCCCGCGCATCGCTCAGCAGCAGCGCCGCACGGGTCGCCGACAGCATATGCGCGGCGATGCCGGTGACATTGGCCATGCCCGCCCCGCTTTCGAGCGCCACGCTGAGGTAAGGCATCAGCCGCCCCCCCGGCAGCAGCTCCAGCACCGTCACCCCGGCATCGCTGCCCGCCGCCACGACGAAAACCCGGTCCTGCGCCACGAACATGTCGAGGGCAGCCACATCGGCAAACCGGGTGGAGCGGTCGTCGATCACATGGTCGGTCTGGAACAGCACCCCCATCGGATTGACCCGCACCACGGACAAGGAGGAAGAGCCGGTCGCGGCGATCACCGCGAAATCCTGCCCGCCGATCTTTGCCACCTGCATCGCCACCGGCCCGTTGACCGCCAGCCCGTCGCGCATCCCGAGCGTGTCGATGAAGACCGCCTGCCCCGCCGCGCCGATCTGATAGCTCGTCAGCCCGTTTTCGAGCGCCGAGAGCACGAGCAGATAGCTCTGTCCGCCGGCCGTGACGCTCGCCAGATCGCTGACCTCCTGCACATAGGCCTTCGGTCCGTCGCTGATGCTGCCGACAAGGCTCAGAGCCCCCCCATCCGAGAGGGTGAAGATCCGCAGCCCCTCCACCCCGCGCTGCGCCACGACGGCGATGTCGGTGGCGCCGCGCTCGATGATCTCGAAGGCGGTGACGCCGGACAGCGCACCGAGGCTGGAGCCGACATTGACCGGAGAGGCCGTGGTCGCCGATTGCGCCAGCGGCGCGGCCCGCAGCGGCACCGACCAGGCGTTGGTGACATAGACGCGCGGCAAACCCGTCGTCGCCTGCACCGCCAGAGCGCCCGTGGCCGCCTGGCCCACGACAGGATCGCCCGGATCGGCGGCGGGCGCCGCGGCCGCTCCAAGGTCGATCACCCCCAACTGGCTGCCGCCCCGCTGGGCATAGACCAGCCGGGCATAACCGCCCTGCTCCACCACCGCGAGCCCGTCGGCGATGGCTGAAAAGCCAAGCGTATTGGCCAGATAGGTTGAAACCACCCGAAATTGCACAGCCGTCCACCCCTGAACACCCGCCTCCGACCCTGAAGGCCGGGGGCGACGCAAGCGGGGAGCCTTTGCGGCAGGAAAGCGGTTCTTCCGGATAATTATAATGAAATCATAGAGATGATGATTTTCCCCTTAAGTCTTCCTTCACCTTGCAGGCCAAGACTGTCTGCGGTGGAAACGGGGGCCGAGATGGGGCAGATCACCGGCAATGGCACAGCCCGGACCGGGCTTGGCGGGGCGGCAGGTTATGGCGAAACGGCGATGGAGCGGGCGGATGACGGCTCGCTGCGGCTCGACCTGTCTGCGGTCTTCGAGCAGGGCTTCTTCGTCGGCGGGGCCATTGTGCCGGCGACCGATATCTTTCTCAGCACCGATGGCCTTCTGTCCTTCGGCGCGGCGATCACCGGATTCCAGGCCGATCCCGCCGGTCTGGCAACCCCGTTCATCGCCGCCTTTCATGCCGATGTGGATACAAGGCTGGATGGGGAGGGGGCCGAAAGCGGCCCGGTCTGGATCGACCTCGATCCGCAGGAGGATGCGGTCACCATCACCTGGCAGGATGTCGGATTCTATCGCCGCAACGCGACGGAGACGAACACCTTCCAGCTCCAGCTTTTCGACCGCAGCAATGGCGAATTCGACGTGGTGCTGCGCTATGAGGATATCGGCTGGGTGTCGGGCGATCTGGAAGGCGGCTGGAACGGGCTCGGCGGGACGGCCGCCTGGATCGGCACGAAGCTCGGCACCGGGGCGGCGGTGACGCTGGCGGCTTCGGGCAATGAAACCGCGCTGCTGGCCCTGCCGCAGACCATCGGCAACACCGGCCAGACGGGTCTCTGGGTCTGGCAGATCCGGCGGGAGGTGGCGATCCCCGGCGCCGGCGGCGATGACCGGCTGACCGGCTCGGCGGGCAATGACACGATCTATGGCGGGGCCGGCAATGACGTGATGACCGGCGGCGCGGGGGCCGATCTGCTCGACGGCGGGGCCGGTTTCGACATGGCCGATTACGGCGATTCCCCGCAGGGTCTGACCGTCGATCTTGCCGATCCCGCTGCCAATACCGGCCTTGCCGCAGGCGACAGCTATGTCTCGGTGGAAGGGGTGAGCGGCTCCTCCGGCGCGGATGATCTGCGCGGCGATGCGGGGGGAAATCTGCTGGATGGCGGTGGCGGGGCCGATCTGCTGACCGGACGCGGCGGCAATGACACGCTGCTCGGCGGGACGGGGGATGATACGCTTTCCGGCGGCGGCGGGGCGGACCGGATGGAGGGCGGCGAAGGCATCGACACCGTGACCTATGCCCAGGCCACGGCGGCCGTCCGGCTCGACATGGCCAGCCCGTCGCTTGGCAGCGGCGAGGCGGCGGGCGATGTGCTGATCGGGGTGGAAATCGTCCTCGGCTCCGCCTTCAACGATACGCTGGCGGGGGATGGCAGTGCCAATACCTTCGACGGCGGGGCGGGCAGCGATCTGTTGCAGGGCCGCGCGGGCGATGACACGCTGATCGGCGGGGCGGGCAATGACACGCTGGAGGGGGGAACGGGTGCCGATCTTCTGAACGGCGGCGAAGGGGTCGATCTTGCCAGCTATGACGGCGCGGCGGCAGGCCTGCGTGCCGACCTTGCCACCCCTTCCGCCAATACGGGGGAGGCGGCCGGGGATCTTTTCGCCACGATCGAGGGGCTGATCGGCTCCGCCTTCGCGGATACGCTTGGCGGCGATACCGGGGGGAACCTGCTTTATGGCGGGGCCGGGAATGACCTGCTCCAGGGCCGCGCCGGGGATGACACGCTCTTTGGCGGCGCCGGGAATGATACCCTGGAAGGCGGCACCGGCGCGAACCGGCTCGACGGCGGCGAAGGGATGGACAGCGTAAGCTATGCCAATGCCACCCGCGGCATCCGGCTCGACCTGCTCACCCCGGCGCTCAATGCCGGGGAGGCGGCGGGGGATGTGCTGATCTCCATCGAGGCGGTGATCGGCTCCGCCTTTGCCGATACCGTCGCGGGCAGCGATACCGCCGACGAGATGGAGGGCGGGGCGGGGGACGATCTGCTGACCGGGCGCGGCGGGGCGGACCGGCTTTTCGGCGGCGCCGGCGATGACACGCTGGAGGGTGGCGCAGGCAATGACACGCTCGACGGCGGCGAGGGCATTGATGTGGCGAGCTATGCCAATGCCGCCGCGGCGATCAAGGCCGATCTTTCGGGCGCCGTCGCCAACACCGGCGAGGCTCTGGGCGACACGCTCCTGCGGATCGAGGGGCTGATCGGCTCCGCCTTCGCCGATGATCTGCGCGGCGATGGCGGGGCGAACCGGCTCTGGGGCGGCGGCGGCAACGATACCCTGCGCGGCGGGGCCGGCAATGACACGCTGACGGGTGGCGCAGGCGCCGACAGTCTCGACGGGGGCGCAGGCACCGATTGGGCCAGCTATGCCGAAGCAGGAACGGCAGTCGTGGTGGACCTGACCACCCGCACCCTCAACACCGGCGAGGCGGCGGGCGACATCTATACCGGGATCGAGGGTATCCTCGGCTCCGCCTTCAACGACAGGCTGCTCGGCTCCAAGATCACCGATCTGCTGGCAGGCGGCGGCGGGGATGATGCGCTCTTTGGCCGGGCCGGGTCAGATCAGCTCTTCGGTGGCGATGGCAATGACACGCTGGACGGGGGGGCGGGAGCGGACCGGCTCGATGGCGGGGCGGGGGTGGACTGGGTGAGCTATGCCACCTCCAGCAAGGCGGTCGCCGCCGATCTCGCCGGGCTGGTGGCGGGCAGCGGCGATGCGGCAGGCGATATTTTCATCGGCATCGAGGGGCTCATCGGGTCGGCAAAAAATGACACGCTGATGGGGGCGCTGACGGCGAGCCTGCTCGACGGCGGGGCGGGAAACGACATCCTGACCGGGCGCGGCGCGGAGGACAGCCTGTTTGGCGGGACGGGCAATGATACGCTGATCGGCGGGGCGGGGGCGGACCGGCTCGATGGGGGCGCCGGCACGGACTGGGCCAGCTATGCCACCGCAGCGGCCGGGGTGCGGGTCGATCTCGCCAATCCGGCGCTCGGCAGCGGCGACGCGGCGGGGGATGTCTTCCTCGGCATCGAGGCGGTACTCGGCTCTGCCTTCGCCGACACGTTTGCGGGGGACGGCGCGGCCAATCTCTTCGACGGGGGCGCGGGGGACGACCTGATCTCCGGGCGCGACGGGGCGGATACGCTGCGCGGCGGGGCCGGCAATGACACGCTGATCGGCGGCGCGGGGGCAGATGTGCTGACCGGCGGCGCCGGGACCGACTGGGCCAGCTATGCCGATGCCGCCGCCGCCGTCAGGGTCGATCTGGCCAAACCCGCCAGCAACCTCGGCGATGCGCTCGGCGATATCCTGACCGAGATCGAGGCGATCCTCGGCTCTGCTTTCGAGGATACGCTGCGCGGCGGGGCGGCGGCGGATATCCTTTCGGGCGGCGGTGCCAATGACGTGCTCTTCGGCTCCGGCGGCAATGACACGCTTTACGGCGGCAGCGGCAACGACATTCTGGAAGGCGGCGGCGGCGCGGATCGGCTGGAGGGCGGCGACGGCTATGACTGGGCGGTCTACTCCAGCTCCACCAAGGCGGTGAAGGTCGATCTGCTCACCCCCTCGCTCAACACCGGCGATGCCAAGGGCGACATTTACGTCAGTATCGAGGGTCTGCGCGGCGGTCTTGGCCATGACACGCTGGCAGGCACTGCGGCAAGCGACCGGATCGACGGCGATGCGGGCAATGACAGCCTGCTGGGCAGGGAGGGCAGCGATACGCTCTGGGGGGGGGGCGGCAATGACACGCTCGACGGCGGTAGCGGCGCGGATGAATTCTACGGCGGCGACGGGGCGGACCGGCTGATCGGGGGGGCGGGCAATGACACGCTCTGGGCGGGCGCCGGCAATGACCGGCTGGAGGGGGGCGAGGGCGACGACCTGCTGATGGGCGGTGCCGGGGCGGATCAGTTCCTCCACTCCGGCACGGCAGCGGAGGGCAGCGATCTGGTCATCGACTATTCGGCAAGTCAGGGCGATCTTCTCGTCTACACCGGCATCGGCGCACAGCGCAGCGATTTCCGGGTGGAAATCATCCGTCTGCCCGACATCGGCTCGGCCAGCCAGTCGGAGGCGCAGATCGTTCATCTCCCCACGGGCCGCATCCTCTGGACGCTTGCCGATGGCGCGGGGATGACGGATATCTTCCTGCGGATCGGCAACAGCAATTACGATCTGGTCTGAGGCTGGGGCGCATTTTCCACAAATCCGCCATAAAACCGGACTAGCGCGGAAAGGCTGGAGGCGAATGAATGGACAAGATCACCCCCCTACTACTGTGCGGCGGTTCCGGGACACGGCTTTGGCCGGCGTCGCGCAAGGGCTTTCCGAAGCAGTTCTCCCCGATCTTCGGGCCGCTGTCGCTGTTCCAGCAGGCGGTGACACGGCTTTCCGGGCCGGGCTACGGGCGCCCGCTGGTGGTGACGAACAGCGATTTCCGCTTCATCGTGGTGGAGCAGCTCGCCGCCCTGCAGACCGATCCGGCCGCGATCCTGATCGAGCCGGAGGGGCGCAACACCGCCCCGGCGATCCTCGCGGCGCTCCTGCATCTCGCGGCGGGCGACCCGGAGGCTCTGGTCCTCGTCGCGCCCTCCGACCATGTGGTGCCGGATGCGGAGGCCTTTCGCGCCACGGTCGCCGCCGCCCTGCCCGCCGCGAGGGCCGGGCGCATCGTGACCTTCGGCATCCGGCCGGACCGGGCGGAAACCGGCTATGGCTGGCTGGAGCTTTCGACCCGCGCCGTCGAGGGTGAGGCCCAGCCCCTGCGCCGCTTCATCGAGAAACCGGATGTCACGCGGGCCGAAGCCATGCTCGCGGCCGGGAATTTCCTGTGGAATGCCGGGATCTTCCTTTTTACGGCCAAAGCCGCGCTTGCCGCCTTCCGCGCCCATGCGCCGGGCCTCCTGCCCCCCGTCACCGCCGCGGTGGACGGGGCCGCGCGCGATCTCGGCTTCCTGCGCCTCGCGCCGGAGCCATGGGCGCAGGCGGAGGACATCTCCATCGACTACGCGGTGATGGAGCGGGCAGACAATCTCGATGCCGTGCCCTTCGGGGCCGGCTGGTCCGACCTCGGCGACTGGGATGCGGTCTGGCGCGAGGCGCCGGAGCGCGACGCGGCAGGCAATGCGGCGGCGGGCGAGGTGCTGACGCTCGACTGTTCGGGCAGCCTTCTCCGCAGCGACAGCGCCGGACAGGTGCTGGTCGGGATCGGTCTGCGGGACATGGTGGCGGTGGCGACGGCAGATGCCGTGCTGATCGCTCCGCGTGACCGCGCGCAGGAAGTGAAAACCGTCGTCGCGGGCCTGAAGGCGCGCGGCCTGAAACAGGCCGACACCTTCCCCCGCGACCACCGCCCCTGGGGCTGGTTCGAGACGCTGGCGCTGTCGGACCGTTTTCAGGTGAAGCGCATCGTGGTCAAGCCCGGCGCCGCCCTGTCGCTGCAAAGCCATGTCCACCGCGCCGAGCACTGGATCGTCGTCTCCGGCACCGCCCGCGTGACGATCGGGGCCGAGGTGCGGCTGGTGACGGAAAACCAGTCGGTCTTCATCCCCCTCGGCGAGAAGCACCGGCTCGAAAATCCCGGCCGGGTGCCGATGGTGCTGATCGAGGTGCAGACCGGCGCCTATCTCGGCGAGGATGACATCATCCGCTACGAGGATGTCTATGCCCGCGGTCAGGGCGCCAAGGGCTGATCCTGCCAACTGCGCCGTCCGCTGACAGGGCAGGAGCCTCCGGCGGGGATATTTAAGGCAAGATGAAAGGGCTTTCTTCTCTTCCTAAATATCCCCCGCGGAGCGTCCGCGGCCAAGGCGGCGGGGCTCATCGGATACTAGCGGCCGATCCCCACATAGGTTTCGAACCCGGCCTCGGCGGCTTCTTCCTGTGAATAGACATTGCGGAGGTCGGCCATGCGCGCCACCTCCATTTTCTTGGCGAGCTTTTCGAGATCGAGGGCGCGGAACTCGTTCCATTCGGTCAAAAGCACCACCAGATGCGCGCCCTGTGCCGCCTGATAGGGGTTTTCCACCCATTTGACCCCCGGAAGCAGGGCCTCGCCCTCGCGCCGGCCCTGCGGATCGGCGACCCGCACCTTGGCACCGGCACCCACAAGGGCCGGCACGATGGTCAGCGAAGGCGCCTCGCGCATGTCGTCGGTATTCGGTTTGAAGGTCACCCCCAGCACGGCGATGGTCTTGCCGTTCATCGCCCCGTCGCAGAGATCCTCGATCTTCTCGATCATGCGGCGCTTGATCTCCTCATTGACCTTGATCACCGTCTCGGTGATCTGCATCGGCACGGCATGATCCTGCCCGATGCGCGCCAGGGCCTTGGTATCCTTGGGGAAACAGGAACCGCCATAGCCCGGCCCGGCATGGAGGAACTTGTTGCCGATGCGCCCGTCCATCCCCATGCCCTTGGAGACATCCTTGATATCGGCGCCGACCCGCTCGCAAAGCGCCGCGATCTCGTTGATGAAGGTGATCTTCGCGGCCAGAAAGGCATTGGCGGCGTATTTGATCATCTCGGCGCTTTCGAGCCCGGTATAGACCACCGGGAAATCGCGGAGGAACAGCGGGCGGTAGATGTCGCCCATTATCTTGCGCGCGCGCGGCGTCTCCACGCCGACGACCACACGGTCGGGGCGCATGAAATCGTCGATGGCCGCGCCTTCGCGCAGGAATTCGGGGTTGGAGGCCACGTCGAAATCGGCCTCCGGATTGGCCGCCCGCGCGGCTTCGGCAACCTTGCGGTTGGTGCCGACCGGCACCGTCGATTTCGTCACGATCACCGCATAGCCGGTCAGCGCCCGGCCGATGTCCGCCGCGGCCGCCATCACATAGGTCAGGTCGGCATGGCCATCTCCGCGCCGCGTCGGCGTGCCGACCGCGATGAAGACCGCATCCGCCCCGGCCACCGCCTCCGCCAGATCGAGCGTGAAGGACAAGCGGCCCGCCGCAACGTTCTTGGCCATCAGCGCCTCAAGACCCGGCTCGAAGATCGGCACTTCACCTGCCCGCAGACGCTCGATCTTGGCGGGGTCCTTGTCGACGCAGACGACCTCATGACCGAAATCGGAGAAACACACACCCGAGACCAGCCCGACATAGCCCGTCCCGATCATCGCAATTTTCATGAAAGCCGTCCTGACATTTGTTTCCAACTGTCTATGGTTCCAGAGGAAAGCTGTCAAATTGTTGCGGGCGGCGAACCAATCGCCACCCGCAAATCCGGCCCGGAAGGCGGATCAGAACAAGGCGGTGATCAGCACGAAACCATCGCCGCCGCGTCCGCCAGCCCCGCCGATCACCCCCGCGCCGCCGCCCCCGCCGCCGCAACCGCGGGCGCCATTGCCCCCCTGACCGCCGGCGCCGGTGTTGGAGGAGCCTCCGCCCGACCCTCCGCTGAAGGTCGGTGGCAGCCAGAGTTCATAGCCGGCATTGCCGTCTGCCACCCCGCCAGGAATGGTCGGCCAAAGACCGTTGCCGGTAATCGCCCCACCGGAGAAATCGACCAGGGTGGTCCCGCCGCCGCCAGCGCCTCCCGTAATGAAAAGCGACGTTCCGCCCGTGGTGATCACACCCCCAACCGCTCCTGCGGGCGCACCTCCCGTTGCGCCGGGAATACCGCCGGTACTCACGAAGCTGCCGAGAGTGGAGTAGCAGCCTGCCCCGCCCCCCCCACCCGTTCCGGCAGATCCCGCGGTGGAAGCACTGCCATTGCCTCCCGCGGCTGCGTTGTTGGTATTCAGAAGGAGACCGGGCGAGTTGAACACCGGCTGGACCGCAACCGCAGAAGCAATACCCACCTGCCCCGCCGCCCCCCCGTTCCCGGCAAGCACATAAAGCGTTGAAGGTAAAAGCGCCGCCGCGATCAAGGTCCGTGAGATCCCTCCCGAGCCGCCGCCGCCGCCGCCGCCACGGGCAGAACCGGCTGATCCGGAAAACCCGGCGCCACCGCCTCCGCCACCGCCGACAACGAGAATGGACAGCAGGGCAGCCCCGGCCGGGACGGTATAGGGCTGCCAGATAGCCGTCGTCGTGCCGACCGGATCGAAGCGCCTCGTCTGGCCGGCTTCTTTCGCAAGATGATAGGGAAAGCTCATACGGTCTGCCCTTCCGCCTGCGGAGCGGCGCGAAGCTCACCCGTCACCACCTCCATCTCGAAAAGCTCCGGCAGTTCGAAGGGTTTGCCCGCGCCGTCCACATGGCCCGTGACCCGCCCCCCGATCACCTGCTGCCAGATGCGATGGGTCTGACCGGCAACCGTCGCCACCACCTCGATATAGCCGGTCATTTCCGCCGTTGCCTCCGGCAGGATCACCTCATCCCCGGTTTCTTCCATCAGTAATCCCCCCCGATGCCCGAAACCGCGTAACCGCCCGCCACCGCCGTTCCGAGCGTGACATTCACCCGGTAGCCCGCCGGAAGGGGGATGTTCAGCCCCAGCTCGAACCCCGAGAGGGAGGCGACTTCCGAATTGCTGGTGGCGGGTAGCGCCACCTCCCCCACCAGCACATTGTTGGCCGCCGTCGTGTTTGCCAGCCCGTTGTTCAGAAACACCCGCAGCACCGAGGCGACGTTGGTGCCGCGCGGGCGGATGATCAGCTTTTGCAGGTAGGAGCCATTGGAGGCATCGGCGGTGAAGACGGTGTCCACGCTGCCGGTGCCGTCCTTGGCGGTATTGGCGGCGGTGATGCCGCCGGACCATTCGATGCGCGCGACCCTGGAAAAGATCGGGGCGGTATTGCCGGGCATGAGCCTACTCCTAGTTGAAGAAACATTTCTGGGTGAGCGCGATATGCAGCCCGTATCCGACCGCCGGGGTGAGCACATGGGTCGCCCCCCCGGCCCGCGCCCGGATCGTACCGGAGGCGGTGTTGAGCCAGACCTCCCCCTCCGCCGGGCTCGGCGGGTCCGCCGCCTGCCCGCCGAGCTTCACGGGAGCGGGCAGCGTGACCTGCCCCGTGGCGGGGGCGATGCTCAGCCCGGTGAAGAAGCTGGAGCCATCGGCGCTGACCTTGATCGAAAAGGCATCCGAACCCGCCGTCCCCATCTCTGCCCGACCCGACCAGTTGGTCTGGAACAGGAGGCTCGCCGTATCGCTCGCCGCCGCCTTGTTGAGCTTCAGCTGATGGCCGTTGCCCGCATGGTTCAGCAGCGTCGCGGCAGAGGAGACCGTCAGCCGGTTCGTCGCATCCGCCGTGGCATTGACGCCAAGCTGCGGCACCCGCAGCGGGCTGTCGGCCTGCGTCTTCCAGACGGCACCGTCGAAGACGGCCACCGCCGCCTCCGTCCCGACCCAGGCCCGCCAGCCGGCGAGCGGGGGTTGGAACTGCCAGGCCCCGTCCTGCCAGAGCGCCACGCGCCCGCCCTGCCCCGCCCAGGCCCCCGCAGCCCCCGCAGCCACGATATGGCGCTGCCCCGCCACCGGGCTTGCGGGGGCCACCGTGCGGTCGCGGTCCAGAACCGCAAGCTGCACCACCAGATCGAGCCGCATCAGCGCCTCGTTATGGGTCACATGCTTCTGCGCCTGCGCCGGCTGGATCAGCGGCAGGGACAGGAGTGGCGATTGATCTGACATGAAACCTCCGCGGATGCGCCGTGGAGGGGGAAGCTAGATTTCTGCGGTTAACACCACGCAAGCCCGCCGCCCGCAGGGGGCGGCTCCGGCGCAACGGTTCTCAGCCCTCGGCTTGCGCCGGCGCGCCACGCCCTTCGCGCAACGTCACCCAGGAAATCGCTCCGATGATCATCGCGCCCCCGGTCAGCACCCAAAGATCGACCGGCTCACCGAAGGCCGCCGCGCCCAAAGTCGTCGCCCAGACAAGCTGCAGGAAGGTCACCGGCTGCGTCACCGTCAGGGGAGCCGCCCCGAAGGCCCGCGTCATGAAATAATGGCCAAGCGTCGCCAGAACCGCGACCACGGCAAGCCATGCCGCCTGCGAAACCGTCACCGGCACCCAGACCGCCCAGGCCAGCGGCGCGAGCCCCGCCGTCACCGTCAGCGACAGCATCGCCACCACGGCCGAAGCCGGAACCATGGCGCTCAACCTCTTGGCAAACAAGTAGCTTCCAGCGAAGCACAAAGCCGCCCCGATCTGCGACAGATGGCCAAGACCCAGATCCTGCACTCCCGGCCGCAGCACCACGAGCGAGCCGGCAAGGGCGATCCCCACCGCTGCCAGCCGCTCTCCCGTCAGCCGCTCCCCCAGAAGCATCGCCCCCGCGACAAGCAGGATCACCGGGCTCAGATAGCCGATGGCGGTCACATGGGCGACGGGGATGCGCGCCATGGCATAGAACCAGAAGAGCACCGCCCCCGTATGCACCACGCCGCGCCCGGCAAAGAGCGCCCAGACCTCCGGCGGAAACCCGCGCCTCAGCATCGGCACCAGCATCGGCAGCAGGAAGATCACGCCGAACAGGAACCGCAGGAAGGCCGATTGCGCCGCCGGCAGATCGGTGCCGAGGTATCGCACCACCCCCTGCACACCCACGAAGGCAAGCCCGGACGCCACCATCCACAAGACGCCCGCCAGCCGCGCCGACTGTTCAACTCCGGTTTTCATGGCCCCCATGAACCCGCTTCAGCCGCCGAAGGCAAGCCCCGCCGCAATCGTCCACATGGTCAGGCCGACCACCAGTTCCAGCACCACCCAGGCTTTCGGATTGGCGAAAACCGGCGCGAGCAGCCGCGCCCCGTAGCCGAGTGCGGTGAAGAAACTCAGCGAGCCGCAGGCCGCCGCGACCCCGAAGGCCAGCCGATGCCCCGGATATTGCGCCGAGATCGAGCCGATCAGCACCACCGTATCCAGATAGACATGCGGGTTGGCCCAGGTGAGCAGGAGGCAAGTCGCCAGAGCCCGGCGCAGCGGGGCCGCCTCCCCCGCTCCGGGGCGCAAGGCTTCCCCGCCGCGCAGCGCCGCCCTGAAGCGCAAGGCCCCGTAAACGATCAGGAACATCACCCCGCCCCACCGCATCGCCTCGCCGATCCACGGCACCCGCGCCGAGACGAGGCCGAAGCCCGACACCCCCGCCGCGATCAGCACCGCATCCGACAGCGCGCAGGCCAGCACCACCGCGCCCACATGCTCCCGCCGCAATCCCTGCCGCAGCACGAAGGCATTCTGCGCCCCGATCGCCAGGATCAGGCTCAGCGCCACCAGATAGCCTTGTACCGCCGCATGGATCATCCGTCCCTTCCTCCGCTCAGAGTGTCCGGGCTTGACCTAACCGCCCGCCCGCCGCAAATTCCAGTTAATCTTCCTGCTATGGATTAAGTTCAGCTAATGTTGGACCCCTCCCAACTCGCCGCCCTCGCCGCCGTCCACCGGCGCGGTTCCTTCGACCTCGCCGCGGCGGAGCTGCACGTCACCCCCTCCGCCGTCTCGCAACGGCTGAAAGCCTTGGAGGAGGCGACGGGAACCCTGCTCCTCCGCCGGGGCCAGCCCTGCGCGGCGACCCCGGCGGGTCTGCGGCTGATCCGGCACCATGACGAACTTGTGCTGCTGGAACAGGCGCTTGCCCGCGACCTGCCCCAGCTGTCACCCCAGCCGGCGACGCTCCGCATCGCCGTCAATGCCGACAGCCTCGCCACCTGGATCATCCCCGCACTTGCCGCCACCGACGGCTTTCTCTTCGATCTCGTGATCGACGATCAGGATGTCTCGCAGGACTGGCTGAAACGCGGCGAAGTGGCGGCGGCGATCACCGCCCACCCCGGCCCGCTGCAGGGCTGCGAGACGCTTGCCCTCGGCGCGCTGCGCTACCGGGCCACGGCTTCGCCGGGCTGGCTCCGCCGCTGGATGCCGGAGGGCATCAGCGCCGCCGCGCTCACCCGCGCCCCGGCCCTGACCTATTCGGAAAAGGACCGGCTCCAGAGCCGCTGGCTCGCACGCGAATTCGGGGCGCAGGCGGCACGGGCAGGGTTTCCGACGCATCGGCTGGCCTCCAGCCACGGTTTCGTCGATGGCTGCCTCGCCGGGCTCGGCTGGGGGCTGAACCCCGAGCCGCTGGTTGCAGGGCATCTTGCCAGCGGCGCCCTCGTGGAACTGCGACCGGGCACCCCGCTCGACGTGCCGCTCCACTGGCAGTTCGCCCGGCTGACCGCCCCGGCCCTCGCCCCCCTGACCGCCGCCATCCGCAAGGCGGCCCAAGCGGTGCTGGTCTGAGGCGGCAAAAGAAAAGCCCCCGCGCGGGGGGCTTTCATCCGCAGGATCGGCGCTCCGCCCATCCTTACCCAAGCTGCGCCGCAACCTCTTCGGACATGTCGAAGTTATGGGTGACGGTCTGCACATCGTCATCCTCTTCCAGCAGGTCGATCAGGCGCATCAGCTTCTGCGCGGTCTCCAGATCCACCTCCGTCAGGGTCTGCGGTTTCCAGATCAGCTTCGATTCCGTGGATTCACCCAGGGACTTCTCAAGCGCATCCGACACCTCGTTCAGCGCCTCGACCGAGCAGTAGATCCAATGGCCGTCCTCGTCGGACTCCACGTCATCCGCGCCGGCGTCGAGCGCCGCCATCATCACCTCATCCGCCGATCCCGCCGAAGCCGGATAGGAAATCTCCCCCACCCGGTCGAAGCCGTGGCTGACCGAGCCGGTCTGACCGAGATTGCCGCCGGCCTTGGTGAAATAGCTGCGGACGTTGGAGGCGGTGCGGTTCAGGTTGTCGGTCATCGCCTCGACGATGATGGCGATGCCGTTGACGCCGTAACCCTCATAGCGGATCTCGGTGTAATCCGCGCCATCGCCCATCTGGGATTTCTTGATCGCCCGGTCGATCACGTCCTTTGGCATGGAAACGGCCTTCGCCGCCTTCACCGCCAGACGCAGACGCGGGTTCATGTCCACATCGGGCATCCCCATCTTGGCGGCGACGGTGATTTCCTTCGCCAGCTTCGAGAACATCTTGGAGCGCAACTTGTCCTGCTTGCCCTTGCGGTGCTGGATGTTCGCCCATTTTGAATGGCCTGCCATGACCCCTACTCCGATCCCTGTCTGGGTGATGGGGTCGCATACACCAGCGACAGGGGGGGCCGCAACCCCGGCCGCCTTCTGCGGTCACAACGGCCAGATCAGCGGGATCAACAGCGAGGCCAGGAGGCAGGTCAGGATGTTCAGCGGAATCCCCACCTTCATGTAATCCGAGAATTTGTAGCCGCCCGGACCGTAGACCATCATGTTGGTCTGATAGCCGATGGGCGTCGCAAAGGCCAGGGTGGCCGAGAACATCACCGCCACCGCAAAGGGCCTCGGGTCATAGCCAAGCGTGCGGGCCAGTTCGATGGCCACCGGCGTATAGATCACCGCAACGGCATTGTTCGACAGGAACTCGGTCAGCACCACGCCGATCACATAGACGCAAAGGATGAGAAGGAAGGGCGACAGCGAGGTCAGCCACGGCTCCACCCCCGCCACGATCAGCCCGACCGCGCCGGAATGGTCCAGCCCCTCCCCCACGGCGATCATGGCGAAGATCATCGCCATCAGCCGCCCGTCCACGAACTCAAGCGCCTCGTCAGGGTCCACGCAGCGGGTGACGAGGATCACCGCAACCGCAACCGCCGCAAGGGCCAGGATCGGCGCCACATCCACCGCCGACAGCCCCACCACCCCGGCCAGCGCCAGAATGGCGATCCAGGCCTTGTTGCGGCGATAGGCGCGGATCGTGGGCCGCGTCACATCCACAAGGTCGAAGTCGCTGGCCAGCCGCTGGATGTCTTCGATCGTGCCTTCCAGAAGCAGCGTATCGCCGACCTGCACCACCAGATCGTCCAGTTGCCGCCCGATGTTTTGGCTCCGCCGGTGGGCCGCCAGCACATAGACCCCATAGCGCCGCCGCAGCCGCAGATCGCCAAGCCGATGCCCGCCCATCCGGCAACCGGGAGAGATCAGCACCTCCACCGTTTCCGTCTGCACCGAAGAGAGCTTGTCGGCGAGGTGAAGATCCTTGCGCTCCTTCATGCCGAGAAGTTCGGTCATCTCGGTACGCACAACCACCCGGTCCCCCGCCTCCAGCCTCACCGGCGCAAGATCGCGCCGCAGGCTCGCATCGCCGCGCAGCACATCCACCAGCCGCACGCCGTCACGCCGGAAGATATCGACCTCCAGCACCGGCTGGCCGATCAGCGGCGACTCCTCCGGGATCGCAACCTCGGTGAAATACTTCATCTTGCTGCGGTTCGACAGCAGCGTCCCCATCGACTGGCGCACCGGCAGCAGATGCCGCGCGGTCAGCGCCAGATAGAGCCCGCCCGCCACCGTCAGCGCGATCCCGAGCGGCGCGATCTCGAAGATCGAGAAGGCCGCCATCCCCTGTCCCTGCACCACCCCGTCCACGAGGATGTTGGTCGAGGTGCCGATCAGCGTGATCATCCCGCCAAGCACCGTGATATAGCTGAGCGGGATCATCATTTTCGACGGCGCCGTCTTCAGCCGCACCGCGATCTGCATGACGACCGGGATCATCACCGCCACCAGCGGCGTGTTGTTCATGAAGGCGGAAGCCACGGCGATGAAGGTGAAAAGCGCCACGATCGTCACCTTCGGCCGTGTCTCCACATGGCGGCTGGCGATGGAAATGATCATCTCGATCGCCCCGGTCCGCACCAGCCCGCCCATCAGCATGAACATCAGCGCGATGGTCCAGGGCGCCGAATTGGAAAGGGAGCTCATCGCATCCTTCACCGGCAGGATACCGATCACCAGCATCACCGCCGCCCCGGCGATGGCCACGACCTCGACCGGATAGGTCTCGCGGATGAAGAGGACGAACATGCCGATCAGGATTGCGAGGGCCAGAAACGCTTCGGTGGTCTGGCTCAACTCAAGTCCGATCATCGGCAGGCTCCACGATGGTTTCGCGGGGTTCCTAGCGTGAAAGGGGCCGGAAAGGGAAGATTATTCTCTGGCATGGGGTTTTCACCCGGAAGCGCCGCCGCCGGTTCCGGCCGGCGGCCCGCCGCTCAGGCCCCCTGACGCGGCCGCACCAGCGCCAGCCCCATCAGCATCAGCCCCGCCGCCAGCCAGACCCAGATGGAGAACCGCTCCCCCAGCAGCACCATCGCCCAGATCACCCCGGCAATCGTCGTCACATAGGCCGATTGCGAGGCGAACACCGCCCCGGTCTTCGAAGCCAGCCAGACGAAGGCCGCATAAAGCAGCGCATGAAGCGCCGAAGACCCGATCAGAGCCCATTCCGGCCGGCCCGGCGTCAGCGGCATCGGGAACCAGTGGCCCAGCACCAGCATCACCGGCGCGCAGAAGATCAGCGCCACGACCGAGGTGCCGAACATCGCCTGAATGGGGTCCATCCCGGCCAGCCCGCTCCGCGCGACATAAGTGTTTTCAAGCGCATAGCAGATCGGTCCGATCAGCGCGACCGGCAGGAAGGCCACCATGGCCCGATCCGGCAGGCTCGTCTCCGGCAAAGCGATCATCAGCACCCCGCCGAGACCGAGCCCCAGCCCCGCGATCCTCCGCCAGGAAAACCGCTCCGTCCGCAGAAACAGCGCCAGCGGAAAGGCCATCATCGGGATCGTCGAAATGATGATCGACATGATCCCCGAGGGCAGCCGCGCGATGGAGAAATAGAAGGTGAAGTTCGGGATCAGCGTGCCGAGAACCGCCACGATGACATAAAAGCTCAGCGCCCGGCGCTCGAACTGCAAGCGCCGCCCGCGGGCGAGGGTCAGCACACCAAGCACCAGCACGCAAACCGCCGTCTGCCAGAAGATCAGCCCGAACGGCTTATGCCCGGTGGAGGCCGCGATCTTGCCGAGCGGCTGGGTCATCCCCCAGCCGATCCCCGTGCCAAGCAGCACCAGCGGATAGAGCCACCGCCCGCTGCCGGAGACCGCAACCGCTCCGCTCACGGAACGCTTTCCTGAAGCCGCCCGCCGACCCGCACCTTGACCACCCGCGTCGCGCGCCCCGTGCGGTCATCGGTCTCGACATAAACCCCCGAAAGCGTCGCCTCGCCCGAGGCCGGCTCGAACCGCCCGCCCGACATGCCGGTGATGAAGCGGCGCAGGGGCTCCATCTTCTCCATGCCGATCACGGAATTATAGTCGCCGCACATGCCGGCATCGGTCAGATAGGCCGTCCCGCCGGGCAGGATCATCGCATCGGCGGTCGGCACATGGGTATGGGTGCCGACGACAAGGCTCGCCTGCCCGTCGCACCAATGGCCGAGCGCCATCTTCTCCGAGGTCGCCTCGGCATGGACATCGAGGATCGCCGCCTGCACCGCCGCGCCAAGCCTGTGGGTCTTCAGCACCCCCTCCACCGCCGAGAAAGGATCGTCGAAAGGCCGCTTCATGAAGACCTGGCCGAGCACCTGCGCCACCAGCACCTTGCGCCCCTGCGTCGCCTCGAAGACCCGCGCGCCCTTGCCCGGCGCCACCTTGGAGAAGTTGAGCGGCCGCAGGATGCGCGGCTCGTTCTCGATGAATTGCAGCATGTCCTTCTGGTCGAAGGCATGATCGCCGAGCGTCACGCAATCCGCCCCGGCCTGCAGGATCACCCGCGCATGTTCGGCGGTAAGCCCCGCGCCCTGGCTGGCATTCTCGCCATTGACCACGACGAAATCGAGCCCCCATGCGGCCCGCAGGCCGGGAAGCCGTTCGGAAATGGCAGCACGCCCGGCGCGCCCCATTACATCCCCAAGGAAAAGCAGTTTCATGCCTCCCGCTTAGGCTGCGCCGCGGCCCCCCGCAAGCCTGAACGCGACAGGAGAAGGCGGGATCGGCGCCGGGTGGAGCCAAGTCCCCGGAGCCGGTCCTCCTGCAAACCGGGCCGCGGGAGTGCCGACTGGCACCCTGCCCCTTCTTCTCTTCTCAAATATCCTGCGGGGAGGTCCGGAGGGGTGCAAAACCCCTCCGGGGCCAGAGCAGGTCGCACCGCCCGACGACTGCGCCCCCTGAGCCATCCCCGCCCCCTCGTGGGCAGAGGGAGGGGAGGGGGACCACCACGCGCAAGCAATCTCACCTGCCCCCAGCCCGCACAACCGTCGCAACGGACGCCCCCTCCCCCCACCATCCTCGCCCCCCTCTCCCCCTCGTGGGAGAGAGAAGTAGCACCGCAAACCACACGCCATCCTGCCCCCTTTGAAACAAAGGCGATCACCTGCCCCCCCTCCCATCCGAAGGCGGCGCGAAGCACCCTCAGCAATCCACCCGCGCCCTTCGCACAAAGGCGTCCTCCCTGCCGATCCCCCTTCCCTCCGCCCCTCGAACCCCTATCTTGCCGGGATGAGCCTCCTGCCCGCCCCCCTTGCCACCTGGTTCGCTGCGAAAGGCTGGGCGCTGCATCCCCATCAGGTGCAGATGCTCGACCGGGCCGGCGCGCGCTCCACCCTTCTCATCGCCCCCACGGGCGGCGGCAAGACCCTTGCCGGCTTCCTCCCCTCCCTCGCAGAACTGGCGGATGGCCCGCATGAAGGCCTCCACACCCTCTACATCTCGCCCCTGAAGGCGCTCACCGCCGATATCCGCCGCAACCTGCGGCAGCCGATCGAGGGCGCCGCCCTGCCGATCCGGGTGGAGGACCGCACCGGCGACACGACCTACACCCAACGCCGCCGCCAGCGGGCCGACCCGCCGCATATCCTGCTGACCACGCCGGAAAGCCTGGCGCTGCTCCTCTCCTACGAAGACGCGCCCCGGATTTTCCACTCCCTGCAACGGGTTGTGGTGGACGAACTCCACGCCCTCGCCGAAAGCAAGCGCGGCGATCAGCTCATGCTGCTGCTTGCGCGGCTCGAAACCCTCGCGCCCGGCCTGCGCCGCATCGGCCTTTCGGCCACGGTGGAGGACCCGACCGCCCTCGCCGACTATCTCGCCCCCGGCACCGAAATCCTCATCGCCGATCCGGGGCCGGAGCCGGATATCGCCATGCTCGACACCGACATGCCGCCGCCCTGGGCGGGTGGCGGCGGCCGGTATGCGATCCCCGCGATCCTCGACGAGATCCGCCGCCACAAGACCACGCTCATCTTCCACAACACCCGCGCGCAGGCGGAACTGTTCTTCTACGACCTCTGGCTCCAGAACAGCGAAGACCTGCCCATCGGCATCCACCACGGCTCGCTTGACCGGGTGCAGCGGGAACGGACCGAAGCGGCCATGGTAGACGGACGGCTGCGCGCCATCGTCTGCACAGGTTCGCTCGATCTCGGCATCGACTGGGGGGATGTGGACCTCGTGATCCAGGTCGGCGCGCCGAAGAACGTCAAGCGGCTGGTGCAGCGCATCGGCCGCGCCAACCACCGCTACAATGCCCCCTCGAAGGCCCTGCTGGTGCCGGCCAACCGCTTCGAAGTGGTGGAATGTCAGGCCGCGCTGCAAGCCGTCCGCGACCGCACCCTCGACGGAGAGCCCCGCGGCCCCGGCCCCCGCGATGTCCTTTGCCAGCATATCCTGCTCGCCGCCTGCTCCGCCCCCTTCACCGCCGACGCCCTCTATGCCGAGGTCATCAGCGCCGGCCCCTATTCCGCGCTGACCCGGCCCGACTTCGACGCCTGCCTCGATTTCGTGGCGACCGGCGGCTATGCCCTGCGCGCCTATGACCGCTGGCAGCGGCTGAAACAGACCGGCGATCTCTGGCACCTGCGCGACCCGCGCAGCGCCGCCGTGATCCGCCAGAACCTCGGCACCATCATCGACACCGAAACGCTGAAGGTGCGGCTGAAGGGCCGCATGGGCGGCACGCCCCTCGGGGAGGTCGAAGAGAGCTTCGCCAGCGGCCTCACCCCCGGAGACACCTTTCTCATCGGCGGGCAGGTCGTCCGTTACGAGGGGCTGAACGAGATGACGGTGGAAGTCACGCGCCAACCCGGCCGTGACCCCAAGGTGGCGGTGTTCTCGGGAACGAAATTCGCCACCTCCACCCTGCTCACCCACCGGATTCTCGATATCTTCCAGCAGGACCGCTGGCCCGACCTGCCACGCCACACCGCCGAATGGCTGGCCCTGCAACGCGAGGTCTCGCGCCTGCCAGAACCCTCCCGCCTTCTGCTCGAAAGCTTTCCCCATGACGGGCGCGAGCATCTCTGCATCTACGGTTTTGCCGGGCGCAACGCGCAGCAGACGCTCGGCCTGCTGCTGACGAAACAGATGGAGGATCAGGGCCTTGCCCCCCTCGGCTTCGTTGCCACCGATTACGCCACGCTGATCTGGGGGCTGGAGCCCGTCACCGATCCCGTCCCGCTTTTCCGGCTGGAAACCCTGCGCGAAGGGCTGGAAGGCTGGCTTTCCGGCAATGCGGTGATGAAGCGCACCTTCCGCAACACCGCCATCATCGCCGGCCTGATCGAGCGCAGCCATCAGGGCCGCCGCAAATCCGGGCGGCAGGCGACCTTCTCCTCCGATATCCTCTACGACACACTGCGCCGCTATGACCCGGACCATCTGATGCTGGCCATCACGCGGGAGGAAGCCTTGCGCGGTCTCGTCGATTTCGCACGGGTGGAGGAGATGCTCACCCGCATCGGCCCCAGAATCGACCTGATCCGCCTGTCCGGCGTGACGCCGCTTGCGGCACCGCTCTTTCTGGAGCCCGGCAAGGTCCCGGTCGATGGCGCGGGGCGGGAGCGTCTGGCCGATGCCGCCGCCAGGGCGCTGCTGCGGGCCGCCGGTCTGGAGTGAGGGCCGGACGGGAGGGTCTGGACCGGAAGCTCTGGACGGGCGCGCCCGCTTGCGGCAGATCACGGCCATGCACCGCTTCACCCTCGCCGATGCCGCATTGATCGCCCGCCCCTCCGGTGCGCTGCACTGGCCTGCCGAAAGCCTCCTCGTCGTCTCCGACCTGCATTTCGGAAAGTCCGAGCGTCTGGCCCGCCGTGGCGGCACCCTTTTGCCACCCTACGAGACGCGGGCCACTCTGGAACGGCTCGCCGCAGAGCTGGAGGCGACAGCGGCGCGGCGCGTCCTCTGCCTCGGCGACAGTTTCGACGATCTCGCGGCGGCCGAGGGTCTGGACGAGGCGGACCGGCTCTGGCTCCTGCGGCTGATGGCAGGGCGCGACTGGCTCTGGATCGAGGGGAACCATGATGCCGGCCCGCTGGATCTCGGCGGCAGCCATCTGGCGGAGCTGCGGCTTCCCCCGCTCAGCTTCCGGCACATCGCCACAGCGGAAGCGTCAGAAATATCAGGGCATTACCACCCGAAAGCCACGCTCGCGGGCCGCAGCCACCGCTGCTTTCTGATCGACGGCGCGCGGGTGATCCTGCCCGCGTTCGGCGCTTACACCGGCGGCCTTGCAGCCAGCGATCCGGCCCTTGTCCGGCTCATGCAGCCCGATGCCCGCGCCGTTCTCTGCGGCGCGCACTGCCGGGTCATTCCGATGCCAAGGGGCTGACCTCGCCCTCGGGCCAGCGTTCATCGACCTTGCCGCGATGATTGCGGCTGACCGGCACCGCTTCCCCGGATCTGAGCCAAAGGCGCATCTTCGCGCCGTCCCGCTCCACCTTCTCCACCGCCTCCCAGGCCACCCAATGCGACCGATGCACCTGCGCGCCGGGTTCCGGTTCCGCCTCCGACATGGCATCGCTGAAGCGCATCAGCAGGCTGACCTTGCCCTTCTCGGTGCGGATATCGACGTAGTGATCCCGCACGCTGATCGACCAGAGCCGCCCATGAAGGCAGGGCTCCAGCCGTTGCAACAGACGTGGCGGCGCCAGTTCGGGCAACGGTGGCGCGCTTTCCATCGCTGCAGGCAGGACAGGCTCAGGTTTCGAATCAATCGAGATCCGCAGCGAACAGATCCCCAGCGACAGGCTCGCGGTCAGCAGCATGATTTCACCAAGGCCGGGAATGGGCAGGCCGCTGTCAGCAAACATCCATTTCAGCACGACATGTAGCGGCGGACAGAAGACCACACACATCAGAAAGGTGATCAGAAACGATCCCCGCCGGAAATCCCGCATTGAAAGGGTTTCGTAGACAAAGGCCCGCGCAACCGAGCCCATGACCATCCCGAGGCCGAGCAGCACCAGCCAGAAAGCGAAACGATGCCCGAAGTCAAAGAGACCATAGGTTCCAAACGGCCCCATGATCGCAACCGGGATCGACAGGGAAAACCAGACAAGAACAGGAAAACCAGATCTGAAATCTGCGATCAACTCAGCGACAAACGCCCGCATTCCACCACAATACCTACCCACCCTGAGACAAGTATCTATCGGAAAAACCGGCAATATTCAATCGTTCTGATCGTGCGGGCAGAAGCTTTGCCGGTCAGGCCGTAAGCCCTTCCGGCTCTGCCAGACCATTCGCGCGGCAGCAGGCGGTCAGCGTATTGGCCAGCAGGCAGGCGATCGTCATCGGCCCCACCCCACCCGGAACCGGGGTGATCGCGCCGGCCACTTCGGCAGCGGAAGCGTAATGGACATCGCCCACGAGCTTCGCCTTGCCGTCGCGCTCGATCCGGTTGATGCCAACGTCGATCACCGTGGCGCCCGGTTTGACCATCTCTCCGGTGATCATCTCCGGGCGGCCGACGGCGGCCACGAGGATATCGGCGCGCCGGCAGACCTCGGCCAGATCCTTGGTGCGGCTGTGGGCAATCGTCACCGTGCAGCTATCGCCCAGCAGAAGCTGCGCCATCGGCTTGCCGACGATATTGCTCCGTCCGACCACAACCGCGTTCAGGCCGGCCAGCTTGCCGTGATGATCGCGCAGCATCATCAGACAGCCGAGCGGCGTGCAGGGGACCATGGACTTCTGCCCGGTCCCGAGAAGGCCGACGTTGGAAATGTGAAAGCCGTCCACATCCTTCGCCGGGTCGATGGAGTTGATGATCAGCTCGGAGTTCAGATGAGAAGGCAGCGGCAACTGCACGAGAATCCCGTGAACTTTCGGATCGGCGTTCAGGCTTTTCACCAGTGCGAGCAGATCGGCCTCGGAGGTCTCCGCCGGCAGGCGATGTTCGAAAGAGGCCATTCCGACTTCGATGGTCGAGGCGTGCTTGTTGCGGACATAGACCTGGCTCGCCGGATCTTCGCCGACCAGCACCACCGCGAGACCGGGGGTCAGCCCCTGCTCTTCGCGCAGCCGCGCCACATGGGCCGCGACCTGCGCGCGGACCTTTGCCGCGAAAGCCTTGCCGTCAATCACCACTGCCGTCATGTCCGTCGTCCTTCCCCAGAACCGTTTCCTCGCGCTCGATCGACCAGTCGATCAACTTGCGCCAGAGTTTTTCGAGCTTGTCGGGCGGCAGGCCATGGCCCTCCGCGTGACGGCGCACATTGGCGACGACCTGCTCCACCCGGTCGCCGATGCGGGCAGGCAGGCCCACCCCGGTCTTGATCTCGGCCGCGCGGTCGATATAGCCGGTCCGCGCCGCGAAAAGCGCCACCAGTTCCGCATCGAGCCGGTCGATCTCGGCCCGGATATCGGCCATGGTCATACACTCTGCCGGAGTCTTCATCTGCGCCTCGCTGGTCTTCGGGGTGGCGCCCTCATAGCGGAACCACCCCGGAGAAACAACGCGACCGATGGTCAGAACAGGCCCTCGACATGGCCCGCGTCGTTCAGCCGGATCACTTCGGCCGATGGCACCTTCGGCAGCCCCGGCATCGTCATGATTTCCCCGCAGATGGCGACGATGAAGCCAGCCCCTGCAGACAGCCGCACTTCGCGGACCGGAACCGTATGGCCGGTCGGCGCGCCGCGCACGGTCGGATCGGTGGTGAAGCTGTATTGGGTCTTGGCCACGCAGATCGGCAGATTGCCATAACCAGCGGCTTCCCAGGCCTTGAGCTGGTCGCGGATCGACTTGTCGGCGATCACGTCATCGGCGTGATAGATGCGCTTGGCGATGGTTTGCAGCTTCTGGAAGAGCGGCATGTCATCGGGGTAAAGCGGGGCAAAGTTCGCAGCGCCCGATTCCGCCAGTTGCACGACCTTGTTGGCCAGATCCTCGATCCCGGCCGAGCCATTGGCCCAGTGCTTGCACAGGATCGCCTCGGCGCCCTGCTCGGCCACATAGGCTTTGACGGCGGCGATTTCGGCATCGGTGTCGCTGTAGAAGTGGTTGATCGCCACGACCACCGGCACGCCAAAGCTCTTCACGTTGGCGATGTGGCGGCCAAGGTTCGGGCAGCCCTTCTTGACGGCCTCGACATTCTCGGCGCCCAGATCGGCCTTGGCGACACCGCCGTTCATCTTCATCGCGCGGACGGTGGCCACGATCACAGCCGCAGCCGGTTTCAGCCCGGCCTTGCGGCATTTGATGTCGAAGAACTTCTCGGCACCGAGGTCCGCCCCGAAGCCCGCTTCGGTCACGACATACTCGCCCAGCTTCAGCGCGGTCTTGGTGGCGATGACCGAGTTGCAGCCATGGGCGATGTTGGCGAACGGGCCGCCATGCACGAAGGCCGGGTTGTTTTCCAGCGTCTGCACCAGGTTCGGCTGCATCGCGTCCTTGAGCAGAACGGTCATCGCACCATCGGCCTTGATGTCGCGGGCATAGATCGGGGTCTTGGCGCGGGTGTAAGCCACCACGATGTCGCCCAGACGCTTTTGCAGGTCTTCAAGATCGTTCGACAGGCACAGGATCGCCATGACTTCCGAAGCCACGGTGATGTCAAAGCCGGTCTGGCGCGGGAAGCCGTTCGACACGCCGCCCAGCGACACGACGATATCGCGCAGCGCGCGGTCGTTCATGTCCATCACCCGGCGCCAGACCACCCGGCGCTCGTCGATGCCAAGGTCATTGCCCCAGTAGATGTGGTTGTCGATCATCGCCGACAGCAGGTTGTGCGCCGAGGTGATCGCGTGGAAGTCGCCGGTGAAATGGAGGTTCATCTCCTCCATCGGCACGACCTGGGCATAGCCGCCGCCCGCCGCCCCGCCCTTCATCCCGAAGTTCGGGCCGAGGGAGGCTTCGCGGATGCAGATCACCGCCTTCTTGCCGATCCGGTTCAGCCCGTCGCCGAGGCCCACGGTGGTCGTGGTCTTGCCTTCGCCCGCCGGGGTCGGGTTGATCGCGGTGACGAGGATCAGTTTGCCATCGGGCTTGCCCGCAAGGCTCTTGATGAACTCCTGCCCGACCTTGGCCTTGTCATGGCCGTAGGGCAGCAGATGCTCCGCCGGAATGCCCAGTTTGGCGCCGATCTCCATGATCGGCTTTTTCTTGGCTTCGCGCGCAATCTCGATGTCAGTCTTGAAGGCCATTTCCGTCTCCCGATGGGCGGTTTATCCCGTTAGCGACGTGATACCGGGCGCAGGGCGCGACGGAAGGATCTTTTGCGACATGTCCCGCATGAAATTCGCCAGCGGCGGTTTCCAATGGGAAACTTGCGGACGCAAGTCACGACGTTTGTGCAGGGCGGGCAACCCCCTGCCGGTTCAGCCGCGCGCCTCGGCATAGGCGGACCAGACAGGCTGGTCCGGAATATGCAACCGAATCGTCTCTCCGAGACGGAAGGTCCCCTCGCGCTCCACCCAGGCGGTGATGCCGCGACGACCGGCAGCGGCGGGTTTGAACCTCGCACCAAAGCCGGGATGGCGGTTCTCGATGGGGCGGGCGGGCAAGGTGCAGGGGCGGTTTTCCATATCCACCACCAGCGTCGCGCCGCCTTCGCCCTGCAACCGGGCGGAGGGCGGCAGATGGCTGAAATCCGGCAGCCCCGCGATCACCATGCTCGCGCCAAGGAGCGCCGGGTCGAGCACGGCCAGCCCCATCTCTGCCGCGATCGCATCGAGGTCTTCCTGGCCAAGCACGGCAAACTGGCGGGTGTTGCGGATCTCGGTGTTGCGCGGATACTGGCCCAGCACCCGGCTGCAGGACGGGCGGGTCAACCCGCCATGCGCCTCCCCCTCCGGGCCGCCGAAGCTTGCGGCAAGCTCGGTCAGTGGCTGGCTCTCCAGCGCCGCCTCGCGGTCCGGCACCCGGCCAAGCCAGGTGATCCTGCCATAGAAGCCCGTCGGTTTCAGCGCAGCCATGCTCAGATCTCCAGTATGAAGAACACCCTGCGGAAGGGCATCAGCACCCCGCCGCCCGGCAGGACAGGATAGGCCGCGCCAAGCGCCTGATCATAGGCGGCGGTAAAGGCCGCAGCCTCGGCCGGGGTCAGCTTGTCGAGAAACGGCCGCATCGCCGTGGAGCCGGTGAAGGCGCGGACAGGGTGGCCTTCTCCCGCAGGGTCAAGCTCCTGGACATAATCGGTTTCCCAGGCCCGCACCCGCCCCAGCGGCGCCAGCATCGCGTGGTATTCGACGGCCTTGGCCACCGGCGGCTCATAGGCCGCAAAGCTGAAACGGTCGGGGAACATGGCGGCGGCGATGTCACGCAGGAAGCGGTGGGAGGGAGCGAAGATCTGCCGGGGCATCTGCACCGCCAGCACTCCGCCGGGACAGAGCGCCGCCGCAAGCCGCGGCAGCAGGCGCGCATGATCCGGCAGCCATTGCAGCGCCGCATTGGAAAAGATCAGCGCCACCGGACGCTCCGCTTCCCAGCTTGCCACATCGGCGGCAACGAGATCGGTGTAATGACCAAGCGCCCGCGCCTCGGTCAGCATCGCCGGGGAATTGTCCACCCCGATCAGCCGCCGCCCGGCAAAGCGCGCCGAAAGCTCCTCCGCCACGGCGCCCGCGCCGCAGCCAAGATCAACCACATCGCCCTGCGGCAGCCCCCCGACCTGCGCCAGAAGGTCAAGCGCGGGGCGCAAACGCAAACCCCGAAACCTGGCATAGGCTTCGGGGTTCCAGTCCTTTGTCGCGGGGCTGCTCACGCAGAGGGCTCCGGTTCCATCCCCGGCTTCGGTTTGCGCGAACGGGTCTTCGGGATCGCCACCACGCCGGAGCCGCCATCCTGATCCGGCTTGATCCCGTCATCGCCCGGCCCGCCCAGCGGCTCCCCGGCGATGACCTTGCGGATCTGGTCGCCGGTCAGCGTCTCATACTCCAGAAGACCCTGCGCCAGACGGTGAAGATCCTCCAACTTCTCGGTCAGGATCGCCTTGGCGCGCTCATACCCCTCATCGGCGATGCGCTTCACCTCGTCGTCGATGACCTTCTGGGTGTTGCCGGAATGGCTGGTCCCGCCGTTCACGCTGCCCAGATAGCTGTCGCGCTCATTGGCGTAATCGACATTGCCGAGCAGTTCCGAGAAGCCGAACTGCGTCACCATGGCGCGCGCGATGCGGCTGACCTGCTGGATGTCCGAGGTGGCGCCGGAGGTCACGTTCTCCTTGCCGAAGATCAGCTCCTCGGCGACCTTGCCGCCCATCGCCATGGCGATCTTGGACTTGTATTTGGTGTAGCTCACCGAAAGCTGGTCGCGTTCGGGCAGGCTCATCACCAGACCAAGGGCGCGCCCGCGCGGGATGATCGTCGCCTTGTGGATCGGATCATGCTGCGGCACGTTCAGCCCGACGATGGCATGGCCTGCCTCGTGATAGGCGGTCAGCTTCTTTTCCTCCTCGGTCATGACCATGGAGCGGCGCTCCGCCCCCATCATCACCTTGTCCTTGGCATTTTCGAAATCGTCCATGGTGACAAAGCGGCGACCGACACGCGCAGCCATCAGCGCGGCCTCGTTCACGAGGTTGGCCAGATCGGCGCCCGAGAAGCCGGGGCAGCCGCGGGCGATGATCCGCAGATCGACATCCGGACCGAGCGGGACCTTGCGGGCATGGACCGACAGGATCTTCTCGCGGCCGCGGATATCCGGGTTCGGCACCTGGATCTGGCGGTCGAAACGGCCGGGACGCAGCAGCGCGGGGTCCAGAACGTCGGGCCGGTTGGTGGCCGCGACGATGATCACGCCCTCGTTGGCGTCGAACCCGTCCATCTCCACCAGAAGCTGGTTGAGCGTCTGTTCGCGCTCGTCATTGCCGCCGCCGATGCCCACGCCGCGCGCGCGGCCCACGGCGTCGATCTCGTCGATGAAGACGATGCAGGGCGCGTTCTTCTTCGCCTGCTCGAACATGTCGCGCACACGGCTGGCGCCGACGCCCACGAACATCTCCACGAAGTCGGAGCCCGAGATGGTGAAGAACGGCACACCCGCTTCGCCGGCGATCGCGCGGGCGAGCAGGGTCTTCCCGGTGCCGGGCGGGCCGACGAGCAGCGCGCCCTTCGGAATCTTGCCGCCGAGGCGCGAGAATTTCTGCGGGTTCCGCAGGAATTCGACAATCTCTTCCAGCTCTTCCTTGGCCTCGTCGATGCCGGCCACGTCGTCAAATGTGACGCGGCCCTGCTTTTCGGTCAGCAGCTTCGCACGGGACTTGCCGAAGCCCATGGCCCCACCCTTCCCGCCGCCCTGCATCCGGTTCATGAAGAAGATCCAGATGCCGATCAGCACGATGAACGGCAGCCAGAGCGACAGGAGCGAGAAGATCCCCGATTGCTCCTGCGGTTCGGCGCGCACTTCCACGCCCTTGCCGATCAGCCGCTCGGTCAGGCCGGTGTCCTTGGGGGCGATGGTGCCGTAACGGCTGCCATCCGTGCCGGTGACCAGCACCCGCTCCCCATCGAGCGTGACGGAAGCGACATTGCCCGATTCAACCCGCTGGATGAAATCCGAATAGGAAACGCTGCGGGAGGATTGCGTCACCGACCCGCCGCTGAACATCTGGAACAGCGCCAGAAGCAGCAGGAAAAGCACGACCCAGAATGCGATGTTCCGCATATTGCCCAAGGGGGAAACTCCAAGTTGCGCCGATCGGCCCGGAGGGGCCGCGTGCTCGGCAGTTGTCCCTAAGATAGAGATTAGTCGGCGGGGTTCAATGCGATAAGATGAATTGATCAAAGCCCGCGGAAATCCGCGCGTCCCAGCCGTTCGGCTGGCCAGCGGGAGGGGCTGCGATCAGCGTCTGCCCCCGCCAGACGGCGGGGGTGACAAGCAGGACCTCCCGCGGAAGGCCGGACGCGCGCCAGTCCTTGCAGGCGCGCAGACCCGCCTCGCCAAGCGCGCGAAGCTCGGCGCCCTCCCCCTCTGGCCCGGTCACCAGCCAGCGGCCATCCCAGAGGGTTCCGGGCGCGGCGCGGCACGCGGCCACCGCCTTCGGCTCCCGCATCAGCCGCACCTCCGGCCCGGCGGAACGCATCCGGCAGCCCGCGAGCGTCGCATCCCTGCCCGCCGCCATCGCCGCCAGAAGCCGCAGAATCTCCGGCCCGCGCGGCGGATATTCCGCCCCGTTGAGCCAGAGGAGGGCCGCCGTGACCAGCCGGCGCCGCACCTCCGCCGGAAGCGCCAGAACCCCCGCACGGTCAAGCGTCAGGCTGCCCGCGTCTTCCCGCACCAGCCGCGCCGCCGCCTCTGCCGTCAGCGCCTGCAAGGCGGCCCGCGCCTCCGCAAGATGGGACGCGACACGGGCAAGGCCCGCCGGGTTGATGCCAAGCGCGGACAGACCCCGCAGCACCCGCCGCGTCCGCACGCGCTGATAGGCGGGGTTCTCGTTGCTCGGGTCCTCCAGCCAGACCTGCCCCGCCCCGGTCAGGAAGCCGCGCAGATCGGCGCGGGTTTCGGAAAGGAAGGGCCGGTGAAAGCGGATGCCGCCCTGCCGCCACTCCGGCCGCATCCCCGACAGACCATCGAGCCCCGCCTGCCGCGCCAGCCCCATGAGGAAGGTTTCCGCCTGATCATCTGCGGTATGGGCCAGCACCACATCGGCCACGCCCCTGTCCGCCGCCCAATCGGCGATCAGCCGGTAGCGGGCGCGCCGGGCGAGATCCATGACATTGCCGGACAGCGCGCCGTGGTCCCAGACCAGCACCTCATGCGCGATGCCGAGCCTCGCACAGAGGCGGCCGACATGGGCCGCCTCCGCCGCCGCCTCGGGACGCAGACGGTGATCGACGGTGACGGCCAGTACCTGCCGACCCTGCCCCGCGGCCGCCCATTCCTCCGCCGCCCGGTGGAAAAGATGAAGGGCGGCAAGCGAATCGCTGCCGCCCGAAACCGCCACGGCAATCCTGCCGGGAGGATTGTCACCAAAGGCGCGCGCCGCGACCGAAACCAGCCGCGCCGCCGCTACTGGCACCCGAGCCCCTGCATCGAGACCTGGGCATTGGTCGCATGGATGGTGCCGGGAAAGCGGTTGCCCACCTCCCCCAGCGTCAGGCAGGCATCCGGCACCTGCCCGAGCGTGCCGAGCGCCTGACCGAGCTTCAGAAGCGATTCCGCCGCGAAAGGCCCGTCCGGCTTGCCGGAGAAGGCGTCGAGATAGGCCCGCGCCGCATCCGCCGTCTCGCCGAGCTGGCTCAGCGCCTCGCCCCGCAGGAAGGCGGCTTCCTGGCTCAGCGGCCCGCCCGGAAAGGATTGGGCATAGGTCGCAAAGAGGTCCGCGGCGGTGCGAAAGTCACCTTGACCGAGCACCCCCTTGGCCCGGTCAAATTCCGCCTGTTCCCCAATCGCCAATTCCGCCCCGCCGCCAGAAGCCGTCGCGCTGCTGGTATCGGCCGGAGCCGGTACATTCGTCACCGGAGCCGCCGCGGCAGAGGTATCCCCGCCCAGCGTCGCCGTATCCGGCAGGGTCGCCACGTCGCAACCCGGCGTCACTTCGCAGAGCCGGAACTCCAGATCGCCGACCCGGTTGGTGCCATCCGCCACCACCCGGTTCAGCTTCAGCTCCACCTCTTCGGTCTTGTTGGTCAGCCGCGTCAGCTCCGCCTCGATGGCGTCGAGCCGCTCAAGCGCATTGCCGCCCGCGGCCCCGGTCGAGACCGCGCCGCCCTGCACCAGCTCGGCCTTGAGCGCATTGAACTGGGCCATCAGCTGGCCCAGCTCCGCCTTGATGTCGGCCAGCGTCTGTGCCTTGTCCTGCGCTGCCGCAGGCAAGGCGATGAGGGACAGGCACAGAACCAGCCACCGCATCGGCTCAGGCCCCCATGCCCATCGACAGAACCGTCACGGCGCGGCGGTTCTTGGAATAGCAGGCTTCATCCGAGCAGATCTCGATCGGGCGTTCCTTGCCGTAGGAGATGGTCTTCATCCGGCTCGGCTTGACGCCCTGGCTGATCAGATAATCCTGGACCGCCGCCGCGCGCTTGGCGCCGAGCGAAAGGTTGTATTCCCGCGTTCCCTGCTCGTCGGCATGGCCTTCGATGATGATCGCATAGTCGGAATTGGTGTTCAGCCAGGCGGCTTGCCCGGCGAGGATGCCGCGGCCCTCGGGCGAGATGGTGGACTGGTCCACCGCGAAGAGCACCCGATCCCCGACACGCTGGTTGAAATAGGCGATGGAGCGCGGATCGTTCGGATCACCAAGGCCGTTGGTGTCGATGTAGCCGCCATTCGCCCCGCCATTGGCACCGGGACCACCCGCGCCATTGCCGTAACGGTCAGGATTGTTGCAGGCGGCGATGCCGAAGGCTGCAACCAGCAGCAGGGCCTTGGGAAGAAGGGTCATGGTGTCGTCCTTATGGGTCTTGTTGGGGCTCGATGGCCGGGATCATATCAGCTTCGCGCCTCCCTGTTAACAAGGAGGCGCGACGGGGCTCAGGGCAAAAGCGGCGACCAGGCCGGATCGGAGGCGGGGCCTTCGGTCGGGATCTGGCGCAGGTTGCGGCCCGAGATATCGACCGAGAAAAGCTGTGCCTGCCCGCCTGCCCCGGCACTTTCGCGGGTGAACATCACCACGCGGCCGTTCGGCGCCCAGGTCGGGCCTTCGTCAAGGAAGGAAGCGGTCAGCAGCCGCTCTTCGGAACCGTCGGTCCGCATCACGCCGATGTGGAAACGCCCCTCGTTCTGCTTGGTGAAGGCGATCATGTCGCCGCGCGGCGACCAGACCGGGGTGCCATAGCGCCCCTTGCCGCCGGAGATCCGCCGCGCCTCGCCGCCACCCGCCGGCATCACATAGATCTGCTGGGTGCCGGAGCGGTCGCTTTCAAAGACGATCTGGCTGCCGTCGGGGCTGAAGGAGGGCGCGGTCTCGATCGAGGGCGCATTGGTCAGCTGGCTCAGCCTTCCCGAGCTGATGTTCAGCGCATAGAGGTCGGAGTTGCCGCCACGCTCCAGGCTGAACACCACCGTCCCGCCATCGGGCGAAAAGCGCGGCGCGAAGGTCATCGTGCCGTCCTGCTGGGCAAGCTGCTGGGTCGCAAGGCTGCCGACATCCATCAGATAGATGTTCGGGAAACCCGAGGCATAGGAGGTATAAAGGATGCGGTCGCCGCTGGGCGAGAAGCGCGGCGCCAGCACGATGGAGGAGCTGTCGGTCAGATACTGCACATTCGCGCCATCGTAATCCATGACCGCAAGCCGCTTCTGCCGCTGGTTCTTCGGCCCGCTTTCGGAGACATAGACGACGCGGCTGTCGAAATAGCCGCCCTCGCCGGTGATCCGGCTGTAGACGGCATCGGCGACCTTGTGGGCCATGCGCCGCCAGCTTCCCGGCGTGCCGGCGAATTGCAGCCCCTCGCCGAGCGGCTGGCCCGAGAACACGTCGAAGAGCCGGAATTTCACCACGATCCGGTCGCCGGAGGCCTGAACCGCCCCGGTGATCAGCGCCTGGGCATTGATCGCCTGCCAGTCGGCATAGGCGATGGGGGCGTCGAAGCTGGTGACGCGGCTGATATGGGCATCGGCCGGGATCTCGCGGAAGAGCCCGGTTCCGGCGAGGTCGGCGGCCACGACCGCCGAGATTTTCGCGGCCAGATCCTTCGCCCCGCCTTCATCGGTGAAGGCCGGGATGGCGAAGGGCATCGGCTCGATCACCCCCTGGTCGATGACGATGCGGAGCGGTTCTGCCCCGGCGGGGGCAAGGCCCCCGGCGAGGCTCGCAAGCGCAAGCGTGCAAAGCAGCGCGGCGGAGCGGGTAAGGCGGGAAAACTGGGTCATCATGGTCCTCATGTGGTGGGGACGAAGGCGTGATATGCAATAGCAAAGCGGCGGAGGCGGGTCAGGGGGCGGTTTTGGCCGGGCTTCCCCCTCGGGGCGGGATGGCGGTCAAGGAACCTCATCGCATCCCCCCTTCCCCGGCAGCACCGGGATCGAAGGTGAGATGAAGCTCCTTCCAGAGCGCATGTTTTTCGGGCGGCAGGTCATAACCCTGCGTCCCGCAGCGGATCACCGCGCGGCGGGCGGCCTCATAGGCCTCCTGCGCGGCAGGCTCTGACATCCGCTCATAGCCGACCCTGCGGAAGCTGTCCGGCAGGGGCCGCGCCGCCTCATCGAAACGGACGGACAGCGTGACACTGCCTGCGCGGGCCTCCGGCGACAGGCCGGCGACGTTCCAGCACCGGCTGATCGCCGGACGCAGACGGGCGGGCCAGGTCTCGCTTTCCGCGACGGCGGGGGCAGAAACCTGCGCCACGGCCATCGGCACCGGCAGCAGGGCGGCAAGCGTCATGGCATGACCCATCCGCATCACCGCAACCTCATGCCGTTGGGATCGAAGACCAGTTCCAGATCCTTCCAACTGTCATATTTCTCCGGCGGCAGCGGATAGCCGTTGCGGCCGCAGCGCAGGATGGCGCGGCGGGCGACCTCGAACATCATGTTGGCCGAGGCCTGATCGCCGCCGGTGAAGCCGGTCATGCGGATCGAAGCGGCATCCGGGATGCCGCTTTCGGCCATGTCGACACGCACCGTGACCACTGTGCTCAGCGCAGCCGTCGAAAGCGCACCGACATTCCAGCACTGCTTGACCGCCACGCGCATCCCGTCGATCTCCCCCGATGTCATCGGCGGCCCCGCGGGCCGGTCGGAGGTCTGGCCGGTATCGCCCGACGTATCCTCCTGCTGGGAGGCTTCGGCGAGGGCGGCGGCAATCGCATCCTGCTGCGCGGCATCTTCCTGCCGGGCCGTTTCGGCCGGACGCTCCGGCGAGGTATCGGCAGGCGCGGTATCCGCCGGGGTCTCGGCGGCGGCGACACGCTGCGGACGGCTCTGCGGACGGCGGCTGGAGGTCGGGGCAAGCTGCGGGGCGTTGTCCTCGGTCTCCACCGCTTCGGTGATCACCTGCGTCGTCGCCTCCTGCGGGGCGGCGGCGGGCTGCTCTTCCGGCACCACCTGAGCATCCGGCTGCGCCTCGTCGGAGACCTCCGGCGTCGCCGTATCGGAAATCTCGGGGGTGTCCTGCGTGGTTTCCACCGGAACCGGAGCCACCCTGTCGATCGGCCGGGGCTTCGGACGCTGCGAGCTGTTCGGCACCGGAATAGGCTGCTCCTCCGCCGCGATCGGGGCGACGGGCGGCGGCGCCTCCACCGGCTGCGGATCGGACGAGACCGGCAGATCGGGCGACAGATCCGGTGGCGGCGCTTCGGGGGCAGGCTCGGGGCGCGGGGCCGGCTGCTCCGGCACCACGTCGGGCGCGGGATCGGGCAGGGTCGGATCGACCGGCTCGGGCGCTGCGACCTGCGGCTTTGCGGGCGCCGCCTCCGCCGGCTTCGATTTCGGCGCGGCGGCGACCATGGCGCTGAACTCGGCGTCCGAGACCAGCGAAACCTCCGCCACCTGCATCGGCGGGGTATCGTCTGGCGCGAAGAACCAGTCCCCGAGAGCGACCCAGAGAACCACGGCCGCATGGCCAATCGCGGAGATGGAATTGCCCCTGTCCATCAGAAGGCCCTAGTTGCCACCCATGCTCGGCCCGCCCGCATTGGTGACGAGACCGATATTGTTGAAACCGCCCGCGTTGAGAGCCCCCATGACCTGCGCCACCCGCTCATAGGCGAGCGCGCCATCGGCCCGCAGGAACACCTTGTCGCTGGTCCGCTCCGCCGCGATGGCCTTGAGCTTGGGGATCAGCTCCTCGTCGGAAACCTCGGTGTTCTGGATCAGCAGAAGCCCGTCGGCGGTGATCGAAATGGTCAGCGGCTCCTCCGGTTCCTCCGGCAGGGCATTGGCCGCGGTATCGGGCAGCTTGATCGGCACGCCCACCGTCAGCATCGGGGCGGCGACCATGAAGATGATCAGCAGCACCAGCATCACGTCCACGAAGGGCGTGACGTTGATCTCGCTCATCGCGGCGGAGGTGCCGCGGCGACGGCCGCGCCGCCCCCCGCCACCCGACTTTTTCATCACCCCGGCGCCCATGGATCAGGCGTCCAGCTGGCGCGACAGGATGGTGGCGAATTCGTCGGCAAAGGATTCATAGCCGCCGAGGATATGCTCGGAGTCCGAATTCAGCTTGTTGTAGAAGACCACCGCCGGGATGGCGGCGATCAGGCCGATCCCGGTGGCCAGCAGCGCCTCGGCAATGCCGGGGGCCACGACGGCAAGGTTGGTGTTCTGGCTGATGGCGATCTGCTCGAAGGAGTGCTTGATCCCCCAGATCGTCCCGAACAGCCCGATGAAGGGCGCGGTGGAGCCGGTGGTGGCAAGGAAGGACAGACCCTTGTTCAGCCGCTCGCTTTCGCGGTTGATCGCCACATCCATGGCCCGGTCGATCCGCGCCTGCGCGCCCGCGATCAGCCCGCCATCCTGCCGGTGGCTGCGCCGCCATTCGAGCATCCCCGCCGCGAAGATCTTTTCGGACGGCCCCTGCGGGTCGCTGCCGATCTTCTCGAAAAGCTCGTCCAGCGGCTCCCCCGACCAGAAGGCGCGGTCGAAAACCGCCGCCTCGGCCCGCGAATTGCGGAACATCAGATGTTTCCGGATGATGATCGACCACGACCAGAAGGACATGACGAACAGCCCGATCATCACCAGCTTCACGGTGAAAGTGGCACGGGCAAACAGCGCGAGCATGGAGAAATCAATCTCCTGCGCCATCGCAAGGGTTCCAGTTTCCATTACGCCTGCTCTTGTTATGGGGCTCTTGTGGCCCCTGTTAGCGCTGATTCTATCCGGATTTGAAGCGGATTGCCAATACAATGGCGTGAACGCGCGGGATGCCGCCGCCGAAAAGGCGGGTTTGCAGGCAGGGTCAGTGGTGAACCGGAGCGAGAACGGCCCGGATTTCCGCCGGAATCCGCGCCGGATGGCCGGTTTCGGTCAGGCAGACGAGGGTGACGGCGGCGGTAAAGAGCCGCTCCGCCCCGCGCCAGACCTCCTGCCGCAGCTCGATCCGCGCGCCGGTGACGGCAAGCGCCTCTGTCTGCACCCGCAATTCGTCGTCGAATTTCGCCGGACGCAGGTAATCGGCCTCCACCCGGCGGACGGCAAAGACGATCCCCGCCTCGGCCCTCAGCCGCCCCTGATCGACGCCAAGACCCCGCACCCATTCGCTGCGCGCCCGTTCGATGAACTTCAGGTAATTGGCGTAGTAGACGATCCCGGCAAGATCGGTGTCCTCGTAATAGACGCGAAGCGAAAAGCTGTGGCTCATCCGGGCGGTTCCTTGCTTTGGCGGCATCAAGCCCGAAGCCGCCGGAAAGGTCCAGCCTTGCAACGGATGCGTCCGATACCGATATCGCCGGGACCAGACCGGAGAGATGCCATGCTGAAACCGCTTGCCCTTGCCGCCCTGCTGATGACGCCCCTTGCCGCCACGGCGGAAGAGGTGGGGCGCGTCGGCGTCGATTGGGTCGGCAACGACATCATCATCGAGGCGGTCCCCGATCCCAAGGTGCAGGGCGTGACCTGCCATCTGGCCTATTTCGAGCGGTCCTTCTACGACCGGGTGACGCAGGGCAACTTCTTCGAGGACCCGTCCTTCTCGGCGGTCGATTGCACCCAGACCGGACCGATCACGCTGGGCGACATCGACCGTTCGGCGGATGGCGAGACGGTCTTCAAGGAGCGCCAGTCGCTGATCCTGAAATCGCTGAAGATCACCCGGATCTTCGACGAGAAGGCCAATGCGCTGATCTATCTCGCCCATGCGAGCGAGGTGACGCAGGGCTCGGGCAAGATGTCGCTGTCAGTGATCCCCCTGCCCCGCGACTGAGATCCGCGCCGCAAGGCGCAGACCGTGGGAAGGGTCTCGGGCGACCCCCGGCAGATGGCGGTCATAGCCCGCCCGGATCACCGCCGCGACATCGGGATGCAGGATCACCGCCTCCCCCGTCCGGGCAAGCGGCGAGGTCTCCGCAAAGGCGCGGTCCGACCAGAGCAGGATGATCTGGGCGGCCTGCGACAGGGCAAGCGCCTCTGCCGGAATGGCCGCGAGATGCTCATCCATCCGCAGGAAGACGAAAGCCGCCTTGATCGTGCCTTCGGCATCGAAGCGGAAGCTGCGATACTGGTTCGCCCCCGCCGCCGCGAGGCGGTCGCAGAGCGGGCCGAGATCGGGAATGAGCCGGTCGAGCTTCGGCACCAGCGGCAGCTCCGCCCAGTCGCGGAAGAGGAAGAGCATCAGATTGGCGCCAAGTTCGGGGTCCGTCTCGGCCATCCGGTGTCCGGCAAGGGCGACGACCGCCTCCACCGCGCCCTTGACCAGAGCGAGCGTCTCCTCTTCCACGCCGAAGACCACCGGCACGATCGGCCGGCCCCAGCGGGCGAAAAGATAGCTGCCATCGGCGCGGGTGAAGAGGGACTGGACGGCTTCGGGGGTCATGGGGCGCTCCGTGCGGGTGCAGGTTCGATGCCCCGGCGGGCGGGAGCGGTCAAGTCAATTGCGCGGCTGCGCCGCAAGCCGGTTTCCCGCCTCTGGCCTGCGGCCAACCGGCGGGGAGGGCCTCCGGCGGGGATATTTGCGGCAAGATGAAAAGGCTGGTGCGGTCAGGGCTGGAAGAGGTCGCTCTGGCCGGGCGGTTTCGGGGCGTCAAGGCCGAGATGGCGCCAGGCCCTGGCCGCGAGCATCCTGCCGCGCGGGGTCCGCTGGATCAGGCCCTGCTGGAGGAGATAGGGCTCGATCACCTCCTCGATGGCGTCGCGCGCTTCCGACAGGGCAGCGGAGATGGTTTCCACCCCGACCGGACCGCCGCCGTAGTTTTCGGCCAGCAGCAGCATGTAGCGCCGGTCGCCGCCGTCGAGACCGAGGTGATCGACGCCGAGCCGCGTCAGCGCCCGGTCGGCGATGGCGCGGGTGAGGCGGCCGTCCCCTTCGACCGTGACGAAATCGACCACCCGGCGCAGGAGCCGGCCGGCGATGCGGGGGGTGCCGCGGGCGCGTCGCGCGATCTCGAAAGTGCCGTCGGGATCGGCGGGGATGCCGAGAAGCCGCGCGCCACGGCTGACGATCAGGTCGAGTTCCTGATCGGTATAGAATTGCAGCCGGGTCGGGATGCCGAAGCGGTCGCGCAGCGGCGTCGTCAGCAGGCCGAGCCGGGTCGTGGCGCCGACAAGGGTGAAAGGTTGCAGGTCGATCCGCACCGTCCGCGCCGCCGGGCCTTCGCCGATCACGAGGTCGAGCGCGAAATCTTCCATCGCCGGGTAAAGAACCTCCTCGACCACCGGCGACAGGCGGTGGATCTCGTCGATGAAAAGCACGTCGCGCGGTTCCAGATTGGTCAGGATCGCCGCCAGATCGCCGGGTTTTGCCAGCACCGGCCCGGAGGTCATGCGGAAGCCGACCCCAAGCTCGCGCGCCATGATCTGCGCCAGCGTGGTCTTGCCGAGGCCGGGCGGGCCGTGGAACAGCGTGTGGTCCATCGCCTCACCCCGCTTGCGGGCGCTTTCGATGAAGATGCGGAGATTGGCGCGGGCCTCCTGCTGGCCGACGAAATCTTCCAGTGCCTGCGGGCGCAGCGCGCGGTCGGCATCGCCCGGCAGGGCCTCGGGGCGGAGGGTGGGATCGGAGCTCATCGCTTAGCCCTTCGGCGCCAGCAGCCGCAGGGCGGCCCGGATCAGGGTGGCGGTTTCCGCCTCGGGCTGCTCGGCGGCGATGGTGGCCACCGCCTGCGCGGCATCGCCCTGCGAATAGCCGAGGTTGAGAAGGGCGGACAGCGCATCGGCGGTGGAGGCGGCGCGGGCCTGCGCGGCGCGGCTCTCGGAGGTGGCGGGTTTGGCGGCGGGGCGACGGGGCGCGGGCGTCTCGCTTTCGATCACCACATCTTCGGCATCGGCGACGGCGGAAAGGCGCACCCCTGCCGCCATAACCGCCGGGGCCTTGGATTTCAGCTCAAGGATCACCCGCTGCGCCAACTTCGGTCCGACGCCGGGGGCCGCCTGAATGGCGCGCTGATCGGCAAGGGTAATGGCCCGCGCCACCCCCTCCGCCCCGAGGGAGCCGAGAATCGCCATGGCGGCCTTTGCCCCCACCCCCTGCACCGTCATCAGAAGCTTGTGCCATTCCTTTTCCAGCATGGAAGGAAAGCCGAAAAGTTGCAGCAGATCCTCGCGCACCAGAAGGTCGGTATAAAGGCTCACCGCCTCGCCCACGGCCGGAAGGCCGGCAAGCGTGCGGTCGGAGACATGGACGATGTAACCGACACCGCGCACGTCGATCAGCACCTGATCGCTGCCGCGCCAGTCGAGCCGCCCGGAAATCTTGCCGATCATCCTGCCGCCCTCCTCAAAGCGTCCTGCAAGCGGTTGGAGGATTGCAGGTGATGGGCATGGCAGATGGCGATGGCAAGCGCATCGGCCGCATCCGGCCCGGCGATCTTCACACCGGGCAATTGCACCCGCACCATGTGATCGACCTGCGCCTTGTCGGCATGGCCGACGCCGACCACCGTCTTCTTCACCGCATTGGGGGCGTATTCCCCGACCGTCAGCCCGAATTGCGCCGGAACGAGCAAAGCGATCCCCCGCGCCTGACCGAGCTTCAGCGTCGCCACCGCATCCTTGTTGACGAAAGTATGCTCCACCGCCGCCGCATCGGGCGCATGGGTGCGGATCACCTCGGTCAACTGGGTGAAGAGCGACACGAGCCGCAGCGCCAGATCGCCCGCCCCCTCCCCCGGTTCGGAATGGCAGATGCCGTTGGCAACATGGCTCAGCCGCGCGCCGGAGACATCAATCACCCCCCAGCCGAGATTCCGAAGGCCGGGGTCGATCCCCAGAACACGCATCCTGCCCTCATTCTTCGTTTTTTCCGGATTAGCACGAAAAGAGAACATCCGCCAAGCCGAAATCTTTTCTTGGCAGGGGGTCACAGCCGCGTTATGCAGGTGCAGCGAAAACGACATTCGCCCTGCCGGAAGCGACGGCCGCGCGCGACATGCAGAAAAACAAGGCAGAATTGTGACGGATAGTCATGCGTGGCGCGCAAAGCGGTCATGCCCGCCCGTCTCTTGCTTCGCACATGCAGCGCCTTTATTTAGCCCGCATAGAAGGCAACAATGCCTCTTGTGTGAGCAGTTTAGAAAGGATTACCGCTATGGCTGCCTATGAGACGTCCCGCGCGGCGCCGTTTGGCGCCATCTCGATTTTCCGCTTCGTTCAGTCCCTGAGCAATGTCGGTTCGGCCTTTTCGGCCTGGAACGACGCCCGCATGACCCGCAATGCGCTTGGCAAGCTCTCCGATCGTGAACTTGACGATATCGGCCTGTGCCGTGGCGAAATCGAGATGATCGGTCGCTGAGCGCCGATACCAACGACCCGATGTGAAGGCCGTCATCCCGCAGGATGGCGGCCTTTTGCATTACTTGAAATGTTGTTTGGCGGCGAGGATCTGTTTGGCGACCATCTGCGTCACCGGATCGGCCTGCATCAGCCAGCCGCCCACGCGGTCAAAGCCCTCACCCGTCATGAGACGCGAGACGCGGTCATTGTAGGACTCCGCCCCGATGGATTCGTAGATCGCGCCCTTCAGGCCGAAGACGCAGATCATCAGGAAAAGCACCGGACCCACAAGCGACCGACGGCGCCGGGGAGCCTGGGAATAGGAGGAGCGGCCGAGCGTTCCGGCGGCCTCATGGCCATAGCCGTGCTTGCGGGCTTTTTCGATCCGCGCAACGCGTCCGTAAAAATCGACAAGGTTGGGATCAGACATCGCAAACATCCACTCATCCGGCCCCCACCGCAAAGCTTTTATGCGGTGGGATTGTGGCAAGACTTGGGCAAATGTCTAAGGTTTGCCTCTCTTTCGCCCGGTTCAGATGGAAACGCTCTGGTTCCGACGCAGAACCAATGTGGACCATTCACCGATGTCGTCGCGGCTTTCGGGGGTGAATCCAGCCGCAACATAGGCCGCGGTCACCGCCTCTGCCTGCACGACAAGAAGGCCGGAGAGGATGATCAGCCCGCCCGGTGCGGAATGGGCGGCCATGGCGGGCGCAAGCTCGATCAGCGGCCCCTTGAGGATGTTGGCAAAGATCAGATCGAAGGGCGCGGCCTCGGCCAGACGCGGATGGGCGAAGCCCGCCGCCTCCATGCACTCGATCCGCCCTTCGAGACCGTTGATCGTCACATTGGCGCGGGCCACGTCCACCGCCACCTCGTCGATGTCGCTGGCCAGCACCAGAGCCTGCGGCAGAACCGCCGCCGCCGCCATCGCCAGAACCGCCGTGCCGCAGCCGATATCGGCCACTTTGGCCGGGGTGAAACCCGAAAGGTTCAGCCGGTCGAACGCCTTGAGGCAGCCGAGCGTCGTGCCGTGATGGCCGGTGCCGAAGGCCACCGTCGCCTCGATCTGGAGCGCGATCCGCCCCTCCGGCACCTTGTCGGCGTCATGGCTGCCGAAGACGAAGAAGCGTCCGGCCTCCACCGGGGCCAGTTCCCGGCGGACCTTGGCCACCCAGTCGATCTCCGGCAGTTCGGACAGCACGAAGGGCTTGGCCCCGAAGGCCATGGCCAGAAGTTCCAGCACCGCCTCGTTCGGCGGCTCAAGGAAATAGGCGCCGATTTCCCAGAGCCCGGAATCGTCCTCGATCTCGAAGACCCCCACCCCGGTCGGCTCCGGCTCCATCTTTTCGATGGCATCGGCGAGGGCGAGGGCTTCGTCCTCGCCCTCGATGGTGGTCAGGGCGGTGAAGGTCGGCATGGAAAGGCTCCGGTTCCGGTCGCAGGGCGAAGGGTTTGCGATGCCCTAAGGGATGCCCGCCGCGCAGGCAAGCGGCTTCAGCCGGAGAGTTTCAGGCCGATCGGGCAGCTCACGCCGGTTCCGCCGATCCCGCAATAGCCCTCGGGGTTCTTCGCCAGATATTGCTGGTGATAGTCCTCGGCGAAATAGAAGACCGGGGCGGGCAGGATCTCGGTCGTCACGGCGCCGAAACCCGCCGCCGCCAGCCGCTCGCCATAGGTCCGGCGGGAGGCCTCGGCCGCCCCGGCCTGTTCCGGCGTATAGGTGTAGATGCCGGAGCGGTAGGTGGAGCCGATGTCATTGCCCTGCCGCATCCCCTGCGTCGGATCATGGTTTTCCCAGAAGAGCTTCAGCAGCGCGTCATAGCTGACCACCGCCGGATCATAGATCACCCGAACGACCTCGTTATGGCCGGTCAACTGCGTGCAGGTCTCCTTGTAGGTCGGGTTCGGCGTATAGCCGCCGGCATAGCCGACGATCGTCAGCCAGACCCCCGGCACCTGCCAGAACTTGCGCTCCACGCCCCAGAAGCAGCCCATGCCGAACATCGCCTCCGCCATGCCCTCCGGCACCGGCGACTTGAGCGGCAGGCCCGAGAGGAAATGGGTCTCGGCGGTCGGCAGAGGCTCCGCCCGGCCCGGAAGAGCGTTTTCGGGCGCAACCATTTCCATCTTGCGGCGGTCGATGAAGAACATTCTGGCCTCCTTCGGCGGTTTGCCGGAATATAGGGGGGCGACGGCCCCGCTGCCAGCCGGCAAAGGCAGCGGCACCGTTTTTTGAACGGCTGAAACACGGGGGGACGGCATGGGCGAAGACAAGCTCACCATCGAAAACGTCGGGCAGCCGGGCAAAAGCTACCGCGTCGATGCCGCGAAATTCCTCGCCATGAAGACCGTGGTGCTGAAGGTTCTGCCGACGGAGGCCCCCGGCATGACCGTGGCCGATCTCATCGCGGCGGTGAAACCGCATCTGCCGGAGGATCTCTTTCCGGGCGGCGAAACCGCGGGGTGGTGGGTGAAGGCCGTGCAACTCGATCAGGAGGCAAAGCGCGTGATCGCCCGCGCCAAAGGGTCGCCGGTGCGGCTCCATCGGGTTCAGGACGGGCGCGGCTGAAATCCCGCGCCCGTCTTCCACTCAAGACAGTCTTTCACTCAAGACAGCCTTTCACTCGCCGTCTTTCACTCAAGGCATCGGCCGCCCCCTCAGGGCGACATGCTGGCGATCAGATCGCCCCCGACAACGGCAAAGACGATCAGCGCCGCAACGATGAGTTTCAGCTTTCCGCTTCTCATGGCGCCGCTCCCATCAGATCGGCGAGCAGAGCGCCGCCCCCGCCCACGGCGACGGTGCCGAGCCCGAGGATCACCCAGTTCATGAGAATCCGCATCCCGCTTTAGTTTTGCGGATGCTCGGCGGCGGTATTCTCCTCCGCCCCCGGATTGGAGTTCTGGTCAGTCATCATGTTTTCCTTGCAGAATTGGTCCTAGCCTCGCCCCCAGCGGCGCGGCGGTTCAGGAATGGCTGCGAGGATAGGGGGGCGCGCGGGCCTGCCAGCCTTGGGGAGCGGGCTGCGACTGGCCAAGCGCAAAGGACGCGGCCCGGAGCGGGCTGGCCGCCGGCTGATGCCTGGGGCCTTCGCCGCCGCGCAGATCGGCCGCATCCAGAAGACGCGCACGCGGATCGGGCTTGGCGGCTTTGCCGACGAAGGGCTTCAACACCGGCGCCGCGGAAATGCCCGGCGCATGAACGGCAAGATACTCTCCACCGCCGGAGGTCAGCGGCAGCGCAGGTGCCTGAAGGAAGCCCATGAGCAAAAGCGCCGTCAGCCAGAGGCCGCCGAGCGTCATCAGTCTGGACAGGAAATCCTCCAGCCGTCTCATCTGCCCCGAAACACTCCTTTGCCCAAGGCGGGAACCGCGTGATCCTAGCAGAGCCGCCCGCCCGGCGAAAGCGATCCGGCGGGGCATCGGCGGTCAATAGAAGCTTTGCGGGTCGATATCGACGGCAAGGCGCAGGTTGGACGGCGGCTTGACCTGCGCGAGCCATTCGGCAAGGGCTGCCTGCAAGGGGGCCGCCTTGTCAGCCTTGACCAGCAGCCGCACCCGGTGCCGCCCGCGCACCCGCGCGACGGGGGCCGGGGCGGGGCCGAAAAGCTGTGCGCCGATGGCGCGGAGCGGCCCGTCGTGCCGCGCCAGCTCCGCCCCGAAGTCGAAGACCTGACCGACATCCGGCGAGGACAGGATGATCCCCGCCATCCGCCCGTAGGGCGGCACGCCCGCCGCCCGCCGCTCCGCCGCCTCGGCGCGCCAGAATCCTTCCTCATCGCCGCCCAGAATCGCGCGGATCACCGGATGTTCGGGCTGGTGGGTCTGCAAAAGCGCCTCCCCCGGCCGTTCCGCCCGCCCTGCCCGCCCCGCCACCTGCCGCATGAGCTGGAAGGTCCGCTCCGCCGCGCGCAGATCGCTGCCCTGCAACCCGAGATCGGCGTCGATCACCCCCACCAGCGTCAGCAGCGGGAAGTTGTGACCCTTGGCGACGATCTGCGTGCCGATGATGATATCCGCCCCACCCTCGGCAATGCCCGTGATCGCCTCCTTCAGCGCGCGGGCCGACCCGAAAAGGTCCGAGGACAGCACCGCCAGCCGCGCCTCCGGAAAGCGCGCCGTCACCTCCTCGGCCAGTCGCTCCACGCCGGGACCGACGGCCGCCATCCTGCCCTCCACCCCGCAGGCCGGGCAGGCCACCGGCACCGGCTTCGTCGCGCCGCATTGATGGCAGACGAGACGCTTGAGGAAACGGTGCTCCACCATGCGCGCATCGCAATGATCGCAGCCCACCTGCTGCCCGCAGGCCCGGCAAAGCGTGATCGGCGCATAACCGCGGCGGTTGAGGAAGAGGAGCGACTGCTCCCCCTTGCCGATCCGCGCCTGCACCTCCGCGGCAAGACGGGCGGAAATCCAGCGGTCCGACGGCAAGGTCTCGGCGCGCATGTCGATGGGCTTCATCTGCGGCAGTTCCGCCACCCCGAAACGCGCGCCGAGATCGAGGCGGCGATACTTCCCCGCCTCCACATTCGCCCAGGTCTCCAGACAAGGCGTGGCCGAGGCCAGCACCACCGGACAGCCGGCAATCGCCGCCCGCAGCACCGCCATGTCGCGGGCATTGTAAAGCACGCCCTCCTCCTGCTTGTAGGAGGTGTCATGCTCCTCATCCACGACGATGAGACCCAGATCGCGGAAGGGCAGGAACAGCGCCGAGCGCGCGCCCACGACGAAGGAGGCGCCCCCCTGCCCCACCATCCGCCAGAGCCGCCGACGCTCGGTCATGGTGACGCCGGAATGCCATTCCGCCGGCCGCGCCCCGAAACGCGCCTCGACCCGCGCGAGGAAATCGGCGGTCAGGGCGATCTCCGGCAGAAGGACGAGCGCCTGCCGCCCCTGCCGCAGACATTCGGCCACCGCCTCCAGATACACCTCGGTCTTGCCCGATCCGGTGACGCCTTTCAGCAGCGTCGCCGAATAGGCCCCCTCCGCAACCGTGGCGACAAGGCTCGCCCCCGCCGCCACCTGATCGCCCACGAGCCGCGCCGGGCGAGCGGCATCGAGCATCGGATAGGGCAGATCGCGCGGCGCCTCCGCCTCCTCGACGACGCCGAGCTTGACCAGCCCCTTGACGACGGCAGGGCCGCAGCCCGCCTCCTCCGCCAGTTCGCCGAGCGTGACGGGCGCCCCGCCGAACCGCCGCAGCGCCTCCACCACCCGGAAGCGCGCCTCGGTCAACTGGTTCGGCACCGTGCCGCCCAGCCGGTAGATGCGGCGCATCGAGGGCGGATCGGCCAGCCCCGGCGCGCGGGTGGCAAGGCGCAGCATGGCCGGCAGCGGCGTCAGCGTGTAATCTGCGGCCCGCGCAAGGAAGGACCGAAGCTCCGCCCGCATCGGCGCGGCATCGAGCACCCGCCCCACCGGCCGGATGCGCGCCGGATCGAAGCGCCCCTCGCCCTTGCCCCAGACCACGCCCAAGACCCGCCGCGGCCCGAGCGGCACCTCGACGAAATCCCCGTCGCCGCAGCCGCCCTCCGGCGCCTTGTAGTCGAGCACCCTGCCCAAAGGCTCGGTGGTGAGCACGCCCACCAGTTCTCCCGCCTCATAGACCCGTTCGACCAAATCGCTCTCCTTCGCTGCCCCGATTGGGTATCCCCCGGCCCGCAGCCGCACAACCGGATTCGATCTGACGCGCCGCGCCCTGCCCCGGCTTCGGAAGCCTCCGGCGGGGATATTTGAGGCAAGATGAAAGGGCTTTCTTCTCTTCCCAAATATCCCCCGCGGAGCGTTCCCCGGCAGATGCAAACCGCACCGGGTTGGAAAAGCTGCGATGAGGCTGGAGCGGCGGCGCAAAACCGTGGTAGAATGTTGGAAAATCTATAATCGTGCAAAATGCGATAGAGCAGAACGGGGCAGAACGGATGATTGATCAGGATTTGCGCGACCGGATTCTGGCGGAGCCGGAGGTGATCCTCGAGGACCGCGACGTGATGAACGCGCTGATCGGCGCCAATGAGCGGCTGATGGGGTCGAACATCGTCGATCTGCGCGGCATCGCCATGGAGCGGCTCGAAGGCCGGCTCGACCGACTTGAGGACACCCACCGCACCGTCATCGCCGCGGCTTATGAAAACCTCGCCGGCACCAATCAGGTGCATCGGGCGATCCTGCAACTCCTTGATCCCTTGAGCTTCGAGGATTTCCTCAAGACCCTCGCCGCCGATGTCGCCCAGACCCTGCGGGTCGATTGCGTGCGGCTGGTGCTGGAAACGGTGCAGGAAGCCGAGGACCCTTCGCTCCGCAAGCTCGGCGACGTGCTTTATGTGGCCGAGCCGGGCTTTGTCGCGGAGTATATCTCCGGCGGGCGCAACGTGCCGCTGCGGCCCGTCGTGCTGCGGCAGGTGCTGCCGGCCTCCGGTGCCATTTACGGCGAGCGGGCGGACTGGGTGCGTTCGGAGGCGCTGATGAAGCTCGACTTCGGGCGCGGGCGGCTGCCGGGGATGCTGGTTCTCGGCGCCGAGGACCCGCATCAGTTCAAGCCCACCCATGGCACCGATCTTCTGGCCTTCTTCGCCGGGATCTTCGAGCGGACCATGCGCCGCTGGCTGTCGTGACCCTCGCCATCTCTCCCGAGCAGCGCGAGGCTCTGGCCCGCTGGCTCGACCATCTGCGCGCGCTCGACGGCAAGGCGGCCCATACGCTCGCCGCCTATGGCCGCGATGTGACCGGGTTCCTGGCTTTTCTGGCCGAGCATCGCGGCGGGACGGAGGGGGTGGCGATGCTCACCTCCCTGCCCCAGACCGATCTGCGCGCCTGGATGGCGGCGGAGCGCAACCGCGGCCAGTCGGCCCGCTCGCTCGCCCGCGCCCTGTCCGCGGTCAAAAGCTTCATCGGCTGGCTGGCCGACCGGGAAGGGGCGGAGGCCACCGCCACCCTTTCCGCCCGCGGCCCGAAGTTCCGCCGCAAGCTGCCCCGCCCGCTGACCGAAGACGCCGCCCGCGCCGTGATCACCGAAATCGGCGACCACGCCGCCGAGGACTGGATCGGCGCGCGCGACAGCGCGGTGGTGACGCTGCTTTACGGCTGCGGCCTGCGGATCTCGGAGGCGCTCTCGCTCACCGGCGCCGATCTGCCGCTGCCCGAGGTGCTGCGGATCACCGGCAAGGGCGGCAAGCAGCGCATCGTCCCCACCCTGCCCGTCACGCGGGAGGCGGTGGCGCGCTATGCCGCGCTCTGCCCCCATCCGCTGACCCGCAGCGAGCCGCTCTTCCGGGGCGCACAGGGCGGGGCGCTCAACCCGCGCCTCGTGCAGCGCGCCATGGAACAGATCCGCGCCCGGATGGGCCTGCCGGCCACCGCCACGCCCCATGCCCTGCGCCACAGCTTCGCCACCCATCTCCTGTCCGCCGGGGGCGATCTGCGCGCCATCCAGGAACTTCTCGGTCATGCCTCGCTCTCCACCACCCAGACCTATACCGCCGTGGATGCCGCGCGGCTGATGGAAGTCTACGAAAAAGCCCATCCGCGCGCGTGAAAGCGCGGCGGGTGATTGCCATGACCGGGATTCTGAGCGAATTATCCATCATGCATATCCGGATCAAAGCCCTCTCCGTCCACCTGCTGACCGCCACCGGCGCGGTCCTGTCGATGTTCGCCATGCTGGCGGCGGTGGAAGAGCAGTGGAGCCTGATGTTCCTCTGGCTCGTCGTGGCGCTGATCGTCGATGGCATCGACGGCCCGCTCGCCCGGCGCTACGACACGCCGAAGAACTGGCCGACCTATGACGGGGTCCTCATGGATCTCATCGTCGACTACCTGACCTATGTGTTCATCCCCGCCTATGCCCTGTTCAAATCCGGCCAGCTCGACGGCTGGACGGGCTGGCTGGCGATGATCGTCATCCTCTACGGCTCGGTGGTCTATTTCGCCGATACGCGGATGAAGACCAAGGACAAGAGCTTTTCCGGCTTCCCGGCCTGCTGGAACATGGTGGTTCTGGTGCTCTTCGCCCTTGCCCCGCCGCCCTGGGTGGCGCTTCTGGTGGTGATCGCGCTCAGCATCGCCATGTTCCTGAACCTGAAGTTCATCCACCCGACCCGCACCAAACGCTGGCGCAATGTCTCGCTGCCGGTGTCGCTCGCCTGGGTGTGCTTCGCGGCCTGGGCGGCCTGGGCCAATTTCGCCGAAGGATCGCTCGCCCATTGGGGGCTGATGCTGACTTCGCTCTACCTGATCCTCGCCGGTATCGCCCAGCAGATCCTGCCCGAACGACCCGCCCGGATCAGTTAGAGCCGCGTGAGCATCACGCCCGCGACGATGACCACGGCCGCAAGCCCCTTTTCCCGCGTCATCTTCTCGCCGAAGGCCAGCCAGCCGATCAGCACCGCAAACAGGATCGAGGTCTCGCGCAGCGCCGCCACCACGGCAATCGGCGCGATCGTCATCGCCCAGACCGAAACGCCGTAAGCCCCGTAAGACGCCGCCGCCGCCAGCATCCCCATCCCCCAGGATTTGCCATCCCGCGGCAGAAAGGACGTACCGCGGATCAGCAGGATCAGCGTGCTGAAGATCAGCCCGTCGGCGACGAAGACCCAGGCGACATAGCCGATCGCATCGCCAGACACCCGCGCGCCCATGCCGTCGATCATCGTATAGGTCGCCGTCGCACAGGCCGAGCCGAGCGCGAAGGGCAGCATCTTGCGGTTCTCGCCCTTGGCGAAAATCCCCCGCGCCATCATCAGGATGCCGGTGCCGAGAATGGCGATCCCGGCATATTCCATCGGCGTGATCACATCGGCCAGCGCCAGCCCGGAGACGAGCCCGACAATCAGCGGCGCCGAGCCGCGCGCAATCGGATAGACCCGGCTCAGGTCGCCGCGCTCATAGGCATAGGTCAGGAAGAACTTGTAGAAGAAATGGGTGCAGCCCGCCGCCAGCACCCAGGGCCAGACCTCCGGCTTCGGAAAGGGGCTGAAGGAGGCGACCGCCAGCCCGATCGGCACCTCGCCGATGGACAGGATCACCATGGCGCCAAGCCGGGAGGTCCCGACCTTGATGAGCGCATTCCACAGGGCATGGAGAAAGGCCGAGCCAAGCACGGCAAGCATGACACCGATACTCAAGGGAAAAGGCCTTTCCTGCTGTCATGAAACCGTTACAGAGCCGCAAGCGGCGAAGCAAGCTCAGATCAGCAGCGAGGCCGCCCCTTCCAGCCGCAGCAGGAAAACCTTGGTCTCCACTCCGCCCTTGGCCGAAAAGCCGCCAAGCCCGTTTGCCCCGAGCACCCGGTGGCAGGGGATCAGGATCGGCAGCGGATTGGCCCCGCAGGCCTGGCCGATGGCCTGCGCCGGGGCGTCAAGCGCCCACGCCAGATCGCCATAAGTCCGCGTCTCGCCGAAAGGGATCGCCGCCATCGCCCGGCGGACATCGGCCTGAAACCCCTGCCCCCAGTCGAAGGGCAGATCGAACTGCGTGAGCCGCCCTTCGAAATAGGCCCGAAGCTGCGCCCGCGCCTCGTCCAAAAGATCGGAGCGCCCCTCGCCGCCGCCCCGCCAGTGCAGCGCGGTCAGCACCCCCTCCCGCGCCTCCAGCGTCACCGGACCGAGCGGCGTCTCCAGACTGGCAGCGAGTATCATGCCCTCTGCCCACCCCCTGTGCTCAAATATCCTCGGGGGGAGTCTGCCGGCGCAAGCCGGAAGGCGGGGGGCAGACAGCCCCCCTTGCCCCGCCCGTCACCCGAGCGCCGCATCACAGCGCGCGCAGGTCTGCGGATGCCTGTGGCTGCCGACATCCGGCAGGATCTGCCAGCACCTCTGGCATTTCTCCCCCTCGGCCCTCTCGAAGACCACGCCGATCCCCGGCACATCCGGCAGGCGGAAGGCCTCCGCCGGCTCCGGATCGCCGCTGAGCGAGATGCCCGAAGTGATGCAGAGATCGGCGAAATTCACCGATTTCAGCGCGGCAAGAATGGCCGTATCGGCGACATGAACCACCGGAGATGCCTCAAGGCTCGCCCCGATCACCTTGGCCGTCCGCTGCACCTCAAGCGCGCCCGTCACCACCCGGCGGGCCGTACGGATGCCCTCCCACTTGGCGGCAAGCGCGGGGTTCAGCCAGTCTGCCGGGGTCTCCGGCATGTCGGCGAGGTGAACCGAGGATTCCTCGCCCGGATAGCGGCAGAGCCAGACCTCTTCCATGGTGAAGACCAGCACCGGCGCAAGCCAGGTGGTCAGCCGGTGGAAGAGCAGGTCCAGCACCGTCCGCGCCGAGCGGCGGCGCAGGCTCGTGGGCGCGTCGCAGTAAAGGCTGTCCTTGCGGATGTCGAAATAAAGCGCCGACAGATCCGTGGTCGCAAAGGTGAAAAGCTTCTGGAACACGCCCTGGAAGTCATAGCGCGCATAGCCCGCCTTCACCTCGGCATCGAGTTCCGCCAGCCGGTGCAACACCCAGCGTTCCAGCTCCGGCATCTCCTCCGGCGCGACCCGCTCCGCCTCGGTGAAGCCGGCAAGGTTGCCGAGCATGAAGCGCAGGGTGTTCCGCAGGCGGCGATAGCTGTCGGCGACGCCCTTCAGGATCTCTTTGCCGATCCGAAGGTCGATCGTGTAATCCGACTGCGCCACCCAGAGCCGCAGGATATCGGCGCCGTACTCGTCGATCACCTGCTGCGGCGCCACGGTGTTGCCGATGGATTTGGACATCTTCATGCCCTTCTCATCCAGCGTGAAGCCGTGGGTCAGCACCCCGCGATAGGGCGCGCGGCCCTTGGTGCCGCAGGATTGCAGCATGGAGGAATGGAACCAGCCGCGATGCTGGTCGGTGCCTTCGAGATACAGGTCGGCCAGCCCGTCCTCCGTCCCGTCCGCCCGGTCCCGCAGCACGAAGGCATGGGTCGATCCAGAATCGAACCACACGTCGAGCACATCGAAGACCTGTTCATAATCCGACGGATTGACGATGCCCTCCAGCACCTTTTCCTTGAATCCTTGCACATACCAGACATCCGCGCCCTCCGCCTCGAAAGCGGCCGCGATGCGGGCATTGACGCGGGGATCGCGCAGCAGGAAGTCGTCATCGGTCGGCCGCGCGCCCTTCTTCGTGAAGCACGTCAGCGGCACGCCCCAGGCCCGCTGGCGCGACAGCACCCAGTCCGGCCGCGCCTCGATCATCGCATGAAGCCGGTTGCGCCCGGTCACCGGCGTCCAGGTCACAAGCTGGTTGATCGAATTCAGCGCCCGTTTGCGGATCGTATCGCCATAGGTGGACATGCCATCCTCAAGCGGCTTGTCGATGGCCACGAACCATTGCGGCGTGTTGCGGTAGATCAGCGGCGCCTTGGACCGCCAGCTGTGCGGATAGGAATGCTTCAGCTTGCCCTTGGCCAGCAGCCGGTCGGCATGGGCCAATGTCTTGATCACCTCGACATTGGCGGGGCCTTCCTTGCCGTCGGGCTGGATGATCAGCAGCCCACCGAAGAGCGGCAGATCCTTGCGGTAGGAACCGTCCGGCTCGACGTTGTAGGTCATCGGCAGGCCGTGCTTCAGCCCGACCTGATAGTCGTCGTCGCCATGGCTCGGCGCGGTATGGACAAAGCCCGTCCCGGCATCGGCCGTCACATGCTCCCCCGGCAGCATCGGCACGACGAAATCCCATTCGCCGTTTTCGGCAAGGCCACGGAAGGGATGGGCCAGTTCCATCGTCGCCAGCAGATGCGGCGGCACCCGGCGCAGCCGCATCACCTTGGAAACGCGGGCCGCCTTGAAGACCTGCTCGGCCAGATCGTCGGCCACGAGGATCTTTTCGCCGATCTTCGCGCGCGAATCCTCCGCCGCCTCCGTGACCTCGTAGATCGCGTAGTCGATGGCCGGATTGTAGCAGACGGCGCGGTTCTGCGGGATGGTCCAGGGCGTCGTCGTCCAGATCACGACGCTGAGGCCGCTGTAGGCCTCGCTGAAGCTTTCGAACGCCAGCGACTGATCGGCATTCTCGCGCATCATGTCCCCGGCCTCGGGGTGCAGTTTCACCAGCGGGAAGCGCACCCAGATCGTGTGGCTGGTATGGTCGTGATATTCGACCTCCGCCTCGGCAAGTGCGGTCTTCTCGACCGGCGACCACATGACCGGCTTCGAGCCCTGATAGAGCGAGCCGTTCATCAGGAACTTCATGAATTCCTCGGCGATGACCGCCTCGGCATGGTAGTTCATGGTCAGATAGGGGTCCGCCCAGTTGCCGGTCACGCCGAGCCGCTTGAACTCCTCGCGCTGCACGTCGATCCAGCCTTCGGCGAAGCGGCGACATTCCTGACGGAAATCGACCACATCCACGTCGTCCTTGTTCAGGCCCTTGGCGCGGTACTGTTCCTCGATCTTCCATTCGATCGGCAGGCCATGGCAATCCCAGCCCGGCACATAGCGGGCGTCCTTGCCCATCATCTGCTGGGAGCGGACGACCATATCCTTCAGGATCTTGTTGAGCGCATGGCCGATGTGGAGATGACCGTTCGCATAGGGCGGGCCATCGTGGAGCGTGAAGGGCGCGCGGGCCGAGCCATCCGGGGCCTTCTTCTCGCGCAGGCGGTCATAGACGCCGATCCTTGCCCAGCGGGCCAGCCAGTCCGGCTCGCGCTGCGGAAGGCCCGCGCGCATCGGGAATTCGGTTTCGGGCAGGAAGACGCTGTTGCGGTAGTCGGCAGTCTGGTCGGGCGTATCGGCGCACATCGGATGCGGTCCTCGGATCAGGTTCGGGAACTTCTGGTTTCGGGCGCACAGGCGCCGGTATCCCGGCGCCGCTTCAGGACGCCGGGCCGGTAATTCGATGGAGGGGCATCGCTGGATGGCTCATCCGCGCCTTATAGGAAAGGAGCCGGTGGCGGTAAAGGGGTGCGGCAGGATGACGGATTGAGCCTTGGCGCAGGAGGCGCGAGGGTGGGGCATGTCGAACGCCCTTCCTGCCCGCTTTCCCGTGAGTGCCGCCCAGATCGACCGGGTGGTGGCCCGCTTCTATGCCGCGGTCCGCGCCCATCCCGGCCTTGGCCCGGTCTTTGCGATGCATGTGGAGGACTGGCCCGAGCATGAGGCGAAGATCGCCCGGTTCTGGCGCAATGCGATCCTGATGGAACGGAGCTATGACGGCAATCCGATGCTGGCGCATCGGGCGGCAGGCAATGTGAAAGGGCCGATGTTCGCGGTCTGGCTTGGCCTCTTCGATTCGGTTCTGGCACAGGAGCTGCCGGAGGATCTGGCGGCGGCCTGGTCGGAGCTCGCCCACCGCATCGGCCGCGGCCTGCGGATGGGGGTGGAGACGGAGGCGGGGCCGCCGGTGTTGCGCTAGATTGCCACCTGGCCCGGACCGCCAGCGGTGCCGCTGTAACGGTCCCTCTGGCAGAGGCCATCGCCTCTGCCACGCGGCGCCAGTTCCTCCTTCCAACCGGAGGCGCAAAGCCTCCGGCCAGCCCCAGCCCCAGCCCCCCCGGAGGGCGGGGGCTTCGCCCCCACCGGGGCGGGCGCCGGCCTTTCCGGTCGGTTGAGACAGGAGGTCCGGGGGCGACGTTCCCACACGGGCGGGAAAACGCGATGCGTTTTCTGATCCGCCCGAGGAGCGGAAGACCTCAGCCCTCCTCCCGGCCCGCCTGCCCCGCCCAGCGGTTCAGCCAGGCAAGCCCGGCCAGAGACAGCCCGAGCCCGGCGAAGGACAGCACCCGCGTCAGACCCGTCAGCCCCGCCGCGTCGATCAGGAAGACCTTGGCCACCGTCAGCGCGATCACCCCCATCGCCACCCGCCGCAGCACGCCCGAACGCCGCGCAATGGCCTGATACAGAAGCCCCGCCCCGAGCAGCATCAGCGCCAGAGTGTAGGTGTAAAGCTCGCCCTGCATCACCCCCGGCGCGCCGAGCCAGTCGCCCTGCCAGAAGCGCCGGATCTCCAGCCCCGCATAAAGGGCGGCCAAAGCCACCCCCACCCCGGCAAAGCCAAGCCCGAGCCGCCGCGGCACCCCCGGCAGGCGCAGGAAGGCTGCCAGCAGGATCGCCCCCGGCACCAGATAGGCAAGCGCCAGCGTGTCCAGCACCGGCGGCCCCTTGACGAGCCCGCCCTCATTCTCCGGCCCCCAGGAGAAGAGCGGGTTCATCGGCCCCGCCGCCAGCGCCAGCCCGCCCGCGGCACCCAGACCCGCGAGCGTGGCGATCACCTGCCGCAATCGTTTCATCGGCCCGCCGAGCCGTGCGCGATAGACCTGCATCAGCATCAGCACCAGCCAGGGCAGCGCGTTGAGCGTGATCCCCCAATGGGTCTCGCTGCGATCCGGACCGCCGCCGCCGGAGCCGATCTCCGGCATCAGCCAGCGGGTGATCAGCACGTTGAGAAGGATCGCGCCGAAACCCGCCGCAGCCGATTCGAGCACGCCTTTCGCCATCGGCCGCTCCAGCCCCTGCAAAAGCCAGAGCGCCGCCAGCGCCGCCCCGATCACCCCGGCGAAGGCCAGCAGCACCTGCGCCAGCGGCGCCTCCAGCGCAAAGCCGAGACCGGGATCGGCGAGCAGCCGATAGCCCAGAACCGCCACGCCGACCTGCACGAAAAGGCTCATCTCCGGCAGGCGGAAGCGCCGGTCGAGCGCCGCCGCCACGACGACCAGAACCGCAAGCGCCAGCGTCAGCGCGGTCTTGGTCGTGACGAGGAACAGCGCCAGCGCGATCAGCGACAGGGCCGACAGCGTGGCATGAGCGACCCTCCGGCGGTCCTCGCCGTCAAGGGCGGCGAAGCGCAGGGCAAAGACGGTCATCAGCCCGGCCAAAGCCAACAGATGCAGCGCCCAGGTGTAGGCGCCGAGCACCAGCCCCGGCGACCAGAAAAGCTCCAGCCCCGCCGCGGCCAGCGGCGCCACCAGCACCGCCCCAAGCCCGAAAGGCAGCGCGAAAGCCCCCGGCCGCAGGGCGCGCCAGAGAGAGGCGAGGCTGATCGCCCCCGCCATCAGGAGAAGCCAGCTCGCCACCCAGGAGGGGGCGCTTTCCGGCGGGCGGAACTCGATCCCCCGTGCGAAGAAGCCGGAGGCGAGCGGCGCATTGACCACCGCCTCCGCGACCAGGCGGAAGAGGAACCCCGCCGCCGGCACAAGCGCCAGATCGGCCAAACCCTCGGCTTTCTCTGCCCAAAGGAGCAGCGCCAGCGCCAGCAGCGTCAGACCGGCAAAGGCCAGCATCGCCTCCGTCGCGGTCCCTTCCACCAGGGTCAGCGCGAGGGTGGAGGCGAGCACCGCCCCCGCCGCCACCCGCACCGGGAAGGCCGGCCAACCGGAGGCACCGCGGGCGCGCAGCGCCTCGATCACCGTCGGCCGGGGATGGCGCGGGATCAGGCTGCGCTCCGGCAGGATGATCGCCAGAAGTGCCAGCCCGAGGGCGAGCGCGACGGCCCCCTGCGCCCCGGCCCCGCCCATCAGCACCAGCCAGCCGCCGGCATAGCCAAGCCCCAGCGCCAGCGCCGAAACCCAGGCCCAGCGCCGCACCGCATCGACCGCAAGTCCGGTTGCGGCGATGAGCGCGAAATAGCCGTAGAGCCAGGGCGCCGCCTCTCCGCCGCCTGAGACGAGGAAAGGCGCCGCCGCAGCCCCCAGCAGCCCGACCGCGACCAGCAGCGGCCCGTGGAACCAGCCCAGAACCACCGCCGCCAGCGCCGTGATAAGGAGCCCGCCGAAGGCCGTCCCCGGCCCGATCAGGCCGTAAAGCTGGCGTGCCGCGAGGATCGCCGCGAAGATGGACACCAGCCCGGCCCCGGAAAAGACCGAAGGCAGATAGGCGGTGCTGACACCTTCTCCGTCGCCATGCCGCCGCCGCAGCCATTCGCCACCAAGGATCAGCGCGACGCCGAAGGCCATCGCCGCCAGCACCCGTGCCGCGGGCGGCAGAAGGCCGTTTTCCATCCCGTATTGCACGAAGAACACCCCGGCCAGCGCCAGCGACAGGGCGGAAACCGCATAGACCCAGTTCTTGCCGAGCCAGTTGGCGAGATCCCTGAACCGATCCGGGCGCAGGACGAGGGGCTGATCCTGCCCCTTTTCCGCCGGAGGAACGGGAAGGGGGGCTGCGGGGGCTGCGCCGCGCTTGTTGCCCGACCACGGGTCCCGGATGACCTTCTCGCCGGGCGCCGCCGCCTCCGCGCTCTCGCGGGCGGCGAGAGGCTCCGCCTCGGCTTCAGGAAGCGGGCTCTCCCTCAGCGGGGGAAGCGGGGCGGCAGGGGCCGCGGCATCCGTCACCGGCAGGACCGGGGCGCGGCGCAGGGCTGCCTCCAACTCCTCCACCCGGCGCCGCAGGCGCGACTGGCTGACGAAAAGCGCGATGATCGACACCGGGATCGCCAGAACGACAAGGAACAACACCACAAGCAAGCCGTCCATCGGATACTCCCGCACAAAGTCCGGGCAAGCCTAGCGTCACAATCCCCCTGCAACCAGTGGGGAATTCCGGAGCTTCGGGGCAGCATGTCCCATTGCGACCTGCCGGGAGGCCGTGCCAGATGGCGGTATGAGACATCTGGATGTGGGCATCGTGGGGGCCGGGATCGGCGGGCTGGCAGCGGCGGCACTGCTGGCGCAGGCCGGCCACCGGGTCACGCTGGCCGAACGCTTCGCAGAGCCGCGCCCGCTCGGCTCCGGTCTGGTGGTGCAGCCGGTGGGGCTGGCGGTTCTGGATGCGCTCGGCGCGGGAGAGACCTTGCGCGCCCTTGCCGCGCCGGTCGGGCGGATGCTCGGCCATGCCGGGCGCCGGGTGGTGCTGGACGTGAGCTACCCCACCCATGCGCCGGGGCTGGCGACCCACCGTGCCACGCTTTTCTCGGTGCTGTGGGAGGCGATGACCGCCGCAGGGGTCACGCTGCGGACCGGAGCGGCGGTCACGGATTTCCCGCAGGAAGGCGCGCGCCGCTGGCTTATGCGGCAAGGGGCGGAGCGGCTCGGCCCCTTCGACCTCGTGATCGACGCTTCGGGGGCGGGATCGCCGCTGTCGGGCCTCAGGGCGCGGGCCTTGCCCTTCGGCGCGGTCTGGGGGCATGTGCCATGGCCGGAGACGACGGAGCTGCCGCCCGACCAGTTGACGCAGCGCTATGAGGGCGCGCATCGGATGGCCGGCATCCTGCCCATCGGCACCCTTCCGGGGGAGACGGCCCGGCGGGCGGCGATCTTCTGGTCGATGCCGCGCGCGGCGCTCGATCTCTGGTCAGGGACGGATTTCGAGGGCTGGCGGACCGAGGTCTCCCGCTTCTGGCCGCAGATGGCGCCCTTCCTTGCCGCCCTGCCGGACCGCAGCGCCATGACCCCGGCCCGCTACACCCACGGCAGCCTGCGCCGCCCCTTCGGCCCGGCCCTCGCCCAGATCGGCGATGCCGCCCACCGGGCCAGCCCGCAGCTCGGCCAGGGGGCGAACATGGCGCTTCTCGATGCCATGGCGCTGTCGCTGGCCCTCGGCGCCCTGCCGCTGGACGAGGCCCTGCCCCGCTATGCGGGAATGCGCCGTTGGCACATGCGCGCCTATCAGGCGATCAGCGCTGCCTTCACGCCGATGTATCAGTCCGACAGCCGCCTGCTGCCCCTGCTGCGCGATCATCTTCTTGCGCCCGTGTCGCATTGGCCGGGGGTGCGGCAGGGCCTGACGCGGCTGGTGACGGGGAACCTGATCCCGCCGCTCGCTTCGACCCGCTGGCCGGGTTGAGACCCGACCGCCGCGGATGTAGGCTGGCCCGAGCCGCGGGATCGGCGGCAGGGAGGGCGTCATGCAGGAACCATCGGTCAACGTGCTGGGCGGGCCTCTTGCCCTCTGCTCGCAGCGCCCTCTCACCGGGTTCTTCCGCAACGGCTGCTGCGATACCGGGCCGATGGATCAGGGGCTGCATACGGTCTGCGCCCTGATGACGGCGGAATTCCTGGCCTTTTCCAAATACCTCGGCAATGACCTGTCCACCCCGCGCCCCGAATACGGCTTTGCCGGGCTGAAGCCCGGAGATCAGTGGTGCCTCTGCGCCAGCCGCTTCCTGCAGGCCCATGACGAAGGCGCCGCCCCGCAGCTCCGGCTGAGCGCCACCCATGCCCGCACCCTGACCGTGGTGCCGCTGGAGATTCTGCAACTTTACGCCGCCGACTGATCGCCGGACTTCGGGGATGCGGCAGCACGCAGGCGGGCCGCGCCATCCTCTCCCATCAGATCCTCGATGAAGAGGCTCAGAAGCTGCGGCCGCCCGCTGACCCCCGCCTTGCGATAGATGGCGGCGGTCTGGGCCTTGACCGTGCCTTCGCTCGTCTCGCGCAGCCGGGCGATTTCCGCCACCGTCAGCCCCTTGATGGCAAACATCGCCACATCCCGCTCTGCCAGCGTCAGGCCCCATTCGGAAAACCGTGTCTCCAGCAGCGCCGCGAAAGCCCCCGAGGCGCGGTCCAGCCGCTCCTGCGCGCGGCTCAGATCGCGGAAGGCCCGCAGCACGACAAGGCCGCCGAACACCATGCCGAGCATGAGGCCAAGTCCCGCCCCGATCTCCATGAGTTCGCGCGTGTTCCAGGCCAGCGGCCTTGCCCGCAGGCCGAAAACCGAAATGACGATATCGCCAAGGAAAAACCCGGCGCAGACCGCCTGCACGAGCAACAGCAGGAAGAAGGCCCGCAGACGGGTGAGGCGGATATCTCTCAGGCGGAAGCGGCTCATGCGGCGTCGCTTGCGTCAGGGAACATGAAAGGATCACTCAACAGGGGCGACAGGCGCGTTCAGGATGGCTTCCGGCGCGGATTGGTCACCGCCGGCGGGTGAACCGGGGTCCGTGGAAAGCACCGGAGGAGGGGAGGTCACGCCGCCGCCGGGCGGGGCCGACCCCAGACCGCCACCGACGGCCTGCGCGGGTACATCGTTGTCATTGCCGGAGCGCGCAATCTCGGAGCCGGCATCGAGGCTCGCAAGGCTTACCGCATAGTCACGCAGAATCTCGCCGGTGCCGGGATTGAAAACCAGTTCCCGCTGCACCTGGTCATTGCGGGCGAGAATCCAGATCCTCCCGAGCCATGTCTCCTGCATCTGGATGATGGTGTAGCCCTGCGCCTTCAGACTGGCGACAATCCGGTCCGTGATCGCATCGGCCATGGCAACCCCCGCAAGGGCCACAAGAAGAAGAGCAGAAATGATCAGCTTCCGCATCGGCCATCCTCTCCGTCCGGCAGGTTTCGACAGGCAGGTTTCGACAGGCTGGGCATCGCAGGTCCCTGCCCCGCAATGTAAACACGCAGGATCCGTCCGCCGGACCCTGCGCCGTACTTGTTACACCCCACACACTCGTAAAGTCACTTCCGTTTGTGCGATCCGCACAGCGGGGACAGTGGTTCCCCGATGGCAGCCTCACAGGAATTCATCAGTTTGACCGCAGCAGCAGGCGCTTCCGTCCCGCCGCCACCCATCTGCGGCTTCGTCACATCCCGCTGGACAAGGGGCGAACCGGCGCCCGTCATGGTCATGATCGTGATATCAGTGCCGTCATCGGGCAGGACTGCGGTCTCATCCTGCCGAACCTCTTCGCCCTGCACCGGGTCGACATCGGAGCCGCCATCAATGACCGAAGCGTCGCCGCCGTCATCGGCGGTGGTCATCGTCACGGTCACATCACCGGGTTCGGCATCCGGCTCACCGATGCCACCGGCAAAGGAAACCCCCGCCATCATCATCAGCGCGAGCGCCGACACACTCATCTTCAACATTTCAGAACTCTCTTTGCTCGATTGCCTCTCAAGGCGGATGCCCCGATCCGGCAGCCGATTCTCGGTGCGCCGGAACTGGAACTGTCCGGGAAATCCGCCCGGTCTGGCCATCTGCCAAAGGTTTGAAAGAGAGGGGGAACAAAAGAAAAAGGCGCGTAAACTTCCGTTTACACGCCCTTTCCCGACCGTGGGCCGCGCCTGTCAGACCTTCATGTCAAAGCCGAGATGCTTGGCCACGGTGAAGATGTCCTTGTCGCCCCGCCCGCACATGTTCATCACGATGATATGGTCGGCCGGCAGGGTGGGTGCGATCTTCATCACATGGGCCAGCGCATGGGAAGGCTCCAGCGCCGGGATGATCCCTTCGAGCTTGCAGGAAAGCTGGAACGCCTCCAGCGCCTCGGCATCGGTGATGGAGACATATTGCGCCCGGCCGGTATCGTGCAGCCAGGCATGTTCCGGCCCGATGCCGGGATAGTCGAGCCCCGCCGAGATCGAGAAGCCTTCGAGGATCTGCCCGTCGGGGTCCTGCAGGAGATAGGTGCGGTTGCCGTGCAGCACGCCGGGCCGCCCGCCGGTCAGGCTGGCGCAATGCTGCATCCGGTCATCGACGCCCTTGCCCCCGGCCTCCACCCCGATGATCCTCACCGAAGGATCGTCGAGGAAGGGGAAGAACAGCCCCATGGCGTTGGAGCCGCCACCGATGGCCGCGACCACCGTATCGGGCAGACGGCCCTCGCCCTCCTGCTCGGCCAGCTGCCAGCGCACCTCCTTGCCGATGATCGACTGGAAGTCGCGGACCATCGCCGGATAGGGATGCGGCCCGGCGACCGTGCCGATGCAGTAGAAGGTGTCGCGCACATTGGTCACCCAGTCGCGCAGCGC